>CAZZLC010000023.1:1508-40658 GCA_964655065.1 uncultured Enterobacteriaceae bacterium | reverse complement strand
CACGCACGAGCATCGCGCGGCCGGCGAGGTTGGCGAGGCGCACAGGGTCACCGCGGGTGGTGGAGACGGGGCCAGTATGGCACGTCCACGGGTGAGGTGACGCACCAGGGCATCGCCTGGACCCGACGTGTCAAGGCCGGCTCGGCTACTGCACGAGCCACGGGTACCGCCGTCACCGTGCGCTGGCGCTCGACTGATCCTCGGGCGGCCCCCGGCCCATCCCGAGCGAGATGGCGGTCCGACCCGACAGCGATCCCACGTTGGTCCGCCATCGGTCGAGCGCGGCCTCGTAGTTCTGCCGCGACGACGTCAGGCGACGTGCCGCATCTTCCATCTGGGCCCGGCGGGGATGGTCTCGAGGCACGATGGTCATCGTGAGCGCAAAGCCGTCGAGGAACGACAGCGCAGCGTCGATGCGCTGGGGCTCCCCCCGAACCACCGTCCACGAGCGGTACGCGCTGTACAGCGACTCGTCCATGGCGGCGACGATGGAGTGGTGGGCGTCGATCGTGCGGTAGAGCTGCTCTCGAGATTGCTGGGTCGCCTCCTGGGCCGCCTCGAGCCGGTAGCTGGCCGAGAGGAGCACGCTCGTGTAGGCGAACAGCGCAATCCCGGCGAAGAGCACGCCCGCGACGCTGCCCACCACGACCCAGCGCGTCAGCGACACCCGCTTCTCGCGCCGGGGCTCGGGCGACGAGGCGGCGAGATGCCCAACGGGACGAGGCTTGCCGAGGGACCGACGCGCGGCCGGCGGGGAGGACTCGGAGGAACCTGGATCCGGGGCGGCGGGCGGCCCGGAGGCGGGCTGACCGAACGGAAGGGTCTCGGCGGTCGAGTCCACCCGACTCGAGGGCGCCTCACCTTCGGCCCCCCCGTCCTCCGCGACGGGAGGCAGCTGATACGGAAGGACGCTCTCGCGCTGGGTGGTCACGGAGTCATCGTCGTCGTCGGCCTCGAAGGTGGTGGCTCGAGAGGCCGAGTCGAGGACGGGCTGCAGGTCCGGGAAGTCGAAGGTGTCGGGCACCTCGACGACGTCGGGCGGTCGGGGAAGCGGTGAGGCCTCCTCGGAGTCGGGGCCCACCGCACGAGCCGCCCGGGTGAGGGCCTCGACCACCGAGCGAACGTCCCTGGGGCGTTCGCCAGGAACGAGCCGACAGCAGCGCGCGACGACGTCCCGAAACGGCTCCGGCACGCTCGCGAAGGCGCTGTCTTCCGTCTCGAGCTCGTACAGGAAGTCGGGCGGCGTCGTGCCCGTGAGCAGCGCGTACAGGACGGCCCCGAAGCTGTAGAGGTCGCTGGCGGGAGTTCGCAGCGAGGGGTCTCGTCGACGCTCGGGCGGGGTCCAGGCCTGGTCGTCGAGGGCCTCGAGCGCCGCCCCCACCGCCCACTGGAGGCTCGGCTCGGCGAGGACGAACCCCTGCTCGGCGTTGGGAAACAGCGAGCGCAGACGGATGTCGGAGTGCACGAAGTCTGCGGCGTGAAGGGCCTGGAGGCCGCCGAGCAGCGGCCGCACCGCCTGCACGGTCTGGCGGGGGCCGAGGGCGCCGTGAGTGGCGACGTGGTCGTGCAACGAGAGGCCCTCGTGGTCCTCGACGACGGCCCAGGGCAACACCGCGCGGGGCTCCACGTCGTGCACCCGCGTCACGCTGGCATGGTGGAAGCCGAGCAGACGCCGGTAGTGCTCGACGAAGCGCTCGCGCATGAGCGTGTCGGTCGCGAAGGAGGCGCCGAGGACCTTCACGATGCGCATCACGTTGATCCGCTCGTCCCACACGCGGTAGCGACGCAGCAGGAGCCCCTCGCCAGCCTGAGCGAGCACCCGGTAGCGCCCATCGGCCAGGGTGGGCGCTTGGCGGCGGATCTCGTCGGGCAGCCCGGTCATGGCCCAGCCCTAACCCAGGTGGGGGGTCAGTTCCCTTCGAAGTTGGGTTCGCTCTTGGTCATGAACGCCTGC
Organism: uncultured Enterobacteriaceae bacterium; assembly: GCA_964655065.1. Taxonomy (GTDB): domain Bacteria; phylum Myxococcota_A; class UBA796; order UBA796; genus DRPG01. The sequence continues at coordinate 38,704 of CAZZLC010000023.1, read as the reverse complement.
AGTGCCCGGCCGAGGTCCTGGTTCACGAGGTGCGCGGTGTTCCATGCCGCGACGTACGCGAGCGAGCGGTCGAAGTCGTGACGGTCCTGCTCGACCAGGACGGCCTTGGAGCCCTGGACGGCGAGCGGGGCTCGCGCCGCGATCTCCTCTGCCAGGGCTCGAGCCCCCGCAGTCAGCGCGTCGACGTCGTCGAAGAGCTGCACCACCAGCCCGGCCTCGAGCGCCTCGGGCGCCGGCACGTCGCGCGCCGTGTAGACCCAGTGGCGGGCTCGCGCGCTGCCGACGATGCGAGGCAGCCGCTGCAGGGTTCCGAGGTCCGCGACGATGCCGACGCGAGCCTCACGAACGCTGAAGTACGCGTCCTTCGACGCGACGCACAGGTCACAGGCGGTGACCAGATCGACGCCTCCTCCCACGCAGGGTCCCTGGACTACGGCAATCACGGGCACCCGGCAGCGCTCGACGGAGGTGATGGCGTGCTGGAGCCGCTCGATCAGCCGGTGCAGGGCCGCACGCTTGGCGCCGTCGGGGGCCTCGGGCTGCAGACCGACCGGGATGTGCGGAATCATGGCCATCAAGTCGAGACCGGCGGAGAACACCCGACCCTCGGCGCGGAGCAGCGCGACCCTCACGTCGTTGGCGTGGTCGATCTCGGCGATCCTGGCCGGCAGTTCCTCGAAGAAGTCCGGCCCCATCGCGTTGCGTCGGTCCGGATTGGCAAGGGAGATCGTGGCGACGGTTCCGTCGATCTGCAGGTCGATGGCACCCATGGCATCCTCGGGGTCAGGCGTGTTCGTCGGCGAGCCGGTCGAGAGCCTCGTCGGAGAGGCGGAAGGTGGTCCACTCTGACAGCGGCACGGCCCCCCGGGCCCGGTAGAAGTCGATAGCCGGCGTGTTCCAGTCGAGCACCGCCCACTCGAGTCGCGCCCCACCGCGAGCCCGGGTCTCCGCAGCGAGCGACGCGAGCAGCGCTCGTCCGATGCCCTGGCCCCGGTGCTCGGGCAGGACGAAGAGATCCTCGAGGTAGATCCCGCGGCGTCCTCGCCACGTGCTGTAGGTCTGGAACCACAACGCGAAGCCCACCGGCACGCCGTCGATCTCGGCGATGGTGCAGAAGAACGGCGGGTGCGACTCGGAGAGCTGGCCGCGCAGGGTCTCGGCGTCGACCTCGACGGCGTCGGGCTCGCGCTCGTACTCGGCGAGGGCTCGAACGAAGCCGAGGATGACGTCGGCATCGTCGGGGACCGCGGGGCGCATCGTGACCATGACCCGATGCTACGCGATCGCGTCCACGACCTCCCGCCAGCCGCTGAACCGCGTGCCCCAGCCGAGCTTGGCCAACTCCGCGGGAACGTCGGTGCCGACCTCTTCGGCAGGCTGGGCCACTGCCTGGGCGACCCAGAGGATCGTCGCCACGTCGACGGCTGCGGTCCGGCGCGACGGGGCACGATGGTGCTCCAGCACGCCGGTGACCACACGCTCGTCGAAGCTCCACAGGTGAAGCAGCGCGGCCCCCACGGTGGCGTGGGTGACCCCGTGGCGCTCGGCTTCGATCTCGTGGAGCGGAACGCCCCGGCGCCGGGCGAGCTCCCGATCACGGCCGATGCGCTCGGGCTCGCGCTCGGCCAGAACCAGCTGTCCGACCTCGTGCACGACCCCGGCGAGAAACGCGACCTCGGCGAGGGGAGGAGCCACGTCGCTGGCGATCCTCAGCGCCGTGCGCGCCACTCGAAAGCTGTGGCGCGCCAGCGCGTCGGCCGACACGCCCGACCGCGGATGGACGCGGAAGCGATGTGCGATCTCGGTGTCGAGCACCAACGCCTGCAGTGTGCGCACGCCCACCCTCGCGATCGCCTCCTCGAGTGAGCGGAGGCGACGTGACGAGGCGAACCACACCGAGCTCGCGATGCGGAGGACCCGGCTCGCCACCGCGGGGTCGCGGCTCACGACCTCGGCGAGGTCCTTGACGCGGGCCTTCGGATCGCGAGCCACCAGGGCGAGCTGCGGGGCGAGCTCGGGCGCTCGCGGAAGGTCGCGCGCACCGAACACCACGCGTCTCAAGGCCGCAGAGTCCATCCACGCCCGCGCGGTCAGTGCGTCGTCGATGCTGGCGACCAGCTCCTGGGGGTTCGGACCCTTGGCGACGATGCGGTGGGCCAGGCTCGTGAGCTCGATCGCCTGGGTCCGATCCGGATCGGTCGTGAAGAGCACCCGCAGCGCCTCGGGATGACGCCGGGCGAGCTCGGCGAGCGCCGCGCGTTCGCGCCAGGTGAGGGCGAGATCCGCGACCACGACGTCCGCCGGGCGCGCCTCGAGCGCCTCGAGCGCCTCCACGGGCGAGGGCACGAGGGCAAGCGTCCAGTCCGGGCGAATCCAACGAACGGCGCGCCGGATCGCCCGCAGCATCAGCGGATCTTCGTCGATCACCATGACGTGGGGGCCCGGCATGGGCCCCTCATCGGCGAGGGTCAGGGGTTCATGAACACCCAGCCGATCACGTTGGAGGCATCACCACCTCCGGCCCGGATCGCGACGCCCACGCGATCCCCGTCCGCGTACACCGCCACGCCGTCGACGATCCGGTTGGCGAGCTGGGGAACATCGAGCGGCAGCTGGACGAGATCGACGGTGCCGCCGTGCCGCTCGAGCCACAACCCGGGCACGCCGACATCGTCGAGCACCACGCCGACGGCATAGAGGACGCCGCCGTGGACGTGGGCGTCGAGCTGTCGCACGGGACCTGCGAGCTCCGCGAACACGGCGACCGGCCCGCTGCCGAAAGCCTCGACGGTGGCCAGTCCGCCCACCACCTTGGCGAGCACGCCGTCGTCGTCGTCGGCGAGCTCGACGGCCTCGAGCACGGCGGGCGGCTCGGCCGTCCACGCTCCCCCGTCGTCGAGGACGTAGGGCGTACACGCGCCCATGGCACAGACCTGCACCGGCACGTCGCCAGAAGGCTCCGCTGGCCCGTCGACGAAGCAGACCCGACCGGGGACCGCCACGAACTGGGAGCCAGCCGGGACGCCGACGTCGCGAAGCGAGTGGAGCGCGCCGTCGGGACCACAGGTGAACGCGTAGGGATTGCCGGCCGCGTCGAAGCCCACCTCGAGGTCGGTCGGCTCGTAGCGCGTCTCGAGATCACGCACGGGTTGATTCTGGGGAACCCCCCAGGTGCCGGTCGCGGTGAGCCAGCGCACGTAGGACAGCGTCAACGCCGTGTTGTCGACCAGCGGATCGTCGTCGGCAAACCCGACCCCGATGCTCGGGTCGTCGAGGCCGTCGGAGTCGACATCGACGAAGACGGGATCGTACGCGATGTCGAGCTGGGGATTCACCGCCTGCGGCGTCCGCTTGAACAGCGGGTAGACCGCCTGGGTGGGCGCCTGGTACCGCTGCGCGGTGGCCGGCACCGGGATCGGAATCGCGACTCCGATCGCGCCGAGCGGCGTCCCCTCCTCGAGGAGCCCCTCGTTCGCGGCGACAAAGACCAGATAGGTGTCGGCCAGTCGCCCGAGCTCGGGGTTGGACGCGCCCTCGAAGCCGAACCCGCTGGCCGGCGCCCCGGGAGCCGTCTGGCCGAACACCAGGGTTCCCGCGCCCGCGACACCGTTGCAGTCGCGGTCCACTCCCTCCGCGAACGTCTCGAGGGCCCCGGGCCAGATCAGGGCGTCGTCGTCATTGCAGTCGCCGCGTCCCGGGGGTTCGACGAGACGAGCATCGGGGTTCGGGGCGGCCCAGGCGCGCCGCTCCTCGTCCGTGATGTCCCAGTTCGCGACATAGGCGAGCCAGTCGGCGTCCTCGAGTCCCACGGGAACAAAGCCGTCACCGTCGGCATCGAAGTCGTTGTCGCGCGCACAGTCGCGGTCGATCCCGTCGTAGGGCTCGTCGAGAACCGGGTTGCCGGGAACACTGGGGCGGACGTCGGCCGGATCGAGGTCCGGGAAGTCGGGGTGGGGCTCGTCGAGGCAGTCGCCGAAGAGGTTCTGGCTCGGCATCGCGAAGCTCGGGGGCCCGCCCGCGAAGTGCCGGTCGAGGTAGGCCTGGAAGTCGGCCTCGAACCGCGGGGGTACAAAGCCGTCGCCGTCGGCATCGTACTCGTTGACGCCGTCGCAGTTCTCGTCGATGCCGTCATAGAGCACGTCGACGAGGCCGTTGCCCGGGAAGAGCGCAGGGTCCGTGTCGTCGCAGTCGGAGAAGGCGGCCGGGTCGTCCAGCCCGTTCCCTGGCGCCAGGAACCCCTGGGCCTCCTCCCCCGAGATGCCCCAGCGGTCGAGGTACGCGGCGAAAGCCACGCGAACGTCGATGCGCTCGCCGTCCACGCGGACATGGGCGGGCATGAACCCGTCGTCGTCGGCGTCGAAGTCGTTGCTCCGGTCACACCCGCCGTCGAGCCCGTCGTATGGAACGTCCGGGTTGTCGGGGGCCGGCGAGATCAGGGCGGCGAACGGGAACTCCGAGGGGTCATCCGCGCAGTCGAGCGGCAGATCGCGGAACACCTCGGGGTAGACGGTGCCGTCGTAGTCCTCCTCGAGCACCCCAGGATAGCCGTCGCCGTCGGCATCGATCAGGTCACCGTCGCCGGCACAGTCGTTGTCGATGCCGTCGTAGGGGATCTCCGCGAGGTCCGGAGACTGCAGCGCGTTCCGGTCGTTGCAGTCGTCGGCGTAGGGCACACCATCGCCGTCTTCGTCGATCAGCTCGCGCCGGTCCTCGAAGTCCTGACGGCCTACGTACACGCATCCCGCCAGGCACACAGCGCAGACCCACCGCATCGGCAACCTCCGGCCGAAGGGTAGCTCGGGGCTCCCCACCGGGCCGCCCAGGTATCGACCGCATCGTGGCGCGTTCGAGCCGCCGGGTCTCCGGTCCCCCGGGACGACGGCGAGCCCCCAGAGGCGAGCCCGAAAAAGTACGTCCCCCGGTGGAGGGTCCACCGTGGTCCAACAACGTCACCTCGTCGACCTCGTGCAGTCCGCGATGAACGCGCTCGCCTCACCCGTACGCGAGGAGGTGGAGCTCGAGATCGTCGAAGGGACCATTCCCCCCGAGATCGACGGCGTACTCTTGCGCAACGGGCCTGGCCGCCAGGCGCGCGGCGGCCAGCCGTACGGTCATCCCTTCGACGGAGACGGGTTCGTACAGCGTCTGGCGATCTCTGGCGGGAAGGCGCGGTACCGCGCGGACTGGGTCCGGACCAGGGAGTGGAAGGCCGAGGAAGAAGCCGATCGAATCCTGTACCGAGGCTTCGGGACGAACCGCCCGGGCGGGCTCTCGGCGAACCTGCTCGACGTGAAGTTCAAGAACGCGGCGAACACCTCGATCATCACGCACGCCGGCCGCACGCTCACCCTCTGGGAGGGAGGGATCCCGCACGAGGTCGACCCCGACACGCTCGAGACCCGAGGGCGATTCGACTTCGACGGCGGACTGCAGAATCGCCGCTCGGTGATCGACCGGGTGATGAATCCCGAGCTGCCCTTCGCCGCGCACCCCCGACTCGACCCTCACACCGGCGAGCTCTGGAGCTTCGGTGCGGCCTACGGACTCAAGTCGCACCTCTTGATCCACCGGGTCGCGCCGAGCGGCGAGCTGCAGACCCACTGGCTCGGTCTACCTCAGCTTCCGTTCGTCCACGACTTCGCGCTCACGCGCCGGTACTGCGTGTTCGTGCTTCCTGCCGTGTCGTTCGACATCCCGGCGGCAATCGTGGGTTGGCGCACGCCCGTGACCTCGCTGCGGCTGAAGGACGAGCCGGGGCTGGTGCTCTTGTGGCCACGAGACGGAGGCGAGCCCCGCTGGGCCCAGGGCCCCAAGGGGTTCGTGTTCCACTGGGCCCACGCCTACGAAGACGATGCAGGCAACGTGGTGCTCACCGGCATGCACTACCCGACCTTCCCCCGCATCGACGACCCGCTCGCGCAGGTCGGCAAGAGTGTCCCGTCCCCGATCCGGCTGACCGTGGACCCGGAAGACCGCACGCGAATCGAGCCGCTCACCGACCACCTGATGGAGCTTCCGACCACGTCCACCCCCTTCGACACCCCGACCGGCGCGGTGTTCGGGGTGGCCGGAACCCCAGACCTTCAGCACCCGGTGCTCACGGGCCTCGGCCGCCTGGAGCCCGACTCGCGACTGACCTACCGCGAGCTGTACCCTCGGATCCCCGGCGAGCCGCTGCCAGTGGCCGACGGGCGGTGGCTCGTGACCTGGGTGTTCGACCCCGAGGGGCCGAGCGAGATCTGGGTCGTGGACCCGACGACGCTCGAGACCCAGGCGAGACTGCGGCTGCCCCACGCCGTACCGCCTGCGCTCCACGGTCAGTGGACGCCCGCGGATCCGGAAGGAAGCCCCGGCTCGTGATCGAGCCCGGCGCCTCGCTTCTGCGGCTCAGACCCACGTGCGCAGGCCCGCCCGGGCATCGGGGGCCACGCGCTCCGACGGCACCGGCGAGCCCCGCAGGGGGGTCCGGCGGCGCCCGGCAGCGCGCACGAACCCGAGCGCATCGGCGTCGGTGAGGTCGCGGGTCGCTTCGACGAGGGCGGTCGGCAGCCCGCCGTCGCGCCGACCCGAGGCAGGCACCGCGCTCGCCACGTCGCGAACCACGAGCTCCTGGGGTCGCTGGTCGAGCGCCCACGGCGGGGTGACGCGCTGGCAGAGCACCGTCGCCACGTCCGGGCTGATGGGCCCCGGTCGGGACCACGAAGCGGCGTGGACCCACAGCACGTTGCCGTCGTGGCGGTGCAGGGCGGAGCGCATCCCGGGGTCGACCTCCCGAAGGTCGTAGACCACGATGATGCTGTCGCGGAGTTGCTCGCGGTAGCGCAGGACCGGTCGGTCGAGCCGTTCCGCGAGCGCGAGACCGAGGATCTGCGACGACCGGTCGGTCGCGGGGCAGACGTGGGCGACCGGCCGTCCCGTGGAGATGACGAGCCGCGCCATCGCCTCCACCCCGGCACGAACGAGGCCCAGCGAGTCCGCGAGATCACCGGCCCGACCGTTCATGCCGATACCGCCCCGGACCTCGTGCAGCAAGAGCGAACCGTCGAGCGCCGCGTGCCAGCCGGTGAGGTCCACCCGGTCGAGCGAGGTCGCCGCGGCCACGGCAGCGGCACGGGCGAGCAGTCCGTCGAGGCGTCGCAGCGCCTCGGTGAGCATCGCGTCTCCCTCGTCGCGGACCTCGGCCCGCGTCCGGGCCGCTCCGTCGCGATCGCCCGACATCAGCCGGTGGTGGGCGGTGAGGTAGAGGCAGAAGGGGTCGCGCGGCACGAGACCCGACTGCGCGAGCACGGTGAGAGCCTCGGGGTGCCGCAGGTCCGCGCCCAGTGTCGCACACAGCTCGGAGACCAGGGTGACCCGTCCGGGCATCAGGCGGTTCGCCCGGCCGAGAAACAGGGCTGCGACGTCGTGGATCTCGTGCTCGTGGAGCGCCCGAGCCGCATCGTACAGCCGCTCGACGTGGTCCGGACTGGCGAGCACCGCTGCGATCGGCCCCTCGAGGGACGGGGCCTCCCGGCGGACGATCTCCCGGAAGACGCGAACGACCTCGACAAAGCCGTTGGAATCGTAGTCCTGGGGATAGCGTAGCGCCGGCCTCAGTCTGGCCAACGCCTCGAGGGGGTGTCCACGGGAGAGCTCGGCTTCGGCGAGGCGAACGAGGTGTTCCATCAGACTTCCCTCGGGGTCTCCCCTTTCCAGGTGACCCGATAGAGATCGGTGCGCCGATCATGCCAGTTGCGGGTCGATCCGCGCAGCCGATGACGTCGAAGCTGCTCGGTGTCGACGTCGTGCACGAGCACGGTCTCGTGGTTGGGCGAGGCCTCGGCGGCGATGCCGTCCCACGCGAAGCCCACGTCCAGGGGCGTGTAGACCCCGGACTGCGCGTAGTGGACGTCCGCGTTCTCGACGAAGGGCAGGTTACCGACGCAGCCAGCCGTCAACACGTAGACGTGGTTCTCGATGCACCTCGCACGGGCCGAGGTGCGTACCCGAACGTGGCCGTAGCGGTCGTTGGTGTTGTAGGGGACGCAGATGATCCGCGCGCCCATGGCCACCGCGACCCGCACCAGCTCCGGAAACTCGACGTCGTAGCAGATCAGGATCGCGATCTTGCCCTTGTCCGTGTCGAACACGCGAACCTCGTCGCCGCCCTGGACCCCCCACCAGCGCGACTCCGGCTGGGTGATGTGGATCTTCTTCTGGCGCTCGAGCGTGCCGTCACGGCGAAACAGGTGCGCGACGTTGAACAGGGTGTCGTCCTCGACGGTGACCGTGGAGCCAGCGACGATGTTGACGTTGTTCCGGAGTGCGAGGTCGCTGAACAGCTCGAGGTAGCGGGGCGTGTACTCGGCGAGCTGCCGAATCGCCTGCTCGGGCTTGCGATTGTCCAGCAGGGTCAGCAGCTCGAGGGTGAACAACTCGGGAAAGACGACGAAGTCGGACTCGTAGTCGGAGGCCGTGTCCACGAAGAACCGACACTGTTGTTCGAACTCGCGGATGTGCTCGATCTGACGCATCTGCCACTGCACTGCCGCGAGCTTGACCATGCGGACGGCCCGACGCTGACGGTTGCGGTCGGGCACGTGGTCGAGGTTGGTCCACTCGAGGTGGGTGGCGTAGCCCGCCGAGTCCTCGTCGGAACGGTCGTAGTCCGGGATGAGCGCGCGCAGCTGGAACCCGTTGGCGAGCTGGACGGTGAGTACCGGGTCGTGAAGGCGACGCTCGACGACCGCCTCGACGTACTCCCGAGCGGTCATCTCGTCGCGATATCGCGCGTAGCCCGGGATCCGGCCACCGATCGCGATTCGTGCGAGCTCGCGCTCGACGACCAGCTGCTTTCGAGCGTCGTAGAGCCGTCGCGCGAGCCGCATTCCCCGGAAGTCCGGATGGACCTGGATCTCGATGCCGTAGAGCGTGTCGCCATCGGGGTCGTGATTGGTGATCGTGCCGTCGCCGCTGACCGACTTCCAGTTGTGCAGATCGCCGAAGTCGTCCTGCTGAATGATCAGGCTGCTGGCGGAGGCCACGAGCCGGTCCTCGATGAACACGCCGAGCTGGCCCTCGGGAAACTCCCGCAGGTGGCTGCCGAACTCTGCCTCGGTCCACGGTGGCTGCCCGGGAAAGCACGCGAGCTGGAGATCGGCGACGTCTTCGAAGTCACCCCGCGCGAGCGGTCGCAGAACGAGCTTTCGCTCGAAGTCGTCGAGGTTCGCCCGATCTTCCGACACCAGTTCTCCGTGGTCAGGGACCGGCGTCGTAATCTGGGTCGAGCTGCATCGAGCCGATCGGCGCGACGGGCCCACGCAGGCGCACCGCCCCGGAGCTGCGCACGATGACGTGGAGCACGCCCCCGGGCATCGTCAGCGCCTGGGTCACGTCGTGAGGCTGGTGACCGCGGGCAGCCGCGACTGCCGCCACCGCACACGCGCTGGACCCCGAGGCCGTGGTCTCACCAGCCCCCCGCTCCCAGATCCGGAGCGCCGCTCCGTCGGGCCGGGGCTCCACGAACTGGACGTTCGTGCGATCGGGAAAGTGGGGGTGACGCTCGAGCGCCGCTCCCCAGTCCCGCCACGGCAGCGCGTCGAGGTCGCCCGGTGCCCACACCACGGCGTGGGGATTGCCGATCCGGACCTCGGTGACCGAGAGCTCGCCAGAGCCCGCGCCGAGCTCGGCGAGGGACACGCGCTGGTCGACCCAGGGGCCCACCGTGGCCACGCCCATCTCCACCGTCACCACCCGGCCGTCGACCTCGCACTGCACGACGTCGGACCCGGTGTCGACCGTGAACGCGTTCGACGCCCCCCGATCCCGCGCGAGCCAGAACGCGAAGATGCGCAGACCGTTGCCGGACTTCTCGGCCACCGAACCATCGGGGTTCCAGATGCGGACGCCGTGATCGGCACGGCCGGACGCCGTCGGCTCGAGGATGCCGTCAGAGCCGATGCCCCGGTGGCGATCGCAGAGGGCCCGGACCCGCTCCGGCGTGAGGGGCGCCGCCAGGTCGACGGCCACGAGGTAGTCGTTGCCGAGACCGTGGGCCTTGAACCACCTCACCAGCCGAACCACCCCGACTTGCGCCGCTTGTAGGGAGCGAGCATGGCCTGGGCCTCCTCGTGATCGGGGTCGAGCGCCACCGTGGTCTCGAGCCAGCGAATCATGTAGTCGCTGTCTTGGTGGTTGGCGGCGATTCGCGCCCGCAGCCAGGCGAGCTCGACGTGCTGCTCCTGGAGGTCCTGCGCGAGCGAGCAGGCCGACAGGGCCGCCGCGTACTGCGCGGACGCGTAGTAGCGCTCGCCGACCTCGGCCATCACCGCGATGGCCCGCGGCTGCACCGACGGATCGGTCAGTGCCTTCGCCGCGGCGCGAAGTGCGTTGGCTCGCTCGTCGAGGTGGACATTGAGCTCGGCGTAGTCGATCCACCAGTCGCTGCGGTGAGGCTCCTTGGCGAGCCCCCGCTCGAGCGCCGCGAGCGCGCCCTGGAGGTTGCCGAGGTTTGCCTCGAGACCCGCGATCACCCCGAACACCACCGGCGGACAACCCGGGTTGTCGGCCCACTCGTAGGCTTCGTCGAGCGCCCGCTCGAACTCGTTCATCGCCTCCAGCACGGAGAGCCGCTGGACCTCGCCGGCCACGGGGTCGCCACCCCAGCGCACCTGCGCCGTGGCGAGCTTCAGGGCGAGCACGTAGCGACCAGACTCGACGAGCGCCCGCGAGGCGAGCATGTAGTCCCGATCGGGATGCAAGCTCGCCAGGCGATCGTGCAGCGCTTTGTCCTCTTCAACCGTGAGACCGCAGAACGTACAACGCTCCCCATCGAGGTCCCCCCCGCAGTTCACGCAGCGATCGTGATACGGAAACCGGAGGTTGGTCGCATACTTCTCGGTACGGTGAACATGCCCGCAAGAGGCGCAGAAGTACACGTCGGCGTACTGGTCTTCGACCAGGCGGGGGGTCCACTGCAGGTCCATCACGGGGCAGCACTGCGTTTCCACCATCGATTCCCCCACCGCCACGCTTCACCTGTGAGGCAGAGGGAGCCAGCGGTGTCGATGGGCATTGTAGCTCCCCCCCGGTGCGGTGCAAGCCGCCTGACACCGCGCTCAACGGTCCCCGCGCTCCCCTCGATGGGAGGGGGAACCCCCAGCGCTCGCTCGGAGTTGGTTTGACAGAGCGCACCACCCTCAGGCGATGGGCGAAACGGCGTCGGCCCCTCGACGGCCTCGAGGCGCAGGTGGTGCGGGCCTGGCTCGCCACGGACGACGAGGACGCACGCGAGCGGCTGACCGCGCTTCGGTACGTCATCTCGTTTGCTCGTCTCACGCAGGTTCGCGATGCGGCCGGCCACGACCACGACGTCAGCTCGTTCCTCGCCCGCCACCACCAGTGGGTGCGCCTCCGCCTCGAGCCCCGCATCTCCAGGCTCGCGAGTCACGGGATTCGCGCCGTGGCCGACGAGCTGCCGGACCTGTTGGCGCGGACTCGCCGCCTGCGGGTGGAGCTGCTCGCTCACGTCGGGGTGGACCGACCGTCGCTCGAGCGCGAGATCACCGAGAAGCGACTCGTCGTCGCGTCGGGAGGCGGCGGCGGCGCCGGCTACGTCTACCCGGGCGTCTACGAGCAGCTCGAGCGCTCGGGGCTCGTTCCCGACCTCATGGTCGGGACCTCCATCGGCTCGCTGATGTCGATGTTCCGGGCGCGACGTCGTCGCTACGACCTCGCCGCCTACGTGGCCGCCGCGAGGTCGCTGTCGTGGGGCGGCGTGTTCCAGGTGCTGGAGACGGCAAACCGCTATGGCCTTCCCGCCACGCTGCGGCTGCGTCTGCGCGCCGCCATCGGTCACATGTTCCTCCGCGAGGACGGACAGCCGATGCGCCTCTCCGACATGGAGATTCCGCTGCACGTCATCACGACGGGCATCACCGTCGACGCCCTCAAGCACGACCTCGAGTTCTACGAGCACCTGCTCGACGACGACCTCCAGCGCTCGGGGATGCCGAGCGGGCTGTCCGACCTGACGGGTCGCCTCAAGGTCACGGGCGTGGTCCGCGAGTTCCTCTCGCGGCCCGATGCCCTGAAGCGGATCGTGCTCGGTCGGGACAAGGGCACCGAAGACTTCGATGCCATCGATGCCGCGGGGTTCTCGAGCGCGGTCCCCGCGGTGATCCACTACGACGTGCTGCGCGAGGACGCCCGCATGCACCAGATGCTGGGCCGACTCTACGCCGACTACGGCATCACCCGGCTCGGCGAGGGCGGGCTCACGTCGAACGTTCCGGCGCGCGCGGGCTGGGAATCGGCGATGGCCGGGCTGCTGCCGCGGGGCCGTCGAAACGCCTTCGTGCTCGCCCTCGATTGCTTCGCGCCTCACTGGCGGCGCCCCTTGTGGTTCCCCTTCCAGCAGATCGTGCGATCCGCGAACGTCAACCGGGACCGCAACTACGCCGACCTCTACCTGCCCCACGTGCAGGTGCTGTCGCCCGTGAACCTGGTGCCCTCGGTGAAGGAGGCGATGCGCGCGTCGAAGTGGGGCCGCGAGGAGTTTCGGCCCCACGTGCCGTTCGTTCGCGAGATGTGCAGGACCCTCCCCTCGCTTCCCGATCAGCTCGCGCCGTGGGAGCAGGTCGCTCGAACCAGCTGACGCTCCCGTGCGTCCGGGTGAACATCCGCAAGGATGATCACCTGTTCACACTCGGATTTGTACGGCTCTGAGCTGCCTTGTGAGCACTCGCGCTCGAATTCGCCCCCAGGTTGTCCACAGGCTTGCGGCCTCGTGACTGACGAGTCATGTGACTGATGAGTCGCATGACTGACGAGTCACAAGAGGAGTCCATGCCGCGCCCCACCTTCCACAACCTTCCCGCCGACAAGCGCCGCCGCATTGTCGATGCCGCCATTGAGGAGTTCGGGTCGCGACCCTATGCCCAGGCCACCCTCGACCGGATCGTCGAGGCGGCGGGAGTCTCGAAGGGGAGCATGTACCAGTACTTCGAGGGCAAGGCGGACCTCTACCGCTGGCTGATCACGGTCCACACGGCCGAGAAGAAGATGGCCGCGCTCGGGTCCGCGGTCCCGTCCCCCGACGAGACCCTGTGGGAGATGCTCGAGCGGCTGTTCGCGTCAGGCGTGACGTTCGCCCTCGCGGAGCCGGCGCTCACTCGACTCGGGGCGCGCTTCCACCGAGACCATCACCTCGAGCCCGAGCTCACGGCCATCGCGACCGAGACCCGGCGCATGGCCCACGACTACCTCACCGAGGCGGTCACGGTCGCCCGCGACCGTGGTGAGCTGCGCGCCGACATCGAGCCGAGAGTGTTCGCGAGCCTGCTCCAGCACGCGCTCGGTGAGGGAATGCTCGACTTGATCGCGGCCCATCTCGGGGTGGCACTGGACGCCTTCCTCGATGACCCCGCGCTGCTTCGCCGGCTCGGTGAGGCGGACGTGCACGACCTCGTCGACCAGGTGCTGCGGCTGTACCGCGGCGGCGCTGCCGCCCCAACCGACGGAGAGCCACTGTGATCCAGGTCCAGAACCTCACCTTCACCTACCCGGGGGCCGAGGCCCCTGCGGTGTCGTCGCTCGACTTCGAGGTCCAGGATCAGGAGATCTTCGGATTCCTCGGGCCGAGCGGCGCCGGCAAGAGCACCACCCAGAACCTCCTCATCGGACTGCTGAAGGGGTTCGTCGGCGACATCGAGGTGCTCGGCCGCCCCCTGCGACAGTGGGGACGCGAGTACTACGGGCAGATCGGCGTCGCCTTCGAGCTGCCGAACCACTACCTCAAGCTGACGGCAAGGGAGAACCTGGACTACTTCCGGTCGCTGTACGACGGTGACACCGCACGGCCCGAGGAGGTCCTCGAGCAGGTCGGTCTCCTCGACGACATCGACAAGCCGGTCGCCGCATTCTCGAAGGGCATGAAGAACCGCCTCACCCTCGCCCGCAGTCTGCTGAACCGGCCCCGGGTGTGGTTTCTCGACGAGCCCACGGCGGGACTGGACCCGGTGAATGCGGTGAAGGTCCGCGACCTCGTGAAGGCCCGCCAGGCCGAGGGCGTCACGACTGTTCTCACCACCCACGACATGCTGATCGCCGATGCACTGTGCGATCGGGTCGCCTTCATCGTCGACGGCGAGCTCGTCGAGTGCGATGCGCCCGAGGCGCTGAAGCGTCGGTTCGGCACCCGCGAGGTCGAGGTGACCTACGGCAACGAGGCGTCCCCGGAGCGGGCGCGCTTCCCGCTCGACGGGTTGCTCTCCGAGCCCGACTTCCAGTCGCTACGCGACGAGCGGCTCATCGCCATCCACTCGCAGGAGACCACACTCGAGGACGTCTTCGTGCAGGTCACCGGGAGGTCGTTGAAATGAAGCGGCTCCTCGCCACGCTGCGGCTCGACGTGCAGCTGCAGTCTCGCAACCAGCTCTACGTGATCGGCACAGGGACCGCGGTGCTGCTCGGCCTCGCCGTGCGCTACCTGTTCCCCGTGGAGGCCGTGGGTCGGGGTCTCGCGGCCTTCTACGTGCTCGGGCTCGGCGGCACGACCTTCATGTTCAGCGCGTCGATGCTCCTGCTCGAGAAGGGCGAGCGCACCCTCGCTGCCCTGCGGGTGACGATGCTTCGTACCTCCGACTACGTGCTGTCGAAGGCGATCACGCTCACCGGCTTCGCGGTCGTCGAGAGCGCCATCGTCTACGCGATCGCAGCACGAGGGGTCGAGACCGACTACGGGCTCCTGCTGCTGGGGGCAGTCGTGCTCGGGGTCTTCTACACGCTCGTGGGCGTGGGGCTCGCGGCCGCCTACGACGCCGTGACGTCCTTTCTGCTCCCCACCGGCGCGCTCGTGGCCATGATCCTGCAGCTGTCGTTCCTGTCGCTGGTCGACATCGGGCCGTGGTGGCTGTGGTACCTCGTGCCCACCCAGGCGCCGCTCCTGCTGTTCCAGGCCGCGTTCGAGCCGATCGCCCCTTGGCAGTGGGCCTACGCGGGCCTCGTCTCCGTCCTCTCGATCGTGCTCGCGGCCTTCTTCTGCGTCGCGCGCTTCCGCACCCACGTCCAGCTTCCCGAGGGGTGACCCGTGGGACTCGCCCGTAGCGTTCCGTCCATTCTCCTCACCGACCTGCGCCGGCTCCTCCGCGACCGGTTCCTGCTCGGAACCGCCGCCTACATCATCGGGCTCGCCCTCGCGCTGCGCTGGGTGATCCCGTGGCTCACCGCCGAGCTCGCGACGCGGTCGGGCTTCGATCTCGAGCCCTACCTGCCGCTCGGCGTGAGCTACTTCGTGCTGGTCAACGCCTCGGTCCTCACCGGTCTCGTGGGCGGCTTCCTGCTCCTCGAGCAGCGCGAGGAGCGAACGCTCCAGGCGGTGCTCGTGACCCCCACGCCGATCTCCGTCCAGATCGGCACGCTCTCGATGGTGCTCGTAGCCACCGGAGCTGCGCTCGCGCTGGTGGAGTCCGCCGCGGTCGGGGTCGGGGTTCCCCCTTGGCCCGCCACCGTGACCGCCGCCCTCCTCGGGGCGCCGAGCGGGGTGGTCATGGCGCTCCTCCTCGTCACGCTCGCCGCGAACAAGGTCGAGGCCTTCGCCGTGATGAAGGTGACGTCGGTCGTGGGGCTGGTGCCCGTCGTCGCGTGGTTCGTCCCCGATCCGTGGCAGCTCCTGGCCGGGATTGTGCCGCCCTACTGGGCCTGCCGGATCTGGTGGGCTGCCGCCGCGGGTGAGCCGTGGGGGGTCTACGTGCTGCCGGGGCTCGCGGTCACCACGGCCTGGATCTGGGCGCTGGCGTCGCGCTTTCGAGCGATCGTGTAGCGCCCGACGACCGGACCCACGAGCCCGGGGGAGCTCGCACCGACGCTGGCCGGCACGGACGGGGAGCAGTACACAGGAGCGTCGCGAAGGGGGAACGACGTCGATGTCCACGCGTCTCGTGATGCTGGTGAGCTTTCTCGCCCTCCTCCTGCCCGGAGTCACGGGAGCCCTCTGGGCCCGCGCGCGCAGCGAGGCCCTGCTCACCGAGACCGTCGACGTCGGCTGGCTGCAGCCCGAGGCCGAGCCGGCGGCCATCTCCGCCGAACGGGGCGCCCACCTCGTCAACCACGTGCTGGACTGCCGAGGGTGTCACGGCTCCGATCTCGGCGGTCGCGTCATCCAGGACAGCGCGCTGGTCGGTCGCTTCTTCACCCCCAACCTGACGGCGGGGCGCGGCGGACTCGGTCGCGACGTCGAGGTGCGGGACTGGGATCTCGCCCTGCGGCACGGGGTCTCGCCCGAGGGACGGCCGCTCGTGCACATGCCCGCCCACCGCTTCCAGGCCCTCCGCGACGCGGACGTGCTCTCGATCGTGGCCTATTTCCGCGACGAGGTGGAGCCCGTGGATCGGGCGATGGTGGACCACGACGTCGGGCCCCTGTTCCGGCTGTCCCTGGCGATGGGGGGTCTCGTCCTCGACGCTCACCGCATCGACCACGATCAGCCGCCTCCCCGCTACGTTCCTGGCCCCACGACCGCCTACGGCGAGGTGCTGGCCACGGTCGCGGGATGCATCGACTGCCACGGCCCCGACATGCAGGGCGCCGCCGCAGCATCGGGAGCCCCCGAGGCGCCCGCTGTCGACCTCGAGGACTACACGCGGCCAGACCTCGCGAGGGCGCTCCGAGGCAAGGGTCGCGACGGCCGCGAGCTCGACCCCTACATGCCCTGGACGACCTACCAGGGAATGGACGAGGTGGAGGTCGACGCGCTGTTCAAGTGGATGAAGTCGCTCTGATCGGCACAGTGGAGCGCGAGGCGCGATGGCGAGCCGAGCTCCGAGACGAATGGAGACGTTGGTCGAGCCCTGGGGAGAGACCGACGACTGAGCGGTGGACCGTGCGCCACCGGACAGACACTGACCTCCGAACGGCTTAAGGAGTCAGTAGACCCAACAGGCGCCGAGGCTCGCACGCGACATCGACGACCCATCGTCCCGAGCCCGGTCTGCCACGCTGCCCAGGGGGTGAGCCCGCATGCTCAGCATCGACCGTGACCTCGGACGTTTCCGCGACATCGTGAAGGGGCGGGTCCGCCGCGACCTCCGCAAGTACATGTCGAGCGGCGAGCTGGTCGGGCGCAAGGGCAAGGACCTCGTCAGCATCCCGCTCCCCCAGATCGGGATTCCCCGGCTCCGCTACGGCGACAACAATCGAGGGGTCGGCCAGGGCGATGGAGACCAGGGCGACGGGAGCGGCCAGGGCCCCCGCGCCGGCGATGCGTCCGGCGACCACATGCTCGAGGTGGAGATCAGCGTCGACGAGCTGGCCGAGATCCTCGGCGAGGAGCTCGAGCTGCCGCGCATCGAGCCCCGAGGCCACCGTGAGGCCGCCGCCGACAAGGCTCGCTACACCGGCATCAGCACGGTGGGGCCCGAGTCGCTCCGCCACAACAAGCGCACCTTCAAGCAGGCGCTCAAGCGCTCGATCGCCAGCGGCACCTACGTCCCCGAGCGGCCGATCATCGTCCCCATCAAGGAAGACAAGCGCTACCGCACCTTCGAGTACGACAAGGAGCCTCGCAGCTCCGCCGTCGTCATCTACATGATGGACGTGTCGGGGTCCATGGGCAAGGAGCAGAAGGAGATCGTGCGCTCCGAGGCCTTCTGGATCGACACCTGGCTTCGCCACAACTACGACGACGTCGAGACGCGCTTCATCATCCACGACGCGACGGCCCGCGAGGTCGACCGCGACACGTTCTTCCGCACGCGCGAGTCGGGAGGCACGCTCATCTCGAGCGCCTACAAGCTCTGCCTCGAGATTCTCGAGAACGACTTCCCGCCCGAGGAGTGGAACATCTACCCCTTCCACTTCTCCGACGGCGACAACTGGTCGCAGTCCGACACGCGGACCTGTGTCGATCTCCTGCGCAACCGGATCATTCCGGTCAGCAACCAGTTCTCGTACGCGCAGGTCGACAGTCAGTACGGGTCGGGACAGTTCATCAAGGACCTCGCCGAGGCCTTCGAAGACGAGGAGGCGGTCTGCCTCTCGCGCATCCCGAATCGCGACTCGATCATGGACTCGATCAAGGAACTGCTCGGCCGCGGACGCTGAGCACAGCCCTTCACGGAGGAGGTTGAATTGGGGCGGACCAGCACCCGCATGCTGCGTGAGGGCCGGAAGCTCGCGCCCGAGCTCGTCAAGGCGCGCGACTACATCCGCGGGCTCGCCGAGAGCTACGGGCTCGACTTCTTCGAGACCGTCTTCGAGATGGTCACCTACGAAGAGATGAACATGCTCGCGGCCTACGGGGGGTTCCCGACACGCTACCCCCACTGGCGCTTCGGCATGGAATACCTGGAGATGCAGAAGAGCTACGAGTACGGTCTGTCCAAGATCTACGAGATGGTGATCAACACCGACCCCTCGTACGCGTACCTGCTCGACAACAACCTGCTGGTCGACCAGAAGCTCGTCATGGCCCACGTCTACGGCCACGTCGACTTCTTCAAGAACAACCTCTGGTTCGAGCCGACCAACCGACGCATGCTCGACCAGATGGCCAACCACGCCGCCAAGGTCCGGCGCATCATGGACCGCCAGGGGCAGCTCGAGGTCGAGCGCTTCATCGACCAGGTGCTGTCGATCGACAACCTGATCGACCCCTACATCTCCCACATTCGTCGCTCACGTCCGGTCACCGAGGAGGACATCGAGCGCGCCGAGGGAGACGGCAGCGTCGGGAAGCTGCCCGCGAAGTCCTACATGGACCCCCACATCAACCCCCCGGAGTTCCTCGAGGCCCAGCGCAGGAGGAAGCAGGAGTCGCTGGACCGCATGCGCAGCTTCCCCGAGGAGCCCGTGCGCGACGTGCTCGGCTTCATCGCGCAGCACGCCCAGCTCCCGCGGTGGAAGCAGGAGATCATCCAGATCATCCGCGACGAGGCCTACTACTTCGCGCCGCAGGGCCAGACGAAGATCATGAACGAGGGCTGGGCCACCTACTGGCACACCAAGCTCATGACGGAGCACATCCTCTCCGACGACGAGGTGATCGACTACGCCGATCATCACTCCGGCACCGTCTACCAGCAGCCGGGGCGTCTCAATCCCTACAAGATGGGCGTGGAGCTGTTTCGCCACATCGAGGAGCGCTGGGACAAGGGCCGGTTCGGCAAGGCCTGGCTCGAGTGCGACGACCCCCGCGAGCAGAAGAAGTGGGACACTGGAGCGGGGCTCGGGCGCGAGAAGATCTTCGAGGTCCGTCGCACCCACAACGACATCACCTTCCTCGACACGTTCCTCACGGCCGACTTCTGCCGCGAGATGGGGTTCTTCACCACGAAGTACGACCCCAAGGCCGGGGAGTGGGTCATCGACTCCCGAGAGTTCGAGGACGTCAAGCGGCAGCTGCTGCAGATGCTGGCCACTCGCGGCACTCCGCGGGTGTACGTGGTCGATGCGAACCACGGCAACCGGAGCGAGCTGCGGATGTTCCACCAGCACGAGGGCCTCGACATCCAGCTCGACTGGGCGAGCGTGACGCTCGGCAACATGGTGTCGATCTGGGGTCGGCCCTGCCACCTCGACACCCTGCTCGACGGCAAGCCGGTGCGGGTCTCGCACGACGGGTCCGAGTTCAAGAAGAGCAAGCGCAAGCCCACGCCCGGCGAGGAAACATGAGCTCCGAACCCAAGCTCGACGATGCCCTGAACGAGCTCGACGGCCCTGGTACCATCGAGGTCGACCGCGACGGGCACTCCGCCGAGGTCGACGTGGTCGACGTCGATCGCATCGGGGTGCGGGTCAAGCGCGTCCGTGTCCGACACGACGAGCCGGTCGACGTGCCGCGCGAGGCGGCCTCCCTCCCCGAGCGGCTGCGGTCGCTACCCGACCCGGTCGAGCCCGTCGAGGTCGCCCCAGAGCTCGGCGGCGCCATCCTCCGGGGCCGGCCCGACGAGGACCGTCGCTACTTCGAGATCGACGTGCAGCCCGACCGCACCGACATCCACCGCACCCGGGTCGACGACAGCGGGGAGCGCGAGGAGAGCGACTGGTCGATGACCCGCGAGCAGCTCGATCGACTGATCGACGAGACGGGTCAGGGCGCGGCCACCGACAAGTAGACGATCGCGAAGAGCACGGAGACGATGGCGAACGCGAGGCTGCCGAGCCCCACGAGCACCCACCACCAGTTGTCTTCGATCGCGAGGGCCACACGGTCGTAGAACGAGTTGGGTTCGTCGCCGAACCCCGGACCATCGGCGGGGAACTCGAGCGGAATCGCTGCCGACGACGAATCGCTCGGGTCCGCGGCCCGCGGGGTGCCTCCCACGCCCTCCGCGACCACGAACTCGCTCGACGCCGAGCGCTTCGCGGGGGGCGGGGGTAGCGAGGGGGCACCCGAGCGACGGGAGATCCGAGCCACCGACCCGCTGTCGGTCGCCGGAGGGCCGGACGACGGCCGCTCGCCTCGCACGAGGCTCGGAGGCACGGTCGCGTTCGGGTCGTACACGATGTCGGGGTCAGTGCCGAGCTCCGCGAGATCGGGCGGAAGGAGCCGGCGAAGGTCTCGCTCCTCGAGAAAGCGCTCCAGCAAGGCGTCGGCGGTGGGAGGCCGGAACGCCGGGTCGGGGTCGAGCAGGTCGGCCACGATGCCCACGAGCGCGGCCGGCGTGGTGGCAGGCAGCGGCTCCATCTCGCCGGTCATGATCTGCTTGTAGAGCAGCATCACGTCGGCGTTGTCGAACGGGCGACGTCCCGTGAGCATCTGATAGAGGATGCACCCGAGGCTGAACAGGTCGCTGCGATGGTCGACGTCGGAGGCCCCCCGGAACTGCTCGGGCGCCATGTACTGCGGGGTGCCGAAGGTCTCGTCGAGCCCGGTGACCCCCGGTCCCACCGGGTTCACGACCTTGCCGAGCGCGAAGCCCGCGACCTTGGGGCGACCATGCGGCGTGAGGAGGATCTTGGTGGGCTTGAGGTTGCGGTGGAGGAGCCCCGCGTGGTGCGCCGCACCGACCCCCCTCGCGATCTCGTAGAACAACGGCACCACGTGGTTGGTGGTGCGCGGCTCCGCGGTGAGCCAGCGCGCCAGGTTTCCGCCGCTCACGTACTCGGTGACCACCCCGACGTGGCCGTCGACGGTGACGAGCTCCCGCAGCGAAACGAGGTTGACGTGGGCGCGACGCACGAGCAGCTTCGCCGATGACGTGAAGCGCTCCTGAAAGTCGGGTCGGCGCACGAGGAGTACGCGCAGGACCGCCTCGGGAAGGCCCGTGGTCCCGTGGAGCAGCCAGGTTGCCGCGAGCGGGCCCTCGCCGAGCTGATCACCGACCGTGTAGCCGGCGATCGACGAACCCGGTTGCGTGGCAGCCAGCGACCATGCCTCTGTACCCATCGTCCGATCCTCGGCGAGACGCTCGTCCCTCCGCCTTCGCCGCGTGGGACTTATCCCAGTCGCCGCCGGGGTGGATGCGAGGGACCGTCAGGGCGTCGCAGGGAGCTCGCCGGTCAGCGTGCGGAGGAACCCCACGATCTCCGCCACCTCGGTCTCGTCGAGCTCCCGGCCCAGCTGGTGCCAGGCCATCCGTCGGACCATCTCGGGCAGCTCGGTCACCGAGCCATCGTGAAGCCAGGGCCCGGTCTCCGCCACGTTGCGCAGCGACGGCACGCGAAACAGTCGACGGTCCGTGGCCTTGCCGGTGATCGCCTCGCGCCCGGGGTCCGCGACCTCCCAGGGATTGACGGCGCCGAGCCGCTGCACCTGCCCGCCGCCGAACAGCGCACCCGAGTGGCAGCTGTTGCACCCGACCTTCACGAAGCGGTCGAACCCGGCGACCTCGTCGGGGGTGAGCGCTTCCCGGTCGCCGCCGAGGTAGCGGTCCAGCCGGCTGCCGGGCGTGGTCAGCGAGCGCTCGAACGCCGCGAGGGCCTGCCCGACCTGCGCCGCGGACATTCGGGTCGGCGCCTCCGGGAATGCTGCCGCAAAGGGCTCCGCGTAGTCGGTCAGCGCCTGGAGCTTCGTCGTCACGGCCTTCGGGTTCTCGAACCCCGACTGCCGCTCGTCGACGAGCGCGGTCTGCGCCTGGGCTTCGAGGCTGGGGACCGAGGCGTCCCAGTGGAGCGCGAACTGCAGGCCCGCGTTGTAGACCGAAGGCGGGTTGCGTGCGCCGTCGACCTCCCCGACACCCGAGGAAGTCGTCCCGTAGCGGTCCAGCGGGTGGCAGGTCGCGCAGCTCCGTGTTCCGTCCCCCGACAGCCGAACGTCCGAGAAGAGCTTGCGCCCCAAGGCCACCTTGGCCTCGGGAGCCGGCTTGTCGCCGTATTGGTCATCGGGAATCGCTCCGAAGAGCACGACGTGCTTGGGCACGGGGACGAGTGGCGGTGCCTGTACCGGATCCTCGGCAGGCTCAGGCGACTCGACGCTTCCGCACCCCCAGAGCAAGACCAGGGTGATGGGCAAAGGGTCCTCCCGGGCGGGATGTTACCCTGCGCGACCAGATCGACCGGAGGAATGGTGCACCTTCTTTTCGCTTTGTCCCTGCTCGCCTGTGAAACGGGCCCGAAGCCGGCCGACCCGGCCGAGATCGAGATGGCCGAGGACGGTGGCCCCAAGGTCCCCGTCGACGTGGCCGCGCCTCCCGAGGACGCTCTGAAGACCTCCACCGGCATCCCCTACAAGGTCCTGGTGCCGGGGGAGGGCAAGGTGAAGCCTGTCGCCGAGGCGCGCGTCGAGGTGCACTACGCGGGCTGGACCACCGACGGGAAGCAGTTCGACTCCTCCTATAGCCGTCAGCGCACCCACAGCTTCTCGCTGCAGCAGGTCATCTCCGGCTGGACCGAGGGGCTGCAGGAGATGGTCGAGGGAGAGCGCCGGATCTTCTGGATCCCCGAGGAGAAGGCCTACCAGGGCAAGGCGGGTAAGCCGAAGGGGATGCTCGTCTTCGACATCCACCTGCTCAAGGTCACGAACCCCCCGGTCCTCGCCGCGAACCAGTACACGGCGCCATCCGATGGGAACAAGCTCGCGTCGGGCATCACCATCAAGACGCTCGAGGCCGGCACGGGCACCGAGAAGCCCAAGCCCGATGCCAGGGTCAAGGCCCACTTCACCGGGTGGAACAGCGAGGGGCGGTTCGTCCAGTCGTCGAAGGACCTCGCTCGGGTCCCCGAGTTCCGCCTCACCCAGGTGATCCCGGGGTGGTCGGAGGCGTTCCAGCAGATGGTGGCCGGTGAGAAGGCCCGGGTCTGGATTCCGAAGGAGCTCACCCTGATGAAGGGCGCCCCTCCTCCCCAGACCGAGCCGCAGGACATGATCTTCGATCTCGAGCTCTTCGAGGTCACCCAGTCCCAGCCCCCTCCCGAGAACGTCGCCGCGGCGCCCTCCGACGCGAAGACGACCGCGTCGGGCCTGTCCTACAAGGTCCTCGCCACCGGCTCTGGCGGACCCAAGCCGACCAAGCAGCAGACCGTCGAGGTCCACTACACGGGCTGGACCACCGACGGGCTGATGTTCGACAGCTCGCTCGACCGAGGCAAGCCCACCACCCTGGGCGTCGCCCAGGTCATCGAGGGCTGGACCGAGGCCCTCGAGATGATGAGCGTCGGCGA
This sequence comes from uncultured Enterobacteriaceae bacterium, assembly GCA_964655065.1. Taxonomy (GTDB): domain Bacteria; phylum Myxococcota_A; class UBA796; order UBA796; genus DRPG01. The sequence continues at coordinate 15,127 of CAZZLC010000023.1, read as the reverse complement.
CAAGTGGCGGGTGTGGATCCCCGAGGAGCTCGCCTACAAGGGTCGCCGGGGCAGCCCTCAGGGCATGCTGGTGTTCGACATCGAGCTGGTGGCCATCAAGGACCGCACGAAGGCCCCCGCCCGAGCCCCCCACCCCGTGCCGCCACAGCCGGGCCGATAGCCGTCCCTCGTGGCCGCCCGCGAGTACTTCGTCTGTGACAGCCCGACGATGGCCCGAGGGGCCATCGAGCACGAAGGCGCGGGCACGGAAGCGTCGCCAGTTGCCGTCTTCTGCCTGATCGACCGCGCGCCCCCCGAGGCTCCGGCCGTCGTGGGGGTGGCGCTGTCTCCCCGCGTGGGCCGGGCGGTCTACGTGCCCATTCTCGGGGCCGACCAGGCACTGGGAGCGGCCGGAATCGGGGTGCTCCGATCCTGGCTCGCCAGCCCCCAGTGGAGGAAGGTCCTCCACGACGCGAAGGCATCCCACGTCGCGCTCGCCGAGATTGGACTTCGCCTCGAAGGCGTCGCAGGAGACGTAGCTCTGGCGAGCTACCGCCTCGATCCGTCGCGCATCGTCCCCCACACGCTCGCCCAGATCGCGAGGGAATACCTTCAGATCGGACTTGCTCTGCCCTCGGCGATCGTGGGGTCCGGCAAGTCGCGGGTGCCGTTCGCGTCCCTGTCCGTCGATCGAGCGGGTGCCTTCGCCTGCCAGCAGGCCGATGCCATCGGGGCGGCCTGGCAGATCCTGCATCCGCGGCTCGTGGCGGAGGATCAGATCGACGGGTTCCTGACCCTCGACCTCCCGCTCGCGTTGGTGCTCGCCGACATGGAGCTCGCCGGGGTGCGGGTCGAACGCCAGGCGATCGCCTCCCTCGGCGCGCGCCTGAAGTCGGAGCGCGCCGCGCTGCGCAAGGAGATCGCGGAGCTCGCGGGCAGGTCCTTCGACCCGGCGTCGCCCAAGCAGCTCGGCGACGTGTTGTTCGGCGATCTGGACCTGCCCGTGATCAAGCAGGCGAAGCGGGGGCCGTCGGTCGATGCCGAGGTGCTCGAGGCGCTGAAGGGTCAGCATCCGATCGTGGCCCGCGTTCAGCGCTTCCGGACCGTCGATCAGATGGTGCACACCTACACCGACGTGCTTACCCGCGCCGTTCGGGAGGCCGACGGCCGCATTCACACCACCTTCCTCGCGACGCTGTCCGTGTCGGGCCGGCTGCACACGACGGACCCGGATCTACAGCGCACGCCCCTGCACGATCCCGAGTTCCGTGAGATCCGGTCTGCCTTCGTGGCCGAGGACGACCACCTGCTGGTCTCGGGGGACTGGGTGCAGATGGAGCTCGCGGTGCTCGCTCACCTCTCGGGCGACGACGAGCTGCGATCGGCCCTTCTGGACGGCGAGGATCTACACTGCCGCACGGCCCGGGCCCTCTTCGGCGTGGAGGAGCCCACCGCTCCCCAGCGGGAGGCGGGCAAGGCGATCAACTACGCCACCATCTACGGCCAGGGCCCAAAGGCGCTCGCCAAGCAACTCGGCGTGAAGATGGGTGAGGCGAGAGCCTGGATCGAGCAGTTCTTCGAGCTGCACCCGGGCGTGCGCGCGTGGCGCGACGAGACGCTCCGCCGGGCCCAGGCCGACGGCTACGTGACCACCTGGGCGGGCCGCCGTCGGTACCTGCCCGAGCTCTGGGCTGGCGATCCCGCCACCCGCTCCCGGGCGGAGCGCCAGGCGATCAACACCCCCGTGCAGGGTTCCGCAGCGGACCTCTGCAAGCTCGCGATGGTCGAGCTCGCTCCGGCCCTGGCCGCGCTCTCGGCCCGACTCGTCCTCCAGGTCCACGACGAGGTCCTCGTCGAGACCGCGACGCGCACGGCCGACGCCGTGGTCGACGTGGTCCGCAGCGTGATGGAGGGGGTGGGCCCGCTCGACGTACCGCTCCGTGCCGTCGTGAAGGCGGGCAAGACGTGGTGAGCGCAGGCGACGCGGCGGTTAGGGACGGGCATTGACGTGACGTCGAGGAGGTCCGCTTTGAAGATCGTGTGCGCCTACTCCGGAGGCCTTGACACCTCCGTGATGGTGCCGTGGCTCAAGGAGCACTACAACGCCGAGATCATCACCTACACCGGCGACCTCGGGCAACCGGGGACCGACCTCGAGGCCACCCGCCAGAAGGCGCTGAACACCGGGGCGTCCATCGCGGTCGTCGAGGACCTTCAGCGGACCTTCGTCGAGGAGTACTGCTGGCCGGCCCTCCGCGCGGGCGCCCTCTACGAGCAGCTCTACCCCATGCACACGGCGCTCGGCCGCCCCCTTCTCGCCAAGCGCCTGTGCGAGGTGGCGCGAGAGCACGGTGCCGCGGCCATCGCGCACGGGTGCACCGCCAAGGGCAACGACCAGGTGCGCTTCGAGGTCGCCGCGCAGGCGCTGGCCCCCGACCTCCGGATCGTCGCTCCGCTGCGCGAGTGGGACCTCGTCACCCGGGAGCTCGAGGTGGCCTACGCCGAGCAGCACGGCATTCCCATCCCGATCACCAAGGAGAAGCCGTACTCGATCGACGAGAACGTGTGGGGCTGTGCCATCGAGTGCGGTGAGATGGAGGACCTCTGGGCCGAGCCTCCGCCCGACGTGTGGCGGATGACGCAAGACCCCTCGGAGGCCCCGCGAGGCAGCCTGGAGATCACGCTGTCGTTCCAGAGCGGCCTGCCCATCGCGATCGATGGCGAGGCCATGGGCTCGGTGCAGCTCGTGAAGCACCTCAACGAGCTCGCAGGCAACTATGGCGTGGGTCGCATCGACATGGTGGAGAACCGAGTGGTGGGGCTCAAGAGCCGCGAGGTCTACGAGGGCCCGGGCGCTCTGGTGCTCCACCTGGCTCACCGCGAGCTCGAGCGCGTGGTCCTCGACCGGGCCACCTCGCACTACAAGCGGAAGATCGCCGCCGACTTCGCCGACGTCGTCTACGACGGGCAGTGGTTCGGTCCGCTGCGCGAGGCTCTGCAGGCGTTCGTCGACTCGACACAGGCGCGGGTCACCGGCGACGTCCGGCTCCGGCTGTCGGCGGGCACTGTCCGCATGACGGGTCGTCGCTCGCCGTTCTCCCTGTACGACGCCGGCCTCGCCACCTACTCCGACGGGGACACGTTCGACCGCGAGGCGGCGAGGGGCTTCCTCGCGCTGTACGGGCTGCCCTACCGCACCTGGGGCCAGGTGCGGAGGAACACCGAGGGGGGCTGACATGCCGCTGTGGGACGGACGGTTCGGGTCATCGCCCGCCGAGACGATGATCGCGTTCTCACAAAGCCTCGATGTCGACCTGCCCATGGTGGCGGAGGATCTCGACGGCAGCCGCGCCCACGTCGAGGTGCTGCGGCGCGCCGGCTTGCTTACCGACGAGGAAGCCGAGACCCTGCTCGATGGGCTGGTCCAGGTCGAGGAGGAGCTCCAGAGCGGAGCGTTCGTGCCCGACCCCGCCCAGGAGGACGTCCACATGGCAGTGGAGGCCCGACTCACCGAGATCGTGGGTCCGGTCGGTCAGCGGCTGCACACGGCGCGGTCCCGCAACGATCAAGTGGCGACCGACGTGCGCCTCTGGATGCGGACGCGACTGCAGTCGCTGCGCGTCTCGGTCGTCGACCTCGTGGCGGCGTTGCTCGACCGCATCGAGGCCGACGGGCGGACGCTGATGCCCGGCTTCACCCACCTGCAGCGAGGGCAGCCGATCTGGCTCGGCCACCACCTGCTCGCCCACGCCTGGGCCCACCGGCGCGACGCCGAGCGACTCGGCGACGTCCTGCGCCGCCTCGACCAGTGCCCGCTCGGAGCCGGGGCCATGGCGGGCACACCGCACCCCATCGACCGCCAGGTCGCCGCCGAGCTGCTCGGGTTCTCCAGGCCCGTTCCCAATGCGATGGACGCCGTGGCCGCGCGGGACCACCAGATCGAGGCCGTATCGGCGTGCGCGCTCGTGATGAGCCACCTGTCGCGTCAGTCCGAGGAGCTCGTGCTCTGGTCGTCGTCGGAGTTCGGGTTCGTGCGGCTGTCGGAGGCCTATGCGACCGGCTCGTCGATCATGCCGCAGAAGCGCAACCCCGATGCCCCCGAGCTCGTGCGGGGCAAGGCCGCCCGGGTGATCGGGCACCTCCAGGCGCTGCACGTACTCGTGAAGGGACTGCCCCTCGCCTACAACCGCGATCTCCAGGAGGACCGGCAGGCCCTCTTCGACGCGATCGAGACCACGCAGGGCTGCGTCACCATCACCGCTGACGTGTGGCGCTCGCTCACCGTGAATCGCGACCGCTACACCGAGGCGCTGAGGGGCGACTTCCTTCTCGCCACCGAGATCGCCGACTTCCTCGTCACACGCGGGGTGCCTTTTCGGGAGGCCCACCAGGTCGCAGGGCGGGTCGTGGCGTGGTGCGAGGCGCAGGGTACCAATCTCTCTGGCCTCACCGCCGAGACGGTCGGCCAGTTCCACGAGGCCCTCGACGCCGACGTGCTCGGTTGGCTCGATCCCGCTGCGGCGGCGGAGCGGCGCACCTCGCTCGGCGGCACCGCCTTCACGAGGATCGAGGAGCAGGTCGCCGACCTCCGCAGCTGGACGCGTTCCGTCAGCGGATGACGCGGACGGCCCGCTTCTTGCCCACCCGCAGCACGGAGCCCTCCTCGGAGGGAACGATGGGCAGGTCGACGTCGTCGAGGCGCTCACCATCGAGCTTCACGCCCCCCTGACCCACGAGTCGCCGGGCCTCGCTCTTGGACTTCGCCATGCCCGAGCCGACGAGCACGCCCACCAGGGTGGAGTCGTCGCCGATGGTGAACTCGGGCATCGCGTCGACCGCGGCCCCCTCGGCCATGGCCCGCGCGGCCTCGTCAGCCTTGCGCGCCTCGTCGTCGCCGTGGAGCAGGCGGGTGGCTTCGTTGGCGAGCACCCGCTTCGCGTCGCGGATGTCCTTGCCCTCGAGCGACTCGAGCCGCGCGATCTCGTCGAGGTCGAGGAACGTATAGATGCGCAGGAAGCGCCCCACGTCGTCGTCGTGGGTGTTGTACCAGAACTGCCAGTAGTCGAAGGCGGGGCACCGTTCGGCGTCGAGCCACACCGCCCCCGCGGCGGTCTTGCCCATCTTGGCCCCCGTCGCGGTGGTGATGAGCGGGGTGGTGAGCCCCCACACCTCGGTGGACTCCACCCGACGCACGAGGTCGACTCCGGCGACGATGTTGCCCCACTGGTCGTTGCCACCCATCTGCAGGCGACAGCCGTGCGTGCGGTTCAGCTCCAGAAAGTCGTAGGCCTGGAAGATCTGGTAGTTGAGCTCGATGAACGACAGCCCGCGCTCCAGCCGCTGCTTGTAGGCCTCGGCCGCGAGCATGCGGTTGACCGAGAAGTGGCGACCGATCTCGCGCAGGAACGGGATGTACTGCAGCTCGAGCAACCAGTCCGCGTTGTCCACGAGCAGCCCCCGCTCGCCGTCGAGCTCGAGGAAGTGGGACATCTGACGGCGCAGGCCCTCGGAGTTCGACGCGATCTGCTCGTCGGTGAGCATCTGCCGGAGCTCGGTCTTGCCCGTCGGGTCGCCCACCCGCGCCGTGCCGCCGCCGACGAGCGCAATGACGCGGTGGCCGGCGCGCTGGAACCACGACATCGCCATGAGCTGCAGGAGGCTGCCCACGTGCAGCGAGGTCGAGGTCGGATCGAAGCCCGTGTACATCGTGACGGGACCTTCGCTGAGTGCCGCCCGCACTTCGTCGGGGTGGGTGCAGTCCTGGAGGAAGCCGCGCTGCTGCAGCACCTCGTACACGTCCATGGTTGCGCCTCCGCGTGAGTGTGTGGCGTACGCTGGCGGCGGCCCCGATGCCACCCGAGCCCGGCGAGCATGTACAATGACCGGCTCCTGGAGGAGGGAAGATGAGACCACTGACCTTGGTGCTCGCACTCGGCGCGTGCGAGACCGAACCCGAGGGCGAGACGACCGCTGACGACCAGTTCACCGAGCGGCTCGCGCTCGGTCCGTTCGCCGTGGGCTACCGTCAGGTCGACGTGACCTATCGCCCGGCCACCTCCGACGAAGACCGCACCTTGCCCGTCGAGGTCTGGTACCCCGCCGAGGCGGGCGGCGAGGCTGCGGAGTACGCCGTCGGCGGCCTCATCGCCATCGACTCCCCCGTGGCCACGACGGGCGACCCGGCCGACCCCGGCGACGCGCCCTTCCCCGTGGCGGTCTACTCGCACGGCAACGGCGGGGTGGGGCTCGTGGGCTACCCCATCGGCGAGTACCTCGCCTCGCGGGGCTGGATCGCCCTCGCGCCGGATCACGTCGGGAACACGGCGCTCGAGCTGCTGTCGGGCGGAGGGGACCCGTTTCTGAAGAGCGTCATCGAGCGTCCCCAGGACATCTCGGCCGTGGTCGACTGGATCGAGGACCCTGGCGACGACCCTCTGGCCGGCCTCGGCGACACGTCGCAGGTGCTCCTCGTGGGGCACAGCTTCGGCGGCTACACCACCTTCGCGGTCGGCGGCGCCCGGCCCTCGGCGACCGAGCTCGATCCGGGCTGCCCCAATCCCGAAGACGAGAACTGCGCCATCTTCGAGGACCCGGACGTCCAGGTGCTCCTCGATACCGGCTTCGCCGACCCCCGCATCGCGGCGCTCGTGCCCCAGGCACCGGCCGTCCGCGCGTTCGACCCTGCGGAGCTGACCGCCGTGGCCCTCCCCGTGATGCTCCAGTCCGGGGGACGCGACATCACCACCCCCCCGGAGACCTCGTCGATCCCCACCTGGGACGCCATCGACGGCGAGGACGACGTGTGGGTGGACATGCCCGACGGTGGCCACGTCACGTTCCTCTCGATCTGCGACGACCTGGAGGACGCGCTCGTCAAGACGTTCCAGCCGAGCGCATTCGAGGACGGATGCGGCGAGGACTTCATCCCGGTGTCCGAGGCGCTGCCCGCGCTGAATGCCTACCTGGGCCTGTTCGCCGATGCGCACGTCCTCGGCGACGACGCCGCTCGGATCGTGCTCGAGACTGCCGCGCCGCCGCAGGGCTTCGTGCTCGACACCAAGTAGCGCGCTCCTCAGTCGGGATAGAGCTCCTTGGCCCACACGGGCTCGTAGTTGCCGCTCAGCACGACGCCCGAAGCGTCGAGGCGCACGGGCCCCGACGACCCCTGGCAGACCACGGAAGCTCCACCGTCGTGGACCCGGCAGTCGGAGAGACCGCCGGTGGCCGGCGAGAGTCGGCGCACCCGGCTCGTCGTGAGATCGACGATGGAGATCCAGCTCGCGGTTCGGGCGAGCCAGCGCTGACTTCCGAAGGGGGTCAGCGCGGCCTGCAGGCAGGAGGTGCCGGGCTCGTCGCTCTGCAGTGCGGTGATGATGCGAGTGTCGTCGGCGTCCTCGGTGGCGATCCAGCCGAGGGAGCCGTCGTGTTCCACCCGCAGGTAGCGCCCGCTGCGGGTCACCACCGTGGCGCGTACCGGGGTGCGCCGTTCGAGGCGGACGATGCGCGGCTCGCCCGTGGTGGCGCACCCCGGGAGCGCCCCCTCGAAGAAGGAGTAAGCGCCGGGCTCGACCATCGGACCAGGGGGCGGGGGCGGCGCCGAAGGGCCGCAGGCGAGGGTGAACCAGAGCATGGCTCTCGCTCCTTCAGAGGATCACGGCAACGATCAGGTCCGCGACCGCCCGGGCGATCGGTCCGACGAACGGGGCCACGGCGCACGCGACCAGCACCGCGGGCCAGGTGGGGCGCTCGGTCACGGTGAGCACGGTGTACGGGAGCCACCACCAGCCGAGCTGGAGCGCTCCGGCAATGGCCCCGATGACGACGGGACCGAGGAACCAGGCGTTGCCGGCGGCGGTGGCCGCCGCGAGCCCGACGAACCCGCCCAGAGCTCCACCGACGGCGATGCAGCGCACACCGACGAGCTCCAGGGGCATGCGGTGGCGCGCGGTGTCGAGGAAGGACGGCATCTCGAGTCCGAGCGCGAACCCCGCCACGGCGGCGGAGAGCACCGCGACGAGCCCGAACGTGGGGCTGGCGAGCCCGAGGGCCAGCCACGCGCTCGCGGCGGTGACCGCCCCAATCACGGAGAGATCGCGCCCCCAGCGCAGCGGCCGGCCGGTGATGCGCTCGGGGAGGGCCCGCGGGCGGGGCGACAGCGCGTCCATCGTCGGCTCCTCGGTCGGATTCGGCGGGAATTGTATCCCCCTCGTCGGGGAACCTGTCCAGGGCGGCGGGCGCACCGCGCAGCATCCGGACTCCAGCGTGGAGGTGAAGGTGTCGATTCCGTCGAGGATGGCGGATCTCGAGGCGACTGCGACGCGCGCGGGTGGGCGAAGGTTCCCCGTCGCGACCGAGCCCCATCGACCACCGCCGCATCGCGGGCCAAGCTGCTCGAGGGGAGGAGCCCATTGACCGAGAGTGACGACCAGCTCGCCACCCTGCGCGCGGAGCTCGACGCGCTCGACCACGAGCTGCTGGCGCTGGCCCGTCGCCGTCTGGAGGTGGTGGCGCGGATCAAGGAAGCGAAGCGGGCCCGAGGCAAGCCGCTCTTCGACCGCTCCCGGGAGCAGGAGGTGTACCGACGCGCGGAACGCAACGCAGCCGACGTGGGGCTCGATCCGCGGCTGGCCCGGGACCTGATGCGTCAGCTCGTGGAGGCGTCGCACCGTCTGCAAGAAGAGCCGGTCGACGAGGCGACGAGCGAGCACCACGCGTTCCTGCTGGTGGGTGGACGCGGTCAGATGGGGACGCGGCTGGGGCGTGCGTTCGCGGAACGCGGTCACTCGGTGGACGTGCTCGACCGCGGCGACCTTCTCGATCCCGATCGGGTGGCCGCGGCCGACATCGTGATGGTGTGCGTGCCGATGGGTCTCGCGGCCCGCGCCGTCGAGGCGCTCGCTCCCCTGGTTCGCGAGGACGCACTGCTGTGCGACATCAACAGCCTCAAGGTCGACGTCTGCCGGGCCCTCGCGACGAGCCGCGGCGAAGCCCTGGGCACCCACCCGATGTTCGGGCCGACGGTGGCGTCGCTGCGGCGGCAGAAGGTCGTGGTGTGCGAGGTCCGGCCCGGGCCACGGGGGCGCTGGCTCGTCGCGGAGCTGGGCCGCATGGGCGTGGAGATCGTGCAGACGACACCGGCGCACCACGACGCGATGATGGGGGTCGTGCAGGTGCTGACGCACTTCGGGATCATCGCGATGGGACGTGCCTTGCTGGCGACCGGCCACTCCCTGCCAGAGACGCTGGCGTTCACCTCGCCGATCTACCGGCTCGAGCTGGCAATGGTCGGACGCCTGTTCTCGCAGCAGCCGGAGCTCTACCGAGCGATCATGAGGCAGAACCCCCATGGAGCGCTGGTCCGCGAGACGTTCCTGCGGGAGGCCCGGTCTCTCGCGGAACGGCTGGCCGACGATGACGAGACGGGCTTCGTCGACGCCTTTCTGGACGTACGCACCTACTTCGCTGACTACAGCGACGAGGCGATGGCGCTGTCGGACCACATCATCGAGACGATCATGGCTCGGCCGTGAGGCCGAGGCCAGAGGAGCTCGGCATGCTGGATCACGTTGGCTTCAACGTCCGGGACCTGGCCCGGAGCGTCGCGTTCTACGAAGCCGCGCTCGCGCCGCTGGGGCTCCGTGTGATGGAGCGGCACGGCGACGCGGCCGTGGTCTTCCACGGCAACTCCGCCGACCCCGCGCCCGCCGTCGATCAGGGCTCGAACAGCGCCTGGTCGTCGACGAACACCAGGTAGTTCGACATTGCGCCGGTCACGTTTCGGTGGTTGCCGAACAGCGTGACCGCCTGGCCAGCGTCGAGCGATCGGCCGTAGAGCAGGAACGACTCGGTGTTGCCCTGGAAGGCGAGCGCGTCGACCACGAAACCCGTGTCGAACCAGTCCGACGTGAGCAGCCAGGCCGGAGTGGAGGTCGCCCGGGTGTCGAGTCCTACGTACACGAACCCATCGGTGGACAGGTCGAACGTGAGGTACGGGGTGGTGGCCGTGATGTCTCGGTCATCGTTGTTGGTGGGGAGCACCACGCCGTTCGACAGGAAGGCACCCGGGAACGACGTCAGCGTGTAGGGACGGTCGTTGTAGTAGAGCGTGCCCACGGCCGGGGTGACCGCCGAGGCGGCCGTGATGGGCACGACTGCGCTCGGATTGACGACCAGGTTCTGGATCGTGGGGACGTCGGCGATGTTGGCCTTCACCGTCACGATGGCGCTCGCGGTGCTCGTCGCACCGCTGGTGTCGGTCAGCGTGTAGCTGGTGGCGGTGACCTCGGACTCGCCTGCGGCCAGCATCGAAAAGTCGCCGGCGGGATCGAAGAGCATGCTTCCGTTCGACTCGATGGTGAAGTCGCCGCCGAACGTGCCGGCGACCACAGCAAAGGGGTTGCCGTTGGAGCTCTGGCCGGCCAGGGCGATGCCCTGGGCATCGGTGATCGGCGGCTCGGGGTTGCCGAAGCTGTCGTTGACCTTCAAGCCGAGGTTGCTCCCCTCACCGAAGACCTGCACCGTCGTGGTGCCGTCGGTCACGAAAGCGTCGCTCACCGCCTGCAGCGGGCCCGAGCCGCCTGGTCCGCCGGTGCTGCCGCCGGGCGGGGGGAGCACGAAGCCAGGCGGCGTGGTGTTCTCGGCGATGTAGACCCAGCCGTCGTACTTGTTGAGCAGGTAAAGCTCGCCCTCGGGGCCCTCGCCGAAGCGTACGTCGCTGCGGACGGGGTTCACGATCTCGGCGAAGTCCGCGTACACGACCGGCGTGGTCGTGGGGTCGTTGTCGTGGTTGAAGAGGATGGTGAGCTCGCTCGGCGTGGCCCACGTGAGGTCGGAGCCCGTCTCGCCCTGCACGAGCGTGGTCTTGGCGGACAGCAGGTCGGCAATGGGCACGTGGTAGAGCCGTGACGACCGGCTGAAGTCGCCGAAGATGTACTGCTCGTAGAGGTCGCCGCTGGGGTCGTTGACGATGACGTGCCCGCCGGCCAGCGCCTGGAACACGTCGCCGACGTTCCCGATCCCTCCGTTGCCGAAGGGGTCGTGGGCCACGAAGGCGGCGGGGTAGGTGTAGCCGAACATCCAGTCGTCGGAGGGCAGCACGGAGACGCCCGTGGTGTTTCCACCGTTCTGGGCGACGACCCACGGCCCCTCGCGGACCGCCCAGCCGAGGTTGGCGCCTGGGGTCACGACGTTGATTTCGTCGGCGTTGTCGTAGCCCACCCCGGTGAGGAGGATGTGGACCTGGGCGTTCGCGTCCTCATAGAAGGTGATGTCGTGCTCGTTGCGGAGGCCGATGGCGTAGATCTCGTCGATCCAAGCGGCGTTGCCCACGAAGGGGTTGTCGCTCGGCACGGTATAGGGCTTGCCCGCGACCGGGTCGGGGGTCGGGTCGATGCGCAGGAGCTTGCCGATGCCGTCGTTGTTCTGCGACGCCTGGATCGTGACGGCCTGGTTGTTCTGGGCGCCGTCGCCGTTGATGACGTAGAGCTTGCCGTAGTCGGGGTCGCCAGGGATCGCGTAGGGGTTGAAGTCGATGGACTTGATGGGGTGCTTGTTGGGTACCGCCATGCCGATGCGGAGCACCTCGCGGTAGCTCGCGGGATCGACCGCCTGGGTCGTCGCGTCCCACCTGAACTCGATCACCGAGGAGTCGGGGGCGCTGGCGCCGCTCTGCACCGACACGAACACGCCCGCGTTCTGGTAGCTCTGGAAGGTGAGGGCAGGATCGCGCGAGATTCGCCCCGAAAGGTAGAACTTGCCGTAGAAGGCAGAGGCCGGGTCGTCGAAGTCCGGGTGGAAGGCGATGTCACGAACGCCGTCGGCGAACGAGCTGTTGCCCTCGAGGTTTTCGGGACGGGTCGAGAAGAAGGCGCCCACGTCGAAGAAGGTCGAGACGGTGACCACGCCAGTGGCGGGATTCCGGACCAGCTCGTAGATGACGCCGTTGTTGTCGAGAGGGCTCGTGCCGCGGTCCTGCGCCTGCACGAAGATGCGCGTTCCCGCGGTGTCGAAGCCGAGCATGCTCGCCCGGTTGATCGACGTCGGGAGCTCGGCGAAGCGGGAGATGACGAGCTCCTTGCCGGAGGGACCAAGCTCGGTGGCGACGCGGCCGTCGTTGTAGACGGATTCCTGGGGTTGCAGGTGCGAGCGCTGCACGGTGAGGGTCACGGTGGCGGTGCCGGTGTTCCCGGCCGCGTCGGTGCCGGTGTAGTCGAACGTGTCGGTCCCGGTGGCGACGGCGTTGGCGGCGGGGTCGGTGGTCATGGCGTCGTAGACGAAGCCCGCGTCGGGGAAGTCGGCCTGCGGCGTGTAGTGGAGCACGCCGTTGATGATGGTCGCGGTGCCGTGGGTGGGCGTGGTGAACGAGGTGACGGTCACGCCGGCCGGATCGTTGAGCCCGGTGGCGAGGGGCACGTCGATGGCGTCCTCGGGCAGGCTGAAGCTGTCGTTGCCGAGGCTCAGGCTGCCCGCGTTGCAGGTGCCGCCGCCGCCGCAGCTACCCGAGTCGCAGTCCGTGTTCACGACGCAGCTCTCTCCGGCCGCGCAGCCGGGACAGGCGAAGCCACCGCAGTCGACGTCGGTCTCCGAGCCGTTGAGGACGCCGTCGTCGCAGGCGGGGACGGCGCAGATGCTGCTGTCGCAGACGCCCGACGTGCAGTCGGAGGCGAGGGCGCAGGCGAGACCGTCGGTGCAGGCGGGGCAGGTGGCGCCACCGCAGTCGATGTCGGTCTCGTCGGCGTTCTGGACCAGGTCGCTGCAGGTGGGCACCGCGCAGGCGCCATTGTCACAGACGCCCGACGCGCAGTCGGTCGCGAGGGCGCAGGTGAGGCCGTCATTGCAGGCGGGGCAGGTGCCGCCGCAGTCGGTGTCGGTCTCGTCGCCGTTGACGATCCCGTCAACGCAGGTCGGAACGGCGCAGAGGCCGTCGCTGCCGCACACGCCGGACTCGCAGTCGTCAGCCACGTTGCAGGCGAAGCCGTCGAGGCAGGCGGGACAGGTTGCGCCGCCGCAGTCGATGTCGGTCTCGTCGCCGTTGATCACGCTGTCGGTGCAGGTCGGCAGGTCGCAGATCGCATTGGTGCAGACGCCGGAGTCGCAGTCGCTGGCCAGCGCACAAGCGAAGCCGGGCAGACAAGCGGGACAGGTCGCGCCGCCGCAGTCGATGTCGGTCTCGTCGGCGTTCTGGACGAGATCGTCGCAAGCCGGCACCGAGCAGAGGTTGTTGTCGCAAACGCCCGACGTGCAGTCGCTCGCGAGGTTGCAGACGAAGCCGTCCAAGCACGGGGCGCAGGTCGCGCCGCCGCAGTCGAGATCGGTCTCGTCGCCGTTGGTGACCGAGTCGGTGCAGGTGGGGACGGCGCAGACGTTGTTGTCGCACACCCCCGACGTGCAGTCGCCCGCGATCGCGCAGGCGAGGCCGTCGCTGCAGGCGGGGCAGCTACCCCCGCAGTCGACGTCGGTCTCGTCCGCGTTCTGCACCAGGTCGTCGCAGGCCGCGACCGCGCAGACGTTGTTGTCGCACACCCCCGACGTGCAGTCGCCCGCGATCGCGCAGGCGAGGCCGTCGCTGCAGGCGGGGCAGCTGCCCCCGCAGTCGACGTCGGTCTCGTCCGCGTTCTGCACCAGGTCGTCGCAGGCCGCGA
>CAZZLC010000023.1:0-1408 GCA_964655065.1 uncultured Enterobacteriaceae bacterium | reverse complement strand
ACGTGCAGTCGCCCGCGATCGCGCAGGCGAGGCCGTCGCTGCAGGCGGGGCAGCTACCTCCGCAGTCGACGTCGGTCTCGTCCGCGTTCTGCACCAGGTCGTCGCAGGCCGCGACCGCGCAGACGTTGTTGTCGCACACCCCCGACGTGCAGTCGCCCGCGATCGCGCAGGCGAGGCCGTCGCTGCAGGCGGGGCAGCTACCTCCGCAGTCGACGTCGGATTCGTCACCGTTGACCACGAGATCGCCGCAACCTGCGGGCAGGCACGACCCGTTGTCGCAGACGCCGGAGGTGCAGTCACCCGCGATCGCGCAGGTCAGGCCATCGGCGCAGGGAGCGCACGAGCCGCCGCAGTCGAGATCGGTCTCGTCACCGTTGACGACCAGGTCGTCGCAAGCGGGCACCGAACAGACTGCGCCGTCACACACCCCCGAGGCACAGTCGTCGGCGATCGCACAGATCAGCCCGTCGTTGCACGGGGCGCAGCTCGTCCCGCCGCAGTCGGTGTCGGTCTCGTCGCCGTTCGCCACCCCGTCGGCGCAGGTGGCGGGCACGCAGAGGTCGCCATCGCACACGCCGGAGATGCAGTCGTCGGAAACCGAACACACGAGCCCGTCGGCGCAGGCCCCGCAGGAACCACCGCAGTCGATGTCGGTCTCGTCGCCGTTCTGCACGAAGTCGGTACACTCCGGCTCGGCGCAAACGTCGTCCTCGCAGACGCCGGAGACGCAGTCGGTGGGAAGGTCACACGCGAGGCCGTCGAGGCACGGGCCGCAGTTGGGGCCGCCACAGTCGAGGTCGGACTCCGCCCCGTTGAGCACGGCATCGTCACAGGCAGGGACCGCGCAGATCCCGTCCTCGCAGACGCCGGAGGTGCAGTCGCCGGCGATCGCGCAGCTCGCGCCATCGTCGCAGGCGGGGCACACGCTACCGCAGTCGACGTCGGTCTCGTCGCCGTTACGCACCCCATCGTCGCACGTGGCTGGAGCGCAGGTGCCGTCGTCGCAGACGCTGGAGACGCAGTCGTCAGCGACCTCACAGGCCAACCCTTCGGCGCAGGGCTCGCAGGGGCCGCCACAGTCGAGGTCGGTCTCATCGCCATTGACGGTGGCGTCGTCGCAGGCCGGAGCAGCACAGACGTCGCCGTCACAGACCTGCGAGGTGCAGTCGGTGTCTTGTTGGCAAGGATCGCCGGTCGCCCCAGGCTCGACCCGGGCGGGGTCGTCATCGCCGACACAGCCGCCGAGCACGGCCACGGACGAGGCAAGAAGTAGGATTCCAACAGCTCGAACCACGGGCCCTCCAGCGACGGCGCCGGTAGTACCCGGTGGCTCCCAACTTGGCAAATCCGGCCCGAGGACGCCGCCACGCCGTGGCGGTCTTGCAAGAAGCCGACGGTCTGGCGCCAG
>CAZZLC010000022.1:0-102561 GCA_964655065.1 uncultured Enterobacteriaceae bacterium | reverse complement strand
GCAACGCCGGCTTCATCGCGTCGACGGTGCTGGTGCGCCTGTCCTTTCAGGCACCGAGGCTCGACTCGATCGTCATCCTGGTCGTCGCGACGGCGTTCGGGCTCGCCGTGCAGCAGCTGGAGCGCCACGGCGCCTGGATCGAGGGCAACGGGCGTGAAGCCTGACCATCGACGGGCGCGGAACGCGGGTCGGACCGTGACCGTTCTCGAAGGGCGTACCGGCGCGCTGGTCTGCCCAGGAGGTGCATCGTGAGCCTTTTGGTCGAAGTTCCCCGACGAGTCGGTGCGACTCGTGGCCGGTCAGCACGTCTACGAGGGCCTGGCCGGCACCTACCACCTCCTGGACAAGGACCTCGCCGTCCACCGCTACGGAGACTTGCCGGGCTTTGATTCCGACGAGCTCCTCGCCGCGTACGCCATGCCGGGTGGGGCGCTCCGTCGAGGTAGCCCTGCCCTCCGTGCGAGGTACGGTGGTCGTCGGACGTCCCGGGGGATGGATGGCATCGACGCAGCGACTCGCGGACCAAGGCCCATTGGTCCTCGACGGGGGGATGGGCCAGGAGCTCGCCGCTCGCGGATTGGAGACCGGTGACGGCACGTGGTCCGCACGTGCCCTGCTCGATGATCCCGCGGCGGTGCTCGCGGTTCACCGTGACTTCGTCGCGGCGGGTGCGGACATCATCACGACCAACTCCTACGCGGCGACCCGGCGTCGCCTGGACCCCAGCGGCATCCCCGGCGCCTTCGAGCGCTGCAACCGCCTCGCCGGTGAGCTGGCCCGGCAGGCCGCTGCGGAGGCCGACCACACAGTGCTGGTCGCGGGTTCTCTGCCCCCGCTGCACGGGAGCTACCGTCCCGACCGGGTCCGCCCGCTCCAGGAGCTCCAGCCCCAGTACCGAGAGCAGGCCGAGCTCCTCGCGGATTCGGTGGATCTCTTTCTCTGCGAGACGATGTCGACGGCTGGGGAGGCACTCGCCGCCGCACTCGGCGCAGCGGAGACGGGCCTTCCCGTCTGGGTGTCCTGGACCGTCGCGGACGACGGCAGTGGACAGCTCCGCAGCGGCGAGACCGTGCGGGAGGCGCTCGATCGCCTGGCGGGCATCGATGTGGAGGTCGTGCTGCTCAACTGCTCGATGCCCGAGAGCATCGGGGTGGGGTTGTCGGCGCTGGCGAGCCACTCGGGGCCATTCGGGGCCTACGCCAACGGGTTCTCGGCCATCGGCGCCGGCTTCGACGTCGCCGATGGGGCGAACATCCCCGCCCCACGCCAGGAGCTCACGCCGGCTCGCTACGCCGCGCACGCGGAGCGCTGGCTGCACGCCGGGGCATCCGTCGTCGGAGGTTGCTGCGAGGTCGGGCCGGCGCACGTGGCAGCCCTCCGGGAGCTCGTCGGCGCGAGGTGAGCGCAATCCGGAGGGCGGATCAATCGAACCGCCCGATCGGGTGGATTGGGGCCGACGGTGCGGTTCGAGTCTCGGCACACGCGCAAACTTGACAGCTGGTTCAGATCTCAGGTCCAATCGAACGACATTGCGTGGAGGTCCGAATGATCCGAACGATGCTGTGTCTTGGACTCGGGATGCTGACCGTGTTGCCTGCGACGTCGTCTGCCCAGACGATCACCGGGCACTTCGAGGCGTGGCTCGACGCCAACGGCTACGCGTCGTTCGGCTTCGAGCGATCGGATCTCGTGGGCGGGAGCTTCGGCGGACGGGCCTCGGGCTCGGATCCGGTGGTGCGGGATCCGGTGATCTTCGTGCACGGGAACGGCGACCGGGCGAGCTCGTGGGGACCCTCGCGAAGCGCATTTCTCGCCGCGGGGTGGACCAACGCGGAGCTCTACGCGACCACCTGGGGTCCGGCATCACCGCTTCTCGTCTCCCAGCAGTACCACTCGCGGGAGCACCTCGAGCACCTGCGCGCCTTCGTCGAGGCGGTGCTCGACTACACGGGGGCCGCGAAGGTGGACATCATCGGACACTCGATGGGCGTGACGCTGATGCGGAAGGTCGTCCAGGGCGGCACAGCCTCGGACGCGCTCGCGGGCGGGACCTACTCGCTCGGCTCTCCCCTGACGGCCGACGTCGACGCGTTCGTGGGTATCGCCGGGGCCAATCAGGGGCTCGTGAACTGCTACCTCAGCGGGCCGACCACGCCGACCTGTGGCTCCACGAACGGGCTCTACCCCGGCTACTTGTGGTGGGGGCTCGGCCCCTTCGGCGTCTCCGACATCCTCGACGACATCAACGCATCGGTAGGCGACGAGGGCGACTACATCTACTCGATCTGGTCCACGGGAGACGGCATCGTCGGCTACGGCGGCCTCGTCTACGGTGAGTACACGTCCCGCATTCCAGGCCAGGACGGCGAGACGGTGTACAGCTCGCTCGGCCACTTCGATCTGAGGGATCTCACCGCCTCGGTGCAGATCCAGGTGGTCCAGTAGCCCCGTCCAGCCCGGGGCCGCGCGTCCGGGCCAGTCGGGTCATCCCGACAGCTCCGGAGCGCGCCTGGAACGCCGTCGCCCGCTTCGACGAGTGGCCGAGCTGGGGCGTGTCCATCGTGGCCGTCGTCGCTCCCGGGGAGTGGGTCGAGAGCGGTCTTCGCGGTCGCGTGAAGCTGCGGCTGGGGCTGTGGCTCCCCTTCGAGATCACGCGGGTCGACGAGGGACGGCGTTGGGACTGGTCGATCGCCGGAGTCCCCGCAACTGGGCACCTGGTGGAGCCCCACCCGATGGGCTGCCGCGTGACCTTCACGGCGCCGTGGTGGGCGGCGCCGTATCAGCTGGTTCTCGCCAGGGCTCTCGTCGAGCTGGAGCGCTCGCTCGACGATCCGTGAGGCGCGTGGCCTCACGGGCAGAGCGGACCAAAGCAGAAGGTCTCGCCCGCACCAAGCGCGAGCGACGAATCCCAATTCACGTCGGAGGGCAGGTTGTCGTCGGAGGTTCCTGCCGCTCCGAAGTCGGAGCTCACGACGTCGACGCGCGTGCCCACCGTCGACGCCCAGATGGCTCCGCCCTGGTTGCCTGCGGTGTTGCCGAGTAGTCGGACCGACGTGAGCGACACCTGGGCGTTGGTGGAGGCGACGATGCCGCCGCCCGAGACGTCGACGGCCTCGTTGCGGCGGAACTCGGTGCGCGACGCCGACAGCGTCCCGCCGTTGACGTAGACCCCGCCGCCCGATGCCGTAGTGACGTTGTCGTCGACCTGCGCGTCGTTCAGCGTCAGGTCACCGACCACGACGACGCCACCGCCGTTGCCCGGCGCCACGTTGTTCGCGATGACGGTACCGCTGACGGTCGCGATCGCGCCCGTGTTCACGACGAGCCCACCGCCGCCGGGAGTGACGAACGGGTTCGGCTTCACGACGCGGTTGGCGACGATGCGCGAGGCCGACACGTCGTGCGTACCGGCGCCGAGGAAGAGCCCTCCGCCTGTCGCGTCGCTCACGTTGTCGTGAATGTCCAGCGCGGTGGCCACGAGGGAGCCGTTGACCACGTAGACGGCGTTGCTGACGATGCCGTTGCCATCGACCTCGACGTCGTCGATGGTCACGTCGCAGCCGTCGGTGGACAGCGCGGCGTCCCCGTTCAGCTGGTTGTCCGTCACCCGGACGTCCCGCAGGTGGAGGCGGTGAGGAAGGCCGGTAGAGAAGCAGCGGATGCCGTAGGCCGAGTCGTCGGCGTTCGCGGCGGTGACCCCCTCGATCGTCACGTCCGCGTCCTCGTCGGCAACGAAGAAGGGGGCGCGGGTGATGCCCTCGATCCGCACCGCGTCACGGCTCGAGCCGTAGCCCCGCACGGTGACGGTGGGGCCATCGAGGATGGCGAAGCTCGTGTACCAGGTGCCCTCACACAGCGCGACCTCGCCGGACGCGTCGAGCACGATGCGGGCTTCCTGCTGGGGCGTGCCCGTGTACTGTGCGGTGACGTTGGTGCGCACACCGGCCGGGTCGGTGACGGTGGCGAGCCCGCTCTCGTCGAAGACCGGCGCGTCGCAGTCGTTGAGCACGCCGTCGCAGTACTCGGTCGCGCCGGGAAACACGTCGTCGCGTTGATCGTCGCAGTCTCCGGCCACCGTGATGCGGTCGGGCGGTGCGGTGCAGGTGGTGAGCGCCGAGGCGGGATCGCCGAAGCCGTCGAGATCGACGTCGAGCCAGGTGGTCACGCCTCCCTGCGTGGCATCGACGTCGTCGTCGTCGTCGTCGACGAGGGTGTCGCAGTCGTTGTCGATGGTGTCGCAGATCTCGGGTGCACTGGGTGAGACCGTGGCAGCGCCGTCGTCGCAGTCGTCCGGGTTGGTCACGGCGTCGGCCGGCACGGTGCACGCGCGCTGTCCCGTCGAGGGGTCGCCGAAACCGTCCGAGTCGGCGTCCGCGAAGTACTCGGTGCCCGTCGTCGGGTCGCGGTCGGGGTCGTCGTCGTCGACGAGGGCGTCACAGTCGTTGTCGACGGAGTCGCAGACCTCGACGGCGTCGGGGCGGATGGCGTCGTCGCCATCGTTGCAGTCGTCTCCGTTGGTCACCGCGTCGGCCGGAACGGTGCACGCGCGCTGCCCCGTCGACGGGTCCCCGAAGCCGTCCGAGTCCGCATCCGCGAAGGCTTCGATGCCCGTGGTGGGATCGCGGTCGGGGTCGTCGTCGTCGACGAGGGTGTCGCAGTCGTTGTCGACGGAGTCACAGACCTCGACCGCGTCAGGGCGGATGGCATCGTCGCCGTCGTCACAGTCGGTGGCGTCGGCGACGAAGCCCTCGGGCGCCTCGCAGGCCCGCGTCGGCGCGCCCGCGCCGAAGCCGTCGGTGTCGCCATCGGCATACCAGTCTCCGGCGCTCGCCAGGTCGAGATCGTCGTCCGCGTCGTCGACGAGGGTGTCGCAGTCGTTGTCGATGGCGTCGCACACCTCGATGGCATCAGGGCGGATAGTGTCGTCGCCGTCGTCACAGTCGGTGGCGTCAGCGACGAAGCCCTCGGGGGCGACGCAGGCGCGGGTCTCGGGTCCGGCCCCGAAGCCATCGGCGTCCGCGTCGGCGTGCCACGCGGAGGCGGTCGTCAGGTCGAGGTCGGCGTCGGCATCGTCGATCTGCTCGTCGCAGTCGTTGTCGATGCCGTCGCAGATCTCCGGAGCGCCGGGGAAGATGTCGGGGTTCGCGTCGTCGCAGTCCTCGTCGGCAGGGATGCCGTCCTGATCGGCGTCGATGGGGGGCTCGGGCACGGTCTCCGTCGGGGTCGGGTCGTCGGGGGGCGGCGGCTCGACATCTTCGGTGCACGCGACGGCCGCGCACAGCGCAGCCAGGGTCAGCCAACGTCCCATCTCGATCTCCCGATCCTCGGCGGGCGCGTATCGCACCGCTCGGCCCGACGCCCGTTTCGACCGTGACGGGCAGGCCCTGTGCCGCAATGCTACCCCGGCAACCACCGGGCCGTAACTCGATGGGGCGCCGTTCTCGTCGACCGTCGAGACCGACATCGAGACGTGGACGCTCACGCTCGACGTGACCGGCGGCGAGGGGAGCCAGCTCGAGCGGTTGCAGACCCGAGCGCGGACCTACTCGGAGCCCGACGAGTGGGACCCGACCAAGCGCGGCGTGCTGTTCTCGGAGATCCCGAGCCCCGAGCTGCTCGCTCCCATCGATGGCTCGGAGCGGGAAGACATCCTGAACGAGCCGACCTCCGTCGACTGCGAAGGCGCGACCTGCTCCCTGGACTGGTCCATCGAGGAGCGCGAGGTGTACGACGTCGACGTTCTCGATCCGAACGTCGGTCGGTTCGAGGCCCAGTCCCTGCTCACCAATCAGGCGCCGCCGTTCGGCGGCGTACCCCAGTAGAGAGGGTCCCGTGACCTCGACGACCCGACGTTGGGCCTTGGCTCTCCTGGCCTTTGTGCTGTGGGTGTTCGCGTGCTCGGGCGGTGAGGCGCTACCCGACGTGCCCGATCTCGCCGCGGAGGACGGACAGAGGTTCGCCAGCCTGCCTCTCCTGATCGACGACCACTTTGATCCCGTGGGCGCATCGGACGCACACGCCCGCGGGTCCTGCGAGGGCGACCGGTTCAGAGTCGGGGTGTGCCATCGGTTCACGGTCTCGACCACGCCCGCGGCAGAGGCCTGGAGGAGCAGTCAATCGCTGACGGTCGACGGCCAGCCAGGGGCCCTCGTCTTCTCGGTGCGGGCCGCGCCCGGTAGCGAGGGGACACCGGTTGTGTTCGGCGCCGGGGACCGCCAGGCTGACTCCGTGGAGCGGACCATCCGTCTGCCCTCGACGCCCACCGAGTTCGCGTTGAGTCTCGACAGCCTTCCACGAGCCGAGCTGCAGTCTCCCCGAAACCCATTCTGGTGGTATGTCGACAGTGCCGACGACAGCGAGGTTGTCTTCGAGATCGCCCACATCCGGTGGCTGCGGGAAGGGGACACCGGGACGCCCCCTACGGACGAGGGGACGCCCGACCCCGAGGAGTCGCCGCTGACCCTGCCGTTCGTCGTGGACGAGGAGTTTGGCGGGCGCTTCGGGTTCTCGGCGTTCGGAGAAGCCCGACACGTCGAGGACGACCAGTGCCCCGTGCGCGCCGGCGGACAGGCGGGGTCTTGTCATCGGTTCGCCTGGGACGGCGTCGAGGGGCCGCTCACGGGGGCGCACTGGGTGAGCCGGGACAGCTTCTTTCGGGTGCTCGACGAGAAAGCCGTGCCCTCGGTCGTTCGCTTCTCGGCATGGGGCGCCCAGGGCGGGGAGGTCGTCGAGTTCATGGTCGGCATCAGCGGCGTGGACTTCGACGGTCGCTCGGACCGTGAGGTGATCACCTTGACCGACACGCCCGCCGAGTACACGATCGCGCTCGACGAGATGAGCGACGTGGACCAGGTCTTCGGAGCGTTCGGTTGGTCAGCGAACTGGACCGACAACCCCGAGGGTCTCGAGTTCTTCGTCGACGACATCCGCTGGCTCGGCGGGGAAGCGCCGCCCCTGCCCGAGGGCTGCGTCGACACGTCCGCGTTCGACTGGTCGGTAGCCGAGCCCATCCTTCCGGACGTGCTCACGCGACCGGTGGACGCCGGGCTGGGGCTCGACGCGGCTCGGAATGCGGTGATGCTCGCCAACGAGGTCTATTCGTTGACCCGCCTCTCGCTCCTGCGCTACGACGCCGCGCTGGGAGCGTGGTCGGCGCCCGACGTGCTCGACATCAACGTCAGCTTCTGGGCCGGCGACGAGTGGCTTCCCCGGGTCGCGTTGTCTCCGGCGGGGACGGGCGTGGGGACGTATCTCGAGCGCCGAAGCGGTGGCAATGCGGTGCGGTTCACGGTGAACCCCGACGGGTCGGCGGGCACTCTCCAGTCCCTCGGCTTCGGCGGCGGAGCGGTCGCCGAGGTCGACGACACAGGGCACGTGGCCGGTGCCGTCACCCGCGACACCAGCGGCATTCTCAGCATCCGCGGCTTCGAGACCGGGAGCCCCGTGAAGCTCGTGAGGAACGATTCGCGCCTCGTCGGTTTCGACCTCGACGCCCAGGGCCAGGGGATGCTCTTCGCGAGGGACGGTGGTGCCGACTACTCGGCTCTGCTCTACGACAAGGCGACAGG
This sequence comes from uncultured Enterobacteriaceae bacterium, assembly GCA_964655065.1. Lineage (GTDB taxonomy): Bacteria > Myxococcota_A > UBA796 > UBA796 > DRPG01. The sequence continues at coordinate 94,993 of CAZZLC010000022.1, read as the reverse complement.
CTGGGGCGACGCGGACGACTTCGAGGAGGTCCCCGTGCCCACCACCGACGCCGCCAACGGTCGCGGCGTCTGGCTCGGGGGCGGGCGCGCGCTGTTTGCCTACCAGGTGTTCGAGACGGACCGGGGCTTCCTCATGGAGCGCAGCCCGTCTGGTGAATGGTCCGCGCCCGAACCCTACGACCAGGGCATGGGCTTTGCGCAGTTAGGCCACCTCGTCTCGGGAGCGCCGGGAGTGGCCTTCCTGCAGTGGGAAGAAGGGGATGTGGAGGAGTTGACGTTCGTCGCCCGCTATGACGGTGCGGCGGTCGTCGACGTGCTGGAGCTCGAGGCGGGGAGGGTGCACGAGGTCGTCGCCGATCGCTGCGGCAACGCGGTGGTCCTGAAAGACGACCCGGCCGGCGGGCTCCTGCAGGCGGTCACCTACGTCGCCGGCGCAGGCTGGCAAGCTCCTGCCTTCATACCCACGAGCGAGCCCGTGTCCCCGGAGTCCGCGACGGCCGCGTTCGCCCCCAGCGGTCACGGAATGGTCGTCTTCACCACCAGTGACGCTTTCCTCGCGAGCCGCTGGGAGTGAGCCTCCGGGCTGCGTGAGGAGGCTTCGGGACGAAGTCGGCGGCCGGCTCCCCGTGCCGCTCCCGACGCGTCAGCTCTGGGGCTTTGCGGCGTGGAAGTCGACCGTGAGCACGACCTTGTCCTGGACGAGGTCGTCGGGCCGACCGGGGTACGTGATCGCGAAGTCCTGGCGGTCGAGGGCGAACTCGGTGCTCGCGTGGACCTCTCGGCCCTCGAGGGTGATGCGCGCGGGGAACGTCACGAGCTTGGTCTCCCCGCGGATCGTGAAGGTCCCCTTCACGGTGTGGGTCATCTCGGGGACCGTGGAGCCTTCGCGGACCTCGGAGGAGGTGAAGGTCGCCGTGGGAAACTTCTCGACGTGGAAGAAGTCCTCGGTCTTGAGATGGCTGGTCAGCTTCGCCACGTCCGCCTCGAGCGACGCCATCTGGACCGTGAAGCTGACCCCCGAGACCTTGTCCCCGTCGACGGTGACGGTGCCCTCGTAGTCGTGGAACACGATGGGGTGCTTGGCCGTGATCTTGGCGCCGAGGGCCTCGAGCTTGGACTTGGACAGGTCGACGGCCCAGGCTTCGCCCTTGGGCGCCTCCGGCGGTGCCGTCCGGGCTGCCTCCTCGGTCTTCGGGGCCTCCTCGACCTGCAGCTCGACCTTGTCCTTCGACACGTCCTCGACACAGGCCACGAACGCGAGCATTGCAATCATCACGAATTCCTCCAGCCCTGGCGGAGCCAGGCGTCAGCGAACGCGCGAGGTGTATCGTTTGGATGGACGAGCAGGAGTGAGGGGCCCCTGGCCCGTGGGGCTCTTCCAGAACGGCGCGGACGTCCTTAGGTCGGAGCCGAATCTGGAGGAACCACGTGAATCCCGACGGCACCCTGCCTTCGTTCGAAGAGCTCGCACCGACCCTGCTGGAGCTCGGTGTGCAGTACGGCCTCCGCGTCGCCGGAGCCCTCGCCACCCTGATCCTCGTCTGGTTCGCGAGCGCGGCGGTCGCGAACGGAGTCCGGCAGCTGCTGAAGCGGACCCGGGCCGACGGCACCATTCGGACCTTCGCCTACAGCGCGACGAGATGGTCGCTCGTGACGCTCGGGGTGCTGGTGTGCATGGGGATCTTCGGGATCGACATCACGAGCATCGCCGCGTTGCTCGGTGGCGCCGGCGTCGCCATCGGCGTGGCGCTCAAGGGCAACATCTCGAACCTCGCGAGCGGGCTCGTGCTGCTCGCGTTTCGGCCCTTCGAGGAAGGTGACTGGGTGGAGATCTCGGACAAGGAGGGGCTGATCGCGGGCATCGGGCTGCTCCACACCGAGGTGGACTCCTTCGACAACGCTCGGCACTGGATCCCGAACGCCGACGTCATCGAGCGCGCGTTCACGAACTTCGACGCTCATCCCTTCCGACGCGCCGACGTCACCGTCGGGGTCGCCTACCACACCGACCTCGAGCTCGCGGAGGAGGTGCTCCAGCGCGTGGGCGACGAGTGGAGCGTGGAGGGGGCGCCCCGACGAGCGATCGTGCTCGCGCTCGGCTTTGGAACGAGCAGCATCGACTTCAAGCTCGGCGCCTGGTGCCGCTCGAAGGACTACTGGGGCTACCGCAGCAAGCTGATCATCGCGGTGAAGAAGGCCCTGGACGAGGCGGGCATCACGATCCCGTTCCCGCAGCGCGATCTCCACCTCATCGGTCCGTTGCCGACCGTCCCGGCCAATGTCCACGAGGTGCGGGCCGCCAACTGAGGTGGCGTCACCAGCCGGTGAGCGGCTGGTCGCCCGGCAGGCGAAGTCCGGCGCGGATCGCGTCCACGATGCGCTTGGCTCGTCGCTTGTCGAGGTGGCCCGCAACTTGTCGCTCGGAATGGTCGGTCAGCACGAGGCGGACGCGGAAGCTGGTCACCGAGCTGATGCCGACCCAGAACTCCTGGATGTCGAGGAAGCTACGCTCGACTTCTTCCATGGTCACGTACGCGATGTCGGATCGGGGCACGTCGAGGGTCGTGATGCCGAACGGCTCCCAGCTCGAGAGCACCCCGTCTGCGTCGGCGATCACGACCCGCCTCGTCACCGCGCCGGCGGCTGCCGCAACGATGCCGACGGGCACGAAGGGACCACAGCACAGCAGCGCCTGTGTCGCATCGGGGAGGATCGCGACCGTCATGCCGAGCAACAGCAGGATCAGCACCGAGGTGACGGTGAGCCACAACCCGGAGGCGGTCACGATGCGCGTTCCTCGTGAATCGGTCATCCCTACCTCCTCGGCGTGGGTTCGGTCGGCAGCTCAGGTCATGGCTGGGAACGCGGTCCGGCGACGAGCGGGGGCAGGTACTCGCGATCTTCCCTGAGGTCGGCTTCAGAAGGCCCGTCGAACGTTCGGAACCGCACCGGGAACCCCATCGCGTCCACCGTCCGTTCCCAGCGAGACGTCACGACGTCGTCCGCGGTACCCCACTGTTGGTCGGGTCCCGGGTCGGACGACGTGATGGTCTCCGTCTCGACGCCGTCGGCATTCGAGATCACCCGGGTGAACCTGTCGATCGGGTCGTCACTCGTGAACCACTCACCGTCGTCGCCGGGGTCGGCGTACTGGGTGTCCGAGGTCCGCAACCCGTTCTCGTCGTACGTGCTCTGGACGTAGGACAGCGGCACGTCGTTGCCGTCGAGCCAGACTCCGTCGTTGCCGGGGTCGATGTAGGTCGTGAAGCGCAGGCGAAGTCCGTCGGGTCGGAAGGTCTGGACGTAGTAGGAACTCACGACGTCATCGTCGGTGAACGGCGTGTCGTCGACCCCCGGGCGGTTGTACGAGACCTCGCGCACCAGCTGGCCAGTCGGCGAGTGGCTCCAGACCGCGAAGCCGAGCACGTCGTCGTCCCCCGTGAACCAGGTCTCGTCGTTGCCGATGCCGAAGCTGAAGATTCGCGACAAGGCCAACCCGTCGCTGTCGTACACGATCTCGCGTCGACTGGTGGCGACGTCGTCGGGCGTGAACCAGAGGCCGTCGAGCCCGCGCTCGAAGCGGGTCTCCGTCCTCAGGAGCGGGAGCTCCTCGACGGTCTCGTACCACACGAGCTCGTCGTCGCCGGTCGCCCAGGTCACGTCGGACCCCGGGCCGTCGTAAGAAAGAACGCGCTCGGGCTCGTACTCGTAGACCTGGCGCTCGGACTGGAGATCGTCCTGGGTCCCCCAGATGCCGTCGGTGCCCGGGTCGGTGAACGTGTCGGACGTGACCACGCGCTGTCGATCGTCGTAGCTCGAGACCTCCAGCGAGGTGGCGCGCTGACTCCTCGTGATCCTCGGAAAGGGGTGGGTCTCGAAGGTGAGCCCGATCGCGGGCAGCGCGGTGTCGTCGACGTACGCGAGCCCTTCGATCTGCACGGAGTAGGTCCCGCTGAGCGAGAGCGGGCGGCTCGGGTCGATCACGAAGGTGCGACCTCCGTCCTCCAAGCGTGTGCTGAACGGGATCTCGCTGCCGAATTCGTCCACCAGCGCGACGCTGGTGGTGTCGAGAGACGTGGACGCGAAGCCCGGCGTGGCCGTGACGACCACGTTCTGCAGAGGCGCGACCGCGACCCAGCCGTCTTCGGGCAGCACCGTGAAGCGGTTCTCCACGGGCGCCGGCGTGCCGGAGTCCGTGTCCCCGGGACGCTCGACCGCATCGTCGCCTCCACACGCGGCTACGAGCCAAGTCCCCACGATCATCCTCGTCATGTCTGGATCCTCCGATGCGCAGGTACCGCGTCGGTGGGTTCGGGGCGACTCGCGCCGGCCCGGCGCACGGCGGCGGTCTCGAACCCGGTTTGCACCGAACGCGAGCGATGGTGATGGTGGGGCGTGCCCGGGGGACCCATCACCGTCCATCGTCTGCTCTTCGCTCTGGTCTGGCTCGCGCTCACTCTGGTGCCGGGACTCGCCGCCGCCCAGGACCCCGTCGTCGAGACGCGACCTGATGGAACCACGATCGTGAGGCCCGCCACCGACGACCCGCTGATCGGTCAGGTGGCCCCCGATCCCGCTGAGGCCGACCGGGTATCGCTGACCTTCGGCCCCGACACGTCGCTGTACGACCTCATCCTGTTCTTCGCCCCCATCCAGAAGACCAACTTCGTGCTGACCGACGTGAAGAAGCTGAAGCGCGAGAAGGTCACCATCATCAGCAACCGGGAGGTCGCCGGCGCGGCCGCCTGGGAGGCGTTCCTGTCGGCCCTCGAGGTCGCGGGGTACACGCTGTCGTACACCGGCGAGACCGCCAAGGTGATCCGCTCGAAGTCCGCCGGCCAGCGACCCATCCGTGTCGGCAAGGCTGGCGAGCCCGTCCGCGGCGTCGACGAGATGGTCACCCAGCTCGTTCAGCTCGACAATACCCGCGTCGACGACCTGTCGAAGGTCCTGAAGACGATGGCTCCGAGCGACGCGAAGCTGATCGCGTACGCCCCCACGAACACGCTCATCATCACGGACACCGCAGCCAACATCCGCAAGCTCGTCGAGGTGACCAACGAGCTCGACGTCGCGGCGCCCCAATCGACCCTACGGTTCTTCCAGCTCGTCCACGCCGAAGCCTCTGACGTCAAGGCGCTCATCGACGAGCTGTACGGGCCCGAGGACGAGGCGAAGCCCGAGCCGCGGAGCGCCCGGGCCCGGCGCCGGGCTCGGCGCCGGGCTCGCGCCCGCGCCCGTCGGCGGGCACGCCAGCGCCGGAAGCGCGGGGAGGCCGATCCCGTGAGCGCCGGCGAACCGTCGCGCTTCGTGTCGAAGGTGATCGAGGACGAGCGCACCAACTCCCTGATCGTGCTCGCGAACCCGGAAGGGCACGAGGCGATCGCCGATCTGATCGCATCGGTGGACGTGAGCGTCGACGTCTCGGCCGGCGCACGCATCCGCGTGATCTACCTCGAGAACGCCAAGGCCGAGGACGTGGCGAGCGTGCTCTCGGAGCTCTCGGAGGGTGGCGAGGACCCGGGCCAGACGGCGGCCGCCCGTCGGGCCGCCCAGCGCAACCGGCAGCGTCGACGTCGGGGCAAGGCTGTCCCCGAGCCCGTCGAGGACGAGCGCCGGGGCGCGATGGCCGTCTTCGACGGGGACCTCCGCATCGCGGCCGACGAGAACACCAACGCGCTCGTGATGATCGCCGACAACGACGAGTATCGCGTCCTTCGCAAGGTCATCGACGCCCTCGATGTCGAGCGGCGATCCGTGTTCGTGGACGCGGTCGTCGTCGAGCTGTCCAGCGAGGACGCCGAGTCCCTCGGTCTCGCCTACCACGCTCCCGTCTCCTTCGGCGACGACGAGGACGCTCCGGTCGGGTTCGCGGGCTCGCAGCTCGGATCCAACTCGCTCGGGCTGTCCCAGGATGCCCTGTCGGGGCTCGCATTCGGGGTGTTCGGTGAGGGGGTCGAGGTTCCGACCGTCAACCCCTCCGACGGCACGGCCGGCACCCTGACCGTGCCCGCCTTCGGCATCGCGCTGAACGCGCTCACGACCTTTGGCTCCACCCAGATCGTCTCGAACCCGAACCTCACGACGCTCGACAACGAGGAGGCGGAGATCGTGGTCGGTCGAAAGGTCCCGTTTCCCACGTCGAGCGGACTCAACAGCCTGGGCTCGCCCGTCGTTTCCTTCCAGCGCGAGGACGTCGCCATTTCGCTGTCGATCACCCCGCGCGTGAACAGCGAAGACCACGTCACTCTCGAGCTGGAGCTCGAGGTCCAAGAGGTGGAGGAGAGCGCGCAGTCCCAGGCGGTCGCGGCGCAGGGCGGCGGCTTCGTCACCAGTCAGCGGCGGCTGCAGACGGTCGCGCTCGTTCGCGACAACCAGACGATGGTGGTCGGTGGACTCGTGGCGTCCATCGAGGGCGAACGCACCAACAAGGTCCCGATCCTGGGAGATCTGCCGATCGTCGGGGGACTGTTCCGGTCCCGCGAGCGGACCGACCGAAAGACCAACCTGATGATCTTCCTCACGCCGCACATCGTGGACGAGCCGGAGGACATGCTGGAGATCCAGCAGATCAAGGAGGCGCAGCGCCGGGTCTTCCTCGATCGGTTCTACGGCCGCAGCCAGGACCAGGTCTACGAGGAGCTACGCGATCTGCTGCGCTTCTCGATGAACCTGGTCGACGAGCCCACCATCTATCGCGGCAATGTCGATCTCTCGCAGGACGTCGAGCTCGAATCGGGACGAGGGACGGTGCGGACCGCCGACTGAAGACCCTGCGGTCGTCTCGCGATGAACACCACGGATCGCTGCAGGACCACGCACGAATTGATGGATATGGAGGTCCGTAGAAACGGAGCAATCGGTGATCATCAGTCAGACTGGTGAGTACGCGCTGCGCGCGATGGCGCGGCTGGCCCAGGAGGCGCGGGGCGGTGAGGTGCTGAACTCCGAGTCGCTCGCCCAGCAGACGAAGATCCCCACTCACTACGTCAGCAAGGTGATGCGCCAGCTCGTGTTGGCAGGCCTCGTCGAGGCACGCCGTGGGCACGGCGGCGGCTTCAGGCTCGCCCGCGACCCGGCTGACGTCTCGTTCCACGACATCCTCGCCGCCGTCGGCGAGGATCGCACCGACCCCCCCTGTGTGTTCGGCTTCGACCGGTGTGACGCCTCAGCGCCGTGTCCACTGCACGGCTCGTGGAGTCGGCTGAAGGCCTCCTACGTGGAGTGGGCGCGCACGACGACCCTCGCCGAGGTCGCTCCAACCGAATCGGACTGAGCGGCGTCCCGGACCTCGATATCCTCGCTGTCGAGCAGACCTGCTCGCCTTCGTACAGGCGCTGCGCGGGTTTCACTGGGTAGGCTCCCCTTGCCTGGCTTTTCGATTCCGTCATCTTGACGGACTCTCAGGTCCGCTTTAAGCTCGGCACATCAACAGACAACGAGGTCTGTTGAGGTGCGGCGCAGCCGAGGTCGATCCGCGCCTGCGGATCGGGCGGGTTCCCGGCTGGATGGCCGACTTGGGGAATGATGATGTCGGATCTGCAGCCGCAGCCTGAGGGAGTGGGTCGGGCCGCGAGGTCACTCGCGCTGGTGGGGGCCGGTCTCGTCGGAATCCTGGCTGGCCTCGGCATCTTCACGTTCGCGTACGCGGACGGCAGCGCCTACCTGGGTAACGAGCCCTCCGCGTGCGCGAACTGCCACGTCATGCAGGAGTCCTACGACAGCTGGCAGGCCTCGTCGCATCACACGGCCGCGACCTGCAACGACTGCCACACGCCACACCACTTCTTCGGGAAGTGGCTCTCCAAGGCCGACAACGGTTTCTTTCACTCGTTGGCCTTCACCACGGGCGACTTCCCGAGGCCACTGCAGATCAAGCAGCGGAACATCGAGATCACCCAGTCCGCCTGCCTGTACTGCCACCAGCTGACCGTGCACGCCATGCTTCCCGTCGACGGGGAGCCTCCGCCATGCGTGCACTGCCACGCCCAGGTGGGTCACGCGCATCGCGCCCGTCGGGGTCCGCGCGCCAATCGATGAGGAGCCGGAAGTGAGCAATCAACAACGAAATGCCTTCCTACAGATGGGGCTGATGCTGGTGGTGTTCGGCGTCGGCGCCTTTCTGATCACCGCCGTGCTGGTCGGGGTGTTCCAGAACCGCCAGGACGCCAAGGTGCCGTTCGTGCGCACCGCCGAGGTCTCGGAGATCTCCACCGATGCGCGGCCCTGGGGCCAGGACTTCCCCCGACAGTTCGAAGGCTGGAAGGCGACGGCGGGCGACCGCTTCTACGGGGGCAGCAGTGCCATGCCGGCGAGCAAGCTCGACCAGTCGCCGTGGCTGAAGCGACTGTACGCGGGCTACGCCTTCAGCATCGACTACCGCGAGGCCCGCGGCCACGCCTACATGCTCTACGACCAGGGCGTCACGGAGCGCGTCACGAAGAAGCCGCAGGCGGGCGCGTGTCTGCACTGTCACGCGTCGATCGTCCCGACCTACCGAAAGGCCGGGCTCGAGGCGATGGGGAAGCCGGCCACCGACGAGGTGCTGGCCGCTGACTTCGACATGGCGGCCGTCGTGCGCGGCTTCGAGGAGCTCAGTCGCGAGCCCTACCGCGAGGTGCTCGCGCTCGTCCAGGCGGCGCCCGACGGAACACCCGACGACGACAGCACGCTCTTCCCGACTGCGCCGCACGGTGGCTTCACGGGGGAGTACGCCGGCGTCGAGATCGAGGAGGGCAGCGCACCCGTCGCCAACAATGCACATCCCGTCGGCTGCATCGACTGCCACGACCCGAGTACCATGGCGATTCGCGTCACGAGGCCCGGATTCGTGCAGGGCATCGCTGCGCTGGCGAAGAGCAGCGAGCCTACGCCGCACATTCCGAGTATCGAGGCGTGGCGCAGGTCGAATCCCGGTCGCGACTACGACCCCAACGTCGACGGAACCCGGCAGGAGATGCGGTCGTTCGTCTGTGGGCAGTGTCACGTGGAGTACTACTGCGCCAACAAGGCGGTCCTGCGCTTCCCCTGGGACAACGGGCTCAAGATGGAGCAGCTCGAGCAGGTCTGGGAAGACGAGCAGTTCGCCGACGGCAGCGACTTCTACGACTACGTCCACGAGGAGACCGGGGCTCCCGTCTTCAAGGTCCAGCACCCCGAGTTCGAGCTGTGGAGCCAGGGCCTTCACGCTCGATCGGGCGTGAGCTGCGCCGACTGCCACGTGCCCTATGAGAAGCAGGGAGCCACGAAGATCAGCAACCACCGAGTCGAGAGCCCACTGAAGAACCTCAACACCGCCTGCCAGACCTGCCACAACGTGCCCGAGAGCGACCTTGCCGAACGGGTCGAGCGGATCCAGAGCACGACGCTGGCTCACCTGGAGCTCGCCGCGGCCGCCATGGTCGACATGCTCGACGCGATCCTCGAGGCGAAGGAGAGCGGGGCCACCGCCGAAGAGATGGCCGAGCTCCACGAGCTGCAGCGCAAGAGCACGTGGCGGCTCGACTACATCAGCAGCGAGAACTCGCGGGGCTTCCACGCGCCCCAGGAGTCGATGCGGATCCTCGGCGAATCGATCGACTACAGTCGCCGTGCCCAGGCGCTCGCCCTTCGGATCCGTGCGCCAGACGCGCCCCCCATCGAGCGCATCGAGGACGGGATCATCGGCGTCACGCCCCCCCGGGAGGGCGACCGCTGACCCCAGCGCCTTCAGACCCTCCCATTTCAGCAGAGGAGCTTCCGTGTCTGCCACTCAACGAGGGTTCCTGGGCATCGCCGTCTTCGCGGCGGGCCTCGCCTCCCCGGACGAAGCGCTCGCGAGCGAGCCCAGCCGAGCAGAACAGGGGGCGCCCGGCACCCCCGTCGCGTTCTCGCCCTACCTCTTCACACGGTTCGAGAATCGGGAGGGATACGACCGCCTCGGCGTCTCGCGAGGGCGATTCTCCGAAGGCAGCTTCACCGTGTACCGGGCCCGGTTGTCGCTCACCAGCGCCCCCATCCGCATCAGCGACGGACTGCGGGCGCAGTTCCGCTTCGCGCCGCAGGCTGCCGGATTCCTGGGCAACCTCCCGAGCACGGTGAACACGGCGTCGCTGGGCCTCTACGAAGGCTGGGCCCGGCTGGAGGGCAACGTCGTGCGCGCAGACGTGGGCCGCCTCCGGCTGAACTATGGCGATGCGCTCATCATCGGTGACCTCGACTGGAACGAGGTCGGCCGGTCGTTCGACGGCGCGCGGGGACGTATCGCGCTCGGCGACGACGGCTGGGTCGACCTCATCGTCACGCAGCTCGCCGATGGCATCGCAGGCCCTGGCAACGTCGCGCTCGCGGGCGACGTGTACTTCGGCGGCATCTACAGCAGCCTCGGCGGCCTCGTCGACGACGAGCTGGTCCTCGAGCCCTACGTGCTGAGCCAGGTGTGGGCACGCTCCGGCCCCGACGACGACCGCACGTCGCCCGCGGCGCAGGGCACGGCAGGAGTGCGCGTGAAGCGGTCGTTCGGTGTACTCGACCTCCGGGTCGAGTCGGGTGTGCAGTTCGGCGCACGACGCGTCGACGACCGGTCGGTGGACGTGCTCGCCTACCAGGGAGACCTCGAGGTCGGGGTCCGAGTCGGGGACGGGGTCCGCCTTTCGCTGGAAGGAGCCTACGCGACCGGCGACGACCCCTCGACGGACCGGGTCGAGAGCTACGACGAGGTCTTTCCCACGACCCACAAGTGGCTCGGTTTGATGGACGTCGTGGGCATCCGCTCCAACATCGCGACCGCCGTGGTTCACGGCGCCTTCGGCACCGGCCGCGTCAAGGCGCTCGTCGACGGGCACGTCTTCTTCCGTCCCCAGACCACTGGCGCGCAGCAGGGCTACGCGGGAACCGAGATCGACACCCAGGCGGCGTACGCGTTCGGACCTGGCATGTCGCTGCGAGGTCTGTACGGCGTCTTCGTGCCGGGCAGCGACCACTTCTCGGTCGGCGGACAGTTTGACGATGCCGTTGCACACTACGTCGAAGCCCAGTACACGCTGAAGCTCTGACCGAGACCGATGCACCGCGGGTGCCGGAGACCGAGTGCGCCCGGACATCGCGGACTCGGTCTCTGCGCCGGCGGGCTTGGCGAAGCCGAGCGCGGGTGGGTTTTTCGATCGGTCCTCGACACGCGGCGATCGCAGGTTAGTTTCTTTCTGGAAGGAAACAATGGCTCGACCACAGACCATCACGGACGTCGACATCCTCCGCGCTGCACGCGAGGTCTTCGTCGAGCTCGGACCACGGGTCAGCGTGGCCACGGTCGCCAAGCGCCTCGGCGTCAGCCACTCGGCGCTGTTCCAGCGGATGGGCACCAAGCAGGATCTGCTCTTGCGAGCCCTTCGACCAGAGGGCCCTCCCGATGCCGTGCTCGAGGTCCTCGCGCTCGGGCCCGTCTCCGGGACCCCCGTGCGCCGACAGCTGCTGCCCGTCCTCGAGCAGCTGCTACGGTTCATCGACGACGTGATGCCGGCGCTCCTCGTCCTCCGCTCGGCGCAGCTTCCCCTCGGCGGCCCCGCCGAGGTGACCCCGATGCCCGTCCAGCTTCGGAGCGCGCTCGCGGACTGGCTGCGGCGGGCTCGAGACGAGTCGCTCGTCGATCTGGCGAGCCCCGGGGCCGTCGCCGAGGGGTTGCTCGGCGCGATCGAGGCGCGTGCCCTCAACCGGCACCTCGGCGGCGCAGCCTACGTGCTCGGCGACGACGAGAGCTTCCTGCTCGAGATCCTGCACGGTCTGGTGCCGACGTCGTCGGAACCCGACCGTTCCAACGAGAGAGGTGAGAGATGACCCGTTCGAGACGTGACCTCAAGCGCTGGGCCCGCGAGCACCTGAAGGGGGTCGAGAACACGCTCTTTCCCTCTTTCGACCCCGACCTGAAGGAGCTCGACGAGGACGGCATCCGTCACGATGTCCGTCAGAGCATCGCCCACGGCTTCTTCTCGATGATGTGTGCGACCGAGACGGGGTTGACGCTCGAGGAGGCCCAGCGCTTCGTCGCGATTGCAGCCGACGAGGCGGGTGACGAGATCGTGGTGACCACCTCGCTCATCTTGAACAACTTCGACGAGAACCTCGCCCTGCTCGAGCACGCGGAGAAGGTGGGGGTGCAGGGAGTGCTGCTCGGGTACCCGCCTGGGTTCCACCCCGAGGACAAGGAGGAGATCTACACCGTCACGAAGCGGTTCCTCGACGCCACGAACCTCCACGTCACGTTGTACCCGTCGCCGCACTTTCCCTTCTCGAAGTTCCATCCCAGCGGCTTCCCGCTCGACGTGATGGAGCGCCTCGCGGAGGTCGACAACGTCGTTGCGGTGAAGATCGGCGAGCTCGGGCTCTACGCGGACGTGGTCCGTCGGATGGGTGACCAGGTGCTCGTGGGGTGTCCGGTGGAGCGGTACGTCCCTCTGCTGCAGCAGGGATTCGGCATGCAGTGGATGGGCGCCGGCTGCTACGAGGTGCTCCAGTCGCCGGAGCAGCCCTACCTGGTCGAATACTTCGACCTCCTGCTCCGCGGCAGGACCGGCGCAGCCATGGAGCTCTACTGGAAGCTGGCTCCCATGCGGAACCTGTTCGAGGAACAGTTCAACAAGACCGTCATGACGGGCACCTACAACTGGCACCAGCAGAAGTTCTATCAGTGGTGCGTGGGCGGCAACGGGGGCCTCACCCGTCAGCCCGCGATGAAGCTCCACCAGTGGGAGATCGACACCATCAAGATGGGCTTCTACACCATCGGCATCGTGCCGCGCGACAACGACCAGGAGTTCTTCGTCGGTCGGAAGAACTGGGAGCGCGTGCACGGGACCGAGGAGCCGGCTCCGGTCGAGCTGTCGACCACGGATCCCGTGCCCCCGGTCGATCCCGGTCTGGCACCGGAGCGGGCGCGCATCCTGGTCTCCAGGCTCTCCGACGCGCTCACCGCCACGAAGACCGAGTTCGCGCAGGTGCCGATGCTCCTGCGGCCCATGCTGAAGACCACCTTCGAGCGGCAGACTGGGCGCAACGTGGCCAGCTGGCAGGAAGCGCTCGCCGGACTCGCCCGGGCGCTGGAGCGTGACGGCGTGGGTTCGGTCGACGGTCTCGACCGGCTGCGGTCCTATTACCTCGAGGCCCGCACGCAGGCGGGGCGCATGGCCAAGACCGACGCCGAGCGGGAGGCGATCGCCGCACGCTTCGATGCCCGGGCGGCGCTGGCGAGCGAGCTCGACTCCCTCCTCGGCGAGCTGGCTACCTAAGGTCCGGGCGCGGGCCCCGGGGCGCCCGGCTGCAGCACCCCCCCGACGAACCCGATGACGGTCAGACCGGTGATGATCGGCCCCAGCAGGAGCACGACGACGAGGAGGCGGAGGGTTCTGTAGAGCGTGAACATCGATGCCTTCGGAGCCGGGGGACGCAAGACGGCTCGCGTACGTCTCGCCTATTGTTCCTCGGGTGGATTCCCAATGCGACATCCGCGTCGTGCCGCCCGCTCCCTGAACGGACGCCGGCTACTCACGCGCGGACCGGGCCGCGTCGAGGAGGTTGACCTTGGCGGTCGCCTCGTAGTCGATGACGGCGTCGATCGCGATGGTGACGTCGGAGGGGTCAGCCGGTAGCTCGTTCCGATCGATCGCGAAGTAGGCGCCGCCGAGCACGTAGAGCGTCTCGGCGCCCCCGGCGTAGGCGTCGTCGAAGATCCCTGCGAGTTGCTCTGGATTGCCCGCAGCGGTGGACTCGGACAGAATGGTGGCCACCAGCTCGTCGAGCGGAAGCGGGTCCGACACGGCGGCGCCGTTCGTGCCGACGTGCACGAGCGTGCCGGGCTCCTGGTTAAAGGTTCGGATGAGCAGGTCGAAGCCGAGCGAGTCGTCCTTCAGGGTGGGGTCGAACGGGTCCTCGACTTCCGCGAGGGTGAGGTCGGTCGCCACCGCGAGCCCGAGCTCGAAGTTGGTCCCGTTGGGCAGCGCGGGAAGGTTCTCGACCGTGGTGTCGATCTGCTGGATGTCCACGGCCACGGAGGTGAAGGAGAGCTCGGTGACGCCCTCGGGGAGGCTCTCCTGGAGCTCGCCGAAGTCCAGGACCGGCCCGCGGTAGTAGCCGAAGACGTAGCAGAGGGGCCCGGAGGGCGCGTCCACGAGTCCGGCCACGCGCTCGTCCGAGGCTTCGTCGAGCGCGTCGGTGCGGCTACTGGTGCAGCTCACGTCGACGTCTTCGACGAGGAGATCGACGGACACGCGAATGGAGTCGTTGGCGTCTTGCTGAGTGACGCAGGCGTTGGCGACGATGGCGAGGGGAGCGAGGGTGACGAGGGCGCCGTTCTTCATCGAGGTCCTCCGTGAGGGATGGGTTGTTGAGGGGGCGCGTGGTCGCGGGGACGGCATGGAGCCTCGTCACGCGTCGCTGCGCTCCCGTTCTGACCGGAACCTGAACCCTTCCTGAACCCCGGGAGCCGTCGGTCCTGCGGGCGAGTCGCTGACGAGGGGGGGCCGCGCTCGCGGGATCGTCCGAGCCCGAACCCACGAGGAACTCCAGCGGCGAAGTGACGGGCGGAGTGGCGATGGGTACCCCATCCGCATGACCTCCTTCGATCCCCCCGACTTCGTCCCTGCCACCGACCTCGTCGCGACGGCCAGCCCCGAAGACGCCTATGAGCGGCTCTGCGCGATCCACGCCGCCTCGCTCGCTGCAATCGAGCGCCGCTTCACCGCCTACGCCAGGGGCGACACCCTCGACGACGAACCCTACGGCACCTACCCCTACCTGTACGCCAGGATCGCACCCGAGTACGCGATGCAGACGAACATGCTCGTGCAGGGGCGTGTCGAGGCGGCGACTCACCACGGCATCACCGTCACGGCGCCCGCCTTGTTCCGCGACTACCTCGTCGAGCAGCTCCGCGCTCTGCGCGAGCGCTACCACGCCGACGTGTACGTGGGGCACAGTGAGGTGCCCATCCCGCTGACCTTCGCGATGGACCGTGCCCCCGAGACGCTGACCGCCGAGCAGCGTGCGGGGCTCGCCAGCCACTTCCACCTGCCGAACCTGGTCGAGATCCACGACCGGGTGGTAGATGGTCGGCGCATCCTTGCCCGCGCGGAGCCGTTTCCGCTGGCCTTGTTCTCGGCCGAGCGCGTCGACTACTCGCTGCACCGCGTTCGGCACTACACCGCGACGAGCCCCGAGCACTTCCAGCGCTTCGTGCTGTTCACGAACTACCAGCGCTACGTCGACGAGTTCGTGCGGTTCGGCCACGAACAGGTGGCGGCCGGAGCCTACGACGCCCTCGTGGAGCCCGGAGACCGCGTCACCGCGGGGGGAGACGGCGAGCCGCCCCCGCCGCTCGATCAACTCCCGCAGATGCCCGCCTACCACGTCACCCGCGCCGGACGGTCGGGCGTCACCCTGGTCAACATCGGGGTGGGCCCCTCCAACGCCAAGACCATGACCGACCATCTCGCGGTGCTCCGACCGCACGCCTGGCTCATGCTCGGGCATTGCGCGGGGCTCCGGCGCTCGCAGCGGCTCGGGGACTATGTGCTCGCCCACGCCTACCTGCGCGACGACAACGTGCTCGACGCCATGTTGCCCCCCGCGATCCCCCTGCCCACGATCGCCGAAGTGCAGGTCGCGCTGTCGCAGGCGGTCCGGGACGTCACGGGCATGGGCGGGCGCTCGCTCAAGAAGCACCTGCGTACCGGCACGGTCGTCACGACCGACGACCGCAACTGGGAGCTGCGCTTCCACATGCTCGCCGAGCGCTTCAACCAGGCCCGTGCGATCGCGGTCGACATGGAGTCGGCGACGATCGCGGCGAACGGCTACCGCTACCGGGTGCCGTACGGCACGCTGCTGTGCGTCTCGGACCGGCCGCTCCACGGCGAGCTGAAGCTCCCGGGCATGGCCGATGCCTTCTACACGGAGCGCGTCGGCCAGCACTTCGAGGTCGGGATCCGGGCCCTCGAGCTGCTTCGGTCGGAGGCGGAGACGGGCACCCTGCACTCGCGCAAGCTCCGGAGCTTCGACGAGCCCTTGTTCCGCTGATGCCCGCAGCAGCGATACGCCCCGTCGAGCAAGGAGGACCCCGTGACCTGGCTGCTCGACGCCCTCGCCGACCTCACGCTCGCCGGACTGTTCGGCGGAATGCTGTTCTTTCCGAGCATCGTGGCTCCGCGGGTCTTCCGCGTGCTCGACGAGGACGACGCCGGACGCTTTCTGCGTGATCTGTTCCCGGGCTACTACGCCTACATCGTCGCCACCTCGGGCCTCGCCGCCGTGGGCACTGCGGCCGAGGGCTGGGTGGGCCCGGTGGTCCTCGGCGCGGTCGCGGTATCGACCCTGCTCGTGCGCCAGCTTCTCGTGCCGCGCATCAACAGCTGGCGCGACGCGCAGCGAGCGGGCGACCTCGAGGCCGGCGCCCGGTTCGCACTGGGCCACCGCGTCTCGGTGTGGATCAACGGCGCGCAGATGCTCGCCGTCGCCGCGTTGCTCGTCACGCGCGCCTGACCTTCGAGCGCACGACGCCCATCGCCTGGTGGCACGATCCTGGCAAGCCTCCAGAGCGGAGGTTTGCCGTGCTCACCCTGCTCGCGACCCTGCTCGCCACGCCCGCTGCGGCCCTCCGGCCCGGCGTGTCCCTCTCTGTCGACCCGGCAGGACCGACCTACGGATTCCGGCTGACGAAGGCCGCGGCCCCCGAGAAGCTGTACTTGCACGGGGAGCTGCTCGTCGGCACGCGTTTCGGGGTCGTCCGCCCGGTCCAGTTCTGGGCGCTCGAGCAGAAGCCGGACCAGATGTTCGTGCACCCCCTGGCGGGGTTCACGGTCGATGTCCATGCCAGCCGCCGCGTCTACCTTTGCTTCGGCTCCTACCTGGATCTGCTGGGGCCCGCTCGGGCGGTTCGGGGCATCGAGAAGGAGGCCAACGACCCGACCTATTGGGGCTCGGACCCTTTTCCGCTCGGCCTCACGGCCCCGTTCATCTTCCTCGGCAACGTGCTCGGCTCGGGCGAGCAGAAGGCAGGTGTTGGGGTGAGAGCGACCCGAGTCCTGGACTTCGAGGTCGGGGTCCGTATGTCGCCCACCGTGGTGGTGGCGGAAGAGGCTGCCCGGCCGAGCTCGTTCGGGGACCCGACGAACTGGTGTGTCTTCTTTCGGCCCTACGGTCAGATCGCAGTCGACGTCGGTCGGCGTCGCCGGTAACCGATGGACGACACGAAGCCTCGGTCTTGCGCCGAGCGCCGTGAGGCATACGTCCTCGTGCGGGAGGCTCCGTGCTCGCGCTGCTCGTCTCGCTCTCGACCTCGTTCGCCAACCCGCCCGTGGAGGTCTTCGCGGAGCTCGACGGCACCTGGGTCGGTCAGTTCGTCGGCTACGACGCGTCGGGCAAGGAACTGTACCGCATCGACGTGCGCCAGGAGTACGCCACAGTGAACGACAACGTCCAGACGGTGAGCATCCGCGACGCGCTTGGGGACGGGACCGTGGTGACGGGCACCGGCAAGAACGTCGCCCGTCTGGTCGACGGCAAGACGGTGCTCACCTGCGAGGTCACGAAGTCGAACGGGGACCACGTCGCACACGAGGGACGTGTGGTCAGCCTGCCCTCGGGACGCAAGGGGCTCGTGTGGTCGAGCGTGTCGGACGACCGCAGCGAGACCTTCCTCGAGTTCGTGACCCGCGAGAACGGCGACACGGTCTATCGAATTCAGGGAACGGGTCGCTATGGCAAGACCCTGATCACGATGAGTGGCCGCTATGTGAAGCAGCCCTGACCGCCGGTCGGTCCGCCCCGGAGCCACGGGGCGAGAGCGACCACGCGGCCGTCGCGCTCAGTACTTGCAGACGATGTCGGCCGTGGTCGGGGAGTAGATGGCGCCGGTGAGACCATTGAGGATCAGGTTCACGAACGTCATCTTGGTCGTGATGGCCAGGGCTTCCTTGCCGTCACAGGCCGCCCGAACGTCGACCTCGGAGAGGGGAACCAGTCCCGCGAGGACCGAGTGGTTCCAGACCCGAACGATGCGGACCCTCTCGGCGGGCGCCTGATCGGCCGCGACGTTGACGAGCGGGGTCTTGTAGCAAGCAGCGAGCGTGAGCAGCGAAAGAACGGGAAGCACGTGGCGCATGGTCTCCGACCTCCAACCCCTCTCGGGGCCCCTGGACCT
Source organism: uncultured Enterobacteriaceae bacterium (assembly GCA_964655065.1). Classification (GTDB taxonomy): domain Bacteria; phylum Myxococcota_A; class UBA796; order UBA796; genus DRPG01. Next base: position 76,827 of record CAZZLC010000022.1, on the reverse strand, counting down.
GCCCGTGAGTACTGCCCGGCCAGCGCCGACGTGAGGCTCGTCGCCGTACCGGAGTGGTAAGTCCACGTTCCACGACCGCGCGCCCCGCAGAATCCTCGCGGTCGGCCGCGACGAACACGCAGGAATGGGTCGCGGACTGCGCGACGCCTCGGGAATCTCGACCGCCGTCGCCACACGTGGCAGGGTCACGATGTGCGAACTCTCTACGGCGTAGCCATACTCTTCGGGCTCGGCGGCGGGGTGGCGGTGGGACTCAGCCTTCCCGCGTCAACGCGATCGTACCGCCCGATACTCCCTTTCGGAACGAGGCGCTGCAGCGGCGGCTGCAGTACCGCTACCGCGATCTCGAGGACGCAGTGGTCCCGTCGTTGATCGCCGCACACGAGTGAGGGTCTTCGGCCGTCAACCGCCGACCCCGATCATCAACGTCCAGACCCCGTAGAAGCGCCCGCCCTCGATGCGGAAGCCCTGGACGCGGCGTCCGTCCCGGTTCCCGAAGGACGCGGAGAGCATGAACTCGGGCCGGTCCTGGAGGCGCCCGATCGAGTCGTCGTCGAACTGGAAGCCCAACGCCGAGAAGGTGCCGCCGACCCTGGCGTGGAGGCCGATGTTGTCGGTGACCGCGTAGCCCCCTTCGACCATGAACGGCACGACGAATCCCACGTCTCCGGAGGTGGTGCCACTCGATACGTTAAAGGCCTGCGCCTGAAGGCCGACGCCGGAGACGACGGCGAGTCGAAGGCTCTCGACGGGCAGGATGCTGACTCCACCCATCCAGCGGTAGGCGAACGAGGCGTAGGCGATGTCGTCACTGGGGACCACGGCGAGCTCGAAGTGGTTGCCCCGCACGAACCCGACGACGCCCTCCGATTGGGAGTTCAGCGAGAAGGCGCGAAGACCCACGCCCGGTCCGTTGGTGCGCTGACTGGACACCAGGCCCAGTCCGGAGAACCGGTTCTTGTAGCGTCCCGTTCCGCTACTGCGGGGCGAAGGGCCGAGGTCTCCTGCAGGGGAGGCGTCGTCGGGCGCCGTGGTCGTGGTTTCCTGAAGGCCGAGCGGGCTGGCGAAGGAAGCAGAGGCGAAGACGGTCATTGCGACGAGCACGAGCACTCCGAACGGTTGAAAGGGAGGGACGAGCAGCGAGAGCAGGCATGGTCCAGCGAGTGGTCCGCCGCGCAGCGGGACAGGCGCTCCGCTGCCCGCCGGCCAACGGATGGTTGTCGAGGATGCCGTGGCGGTCAAGGTGTTTCGTTCACCCGCGGTGAACGGAACCTGGGGTCGCGGCGGCTCGCACCGGTGGCTTTTCGGCCTGCCCGCCGATGGCCTCGAGCGCCGGGCGGTCGGACGATCGATCACGTCATCGGCGCTGGGCTCGGTGGCCTCGTCGGACGACCGAACCGAAGGTCGTCGGCGTTACGCCCGCCCGGTCAGGCGCGGGAGAAACCGGACATCGCGAGCTTGTGCCGCTGCGAGACGTAGTCGATGAAGTCCATCTTCGTCAGGAGCCCGATCACCTGGCGCGCGTCGTCTACGACGATCGCGACCTCGCCGCGCTCGAAGAGCTGGGGGAGGACCGAGGCGTCGTCGTGGGGCTGGACCGTGGAGACCCGGCGCACCATGACCTCGGCCAGCGGGGTGTCGATGTGGCGTCCCTCCACGAGGAAGCTCAGCACGTCGCTCTCGGTCACGATCCCCGACAGCCGACCCTGGGTCACGCACGGCACCTGGCTGATGCCGTGGCTCTTGAAGATGCCCACCGCGTAGCCGAGCGTCTTGTCGTCCTCGATCGCGATGACGTCCTTGCTCGGCAGGGTGCGAATGAGCTCCGCGATGGTGCCCATCGCGGTCGACGCGTCGGTGAACCCGTTCTGCCGCATCCACGCGTCGTCGACGAACTTGGTCATGTAGTTCCGCACCGAGTCCGGCAGGATCATCACGATCCGGCTGCCCTCGGGAAGCTCCCGCGCGATCTCGAGCGCGCCGTAGAGTGCGGAGCCCGACGAGCCGCCGCACAGGAGCCCCTCGGAGCGGATGAGCTGGCGAGCGAGGCGGAAGGCGTCGGCGTCGTTGGTCTTCACCCATCGGTCGACGAGCCCGCGGTCGAGCACGTCGGGGATGAAGTCGTAGCCGATGCCTTCGACCTTGTAGCTCCGGACGTCGGACGGGCCGGCGAGGATCGAGCCCTCGGGGTCCACGCCCACGATCTGGCAGCTCGGCACCTCGCGCTTGAGCACGCGGGCCACCCCGGTCAGCGTGCCGCCCGTGCCCGCGCCGGCGACGAAGGCGTCGATGCGTCCGCCGGTCTGCTCGAGGATCTCGCGCGCGGTGGTCTCTTCGTGAGCCTTCGGGTTGTCCTCGTTGCCGTACTGGTCCAGGATGTGGGCGTTCGGAAGCACCTCGCGCAGGTGCCTCGCGACGCTGATGTGGCTCTCGGGCGAGTCGAACGCGGCCTCGGTGGGCGTGCGGATGATCTCGGCGCCGAGTGCCTCCAGAACGACCTGCTTCTCGCGGCTCATCTTCTCGGGCATGCAGATGATCATCCGGTAGCCCCGGACCGCGGCGGCCATGGCCAGCCCGATGCCCGTGTTGCCGCTCGTCGGCTCGATCAAGGTGTCGCCGGGCTTGATCCGGCCCTGCTTCTCGGCTTCGAGGAGCATGCGGACGCCGATCCGGTCCTTGATGGACCCCCCGGGGTTGAGGAACTCGAGCTTGCCGAGCAGCTCACAGGAAAGGTCGGGCGCGATGCGGGAGAGCCGGACGAGCGGCGTCCCGCCGACGGCGTCGAGAACGGAGTCGAGGATCATCGGAGTCTTCCAGGGCAGTTGGCGTGCTTCCACAGACAGTCTCGTCGGCCGCGTGCCGAGCGGCAACCTGTCCGTGCGAGGGGCGGGCCACACGATGTCCACCCTCGTCGGATTCGCTGGCCGCGTCGCCCGGGAAGACCGCCGAGAGTCACCGGCCCGCGAGGCCGCCCGGAAACCGCGGGGTCAGCGGCCGGCGACCTCGACGTCGGGCTCGAAGTCCGGCACGTCGTTCTGGATCGGGGGCAGGGTCTCCAGGAAGGCCCAGATCGCGCGCAGGTCCTGCTCCTTCATCCCGGCGTACTCGTCCCAGGGCATCACGGGGTTGGGGGTGCCGAGCGCGATCTTCTCGTTGTCGTGACCCTCGCCCGCCGCGAAGCGGGCCAGGAAGTCGTCCTCGGTCCAGCTGCCGAGGCCGGTCTCGGGGTCTGGCGTGAGGTTGGCGCTGAACAGCGTGCCGTAGCCGGCCCTGCGGAACGCGCTTCCGCCCGCGTACGCCATACCTTCGACAGGCGCGCCGCCCTCTCGAGGGGTGTGGCAGTCCGCGCAGCTCGCGAGGGTGGCGAGGTAGCGGCCCCGGGCCACCGGGTCGTCATCGCTCGGCGGGGAGTCCGGGGGCGACGCGGCTTCGGGGAAGAAGTTCACGATCACGTTGAGAGGGAGGTCGAGCGTCCGCTCCGGGACGTCCGCGTCGAGCGGAGCGAGCGTCCGGGTGTAGGAGATCACCGCGTCCAGATCACTCTCGGCGGCCTTCGCGAAGTTCGGCCACGGCATGATCGGGAAGAGGGCGCGTCGGTCCGGGGTGACGCCGCTCACGAGCGCGTGGCGCAGCTCTGCGTCGGTCCAGTCCCCCACGCCGGCGGGGGTGATGTTGGGCGCGTAGATCACGCCGGGGATGCCGAGGGCACGGTCGAAGGCGTCTGGTCCGCTGCCCGCTCCCAGCGCGGAACGGGGGTGGCCGTGGACGGTGAAGTCGCGCGTGCTGTGACACCCCGCGCAGACCATGACGTGGTGGAACAGATATTCCCCGTGCGCGATCTGGCTCTGGGTCCCGCTCGCCTCGAAGGGTGCGACGGGACCGGCGTGGGGCGACGTGGCCTCGGCCAGCCCCCAACCGCCGAGGCCCAAGGCTACCGCGGCCCCACCGATGACCCACGCTCTGCTCGAGATCTGCACCATTCCTGCCTCCTGATGATGGATCTCTGGTAATCGGGCCTCGATGCTAGCCTTTGCTAACTACTGCTTCCCCGATGCTAAGAAGTCCTTCACGGCCACGCGGAGCCAGGGTGGGACAGCTGAGCATCGGAGTGAAGCGCTTCGTCGAGAGCGGCCCGGCCATCTTCGTGGGCTCGGCGGGGTCTGATGGGCGCACGTCCAGCGTTCGCGGCTACGGTGTCACGGTGAGCGAGGACCGAGCCACGCTCCGGGTGCTCCTCAACCGCCGTCAAGCCGCACGGGTGCTCGAGGACATTGCCGGCAACCCGATCTTGGCTGTCTCGTTGGCGATGCCGAGCACCTACCGGAGCTATCAGATCAAGGGCCAGGTTCGCGCGATCGACGAGGCGCTCTCGCCGCTCGATCACGAGGTGAACATCGCGTGGCGAGAAGCATTCGTCGCGGACGCCGAGGCCATCGGTATGCCCGCGTCCGGTCTCGCTCGGCTCGAGAGCACGGTCGACGTCGCGCTGGACCTGACCATCCGCGAGGTGTACGACCAGACGCCCGGCCCGGATGCTGGCCGAGCGGTTTCCCCATGAAGCTCCCCGAGCTCGTCGCCATCTTCGATGCTGCGGTGCCTCCCTGCCTGACCACGCGATCGGCGGCCGGCGTGCCCAACACCATGCACCTGTCGCGCGCGTGGGTGGTCGACGAGCATCGCCTCGCGCTGTCGCGTCAGTTTCTCAACAAGACCGCCCGAAATCTCGAGGTGCACGCCCAGGCGAGCCTGCTCGTCACGGACCCCGCGACCTACCGTGCCTGGATCGTCGACCTGGTCTTCGAGGGCTCGGAGACGTCGGGCGAAGTGTTCGAACGGCTCTCGGCCGAGATCGATGCCATTGCCTCCGTGACGGGCACGGCGGACATCTTCAGGCTGAAGGCCGCCGACATCTATCGCGTGCTCGCCATCGAGGAGCTCCCGGGCGCGAGCCGTGACTGATCTGGCCACCCTCCGTCGGGTCGCCGAGGCGCTGGGCCGTGCGGAGGACGTCGAGGGGGTCGTCGAGGCCACGCTTCGCGGGTGTGGAGAGACGCTCGGCCATGGTCACGTCTACCTGGTGTTGCGCAGTGAGGACGGCGACCGCCTCAACACCGTGGGCAGCCGGGGCTACGAGCGGTCGGGGATCGGCTCGGAGGTCGCAGTCGGCCAGGGGCCCGTAGGTGTGGTGGCGGCCACCGGCCGGCCGCTTCGGATTCCGAACGCGAGCCTCGCCCTGCGCTACAGCCGCATCGTGCGGAGCCAGGCGGGCGGCTCCGAGGGGCCCGAGATTCCCTTGCCGGGCCTTCCCGCGCCGGGAAGCCAGCTCGTGGTGCCGCTCGTGGCTGGCGGGGAGTGTCTGGGCGTGCTCACGGTGGAGAGCCCTGCGTTCTCGGCCTTCGACAGCGACGACGAACACGCCATGCTCATTCTGGCCAGCCTCGTTGCCGGAGCGATCGAGCGGGCCCGACTGACCGAGTTGCAGGCCAGCCCACCCGACGAGCCGATCCCGCACGGATCCGTCGACGGCCTCGACGGTCGCGTGACGCGACGGCTCGTGCACCATCGGGTCGACGACAGCGTGTTCGTCGACGGCGAGTACGTCATCCGGGGGCTGGCCGGGCGGATCCTGGCCAAGCTCGTTCGCGAGTGGCTGGCCGATGGGCGGACCTCGTTGACCAATCGGCACCTGCGCGCAGATCCCGCGCTCGAGCTCTCTCCGCTGCGCGACAACCTGGAGAGCCGCCTGATCCTGCTCCGCAAGCGACTCGACGAGCGTCCCTGCGGGCTGCGGCTACGCCGGACGGGGCGGGGGCGCTTCGTGCTCGATGCCGACGATCCCTTCACGCTGCAGACCATCGACGCAGGGTAGGCACGACGGACCGGAGCCCAGCGGCCCGCCTCGCGATCCGCCCGTCCTGACGGCGTCCGACGTGATGCGTGCCCTGGTGCCCCGACCCACATCGCACGTCACCATCGATCTGCCCGCTTCCCGGAGGATGCCGTGCACCGTCGACAGGCCGACACCGGTACGTCGGGTCAGGGTGATGCCATGTCCGCACGGAAGTAAGCGCTGTCTGGCGGCCCCGCCATCATGGGGCCGAGCTTCGCGAAGCTCTGCTTCAGGGCGTCTGAGGTACGGTAAGCGTCGAATGCCTCGGGGGTCGACCACTCCTCGTAGAGCAAGAAGCGGTGCTCGTCGCTCACGTCAGCGTAGAGCTGGTAGCGCTCGCACCCATCGAAGGTGCGCACGAGCTCGGCCTCCTGTTCGATGGCCTCGACGAAAGCACCGCGTTGCTCGGGGACGACATCGATCACGACGCGAATCACCATCATGGGGGACTCCTCGGCAGGTGGAGACACCGGCGGCGCAGCGCGGACGCAGCCCACGCCCGTGAGCAGGACAAGTTTGAGCAGGTGTTGCACGTCCAACTACAAAACCTGGTTTCTCAAATTTGTCAACCAGGTTTGGTAATGGGGCGCCGCCCGGGCCTTCGACTGTCGGGCCGCCGCCAGGTCCCCGTGGCGCACCTGTGGGCACTCGTGGAGCAGCACGAGGCCGATCCCCCGCTCGACGCTCGACGTGGAGGCGCGGTCGCGGCCGGCTGGCCGGGTGAAGACGCTGCGCCGGGCTCCCGACGGAACCCGGTTGTGCGTCGGGCTCGGCACCCTTCGCAAGGCCGGTCTGGCCGCGCTCGTGGAGCGCGCGGAGGACGGCGGGCGAGTGCCCACCGATGCTCGCGTCGCACGCCTCCCGGACGCGCAGGTCCACCGGGGTCGCGCCGCCTCCGACAGAATCGGCAACGCCGTGGGGCTCCCGGCATGGAACGTGCACTTTCCCGGAGGAGACGTCGCACCCAGGAGTTGGCACGTGACCACGACACAGGGCTCGCCAAACGACACCAAGGCGCAATTCCGCCGCTGCGAGAGCTGCTCGCGGACGTTCGGGTTCCTGCTGGATCGCGAGTTCGGCAACGAGAGCGAGCTGCACGAGCGCGCTTTGAGCAAGCTCGCAGGTGGCATCATGAACAAGGGGCACCAGTGCGGGATGCTCTGGGGCGCCAGCATGGCCGTCGGGGCGGAGGCGGCCCGGCGCTACGCCGATCCGAGCGAGGCGATCGGGCTGGCGCTCGCCGCGACACGGGAGGTCGTCCACTCCTTCGAAGGGCGCACCCACACGGTCAACTGCCGTGAAGTGACCGGGAAGAACCTCGATACCTTCCTTGGGATGATGTCGATGATGTTCGAGGTCTTCACGAAGGGCATCGACGACATGCCGTGCTTCGTTCTCGCCGAAGCCTGGGCGCCGGAGGCCATCGAAGCGGCGCGTTCCGGTATCTCGGGAGGCTTCGAGCACGAGGTGCCGCCCAGGAGCTGCGCCTCGGAGGTCGTACGTGCGATGGGCGGCACGCCTCGCGAGGCAGTGATGGTCGCTGGGTTCGGCGGAGGCATGGGCCTCGGGGGGCACGGCTGCGGCGCGCTGGCGGCGGCGATCTGGATGAAGGGGGTGCAGTGGGGTCAGGCCCACCCCGACGACGTCCAGCGGTTCGGCACGAGGACGGGTGAGAAGGCCGTGCTTCGCGCCTTCCAGCAAGCGACGGACGGGGTCCTCGAGTGCCGGACGATCTGCGGACGCACCTTCGGGAGCATCGACGAGCACTCGCGGTTCGTAGCCGAGGGCGGCTGCCGCGACCTCATCGAGGTGTTGGCCGACGCGTAGCCGACTGGACCCCGACCCGAGGCCCGCCTGGCGAGGCGTGGGCGGTGTGTGATCATGAGCTTTGGGGCGGTCATGATGGCCAGCGGTCGAGCGTGACCACCCCGCAGGCTCGCGGGTCCGAGAGGGCCGTGAAGCCCACAGGATTGTGTCGGCTCCGGGCATTCGATAAGAGACGGCCACCCTGTCCCGGAGGAGCCGTGTCCCGAAGCCGTGCGCTGCCCGTCGCAATCGTCAGCTTGACCATCGCGTGCACCTCGAGCGAGTCGCCCGACGAGTCCGGAGCCCCCACGCCCAGCGCAGAGACCGGCGCGCCGCTCGATACCGGCGCGCCGACCGACACCGACGTCGCCCCCGGTCCACTGGACGTGCTGATTGCAACCTCGACCGGCGGCCCCTTCGTGGGCGTGCCCGTCGTGTTCCACAATCCCGACGGAACGGTCTTCGGGACGACGACGAGCGGCGACTCTGGGCAGGCCAGCGTCGATGGATTCCCTCCGGGCGGCGCGGTCACGGTGGCCGTTCCCGGCGAGCAGACGGTGCTGATCACCATGCTCGACCTCGTGCCGGGCACCTTGACCGTCGACCCCACCGAAGGCGCTTTCGATCAAGGCGCACCTGCCGGAAGCGTGGAGGTCACCGTGCCCGCCGCGGTCGCGGGCCTCAACCGGTACACGGTCGAGACGACGTGCGGGGGCAACGCGGTCTCGCCCGGGATGTCGACCAGCATCGACCTGTTCCGGGAGTGCCTGGACGACAGTGGTCGCACGGCGGTTTTCGCACTGGCTGACAACGACGACGACGGCGCAATCGCCTTTGCCTATGAGCCCGACGTCTTCGTGAATGGCCGCGCGCCCTCCCAGGTGGTGTTCGACGAGTGGCGGACGGACTGGAGTCGGTTCGACCTCGTGGCCAGCAACCGGCCTACCACGGTGGAGGCCGTGAGCGTGAGCCACTGGGAACAGCGCCAGGATTCCATCCTCTACCGTGGTAGGCGTCAGGAGGTGGCCGCGGCTCCCGGACCCGTGACCGTGGGGCTCGACCGAGTGGTCGGCCTGCTCGACAGCGTCGTCACGCGCGTGGAGGCGACCAACCAGGCGGCAGTCGGTGCGTCGAACTCCACCTACTGGCGAGGGAGCGAGGCGGTTCCCACCGTGCTCGCCTTGGATCTCTCCGCCGAACTCCCGCCTCGTCTTCACGAGGTCGCGTTCGACGAGACCGCTCGCGAGGTGAGTTGGACGCTCGACGGGTCCTTCGCTGAGGCCGACACGATGCGAGTCTTGCTCAGCTGGAAATCGGGTGTGTTCTGGATTGTCGACGGTCCTCCGCCATCGGACTCCCGCGTTCGCCTGCCGCAGCTACCGGACTCGCAGAGCCTGGGCCTCGATGCCCAGCCCAACTTCGTGACGGCAGAGCTGTTCGGAACGTCGCGCTTCGATGGCTGGCCCGCGCTCCGGGGGGCCTACCGGTCTTCGGAATCCCTCGTCTTCCCAGCCGGCGCCTTCGAGGCCTGGCGTTCCCGCGGCTGAGCCCTCTGGCGCACGCGGTCTGGTGCGCGCGCGCGAGGAAGGCGTCCGCGCTCGGCTTCGCCAAGTGCGCCGGCGCAGAGACCGAGACTGGGTCGACTACTCGAGCAGCGCCGCCACGTTGATCAAGGGCTCCGGATGACGGCCGCCCTGGCCGGGAAGGCCGACCTCTCCGGTGCTGACCAGCTGGTTGCGCACCTCGTCCACGCTGGCGTCCGGGTTGTTGGCCAGGTAGGCGACCACCGCACCCGCGACGGCCGGCGTCGCCATCGAGGTACCCGAGAGCTCGACGTAGCGGCCGCCCGGAAACGTGGACAGCACGTCGACTCCAGGTGCCGCGACGTCGACCTGGTCCCCGAAGTTGCTGAACGAGGCAAAGCCGTTGTCACGTCCGCCTGCGGCGTCGTAGGCGCTCACCACCACTCCGAGATCGAAGTTCGCGGGGGTGACGTTGTCGGTGTCCTGTTCCTCGTTGCCGGCGGCGATCACGACGACGACGCCATTCTGCTCGAGTCGCTGGATCGCCTGGCGCATCGGATCGTCGGGATCGTCGAACGCCGGGCCGCCGAGCGACATGTTGACGACGCGGATCTCGGGGCGTTCGAGCACGTACTCGAGCCCTGCCACGATGTCGGTCCAGAAGCCGGAGCCGTCTTCGTTGAGGGCCCTCACGGAGTGCAGGGCTACGCCGGGCGCCACGCCGACCACTCCGTCGCTGTCCGCGATGGCCGCGATGGTGCCTGCGCAGTGGGTGCCGTGACCGTTCGGGTCCCCACCGGGTGCGGCGACGCCCGAGCCCGAGAGCGCGACCAGGTCGATCTCGCCAACGACTTCGAGGTCGGGGTGGTTGCGGTCGATCCCGCTGTCGATCACGGCCACCTCGATCTGGTCGAAGCCGCCGCCCGTGTAGGGAGCTCCGATGCGGAGCAGTGACTCGGGGATCTCGTCGTCACCCAGGATGATCGAGGGATCGTCCACCGGCTCCTCGACGGGCACCTCGTCGTCGGGAACCCCGTGATCGCCGTCGTCCTTGCGGACGTAGTCGACGGCATCGAACTCCTCGACGGCGGTGATCAGCACGTCCGGCAGCTTGGCCGAGAACCCCTCGGTCGCCGCATCGTAGGTGTGGATCACGTCGAATCCGAGCGTGCTCGCGATGCTCTGCGTGGTGCTGGCCACGGTGGCCGCGTCGGTGTTCAGCTTCACGAAGTAGGTGTCGGCGCCGAGCAGGTCCAGCGGGACTTCTTCGCACGCGGTCAGCAGGAGGAGCCCCGAGAGGGCGAGGATGCGTGGCACGGTGCAGCTCCGGGATGCAGTTCTCGTGGTGCCGATGGCCTATCACCCCCGGAGCCGGAGTCGGTCTCCTGGTCGGGCACCAGAGTCGCGCGTTCTCGCTGCAGGGCGTGCAGGTCACCGGCCGGTCGCCCACAGGGTGGTCAGGAGAAGATCACCACTGCGGCCATCATCTGGGCCGTGAACGAACCCAGGAAGGCGAGAGTCCGGATGACCGGCACCCCCAGCGCCATGACGGGGAAGTGGATGGCGCGGGACCAGAAGTAGACCTGGCCGGCCGTGACCAAGAGCGGATCAGCGTCCTTGCCCATCGCGGCGGCCACCAGCACCAGTGTCGCAAACACGACGAGGTTCTGGACAGCGTTGTCGTGGGCGCGGCGAGCGCGCTGGGCCCAAAGAGCCTGTTTGAGGAGGTCCTCCGGCTCCACGGGGCGCATCGCGCCCATGACGCCGAGCGAGAGCGCGCGCTCGAGGATGTACGGAACCCAGAACAGGGCGGTCAGGACGGCGGCGGCGGCGAGCCAGTGCAGAGCGGTCATTCGAGCTCCCTTCGAACGGTGGGCGAGGTCAGCAGAGGTGGCGAGGGAGTATGGCACGAGCGGCCTGCCACCAGGGTGCGCACCGACACCACGCCGACCCCCGAGGAGTTGCCACGAGCGGATGGGCGCGGTACGCCCGGGGCCGCCGGGGCTCGACGTTCGGGGACCCGACTCTGGAGTTCGCATGTCCCTCCTCCTGGCTGCCTGGACCTCCCTGGCCGCCCTGTCGACGGTCGCGAGCGCGCAACGCCACCCCGACTTGCCCGACCGCCCGGTCTGCGTCGCCCACCGAGGGGCGTTCGTGTGGTGCGAGAACGAGGACGGCGAACGCGAGAAGTGCAAGGAGGACCAACGAGTCGAGAACTCGCGGCTCTCGATCGAGTCGGCCCTCGACGTGGGTGCTCCGGCAGTCGAGTTCGACGTCCGGACCACGCGGGACGGCGTGCCGATCCTGCTGCACGGCAAGCGTGTGCGCAGTGTCGCGCGCGACCGCGGGAACGCAGACTGCCCGCGGGGCAAGAAGGTCGCGAAGCTCACCTGGGACGAGCTGAACCTGGCCTGTGAACTGAAGAGCGCCGAAGCCCACGACGACGACCAGTCGATCTGGACCCTCGAGCAAGCCCTCGACCACCTCGACAGCAAGGGCCGCTACGTGCTCGTGGAACTCAAGGACGGGCCGCACCCCCGGACCCTCGAGCTCCTCGAGGCCCATCAGCGCCACAACGAAGCCGGGCTCGTCGTGATTGCCTTCCGCAGCTGGCGACTCGACGTCGTTCGCGCTCACTTCGAGGCGGCGGGGGTTCCTGCGCCTGCGTTGCTCGACCTCGGGTTCACGAGCAATGCGTGGTCTCGCTATGACGGGGGCGGGTTCCGCCACCGCCTCATCCGGCGACGTCAAGCCGACGACGTGCGGGAGAGCGGACGCCTCGTCGACGTCTTCACGCTGGGCAAGCGTCCCAACCGGCGCCTGCAGTACGCGGTCCGTCCCGACTTCGTGACCACCAACGATCTCGCATCGTGCTTCGAGGTGTACCCGCCGGTCGAGGCGCCGCCGAAGCAGGCGTCGCCCGAGCCGACGGTCGAGGCCGAAGCGCCCGCCGAGGAGTTCGAGGTCGCGGAGCAGGCGAGGTAGAGGGTCGTGTCCGGGGCGCGGGTGTGGAGGCCACTCGATGACGATGCGCTCGTCGAGGTCGCGCTATGGGTCGCCGGTCGAGGAGGGTTCTACGGCGACGAACACCGAGCGTGGGTCGCCGGCTCGGGGGAGTGACCTTCGGTAGGACCGTACTCCTCTCGGAGGCAGGACGAGCGGCGGCACCTCCTGCGGATCCCGAGGGGTCGCTTCAGGGCGATGGTACGCTGGCGGGATGAACGTTGGCGCCACGAAGCACCTCGACCGGGAACTCGGATTGTTCTCGGTCTTCAGCATCTCCATGGGTGCGATGATGTCCTCGGGCATCTTCGTGCTGCCGCTCATCGCGGCGCTCGAGGTGGGGCCCGGCGTCGCCGCCGCGTATCTGCTCGCAGGGGTCGCGGTCATCCCCGCCGTGCTCTCCAAGGCCGAGCTCGCCTCCGCGATGCCGATTGCTGGCGGAACGTACATCTACGTCGATCGGAGCATGGGACCTTGGGTCGGCACGATCACGGGCCTCGGCACCTGGCTGTCGCTCGTCGCGAAGACGTCGTTCGCGCTGGTGGGTCTCGGGGCCTACCTGCAGCTGTTCTCGAGCATCAGCACGCTGCCGCTCGCGGTCACCATGCTGGTCGGCCTGATCGGGCTCAACCTGCTCGGCGCCTCGCGGGCCTCGCTCGTCCAGCGCATCATCGTGCTCGCCTGCCTGGTCGCGCTCGCCGGTTTCGCCGTCGGCGGCTACCCCGCCGTGAAGCCAGAGAACCTGGACCCGCTCTTCACGCACGGCTGGCAGGGGGTCGTCGCGGGCGCAGGACTCGTGATCGTCTCCTACGCCGGCGTCACGAAGGTCTGCTCGATCGCGGAGGAGGTGAGCCGGCCCGAGGTCAACCTTCCGCTCGGCATGATCCTCGCCCAGGTGACCGCGATGGTGATCTACACGTTGGTCGCGACCGTGATCACCGGGAACGTCGACCTGAGCACACTCACCGGAAGCCACGGGGGACACCCCCCGGCCGAGCTGTTGACTCCCGTGGCCACGGCCGCCGAGGCGTTCTGGGGCCGTCCGGGTGTCGTGGCGATGGCCATCACGGCGGCCGCGGGGCTGCTCTCGATGAGCAACGCGGGCATCATGGCCTCGAGCCGCTACCCGTTCGCGATGGCTCGCGATGGCCTCATGCCGGACACGCTCGCCGGCGTCCACCCCAAGCTCGGCACCCCGGTGGTGGCCATCCTGTTCACGGGGGCCGTGACCCTGCTCGCGGTCGTCGCACTGCCTGTCGAGGAGCTCGCCCACCTCGCGAGCGCCTTCACGCTCTTCGTCTTCTGTCTGGTGAACCTCGCGCTCGTCGCCCTCCGGGAGTCGGGCGCCCGGTGGTACCGACCCTCCTTTCGCACTCCGCTGTACCCCTGGCTGCCCCTGTCGGGAGTGGGCATCGGCGTGCTGCTGCTCGCCTACATGGGCAGCACCGCGGTCATCGCCGTGGTGGCAGCGACCTTGGGGGGAACGCTCTGGTACTTCGCCTACGCCCGCGCCCGGTCGAAGCGGGGCAGCGTGGTCTCGCACGTGTGGGCGGAGCGCGCGCGCGTCGAGACCGAGCACTTCGAGGCCGAGGAAGCCGAGCCCGCTGCCCTGACCCAGAGCCGCGTGATCACGCCCGTCTTCGACAACCAGCCCGCGCCCATCCGACTCGTCCACCTAGCCGCCGCGTTTGTCGACGAGGGAGCGCTGCTCGAGGTCATGCGGGTCGAGGAGGTGCCCGACCAGACCGCGCTGGGCGCGATGCTCGGATCCGACTCCGACCTCCGGGCCCTCGAGGAGGAGGCGCGGGAGGCAGCCGGCCATCTCCACGTCGCGCTCGCCTTCCACGACCTGCTCACCCACAACGCCAAGCAGGCCCTCTTCCACCGGGCCAAGGCCACGCGTGCGGACTGGATCGTGGCGCCGTGGCCGGTGGGACGGAACCTCGCGGCGTGGATTCGTCACCCGCTGGCCTGGTGGGCCGACGACCCTCCCTGTGACCATGCCCAGTTCCTCGACCGAGGCCAGGACCCGCTGCGGCGGATCTTGGTGCTGGTCCAGCCCGGCCCCTACGACACCCTGTTGGTGCACGTGGCCGACCGCCTGGCGCGCTCCACTGGAGGGGAGGTCACGCTGTTCAGCGCGGCAAACCCCGCCGATGCGTACCAGGCCTATCACCGCGAGCTGGCGCGGCTCTGCGAGGTGCCTGTCCACAGCGAGGTGCACGATGTCGATGCAGATCAGCTGGTGTCGTTCGTCACGGGGCTGACGCCCCTGTTCGACCTCCTGATCATGGGGGCCGAGACGGAGCGGGGCCTCGACGCGCTCACCAAGGACAGTCGGGTGGATCGGATCGCCGCGGGCGCGGCGAGCTCGGTGCTCCGCATCAAGGCGCCGCGACACCGGGTCTACCCGTACGTCGATCTGCGCGGACTCGAGGACGAGACCCTGGATGCCGAGGACGTCGTGGTCGTGGTCGGGGAGGCAGCGGCGAACCAGGCCGAGCTCTTCGCCCACGTGGCGAGCCAGCTCGTCGAGGGCGAGGAGACATCTCGGGTGGTGGAGGCGGCGCTGTGGGAGCGGGAGCGCAAGCAGACCACGGCCCTGTCCACGGGGCTGATGGTGTCGTCGGCCACCCACCCGGGGCTCACCCGGGCGCGCGCCGCCATCATCACGCTGGCGCGTCCCGTTCGCTTTGGTGCGCCCGACCGTCAGCGCGTCGACGTCTGCCTGGTGGCCCTGGCTCCGCCGGGGGAGCGCAATCGGCAGCTCTGGCTCGTGCACGAGCTCTACCCCCTGCTCTCGCGGCCGGAGGTCCTCGAGGCGGTACGCCACGCGGCGTCCCCCGACGAGGTGCGCCGACTGCTCGCCCCCTGACGTCAGCGGACGGCGCTGGCCGGACCGGAGGGGGTCCCGGCGCGAAGGTCAGTTCGCGGGGTAGCTCGTCCAGGACGCAGTCCAGTCGCTCGACTCGTCGGCGACGGCGCCGATCAGCGTCTCTTCGACCAGGAACCCGTCGCTCTCCACGCTCATCGCGCTCTGCAGGTCCGAGGCGAAGGACGGCGAGGTGGGCTCCGACAGGTTGCCGCTCACGTCGAGGTCCCCGTTGGCGGGCAGTGGCACGGGGGCGCCGACGACGTTCCGCAGCGTCGGGAAGGCGAACCAGCTCTCGAGACTGCTCGCTGGCACCGCGTCGATCTTGTCCCCCCGGAAGTTCCCGGCGAACGCGTCCGGGTTGTCGAGCCGAGTGGAAAAGAACACGAGCGGTCCGAGGCTGGGCTGCTTGAGGCTGACTCCGTCGAACGTAGCTGGGTCGTCGATGTCGAGGCCCGCCTCCCCGAAGCCCACCACCTGGGTGTGCGAGATCGTCGCTCGGGTTCCGTCACGCAGCAGGATGCCCGTGCCGTCACGATCGGGGTTGCCCAGGATCGTGAAGTTGGCGAGGGTCGGGTCGGAGACCGGCGTGAAGCTGTTGTTCTCTGCGTTGTTCGCCCCCTGGATCCCCTGGTCTCCGGCGTCTCCGTCCTCCGCCGACTGCAGGACCACGTACTGGGCGCGTCCCGTCCACCCATCGGTCCAGGTGAACGAGTCGTCGCCAGCGCCAGTGACCACCGCGTACCGGAGGTCGGCGGTGCCCCCTGTCAGCGCGAGGCCGTCCTCGGCGGCCCGGTGGACCTGGAGATACTCGACGACGGTGCCCGATCCGACGGCCCGCAGGCTCACGCCGGCTGACTGGAATCGCGGCGCCAGCGGCTGTCCTGCGAACTCGACCCTCACGTACCGGAGGATCCCACTGCTGTCGGCGCTGTCCACGCCACCGTAGTTGCCGGTGCCTCCTTCGCCGCCCTGCTCGCAGAAGCCCGTCTCGGCATCGCTCGCGTCGCAGTTGATCGGGGCGTTTCCGTTGATCACGAGCCCGCCCCAGTCCCCGCGGTTGCGGTCGGGTGCGGTGAACTCGGACGTGAGGACGATGGGGGACGTCTCGGTGCCCTGCGCATCGATCTGACCACCGCGGTTGACGACGAGCAGCCCTCCCGAGGCGAACTCTCCCGCGATGCGGGTTCCCGGCAACACGGTGAGCGTGGCGCGCGGCCCATTGCCCGAGTAGAAGCCAGCCCCGACGTACACGCCTCCTCGAAGGAGGTACTCGGCGCAGCCCTCGCCGGTCCAGTCGCCGTCGGCGTCGAACACGGGCGGCTGGAGGGTGAGGTCCTCGAGGAAGGTGCCGGAGATCCGCACACGACCATCGGGAGCGGGCTCGCCGTCGGCATCGACGCACTCACTCATCACGCCCGGCTCGACCACGGGGGGCGTCCCCCCGTCGTCGTTGGCGTCGCCGTTGTCGTCGCCGTCGCCACAAGCGACCGCGGCGAGCAGGGAGAGGGAGACCAGGGTTCGAGTCGGCATCGCGCGACTATAGCAGGGGCAGACCGACGGGACCTCCGCGACGTGCCTCCGGTCACGGCGCACCCGAGTCGTCGTACGTCACCGGTGCACGGCTCGACGTCGATGGCGGGGATAACGCCTGAGACGGAGCTCCCTGGAGGACGCCGTGTGGGATCAGCGCTACGCAGAAGAGGGTTTCGCCTATGGAACAGAGCCGAATGGCTTTCTCGCGGAGGTCGCGCCGGGACTGCCGAGAGGCAGGGTGCTCTCGCTCGCGGAAGGTGAAGGTCGCAACGCGGTGTTCCTCGCCTCGCTCGGCTTCGAGGTGCACGCCGTCGATCAGAGCGCGGTCGGCATCGAGAAGACCCGACGCCTGGCCAAGGAGCGCGGCGTGACCGTGCACGCCGAGGTCGGCGACCTCGCCACCTACCCGATCGCACCCGGCTCGTTCGATGGCATCGTGTCGATCTTCGCCCACGTGCCCAAGCCGCTGCGCGTGTCGCTGCACGACCGGGTCGTGAAGGCGCTGCGCCCGGGAGGGTGGTTCGTGCTCGAGGCCTACCCGCCGAGCCAGGTGGGCCGGGGCACGGGCGGCCCGCCTGTCGTGGAGCTCACCATGGACCCCGACGACCTGCGGCGAGAGCTCGCCGGGCTCGAGCTCGAACGGCTCGAAGAGCTCGAACGCGAGGTGGTCGAGGGCAAGTACCACACCGGGGTCGCCCGGGTCGTACAGGTCATCGCGCGCAAGGCTGCCTCCCCTGGCGAGTGACCGAGTCCGAAGGATGGTTCACGCCGTAGCTGGGTTCAGGTCAGGACGGCACCACACGACACGCCGAGCCCGACTCCGGCGACCAGGGTCGAGAGCACGATCCAACCGGCCGCGAGCTCCAGCGCCGCGAGGGGCGGCTGTCGCGACGTCACGCAGACGGTGGCCGTGACGACTCCGAGAAGGAGGTTTGCACCAGCAATGAAGAGGATCGCAGAGGGTGTGCAGACCGGACTCGCCGAGAGCACACCGACGAGAAGCAAAGGACCGCCGATGATTCCGATCACGAGGTGTCCGAGCCAGGGTTGCGTAGTCGTAGTATCCCCTGGATTTCCAGTATCGAGGTCGTGAAGCTGCGGCACGGCCTCGGCGACCCCGGCGGTGCGTCGCGGGGTTCGGGTGGTCAACGGGCGGTGCGCCCCTGTGCCCGTGGTGTAGCCGCCGGCCTCGGAGGCACGGAGCTCCTTGACGAGACGTACCCGGCAGCGTCCCTGATCATCCGTTGGCCAGGTCGAGACGGCGGAAGCGGACGGGCACCTGACGGGAAGGCGGCATGAGCATGGGCGCCGGCTCCAGCGACGGCCGCGGCCCGAGCAGCGCGAGATCCCAGGCACGGAGCACGTGCGCCCACATCGCGGTGAGCATCGACACACTCAGGCGAAGTCCGACGCATCCCCACCGACCCCCTCCGCCGGGGATGAACGACTTGCGCGACTCCGCCATCCGAGCTCCCGTCCAGCGCTCCGGATCGAACTGGTCTGGACGGTCGTGCTTCTCCGCGTCGACGTGCGCGAGGTACGGCGAGATCGCGAGCACCGATCCCGAAGGGATGGGGGTCCCTTCGAACTCGAGGTCCCGAACGACCAGCCGGGGCAAGGCCACCAGGGGGTGCAACCGCAGGCTCTCGAAGATGCACCCCTGAAGCAGCGGCATCTCGCGCACCGCGCCAGCGTCGAGCACGGGATGGCGGGCCTGCTCCTCGAGCAAGCGCTCCCGCAGGACGTCGTTCGCGATGATCTCCATGCCCGCCCAGAACGCGTGCACCGCGGGGTAGTGGTGGGCTGCCCACTGGACGGAGTTCACCGTCCACACGATCTCGTCGTCGTCGAGCTCGACCTTGCGGTCGCCCAGGGCATCGCCGCGCACGTACCCCTGGAGCAGATCGTCGGGATGGTCGCCTGGCCGACGGCGCTCCGCCACGCGCTCGCGCAACCAGGCGATGAGACCGCCCATCGCCTTCGACGCCCGGCGAGCCGAGGCCGAGGGCCACCACGGCACGAGCAGCCGCGTGAGGTCCAGGCCCTCTTCGATCTCTCGGTACCAGGTGGTGAACTCAGCGGGCAGCGCCCCTCCGACCGCGGGCCCCAGCAATGCGTGGGCCGTGCCGAGTGCACACAGCTCCAGCCACATTCCGAAGAAGTCGTCGATCGTGCCCTCGGGCCCCGACAGGTAGGCCGGGGTGGCGCGGCGCGTGGCGTCGAGGACCGTGTCGACGAGTCCATCGATCCCGTCGCGCTGGAAGAGCTCGGCCAACAACCCCTTGGTGAGCTGGGTGCTCGACACCATGTCCCGAGGGGGACGCACGCCGGGAAGGGCCAGCGTGGGCATCCGCATGCGGAAGTGGAACGGATCGACCTCGTCGGGGGTGAGGCCGAAGAAGAAGCGGTGGGCCTCGGCACCCCGGACGATGGTCCAGCGCTCCCAGGCCACCCGAAAGGCGAACACGTTGGGATGGAGGTCGGCCCCGGTGCGGAAGAGTTGCTGGGGATTGCGCACCATCGCGATGGCGCTGGCCAGGTCGGGCACCAGGCCTGGCAGGCCGGGGTGAATCTGGTGGGGCAGCATGGGAGCTCCTACAGAGTGGCGACGGCGTCGGACGCGTAGAACTGGCGGCAGTACCGTCGGTAGGCGCCGATGAACACGTCGCCGCTACCGAGCTTCGGAGTCGTGACGTGACGCTTGTGCTCCCAGATGGCGAAGTCGTCGAGCACGTCCGACCTTGCCCCCGCGAGGGCGATGCGGTTCGCGAAGGCCGCAAGCGGTCGACCGAGCCAGCGGGGCCTCGTTTCGGGGACCGAGGTGCCGATGCGGAACCGGATGTGCTCGCCATCGGTCGGCTGGGACAACACCCACAGGCGGAATCGTTGGTCGAGCGAAGGGACCTCGACGTCGACCTGGGAGTAGCCGAGCCCCCACACGTGCACCGTGAAGCGCACGGTGATCGGTGAGAAGAGGTGACGGATGGGGTGCGGACGAACCAACTGGTAGCAGGCCGTGAGGTAGGGACCGTCCACCACCGAGGGTTTCACCACCTTCACGTCACGGTAGCCGTGCACCATCGAGAAGTGCTCGATGTCGACACTGTTCTCCGAGGTCTCTTGGGGATGGGAGCGCAACGTCGCCTCGAACGTGCGGAGCGACGACCATCGGTCGATGTCGAGCTCGGGGACTTCGAACCACGGTTCGCGCCCGCACGGGTCGTTCCAGATGAGGAGCCACCCGTTGCGGTCCCGGATCGACCACGTGTCGAGTCGCGCCCGGGGGGGCTTGCGGTGGTCAGACTTCACACACACCCCATGCTCGTCGAAGCAATACCCGTGGAACGAACACCGAAGGGTGTCGTTCTGGACGCTGCCGTGGTGGCCAAGGTGCGCGCCCAGGTGAGGGCAGTACGCATCGACGGCGTGGACGCGCCCGTCGGACGTGCGGAACGTGACCACCTCCCGCCCACAGAAGGTGTGCGAGGTGACGCCTCCCGTGGGCAGGTCGCGGGACGGCCCGAGGGCGTACCAACCGCTCGGAAAGGGATGAAGCCTGGACTCGTCGTCATGAACGAGTGACGGAAGCGTCGTCAACGGTGCTTGCCTCCTTTGCCGGAGCCGCGCGCACTGTAGCCCGTGGGCGAGGCGGTCGCCCAGCGTGCATTGCCAGGCCGATCTCGCGTCCGGATCGGTGACGTTGCGTGGGAACTTCCGGGTGATGACGCCGAAAGGCGAGGTCTGCTGGAAGCCCCCCCGAAGAGCAGGACGTCGTTGGTGTCCCGACAGGAGGCGAAGACGGTGCCCCCGGTGGGGCTGCCTCCGATGTCGATGTCCTCGAACACTTCGTAGATGTCGCTCTTGCTGCGAGGAAGACCGTCCATTCCGGGATGGCCCACTCGACGCCACCGGCTGCAGCCCCATCGACGCGCCGCCGCTGGTTGATGCTCTCCTTCCGCTCACCCTTGGCGCGGGGGTGCGTCGAGCCGGGCGAGCGCGAGCGCGAAGGCGCGCGCGGACCGAGTGTTCGTCACGAACCAGGTGCTGTCGCCGAAACCGAGCATGCCGCTCTTCCATGTCGAGTGTGCAGTTCGGGTGGCGCAGGTCGATGAGTGGGGAAACCTCGCTCGAGCGCGATTAAGCGTCACGAGAGATGACGCGGCGAACGGTCGACGATGCGCCTGACTGGTTGCTTGTTGGCGCTTCAGCCGGATTAAGTCGCACGGTGGGGGGAAGGGGCGTACTGCAGTGACGAGACGAAGACAGAGGAACCTCCCATGCGAAGCGCCCTGACCCCACTGACCCTCGTGGCCCTGACGATGGCCTGCACCAACGAAGCGGTGGACTGCCCCCACGAAGCCGACGTCGACACCGACCGTGACGGGCTCCTCGACTGTGAAGAGTTCGAGCTCGGTACCGCTGTCCATCTCGCCGACACCGACGGTGACGGGTTCTCCGACTTCCAGGAGGTCGTGGAGCTCGGCTTCTCGGCGGACAACAACAACTTCAAGTTCAACCCGCGCATTGCCGACGTGCCCAAGATCGGCGTGGAGGTGACGAGTCCTCCCGACATCGAGGTCTTCTTCACCACAGCCCTCGGAGAGGAGGTCACCGAGACCGTCGCGAACGCGGAGACGCTCGGTCGGTCCGTGTCGACGGCCAACACGTCCACCCAGAGCCACGCCGTGGAGTTCGGCATCTCGACGGGGGGTTCGGTGACGGTCGGCGCCGAGATCGGGTTCCCCAGGTTCGGCACCTCGGTCGAGTCGACGGTCTTCTTCGAGACTTCGGTGGCTACGACGCAGGAGTCCTCGGTTTCGTTCAGCCGGGAGCAGACTCGGGAGAAGAAGCAGACCTTCGAGGAGTCCATCAGCAACGCGATCTCGGAAGAGTCGACGTTCGACGGTGGTCGCCTCGCGGTGACGACCGACATCTACAACAATGGTGACATCAGCTTCACGCTCGACAGCGTGATCCTCGCCGCACTGATGACCACGCCGACCGAGGAGCAGATCCTGCGGCCCATCGGCAACCTCGACTTCGACTCGACCGAGGGGTTTCCGCCGCTCACCTTCGCGCCCAACCAGCGCGTGCAGCAGCTCATCTTCGCCAACGATCGCCTCGGGACCGGTACCATCCAGGGACTCGCTGCGGACGCGACCAACCTCGACGTCCGCATCATCGCGTACGAGCTCGTCAACGAGAACGGCCAGGCCTTCAGCCACAACCAGACCGAGGTTCAGGCGAAGACGGCGACCGTCATTCTCGACTTCGGACCTGGTCGCACCATCGAGCGCCACTCGGTGGCCACCAACGTCGACGAGGAGCGCCTCCGGATCGACGCGCGGGCGGCCATGGCCGACATTCTGCGGGTGCCCTACACCGTCGACGAGCGGGGCGAGCTACAGTCGATCCGCGAGGTCGACCGCAACGAGAACATTGGCGGCTTCTGGGCGGTCATCCACCAGACGACCGACGGGATCGACGACGTGATCCAGTTCTCCGGACCCGACGAACCGCCCGTGGACTTCGACACGATCTCGCTGCAGTCGGGCGACGTGTTGCACCTGATGTACTACGCCGACCGTGACGCGGACGGCCTGGGCACCCGGGAGGAGCTGGCTGCAGGGACCGACGAGAACCACTCCGATACCGATGGCGACTCGCTGTCTGACGCCGATGAGGTCCGCGTGCTCAAGACGTCGCCCACGGATCGCGACACCGACGACGACTGCATCGAGGACGACGTCGAGCTCGCAAGGGGGAGCGACCCGCTCGTCGCGGATTCCGGCAAGGACTGCCCGGAGGCGTAGCGCCCGAAGACGCGCAAGGCGTCCTATCGACGCCCCTGGTCCGCGCGCCCGAACGGCGCCACCACGGACTGAAGTCGAGCCCGGAGCCACCGGTGGGCCGGGTCCGCCTCGACGCGGGGATGCCACACCAGGTTGACCTTGTGGCGTGGAAACTCCATCTCGACCTCCAGGGACACGAGGTCGAGGCGGTCAGCGCGATGCGCCAGAGCCCGAGGCGCCACGAGGACCAGGTCGGTGTCCCGAGCCACGCCCACGCCGGAGGCGAACGTCGGCGCGCGGAAGGCGATGCGGCGGGAGAGCCCCTGCTCCGCGAGCAGAGCGTCGGTGGCGCCGAGCCCCTCGCCGGAAGGGGAGACCAGGATGTGGTCGAGAGCGGCAAACGCCCGCGGGGAGAGACGGCCCCGCCCCAGTGCCGGGTGATCCGACCGCACGAACGGCATCCAGACGTCGTCGAGAAGCCAGCGCAAGCGAAGGTCGCCGGGCAATGCGGGCCCCATCTCGGGGTCGCTCGGCCCGACCGCCGAGGGCACGATGGCCGCGTCGAGGTCGCCCGTCTCGAGCCGTTCGCGCAGCCGCTCGAAGCCCGACAGCGCGGTGAGCGACGCGCGCGGAGCCTCCTCGGCAAATCGGCGCAGCAGGTCCGGAAAGAAGAGCACGTCGAACAGATCGGGCGAGGCGAGACGGAACACGCGCTCGGAGGTGGCAGGGTCGAAGGCCTCCGGCTCGTCGATCGCGTCCGCCAGCGACCGCAGGGCGGCCCGGAGGGGCGTCTTCAGCGTCAGCGCGCGCGGGGTGGGCACCATTGCCGCGCCGCCCCGCACGAGCAACGGGTCGTCGAAGGTCTCGCGAAGCCGCCGCAGCGTGTGGCTCATGGCCGACTGGGTGACCCCGGGGCGCCTGGCCGCCTGGGTGACACTCCCGAGGCGCAGCAGCAGCTCCATCGCCACGAGTTGGTTGAGATCGAAGCGAGCGAGGGGCGCCAACGGATCATTCGTATCATTCATGACCAAATCTAGCAGATTTATTGGGCTCATGCAGGCGGAAGCGTGACCTTGACGGGGCGAGGCGCTGCGAGGCGCCCGCGAACAAGGAGAAGCCGCAATGAACCAGTCCCTCTCGAACGTTCGGACCCTCGCGATCTTCGGTGCCACCGGCGGCGTCGGCCTCGCGCTCACCCGGCAGGCGCTGACGGCGGGCCAGCGCGTCCGCGCCCTCGTCCGAGACCCCGCCAAGCTGCGAGAGCTCCTCGCCGACGTCGGGCCCAGCTCGCTGGGTCGGCTCCACATCGAGCAAGGAGACGTCACGGTGGCCGCCGACGCCCACCGGACCATCGCGGGCAGCGATGCCGTGCTCGTCGCGCTCGGCGCTCCGCCATTCAGCGGATCGCGGGTGCGCTCCGAAGGAACGACCAACGTGGTGACGGCAATGAAGGCTCAGGGCGTGCGTCGGATCGTGGCCGTGTCGGTGTTCGGCGCCCACGAGACACGCAAGCAGCTGCCGTTCTTCTTGCGCTACGTCATCTTTCCGTTCTACCTGGCCCAGCCCGTCCGGGAGCACGAGCGTCAAGAGCGCATCCTCGCCGAGAGCGGGCTCGACTGGACGGCGGTGCGGCCGCCGAACCTGACCGACGAGGCCGCCGAGCATGGCGTCGTGCACGGCTTCGGGGACGCGAGCAAGGTGACGATGTACATCAGCCGTCACGAGGTCGCTGCCTTCATGCTCGAGGAGGTCGAGGTGGACCGGTACGTGGGGGCCACGCCCGCGCTGGCCCAGCGAAGGACGCCGGGCCAGACCGCCGCGGCTCGGGCATGAGTGCCGGCAGGACCCCCTCGGCCCGCGCGTGACAAGATGTCAACCCGCCCGCGTGTCAGGGCCGACAAAGCGGGGGTTCGAGCGTGAAGCGAGCGGTCCGTTCCTTGCGTTGGGGGTCGGCCGTACACACTCGAAGGACCGATGATGCGACATCAGATGAGCTGGTCGACCGCTGCCCTGGCGGTGGGCCTGACGACAACGACGCTGAAGCCGTCGTGTGGAGATCCGGAGCCTGTCGAACCCGAGATCACCGCGCCGGCTCGGCCGGCCGTCGAGGGGTGCGAATTCCCGGGCCCCTCCGTGCCGCGCGCTCCCACGGTCAATCCTCGCATCGAGTGGCTCGACGAAACCCACCTCGTGGTGGAACGCGTCCTCGTCGAGGAGGTCCTCGCGAGCACCGAGCCAGGGCCCGTGCGCGCGCTCCTGCACCGCGCCAGCGATGGTGTGTTCGACGGCTACCGGCTCGTGGGGGTTCGTCGGGGGACGCTCGCCGAGCAGCTGGGACTCCGCAACGGCGACCTCGTGCACGCGATCAACGGGTGGGCCGTCACCTCGTCGGAGCTCGCGCAGGATGCGTTGGAGCGGGGCTTCGCGGAGGGGCGGTTCGGGTTGACGATCACTCGGCGCGCGAAGCCCGTGACCTTGCACATCGCCGTCCGGTGACGGACAGGCGGGGCCGCTCCTGACGCGTGTTCGGTGTGCAATCACACCCGGGTTGGTCATTGGCGCCCGGCCTCGGCGTGTCGGTGGCTCACGCTGCACGACCAGCACGCACTTCGGCCGTCCGGGCCGGGATTCGCACCGACGCGCAGATGGCGCGAGCGAGACTACTGCGCAACTCCGACGCGGGATGGACGACGATATGAGCCGGGGCCTGCGGAGCCCGACGTGACCAACCCGGAAAGTCATCTGGCGCCGGAGAGCTGGGCGATCGGGGCCCTCGTCGCCGACGGGGCGCTCGGACCCGTGCTTCGCTGCGAGAGCGCGGACGGGCGGGTGGGGATTCTCAAGGGGGTCCGCCCGGACGCGGGGTCCGCGGGACAGGCTCGCCTGCGACGCGAAGCGGATCTGCTGGGCCGGCTCGACCACCCGGCGCTGCCGCGCCTGCTCGATCGGGGAGAGGGCCCCACCGGCCCCTGGCTGGTCATGGCCGTTGCGCCGGGCCGGGATCTGCGGACCCTGTGGACGTCGCCGCCCATCCGGTGGGAGCTCGCCGTCCACGTCGCGCGCCAGGTCGCGGAGGCCGTCGCGTACCTTCACGCGCGCGGGATCGTCCACCGCGACGTCAAGCCCGCCAACGTGCGCGTCGAGGACGGTCGCGTCACGCTCCTCGACCTCGGCAGCGCGACCGAGCTGGCCGCGGGACCAATCACCGCTGGGCTCGCTCCCGGCACCCCGCGCTACGCCCCCCCGGAGTGGTTCGACCGCGCGGCTGACGATCCTCGGGCGGCCGACGTCTACGCCGTGGGTCAGATCTTGCACGAGCTCCTCCAGGGCGGACCCGCCTTCCCTGGCGACGAGGACCTCGCCGGGCGCAAGGCGGTGCCGCTCGAGCCCGGGAGCGTGCCGGCGCCCGTCGCGTCGCTCGTGCGGTGGCTCACCGCCCCTGACCCCGACGCCCGCCCCACGGCCGCGGCGGCCTCCGAGGCCCTGGTGACGCTGGACGGCGGCTCGGGCACGCTGCCGGAGGCCACCGCCGCGGCCTCGGCCGGCGGTTCTCTCTCGCACGGTGAGCGGCTCGGCCGCTACGAGCTCGTCGAGGTGGTGGGCCGCGGAGCGATGGGCGTCGTGCACCGGGCCCGCGATCCCGAGCTCGGCCGCGAGGTAGCGGTCAAGGTGCTGCGCGACGGCGCGGGGCTCGCGCGGTTCCGTCGCGAGGCTCGCGCGCTGGCGCGACTCGACCACCCGACCTTCGTGAGGGTGCTCGACGTTGGTGCTGCCGACGGCGTGTCGTTCTTCGTGATGGAGCTGGTGCTGGGGCTCGATCTCGCGCGGTGGCTGGCCGAGCGCGGCCGGCCGCCGCGACAGCAGGCGCTGGGCTGGCTCGCCGCAGTGGCCGACGCCCTCGATGCCGCTCATCGGGCCGGGCTCGTCCACCGCGACATCAAGCCGAGCAACCTGATGGTCACGGAAGACGCGACCATCCGCGTGCTCGACCTGGGCATCGTCGCCGAGATCGCGGAGAGGGACGCGCCGGTGGCCTCCGGGGGCCCGATCCGCGTCCCGGGCACCGCACCCCTCGGCACCCCGTCCTACATGGCGCCCGAGCAGGAGCGGCCTGGCCGGGTCGGGCCCGAGGCCGACGTGTACGCGCTCGGCGTCGTGCTGCACGAGGTCCTCGCCGGACGGCGCCCCGCGGGATCCGTCGTCGATCCGACCCTCCCGCCCCGCCTGCGGCGCCTGATCCGCGCGATGCTCCACCCCGACCCGGCCCGCCGCCCCTCGGCGCGCCGCGTCGCGACCACGCTCGTGAGGGCCACCCGCCCGGTCGCGCGAACCGCTGCGGGCGGGCTCGGCCTCGTCGCGATCGTGCTGCTCGGCCTGTTGGCGACTCTCGCGCTGCGGCACGTTCAGGATCAGCGACGCGAGGCCCAGGCCGCGAGCCGATGGCATCAGGTCCGGAACCGCATCGAGGTCCTTCGGGCGGAGGGACAGGACGAGCAGGCCGAGGCGCAGTTCCAGACCTTCGTCACCTTCCCGGGCCACCGCGGCACCCGGGCCGTGGTCGAGGCCTGGCAGGCCAAGGCCGCCGAACGCCGCTCGTCCGGCGACGCCGCTGGCGCCCGCGACGCGCTCGGCCGCGCCTGGAGCCTCGCCGAGGAGCCCGCGACCCAGCGGCGCGCCCTGCTTGCCCTCGCCGAGGTCGCCTCGAACGAGACGGCCTTCGCCTACACCGTCGACGCGCTGGCGGCACTCGTGCCCCACGATCCCGCGGTGGAGCGACTGCGCCGCCGGGTGGAGCGCAGCTTTCGCATCGCTTCGCCCGATCGACGCGGCAATGCGGTCGACCGGCTGCTCCGGGGCACGCCCCTGCCGGGGCCGGGCCGTCTGTGGACGCGGCTCGACTTCGACGGCGACGGAATCGACGACCTGTTGGCGGTGGGTTCGGACGGCCTCGTCGCCTACCCCCGGGGCGACGCCCGCGCCCCGGGTCGCCGCCTCGCCGACCTGCCCGAGGGCGGCCCCTTTGGCCTGCGCGGCTTCTCGGTGCCGGGCCTGGGCCCCCACCTCCTCCTCGACCGGCAGATCGAGGGCGCGCGCTTCGAGAACCGAATCGTCGCCGTCACCCCCGAGGGCATCGTTCCCGTCGTCGAGCCCTGGCTGGGGGCCGGAGTCACCGCCGTCGCTGCCCTCGAGACGCCGCGGGGTCCGCTCGTGCTCCTGGGGCTCACCGCCTACGACCGCGACCTGGTCGCGTTCAGCCCGGCGGAGGGGTGGCGCCGGTGGAACCCCCACCCGCCGACCACCGCCGCAGACTCGGAGGTCCGCGAGGTCCGGCTGGTCGACCTCGACGGCGCGGGCGACCCGGAGATCGTCGTCGGCACCGGGCCGTGGGACGGGTGGGACCTGCGGGTCCTCCGCCTGGCACCCGGGGGAGGGCTCGAGCTCGTGAGGCGCCGGTCGGTGGGCGAGGTCAACCTGGCGGTGTCGGTGAACACCCCCCGCGGGCGCCGCCTCGCCGTGGCGCTGACCCAGGAGTACAGCCCGCCCGCCCTGCGCGCGACCCGCGACAACGCGCTCGCCTGGTTCCGCTGGGACGGAGGCGAGCTCGTGCTCGAGGAGACGCTGCCCGTGCCGCGGCCGCGGTACTGGCTGTTCACCGGCGACTTCGACGGCGACGATCTCGACGAGATCGTGTTCCGCTACGAGGCCATGGAGATCGTCGGCTTCACAGCCGAGGGCGCGGTCGAGCGGCAGTCGGTCCAGCGCCTGCTCCCCCGAGCGGTGATCGACGTCGACGGCGACGGGCGCGACGAGCTCGTGGCGCGCGAGCTCGAGTCGGGCCGCGACTGGATGCTCGGGCTCGGGGAGACGCCGCTGCCCACGGTCCCGCGAGATCCGGTGATCAGCCCTCCCGTTCCGAGCGAGCTCCCCGAGGATCTCCACGAGGCCTGGCAGCGGGCCGAGACGCTGCACCGCGTGGGCGTCTCCGGGTTGGCGGCCGAGCGGTTCCTCGAAATCGCGCAGCTCGAGTCGGGCCCCGCCCACGTCCACGCCATGCGGCGCGCGGGGCAGCTCTTCGAGGCGGTCGAGCGCTGGGACGACGCGATCGCGGCCTACGAGGCGATCGCGGACGTGGATCCGCCCGACCTGCCCGCGTTGGAGGCCCTCGTCTCGCTGACGGAGCGCGAGGTCCGGCTCGACGACGCGGCCCGCTGGGCGGCGGTGCGCCGCGACGCGTCTGTCGGGGCCCAGCGGGCCGGTTGGGCGGAGCGCGCCGCGCGCCTCGCGGGCCTCGCCGATCGCCCGGAGCTGGTCGTCCGCGGCCTCGGCGATCTTGGCACCTGGACGATCCACCGCCCGCTCGAGCTCGGCCGCGCGTTGGGCAGCGACGGCGTGCGTATCCGCTCGGCGCGCCCAGGGATCCTCGCCGAGCTGCCCGTGGACTGGGACGGCGGGCCCTTCTCGGCCTCCTTCGATCTCCAGCTCGATCGACTGGAGTGGGGCAGCCTCATCGGCATCCGGCTCGAGGGCCGGGACCCGGCGGGTCTCCGCGACCCGGTGCAGATCGACAGCAAGGTCCTCGGCAGTGGCGGCCGCTCGCACGCCGCGGTGCAGGGCCGGTGCACGCGCCCCGGCCTCGACGGCACCTACGACGACCTCCCGCTACCGCCGCCGCCACTGCCCGACGCCACCGTCACGCGACGCCTCGCGATGTGGCCAGGTCGCACGCAGATCTGCCGGCCTGACGACGCGAGCCAGCCTCCCGCCGACCTCGACCCTTCGGGCCTCGACTGGGTGCTCCAGCTCGTGGACGACCGCTACGGCCAGTGGGGCGCCTCTCTCGCCGACGTGGTGCTCCGAGACCTCGTCGTGCGCGGCTTGTCTCCTCGCGAGGCTCGCCCGCCCGAGACCACGGCGCTCGAGCGAGCCCTGGCCTTGGCCGAGGAGCAGCTCGCCGAGGGCGACGTCGACGCGGCCAGCGCCACCGTCCGAGGGGCGCTGGCCCGCACCCCTCGCGAGGAGATCGAGGCGCTCGCGCCGGTGTGGCTGCGCACCACGCCCGCCGACTGGCTGCCGCTGGTGCGCGATCGACTCGGGCCCGGTCGCTGGCCCATCGTGCTGTGGGACCAGCTCTCGGCAGCCATCGAGATCCACCCTCACGCGATCGACGAGCTCCTCCGAACGCAGCTCCAGCCGCTGACCCCGCTGACCGGCGAGTCGGCGGCGCGCACCGAGGCCCGGGCCGAGCTCCTGCTCGCTCGGGCCGCCTCGTGGCTGCGCTCGGACCGGATCCCCGCCACGACTCGCGATCTGCTCGCGGCCCGTGCCGCGGTGGAGCGACTCGGTGGGGGGAGCGACCTCGCGAGTCGGCTCAGGGAGTTCGAGGCGCGGCTCGCCGTCGTGCGCGACGAGCCGGAAGTCGCAATCGAGACGTTGCTACGCGCGCTGCGCGAGTCCCCGGCTCCAGGTCCCGTCGCGGATCGCTTCGCCCGCGATCCCACCTTTGCCGCGCTGCGCGACGAGCCTCGCTGGGCGGAGCTCGAACGCTGGAGGACGCAGGGCCGGCCAAGATAGACGTGGGCCATGGGGCTACTGCGCAGCGAGCACCGGGCCGTCGAGCGGACCCTGTCGGCGCGGACGCTGATCGGGCGGAGCGCAGCGTGCGCGCTGCGTCTCGAGGAGACCTGGGTGTCGGGGGAGCATGCGAGCGTCTGGTTCCGGGACGGCAGGTGGTGGATCCGCGATCTCGGCAGCCGCAACGGCACCTGGGTCGACGACACCCGGCTGGCCCCCGGCGACGAGCGCCCGCTTCGGGTGGGCAGCGTGCTGCGATTCGGCGAACCCGACGAGGGCTGGACCCTGGTCGAGGCCGGCGCGCCGCGGGCGCGCGCCCGGGAGCTCGGCGGTGACGCCGTGGTGGACAGCCAGGGCGGGCTGCTACAGCTCCCGCCGGGCGGCGAGCCCGAGGTGTCGGTGTTGCGGCTCCCCGACGGGACCTGGCGCGCCGACGGCGACGACGAGAGCCTCCTCGTGGAGGACGGGCACACCGTCGTCGCGGGCAACCGCCCGTGGCGGCTGATGCTCCCCGTCGAGCTCGATCCGACCGTCGCGGAGCGGCTGCCGCTCGCGCTACACTTCCGCGTCAGCGCCGACGAGGAGATTGTCGAGGTCGATCTCACGTTGGGGGGCACGCTGCAGGCTCTGCCGACTCGTAGCGCCAACTACCTGCTGCTCCTGCTGGCGCGCCAGCGGACCGCCGACGCTGCGCTGCCGCCGAGTGAGCAGGGCTGGGTGTTCCGCACGGTGCTGGCGCAACAGCTCGCGCTGCAGCCCCGGAGTGTCAACGTGCAGCTCCACCGGCTCCGCCAGTGTCTCGCCGAGCTCGGCCACGGGCTGGCGGGCCGGGTGATCGAGCAGCGAGGCAGCCGGGCGGGGCAGGTCCGTCTCGGCGTCGTCGACGTGAGCGAGGAGCGGGCCGCCGACGGAATCGAGTGAAATCCGCAGCCCGGGCGCCTCCCGCTAAGGTCAAATCGCCTCGAGCCCCGGAGCAACCGTGTTCTCGACCTCTGTGACCTTGTTCGCCCTCTCGCTGCCGGCCTCCGCCACCGACCCCGAGTGCGTCGGCCCCAACGGCTACACTCCGCCGACCTACTCGGCCACCGAGCTCGTCGGCTTCCTGTCGACCGTCCCCACGGTCGCGGAGCAGGCCCAGACCGCTCTGCTGCTGGGTCAGCCCCAGACGAGCCCCCTGTTCACGCCGCCGTGGACGAACTGGTACGACGAGCCGCTCGAGCAGGCGCTCGTCAAGCTGTCCGTGCAGCGAGGCATCCTCGACGCGGCCAACCTGCAGTCGGCCTACCTGCCTGGCGCCCTCACCGACAACCTGTCGCCTGGTGCGGTCGTCTGCGGCCCCGAGACCCTCGACGCCCGCACCGCCGACGGCACCTGCAACGACCTGAACGACCCCGCCGCTGGCGCGGTCGACACCCGGTTCGGCCGCAACGTGCCCCTGGCGCTCGCCTACCCGGACCCCAGCACCCTGCTGTCGCCGAGTCCGCGCGAGGTCAGCCTCCGCCTGCTGCGCCGACGCGGCGCGATGGAGGAGATCCCGTTCCTCAACCTGTGGGCGGCGGCGTGGACCCAGTTCCAGATCCACGACTGGTTCGACCACGGCGACCCTGACACGAGCAACCCCCTCGCCATCCCTCTCGGTCCACTCGACCCGATGAGGCGGCGCACCGGTCAGACCTCGATCGTGGTTGGCAGCACCCCGGCCGACACGACGCGCCTGCCGAGCGAGTCGAGCCTGCCGCCCACCTACCAGAACGTCGTGACCCACTGGTGGGACGGCTCACAGATCTACGGCAGCGACCAGGCGACTGCGGATCGGCTGCGTTCCTTCCAGGGCGGGCACCTGCAGATCAGTGGCGATGCCCTGCCGCTGAACGCCGAGGGCTTCGGGGACAGCGGCTTCACGAGCAACTGGTGGGTCGGCCTGGAGCTGCTCCACAGCCTGTTCGTGCAGGAGCACAACGCGATCGCGGACCACCTCGCCTCGGTCTATCCGTCGATGACCGACCAGGAGCTCTACGAGAAGGCGCGGCTGGTCAATGCTGCCTTGATGGCCAAGATCCACACGCTGGAGTGGACGCCCGCCATCCTGCCGAACCGGACCCTCGATATCGCCATGAATGCCAACTGGTACGGGCTCGAGCAGTACGTCACGCCGGCCGAGCAGCCACGCCTGACAATGTTCGTGGAGCCGCCCGACGCCGCGGTCTACGGCATCGTGGGCGGGGACCAGGACAACAAGGGCGTGGCCTACTCGATCACCGAGGACTTCGCCGCGATCTACCGCATGCACCAGATGCTGCCCGACGTACTGCGGCTGCGTACCGTGAACGGGACCTTCGCGGGGTTGCTCGCCACCGAGGACGCCACCAATGCGGGCGGGCGCGACCTCTTCGACCAGCGCGGCTTCCTCGACCTCGCGGTGTCGTTCGGCCTGTCGAACCCCGGCGCGCTCACGCTCCGCAACTACCCCCGCTTCATGACCTCGCTGCCGGCCGGGCCCTTCGAGATCGATCTGGCCGCGATCGACATCCTTCGCGACCGGGAGCGCGGGCTGCCGCGGTACAACAACTATCGGCGGGGACTGAACCTGCTGCCGCTGGCCTCGATCGACGAGCTCACCGACGATCCCGTCCTGCGCGCGACTCTGAAGCAGGTCTACAACAACGACATCGAGCAGGTCGACCTCTTCGTCGGGACCCTCGCGGAGGCCCAGCGTCCCGACTGCTACGGCTTCGGTGAGACGCTCTTCCAGACCTTCATCCTGATGGCGAGTCGGCGCCTGCAGGCCGACCGCTTCTACACCAACGACTACCGACCGGGCGTCTATACGCAGGAGGGGCTCGACTGGGTCGAGAACAACACCTTCAAGTCGGTGCTCCTCCGGCACTATCCGCAGCTCGCGAACACCGGCCTGGCCACGGTCGACAACGCGTTCACGCCCTGGACCACGAACTGGTCGGTGCCCTGATCCGAGCCCCTCTCGACGGACGACACGGGCGGTGAAGCGCTCGTGTCTGTCGTCTGTCAGGGTCCGTGCAGGGGGTGCAGGACGGGGCTGGAGGTGCCCTCCAGGCCCGCCCGCCCGCGGCCCCAGCTCTCGCCGATCACCCACAGCGTTCGGTCCTCCTTCAGCACGCCCACCAGCCCATCGCTGCCGTCCACGGCAAGCCAGTCGTCGTCGAGACCCACCCGCGTGGGCTCGCCTGCCCAGTCGAATTCCCACAACGTTCCGTCATCGCGGACCCCCGTGGCGTACCAATCCTGGGTGGCTCGGGGCTGCCCCCACGAGAAGTCCCTCCAGCTCGCGTCGCCCACCCGGGTGGGCGTGTCGTTCATGTCGCTCCCCCAGCGGTAGAGCGAGCCGTCTTCCTTCAAGGCGGCTACCCGGTGGCCGTCGGCGTCTACCGCGACCCAATCCGTCGCTCCGTCGATCTGTGTCCACTGTTGGCGATCGAACTCGTCGCCCAGACCCAGCTGTCCGTCCTTGGCCAGCCCCACCGACCAGAGCGTGCCGTCCTCCCGCACGGCGAACGACGCTCGGGAGGCGACGGCCACGTCCACGTGGGGCGCGGCCGAGAGCCGGAGAGGCGTACGCTGACAAACGAATTCGCTGTTCTCTCCGCAGAGGTCCGAGGACTCTCGCCCGAGCTGGCGATGATTGTTGAGCCCCCAGCCCCACAGGCTCCCATCGTCGGCGACCGCGACGGTGTGCTGGTCACCCTCGACGTCGACCCAGCGGGGAGCCTCCAGCGGAAGGAGCTGACCGGTCCAGGGCGCCACCGCGCCGACCTGGCCCCACGTGTTGTTGCCGCCGATCACCCACGTCTGCCCCTCGGGCGGCGCCTCCACCACGTAGACGTGATGGGACCAGTCGAAACGTTGGATGCCCGCGACGAACACCCGGTCCACTGGTCCTTCGTCGAGCCGCAGGTAGTCGAGCTCCAAGTAGCCCCAGTAGAAGGCCTCCCCGCGCGCTGTGACCGCCATCCCCGCGTGCTTAATCGAAAAGTCGACGACGAGGTCGTCAATGTCGAGGATGCCATCATCGTCCATGTCCTCGTCGGCCGGATCACTGCCGTACTCGTTGACCTCGGTGCCGTCGTCGAGCCCGTCGCCGTCAGTGTCGACCATCCGCGGATCGCTGTTGTGGTCCATCACCTCGGCCCGGTCATCGACGCCGTCCTGGTCAGTGTCCGGGTTGTTGGGCAGCGTGAAGTGGACAGTGACCTCGTCCGCGTCGGACAGGCCGTCGCCGTCGCTGTCTTCGGAGTCGACCGACGTACCGTAGGCCTGCTCTTGCCGTCCGCCTAGCCCGTCGCCATCAGGATCCTCGATGTAGACCAGGTGCAGCACGTCGCCCGACCGGAGCTCGATGCCGTGTAGATCCGCGGGGCCGAACGGGCCTCCGTAGATGTCGACGACGTCGGACTGGCCGTCGGACCGCACGTGCACGACGGACCAGATCCGGTCCCGAGCCGGGTCCGACGCCACACCCCGGATCTCTGTCGGGTGGCCGTCATCGTCGGTCGACCACGGAATCTGCAGTACGTCGTCGAGCACCTCGGCGGCGGAGACCGACATGCGCTCGGGGTCCGCGTTCGTCGCCACCTGGTAGCGCTCGAGGAGCTCGGGTGCGTTCTAGCCGTGGACGTCGACCATCACGAGGGCCGTCCGGGCGGCGATGGTGGTCTGGTCGTGCGAGAAGGACCGGCCGTTCTCGTCGGTGAGCTCGAAGGCGGCGACGCGCAGATCGATCTGCGTCGACGAGGTGAGGAGCGACGACGCCACGCCCAGGTCGAGGCGCCGATTGGAGAAGACGAAGGGGCCGCTGACCTGGCCCGGAGCGTAGGTGAACGAAGGGAACTCCCGGAGCGTGGTGTCGTAGTCCAGCGCGCCGACGGGAGAGAGGGTGGGCAGGCTGCCGGGTGTGGACATGAAGGCCGAGATGGCAAGGTTCTCGAGCGTGAACGCCACGTCGCCTTCGTTGCGGAGCTCGACGTCGACGGCGATCCCTCCCCCGGACAGTGTGGTGCTCTCGCTTTGGGCGAGTCCCTCGGCCTTGGCGAGTCCCTGCGCGTGTTCCTGCTGCTGCTCCTCCGACCAGGTGATCCGGCGCTCGCGGCTGACGCCGAGCGAGGTCTCGTAGCTGACCGTGGCCTCCGCGCTCACCGAGCCACCCGTGGGGTAGCTGACGGAGCCGCCGACGGTCAAGGACCCGCCGGCAGTGTGGGTCCACTCGACGGTGCGGGCGTTGGTCGACGACAGCGCGGTGGCGACGGAGCGGGACGACGACGAAGAGCGTTCGACGTCCACGCTGCGCTCCACGCCCTCGGTGGTCGAGTAGTTGAGGAAGACCCTGGGAGTCTGGCTGACGTCGATCGCGATTCGAGGCACGTCGGCGATGCGCGGATTGAAGCGGAAGTTGTCGTTCGAGGCGGAGAAGCCGAGGTCGACGATCTCCTCGTAGTCCGAGAAGCCGTCTCCGTCGGTGTCGACGAGGTGAGGCGCGGTGCCGAGGTCGACCTCCTCGCAGTCGGTCAGGCCGTCCTCGTCGGTGTCGGGGCAGTCGAGGGGATCGGTGCCGTCGTTGTCGCCCGGACCGGACGGGGTACACGCGGCGAGCGCGAAGAGGACGCCCAGTGAGAGCGGCCGGGTGGGATTTCGGGTGAGCGGGACGCGGCGCAATGGAACCTCCAGGGCAGCACGCCAACCCGCCGACGCGATGGGCCCACGGGTCGACGGCGGTCCTCTACCGGGTCCAGGTCGGCCACTCGCTTTCGCTGCGTTTCAGACCACACCGATGTGCGTGATTGTCCATGTCGACGGTGCGTTCTCCTCGAATCGACTGGCTGGAACCACGACAGTCTCTGGCCCTTCGACTGGCCAACAACTGGTGTAGGCCTGCCTCGGTGACCCTGACCCCCGGGTCCTTCGAGGTGGTGTGCGTACCTGGGTGGTTCGGAATCGTTCCACGGGAGGAACTCGGACCGGCGAAGGTCCGCGGTAAGGTCCCACCCGGAGGACCGATGTTCCTGATTCCCCTGGCGCTCGTGGGTTGGCCCGCGCTCGCGTCCGCTCACGAAGGCGGAGCGCGCGGGAAGGAGGCTTCGGCCCACCACGACAACGTGTTGGGCATCAAAGGGATCTTCGCGGTGCACCTGCTCGAGGATCGAGCGTCGGCCGCCCCCGATCTCGAGGCTCCGGAGCGAGACCGGCTCGGCGGTTTCGAGCTCAGCTACCAGCGGGTGCTCGTCCGGGAGTGGCTCGCGCTCGAGGTCGCCAAGCCGTTCCTGTTCGGCCCGGGTCGCTACGACTCGCCGTTGGACGCGTCCTTCAAGGTGATGCGGCGTTGGGGCGACGTCGAGCCGTTCCTCGCGGCAGGTACGACCTTCAACGTGCGGGTGTTCGCCGCCGAGCGCGAGGAGATCGAGGGACGGTCGAACGCGCTGTCCTTTGGCGTCATCGGCGCCACCGGTGCGGCCTTCTACCTCGGCGAGACCACGGCCCTCGAGGTCGAGCTGGGTGCCGCTCACATCCTGGCCGGACCCGTCGTCGACAACGAGCTCAACGCCGCCGCCGGGTTCTCCTTCGCCTTCTGACGACGACCTCCGCGGCGGCGGCGCCATCCGCGCGAGCTGACACGCGCCGTAGGCCTCCAGTCACTGCGTGGCCGCGGCTCGGCGGCCGACCGCGGCTCAGTCGTGGGTCAAGACCACGCGACTCCACGTCGGGTCGCTGTTCAGGGCCTTTGTCGCCCCGCAACGGTAGCCACCGCTGCCCTGGGTGTGCCAGGAGAGCCGCTCCTCGGGATAGGCGCCATCATCGGTGTCGGCGCTGCTCCGGTTCACCCCGTCGCCCTCCCGGAAGAAGCCCACCGACCTACCGTCAGTGAAGTACCAGCCAACGCCGTTCACCGCGCGGTGGTCCGTGTTTCCCGTGCCGTCGTCGAGGGCGGGGAACACCGTGGCCTCGGTGTCGGCGGCAGCGACCACCAGCTGCGTGGGGTCGGTGTCGTCGTCGGTGCAACCCAGCATGACGAAGTTGCCGGTGCACGCCGTGGTGAGCGTCGCGGTCGAGATCGGGACGTTGTAGGTGTTGGTCAGGCAGACCGTCCACCCGCCGTCGAGGAAGCGCTGAAGGGGTTGATCGACGTAGATCACCCCGGAGCCAGCCACCTCGGCACCGAGCGGCGTGGCGACGGGACTGCAGAGGAACGTCGTGCCGTCGACTTCGCCTGCATCGAGGATGCCGTCTCGATTGTCGTCGACTCCGTAGTCGATCCGTTCGCCGCCGAATTCGCAGTTCTCCCCATCGGGCTCACTGCCCATCGCGATGAGGCTGTCGAAGCCCGGAGCACCGTCGCACACGTAGGCAGTCTGCTCGGTCTCCTCGACATCGAGTACACCGTCGCGGTCGTCGTCGATGCCGGTCGAGAAGTACTGGCCGCCGTACGTGCAGTTCGCTCCCGCGGGCTCGACCCCCACCTCGGTCGCGACGTCGAAGCCCGGGCTCGCGTTGCAGACGTAGGCGGTCTCGTCGATCTCGCCGGCTTCCAGCGTGCCGCTGCGATCGTCGTCGACGCCCTGCTCGACGCGCTGACCGCCGTAGGTGCAGTTCGCGCCCGCGGCCTCCGCGGTGACCGTCATCAGCGAGCCGAGGCCTTGGATGCCGTTGCAGACGTAGGTCGTGCCATCGATCTCCGCCGGGTCGAGCGTGCCGCTGCGATCGTCGTCGACGCCGTTGTCGATGCGCTGACCACCAAACTCGCAGTTCACGCCCGCGGCCTCGCCGACGACGGTGACCAGCGTGTCGAAGCCGCCAGCGCCGTCGCACACGTAGGTGCTGTTGTCGATCTCGCCGGCATCGAGCACGTCGTCGCCGTCGTCATCGACGCCGGTGTCGATCCGGCTGCCGCCCCAGGTGCAGTTGGCGCCGGGAGCCTCGGCGATCACGTCGACCACCACGTTGGCGCCGTTGCAGACGTACTCGGTGGCGTCGATCTCGCCGACGTCGAGCACGCCGTCCTGGTTGTCGTCGACGCCGACGTCGAAGCGGCGTCCCCCTTGCGCGCAGTTCGCCCCGGGCGCCTCGTCGGTGACGTCAATGAGAGCGCCGGGGGCGTCCGCACCGTCTACACCGTTCGCGCCGTCGGACCCGTCGACTCCGGCCGTCCCGTCGACGCCGGCTTCACCGTCGCAGGCGTAGGACGTGCCGTCGATCTCGTTCGCATCGAGCTGGCCATCCGCGTCGTCGTCGAGTCCGAACTCGATCTTGCTGCCGCCTTGGGCGCAGTTGGCGCCGACAGGCTCCGAGGACACTGAGAGCAGACTGCTGGGCGTGGTGCACGCGGTCAGCGCGGACAGAGCGAGGGACCACACGAGGGGGTTCTTCATCGGCCTTCTCCTTCGAAGTCCTCGACTTGTCGGTGCCGAGTACGTGAAAGGAGAGTCGTGTGCTGGTCGGCGTGCACAGCCACGACCACCAGTGGAAACCTGGCGCAGGTCGGCATCGACACCGCCTGGGCAGGTCTCTCGGTCGGCGACGCACACGCTGTGCTCGACGGCAGCGACAGCCTCGTCGCCACGAAGCCGCGATCGGTGAAGACCGCGGTCCTCGTTGCGCTTTGCGGCCCGAGGGTTGGCTTACGGGGTGGCGGTTCCCTCGAAGTAGGGCAGCAGCGCCTGGTAGCTCGCTGCTCCCACCACCTCGCCGATGGCCTGACCAGCGGGGACCGCGTCGAAGAAGTGGACGCCGGTCCAGAACCGCGACAGGCCGCAGTCGCGCTTCAGATCGTCCCATTGCGGATAGTCGAGCTGGATGAGGGTGGCGGGAGTGACTCCCGGTTCCACGAACGAGCTGCCCGGCTGGATCCCCGGCATACCAGTGAACGGAAGCGGAAGCTGGGCGCTCCAGTTCAGCACGCCCGCGTTCGCGGGGTCGCGGTCGGTGAGATAGGCGTCGGCGGCGGTCGCGTGGGCAGCGCAGAAGCTCGCAGTGGCCGACGGATACTCGGGATGGTTGGCCACCGGGAGGTACGACTGCCACTCGTTTCCGGTAATGTCGCTGACGGTGCCCTGACCCGGTCCGCCCCACGCAGTGATCGTGGTGTTGCCGTAGACCTCACGGACCGCGCTGAACGGGCGAACCGCGTCGTAGCGGCGCTTCTCGCGCCAGATCACGATCGCGGTGTCGAAGGCAGCCGCGTTGACGAGGAAGTCGACTTCCAGGAACTCCTGAAGGGTGAGCCCCTGTTGAGCCGACGCGACGGCGATCGATAGCCCGAGGCTGTTGATCTTGTCTTCGAAGACCTCCCCAGTCATCTTCTGCTCGTCGGTGAGGGCGGCCGACGCGCGCAGCACTTCGTCGACCTGCTCGACGTAGGCCGCCCGCGGGAACTTGCCATTTCCTCGGGCCGCGAAGCTCCGGGTCGGTGGGGGCGCAGTCAGGTTCGGGTACGCCCCGAGGAAGGGTCGGGTGAGCTCCATCTGAGGCGTGACGAACTGCTGGACGGTGAACAGACCGTTCCCCTCCGTCTTGACCGCGGGCTGCCAGCGGCGGATGTCGGAGAGGTGGTACGCCGTGTTCACGGGCGCGTAGCTGGTGTAGTCGCTGTAGGGCTGAAGGTTGTAGGCCGAGCCGTCCTCGTCACCGAGCTGGTTCATCCCGTCCTGCAGGCGCGACGCCATCACCGCTCGGCCAGCCGCGAGGCCGATGGCCTTCGCCCGACGGTCCTCGGGAGATCCCAGGGCGTCGTCGGCGAGGACGCGCAAGGCTCGCCAGTCGCTCGCGAACTGCGGCACCAGGCTCTCGATGACCGGAAAGCTCGAGTAGACGACCGCGATGTTGCGGCTCCGGTCGGTCCGCTTGGGCGCGGGACGACGACGGGTGTTGTAGACGAGGCCGATCGCGTTGTCGTCGTAAGGGGCTGCCGCGTCGTACCAGGCGTTCGTGATCGTCGCGGTGAGTCGCAGCACGAGCGTAGCGTCGCCAGGGTTGACGACATTGAGCATCCGCGAGCCCACGACGGGAATGATCACCGTGAACGGCGTGTTCGAAAGAAGATTGGCCGGATCGGAGTTGTAGTCGATGGCGGATGGCAACGGCGCGATCGGAGGGCTCTGCGCAAGGGCAGTCGACGCAATTCCGAGGTTTCCGAACAGGGCCGGTACCAAGAATCCGAGGAGTCGGGACGGCAAACGAAGCATGGGCTCTCCTGGGCGTATTG
The DNA here is from genome assembly GCA_964655065.1 of uncultured Enterobacteriaceae bacterium. GTDB lineage: Bacteria > Myxococcota_A > UBA796 > UBA796 > DRPG01. The sequence continues at coordinate 36,608 of CAZZLC010000022.1, read as the reverse complement.
CCCGCGAAACAGCCGGTTCTCGGCTGCTTCGACCGCCACCGTACGTGACGCCATTCGGCATGTCCAGGACCTCACGCTTTGCCATCTTGGCTGGTTGACATTCCCGTCACTGCTGATCTCGAGCCCTGCGTTCACGGTTCTGTCACCATCACCCGTCGAGGGTCGCTGCAGCAAGGCATCACGGAGTCCTCGAGCCATGGCCACCTCCGGTTCGCGCAGCTGACAGGGGGCCGGCGACAGGCTCGCTTGATACTGCCTTGACGCGTCGGGGAGCCCCTCTTGCCACGAATCAACCCTCTCACGGGCGAGATCACCTGCAAGGTGGTGTATTATGGAACAGGAAACAGCGGAAAGACCACGAATCTCGTTCGACTTCACGCGCAGTCCGAGACCGCCACCCGTACTCCACTCGTAGGCGTCGATACCGAAGCGGAGCGTTCGGTCTACTTCGAATACTTTGCCGCGCAGCTCGGCAAGATCGCCGACTATCGTCTGCGGGCCGAGTTCTACACCGTGCCCGGGCAGGCGTACTTCAGCTCGACCCGGCGGCTCGTCCTCGATCAAACCGACGGGGTGGTGTTCGTCTGCGACAGCGACCCTGCGAAGTGGCGCGACAACGAGCGGTCGCTCGACGACCTCCGCGGGGACCTCGAGACCTATGGGCGACGCATCGAGGACCTACCGATCGTGGTGCAGCTCAACAAGCGCGATCTGGACGACGCGGTGCCGGTGGCGCGCCTCGCAGCGCGCTTCGGGCTCGGCGGGCGCACCGTTCTCGAAGCGACAGCCCGAGACGGGGTCGGCGTCGTGGCGACGCGCGATGCCATTCTCGACGCGGTGTTCACCGATCTGCGGCGCCGGGTGAAGCGGGGCGCGAGCCATGGGTGAGGCGTTCAGGGCGAGAGCAGCGCACTGTGATCTCACGGTGGTGCTGCAGCTCGTGTCGTCCCAGTGGCTCACCGGCCGACTCGTCGTCGAGTCGGAGGTGGCCATCGAAGGCACGGTCGAGTGCTTCGAGGGGTTGCCGATCAGGGCGGCGTGTGGGTCGACCTCCGGGCTCCTGGCTCTCTACGAGCTGTTTCTCGTCCCGCAGAGCCAGCTCACCTTCTTCGTACAGGACGTGGCCGAGTCCAGGGACGGTCCCCTCGGCGAGCTCATGGTGTTGCTCCTCGAGGCCAACCGCAGGCTCGACGAGTGGCGGAACGTCTCGAGGCTCGCGCTCCGCGCGGTGGGGTCACCTCCCGATGGTCTCCCCGATCTCCACCGTGCGCTGTGGTCGGCACTCGACGGCACCCGGGCGGTGGGGCCGGTGGTCGCCGAGCTGGGCCTCGTGCGGGCTGCCATCGTGGACCCCCTGCGCGAGTGGGTAGCCGAAGAGCGCGTGCTGGCCGGTGAGCTCGCGCCTCCAGCCGCGACGAGCCTCGATGTGACCCGGCCGGACGTGGTGGGGGATCTCGCTCGCGGTCGCGCCCAAGTTCGCAGCGGTGACATCCGTGGCGCCATCGCCTCGTTCCAGCAGGCCTTGGCGCTCGATCCCCATCATCTGCTCGCCCAGCAGCACCTCCTGCGGCTACGTGAGCTCCATCCCGACCTCTTCGACCTGGAACGCTCATGACTTCCGGTTTCTCCGATGACGACTGGTTGAGCGAGAAGGACCTCCACACGCTGGTCGACGCCGGCCAGATCACGCCTGTCGCGGATTCGCCGGTCGCCCGGCTCGCGAACGACGTGGTGGCGCAGCTGGAACGCACGCTGAGCGGGCTCGGTGAGGCGATGGAGGGCTTTCCGTGGCAGTCCGATGTCGATGCGCTGCGCGACGTACGCTCGCGCATCGAGCGCCTCGCCCACGCGGGCGACCACGTGGCGCTCCCTGCGCTCGACCGCCTCCTCCGCCAGCTCGAGAACGCGGGCCAAGTCGACTTTGCACAGCGCCTCGTCACCTGGTGCCGCGAGGTCGACGAAGCACTGGCTGGGCAGGGCTGATCATGGACGAAGCCGAACGCATGCTCCTCGTTCAGCACGCCCTCGACGAGCTCGTGGCGACTCGACGCATCGTGGGTTGTGCCGTCATCACGCTCGACGGGTTCGTCGTCGCGGTCGCGGCCAACCCGGCCTTCATCTCGCAGGTGGGCGACGTGGGTGCCCGCCTCCACGGGATCGGCCAGCGGGCCAGCGTCGCGCTGGAGCTCGGTGCGGTCGTCGAGCACGTGGTAGTTGGCGACACGGGCACGGTGATGATCCGTCCTCTCGACCGGCGGGAGATGCTCGTGGTCGTTGCCGCTTCCGGAGCCCCCCTCGGCTGGGTCCGGGTGTTTGCCGAGAAAGCGAGCGCCAGGCTACGCCAAGCGGGCACCACGGGTTCATAGTTCAGGGAGGCCCCCATGTTGAGCATCGACGACATCATCCAGGAGTTCCGATCAGAGATTCCGTCCTTCATCTCCACCGACATCGTGCACATCGACTCGGGCATGTCGATCGGCGGGGGGTCTGTCGACCCGAACTTCGACGCGTCTGTCGCCTCGGCCAGCTACGCAGAGGTCGTGAAGACCAACCGCCGTGCGCTGGATCTGCTCGGGTTGAATCCTCACTCCACGGAGGACATCCTCATCACGACCGACTCCGCCTACCTGCTCATTCGGTTGCTGGGGCTGGACTACTACCACGGCCTCGCCATCAGCCGTGACGGCAACCTTGGCCTGTCGCGTGCGATCATCAAGAAATACGCCCCCCGCTTTCTCGAGCAGATCGCGGCGCTCGGCTGATCAGCGCGGCTGACCGAACGCCGCCGTCGTGGCTACCCTCCGAGGACCTCGAAGAGCAAGAAGACCTCGCCGACGGGAAGGTCACGGGTGTCCACCGTCACCTCGAGGGTGTCGGCGAAGTAGACGACGTCGGCGGCAGGGATTCTCCGTGCTTCCTGACCGGGGGGGATCCACCATGCCTCGAGGGTGGCCTCGATGATCGGCTCTGGCAGGACAATCCCTGCAGCGTCGGTGTCGACGGCGTCGACGACGGCATCGAGCGCCGTGCCGAAGGCATCGCCCGAGTCGATGTCGAAGAACGCGCCCCCTGTCTGCTGGGCCGCCCGCACATAGTCCTCTGCGAGGGGAATGCCGATCGCCCAGGTCGACGCCACGGCCGGGGGAGCCTTCAGCGCGTTCGTCCAGTCGATGTACTCTCGAAGCGTCGGATCGTCGGACTCGGTGGTGTTGGCCTCGTTGGACACGACCACGACCATCAGCGACGCGTCATCTCTCACGAAGCCGTCGTTGTCGGTAGAGCCGAGCACTTCGATCGCATGGAAGGCGGCCGAGAGCCCGCGCGTGATGGCCGCCCCGGTAGTGCCCATCTGGGCCATCGCAGCAAAGAGCTGCCGGGCGTCCTCCGGGCTGTCGTCCGCGTCGAGCCAGCGCTCGCCCTGGATCGAGCGCAGCTTGCCCTCCGAGCCGTTGGGTCCGAAGACGCCGTCCATGTCCGTCGACGTCACGCCGATGTGCACGTCGTCGACTGCCGACCGGAGTGCTGCGTCGAAGTCCTCGAACGCCTCGACGAGCGCCACCTGATCGGCATCCATGCCGCAGGAGTTGTCGACGACGAAGAGGATGTCGGCACGCTCGGCGACGCCATTCCCGTCGTAGGGCTCGAGAACCCGGAGGTCCTCTCGGGCCCACACGGTGCCGGGGCGGTACATCGAGCCCGAGATCGCACCGGGTTGCGGTCGCGTGGCGTCGAACGCCCGGTGGTGGAATCCGTCGGCGCCGGGAACGAATAGCTGGACCGTCCCGGGGCCGTCGTGGATCAGCGAGAAGGTGACCGGACCGGCCCACGGGACGAGAGCGGGCCCTACCGACCACAGTCGGCCCACCACCATCGGATCGTCGGACGCTTCGTAGCAGAGCTCCACGGTCGAATTCTCGAGGAGCACGCCGGGGGGGAAGGTCACGAGAGCCTCCTCGAGCGCGAGCACGCCGCCTGCGCCGCCGAGCGTCGCACTCGTGCACGCCTCGGTCGGAGAAGCCACGGTCGGCCCTTCGGTCTCTGTCCTCTCACCGCCAGACAGCCCGCAGGCGATCAACGTCATCCACCAGGTTCCGCCCATCGTCGCCTCCTACCCGGGCGAAAGTGTACCGCGACGAGCGTTGCCCTGTCCGGGGCCAACCGACCCGTGACCTACCCCATCAGCGCTCAGTCGCACCCGCCGAAGGTCACCGAGCCTTCGATGGCGACGGGCTCCTCGCAGGACAGGGTGGCCTCGCCTCGCACGTGGAAGACGTCGCCGGTGCTCACGTTGGTCTCCCTCGCCTCACCCTCGACGCACGGACCGAGCGACACGCCGCGCTCGCCGTTGGGATCGGGGAAGAAGCCGACCTCGACCAGCTCGTCGCCGTCCCGGAAGAGCCGAACCGCGCGTCCATCCGGCAGGTCGAGATCGACGCCAGAGAGTCCGATTCGCGCGAGGTTGTGGCAGCGAGACGGCTCCACGGGCTCACCCTCGACCCGCAGCGTGCCGTCGATGGAGCCACAGCCAAAGAGACCAGTGACGATGAGCAGGCGCACGTCAGTCCTCCTGGGGGGTGCGGGTGATCGCGGGGCCGACCCGGCCCTCGCCGGTGGCGGTGAGTGAGCCGTCGGCCTGCTCGACAGTGGCTTCGATCTGGCAGCGCCCAGGGGCGAGGACGCTGACGCCTACCGCCTGGCCGAGGGTGGTGGCCGCGTCCGCAGCGCAGATCTCCGGGGTGAGCGACCGGTAGGTGACCGTCACCTCGCCGACGACGGCGGCGTGTCCGTCGCGCCACCCGACCGCGAGCGCGCTCGGAGCGCCCGGATCCTCGTCGGCGAGCCACAGCTCGAGGTCGTCGAGGGGCCCTTCGGCATCGACCAGCACGTCGACCACGGGCTCCCCGGCGTCGTCGACCAGCGTCGTCGCGACGGGCTCGTCGGGCGCCTCGAGCGTGAGCGACCGGCCGCCCGCGCTGGTCACCGCGACCAGCCCATCCGGATCGTCGAAGGCGAGGAGATCCTCGCCGCCGAGGGCGCGACCCGAGGCGTCTGCGGCGCGCCACCCGAGCTCGGCGACGGCCCCCGGCGGCAGCCACACGGCGTCGACGTCGAAGACGCCTCCCACCGTGGCCCAGACCGCGGCGGGCTGCGCCGCCTCGACGGTCACCCGACGCGAGCGCTGCTTGCGGCCGATGGTCGCGGTGAGACGGACCTTGTCGCGTCCGGGGGCGACGGCCCGCACCGCGTCGGCCTCGACGGCGAACAGCGCCGGGTCCGCGTCGATGGCCACGATGTCGGCGTAGGCCCAATCACAGTCGATGCTCGCGAGGCCCGAGCACTGCAGCCGGCGGTTCGAGGTCTCGAACCGGTACACGGCCCCGACCGCGACGGGCTCTTCGGGTTCGGAGACCTGCAGCCGGAGGCAGCCGGTGACGCCGAGGGCGAGCAGGACGGGGATCAGGGACGACAGGGGTCTCATGGGCGCCTCCGCGGCTCGCATAGCGACGGGACGGCCGGCGCGGCTACGGGTCGAAATCGACCGAAATCGAGTGAAGCACGGGCGCGCAAGAGGCTGGGCTTGGCATCTCGCCATGGCGGACAGTCGATGGATTCGACTGCCTTCCTGCGCTCGACTTCCCGCAGGGTTCGTGATGCAGTGTGGCATCGAGGCTCGCTGTGCTGTCGCGGTCAAAGGAGCGCTCGTGCAAGCCACACGGTCGACCGGCTTGCGTACAGGCCCCAGGAAGGGTCCGTCACGCCCGGTAAGAGGCCGTAAGCCCGTCGACGCCTACATCGAGAGTGTCACCTGCAAGGAGGGACACGATGAGGACGACGATGATGGCCGGGGCGCTGGCGTTGGGTGCGATGGCCTGCAATCCCCCCGAGGCGAAGGATTCCAAGACCCTGTTCATCCAGCTCGATTCGCTGGCGCCCGGCGCGGCGCTGGCCGTTCTCGAGCTGCGGGCCTCGGTCGACGCCGATGCTCGCGAGCTGTCGAACGGTCTCGAGGTCTCGCTCTCCACGTTCTACGAGAGCGGAACCACCCAGGACATCGAGCTGGCCCTGCTCGAGGGGCTCACCGAGATCGGGTCGGACGTGTGGTCCGAGGGCACCGCGCGCATCAACGTGGACCTGGACTTCGCCTCGTGCGAGCCGCCCGCCTTCACTGTGCTCGAGGATGGCGGGTGCGAGTACCTCGCGTCGGTGTGGATCGGCGCGGACGATGCTTACACGGTGTTCGTCGACGCCGACCTGCGAACCCAGGCTCCGGACGACTGGACGGGCGACCCCGACAGCCTCGAGGTCGCGGTCGAGCTGACGCACCTGCAGGGCGAGTAGCCGTCCTTCGAGCAGTATCGGTCACGCCCGCGCGCTCACCGTGCTCGACGGCGAGTCTCGTCGAGAGATCGCCGCTCCGGTCGACGGGGCCCGCGTCCTCGAGCTGGCGTCGCATCCCCGCGATGGATCGCTCGCCGTTGTCCTCCAGGCGTCAGCTCGGAGGTGAGCGATCGCGTCGGACGTCACCGGGTCGGGGGCTCGGTCGCGTCGGGGACCTCCACCGGGGTTGGAAGGGGCGGGAGCTCGTCGACGAACGCCGATGCGGCCTTGCCGATCGCCGTCGGCGTCGTCTCCTGCAGGTAGTGCAGCCCCTCGCCCACCGAGAGCGTCTCGAGGTGCGGGATCTCGCGCTTCAGGTCGGCCACCCGGTCTGCAGTGAAGATGGCGCCAGGCTCGGCGGTGAGGAGCAGCAAGGGTAGCGCCGTCTTGCGCACCGCCTCGTAGGTCTCGCTCATCCGCTCGTGGTTGTCGGCGGGCTCGCCGTCGAACGGGATCTCCTGCGGCCAGACCCGCGCCGGCCTCCGCGACGCCACCTCGACGAACGGGGCGCGGTAGGCCTGCATCTCGGCCTCCCCGAGCGACCGGCCCGAGAATGCGGGCAGCAGCTTCTCGACGAAGTAGTTCTGTTCGATCAGCAGCGCGTCACCGGCGTCGCTTCGCATGCGCTCGAACAGGGCTCGCGCGGGCTGCTGCGTCTCGGCCCAGGTCGAGGGTCGGACGACCGCCTCGAAGAACACGATCCCACGGATGTTCTCCTGGTTCCGCATCGCGTGGTCGAAGCCGATGCCCCCGCCCCAGTCGTGGAGCACGAGCGTGATGTCGTGCAGGTCGAGCGCCTCGACGAACGCATCGAAGTACCGCACGTGGTCGGCGAACCGGTACGGGATGTCCGGCTTGCCGCTGTCGCCCATCCCGATGAGGTCGGGCGCGATGACGCGACGTCCTTCCTTCTCCAGGTGCGGGATGACGTTGCGCCACAGGTAGCTCGACGTCGGGTTGCCGTGCAGAAGCAGGATCGGAGCCCCCTCGCCCTCGTCGACGTAGGCCATGGTGCTGTCGAGGACGCGGACCTCGTGCTTGGCGTAGGGAAACTCCGCAGAGATGTCGGCTTCGTGCTCGACCTTCGGGGCGAAGAGCGGGACGAGCGTGGTCACACATCCGGTGAGCGTCAGCGTCATGGCGGCGACGAGCTTGGTGAGAAGTGGCTTCACGGAGTCCTCCAGGTCGATATCCAACCGATTGGTTGGCTACTAGCTCCTCCGGTGACGATTGCCAACCGCGTGGTTAGATATTTTGGACCGATGGAGTCGGAGCGTGGGACGACGCAAGACCTACGAGCGAGATGACGTCGCGCAGCGCGCGATGCTGGTGTTCTGGCGCCAGGGCTACGAGGCGACGACGATCCAGGACCTCGAGGAGGCCCTCTCGATCAACCGCTACAGCCTGTTCGCCGAGTTCGGGAGCAAGCAGGGACTGTTCGAGGCGGCGCTCGACGTCTACGAGAGCGGGGTGATCGAGGCGAACGTGGGGCCCATGGAGGCAGCCGGAGCGGGCGTCGACGACGTCGTGGCCTTCCTCGAGCGGTTCCGCGGCGCGCCCCTGGAGGTCGCTCTCGCCGGATGCATGCTGTGCAACGCGGCGGTCGAGCAGGCGCCGGACCCCGAGGCGATCCGCGCGCGGGCCACGCGGTACTTCGATCGACTCCGCGCCGCGTTTGGTCATGCGCTCGGCGGGTCGGCTCCGGGTGACTCGCACGAGGCGGCCGCGGCGGCGCTCGCGAGTGCGGTGGTCGGGGGCTTCGTGCAGGCTCGCGGTGGGATGTCCGCCGAAGCGCGCGCGAAGACGATCGATGGCCTCGCCGCCTGGGCGCGGGCCGTCGCGGGCTGACGGCTCGTGGTCGGGTTTGTCGCAGGGTTCGACGGCAGGTCGACACTCGACGATTCGTCATCGACGTATGGGCTCTACTCCCGTCGCACTCGACACGTCGCACCTGCATCCTCGATGTCGCCGTACGTGCTGCCATCGTGGTCTGGGGTCGGGCCTCTGGATGGGCTTCGCGAGCGACGCGCTCGCGCCTTCCTGCGGGAGTGCAGTGCGCGGACGGCCGAGCAGTGGCTCGAGACGCTCATCGAGTCGATGGCCGCGCTTTCGCAGATGCCCCGAGTGGCGCAACGGGCTCCCCACTCGGACGACCTCGGCTTCGAGCTCCGACGGCAGGTGGTCGGAGATACCCTCGTCTACCTCGCAGGGTCCCGTCCTCTGTCGCGTCCACGAGCTCGCCGGGGGCGTGGCGCGCGGACTCAGCCCCCGAAGCGGCCGGCGTAGATCGTGAACTCGATGCCGAGGCGCGTGAGCATGCCGGCGCCGACCGCCTCGCCGTTCACGCGCTGCGTGAAGAGGATCGGCAGCTGGATGAAGGGCCCGATGTCGATCGAGATGGGGCCTCGCTCGATCGTCGTCGAGCCGCGGGGGCGGATGTAGAGGCCATCCCAAGTGGCGCCCACGTTGTCGATCGTTCCTGCCGAGTAGCCGAGCCCGAACTGGAATCCCGCGTATCGGCCTGGCGCGAGCTCACGCCGCACGCCCACGAAGAGTCCGGTCGAGCCCGACTCGGCGTCGACCTGCCAGGACAGGTCGCGACAGTAGGTGCCCTCGTAGCCGAAGAGGGCCGTGTCGCTCGGCGCCACCAGGATCGCACGACCACCGTAGCAAGAGAACCCGACCCCGCCTCCAACGGCGACGTAGACCGCGTCGGCCCACCCCACCGTGAGGCCCGCCGGCACAAAGCCGAGATCGGAGGTGAAGCCGATTCCGATCTTGGCCTTGCCCGAGGACGCGGGCTGGGCAAGGGCGAGTGAGGACAGCAACATCAGCACGGACGACCTCCCTGATCGTTTCCGCGCGCCGCGCGATCTGCGGCGGCGACGTGAGCACGGGGCTATCGCCGCGCCCACAGGCTCCAAAGCGTCGCTCGCGTACCGGCGCGGTACGTGCGGGTACCAGGATGTCGCCCGAGATCCGCACTTCCAGGTGGCCCGGCAGGCATCGACACCTTGTCCGACGATCAATCCAGCCCGAAGCGTGGGGACGTACGCCCAGCCACGGTCTACGCGGGTACGTCTCGTGGGCGCCAACGACGACTGCGCCCGGGAAACCCCGCTCGCGGTAAGGTGAGCTGCGAGGGCGGGGTGTCTATTCTCGGCTGGGGGCTCTTTGCGTCAGCGGTGGCTGGCGATGTGGGTCCGTCGTGGCGGACCGACACCTGGACGTCGCTCGACGGGCTTCCCCAGGACTCCATCACGGACGTTCTCGAGGCGCGGGATGGGTATCTGTGGATTACGACCTTCGGCGGGATCGCACGCTTCGATGGTCAGTCCTTCGAGACCTTCAGCCCGGCTCGCACCGCAGGCCTCGGCCACACCCGCTTCCTCTCGCTCGCCGAATCGGCTGACGGCGCGCTGTGGTTCGCGGCCCAGGATGGCGGCGTGTATCGCTTCGATGGCGACGACATGTCCCTCGTAGACCCCGATCGCCAGGTGCTGCACCTGGAGAGCGACGCCTCGGGGCGCGTGTGGGGCGCCGCCGTGAGTCACTTCGTCGGCTATGACGCGTCGGGCCCTCGAGAGGTGCCGGTGACCGGGGGCACGGCGCACTACCTCGCGAGGCTCTCGGGGGGAGGGCTTCTGGGCAGCGGCCGGAACCTCGACCCCGTTTGCCTGAGCGGCGACTGCGGTGCCCTCCCCCCCACGCCGAAATGGAACGGCGCAGACTACCTGCGGTGGTCTCAGGACCTGAGGGGCGCCTTCTGGGTGTCGTCCCACGACCGTCTCGTGCGCTGGCAGGACGGCCGCTGGCAGACCGTACGGCAGGGGGACGGACTCGCGCTGCAGGCCGGATTTGCGGTCAGATGGGGCGGAGTTCGCTGGGTTGTAGACGACGGGAAGCTCGTGGCGGTCGACGATCCCCACGAGCCGCCTCCTGCCTTCGACGCGCCGATTCGGGCGACGTGGCCCGACCGGCGCGGCGGGCTGTGGGTAGGCCTCGATGGCGAGGGGCTCGTGCACCTCGTGCCACGACTCTCGCGTCTGCACAGCGACGATGGCGAGAGCGTGTGGTCGCTTGCCCCGCGTGGCGACGGGGTCTGGGCGGCGACGTGCTCCGGCATCCACGCGGTGGGTACCGCTCCTCCGGTGGGCTGGGGGAACTGGGAGGTCTTCCGCTGTCCACGCGTGTGGGGCGATGGCGATGGCGGCGCCCTGCTCTTCGGAGCCCGCCGCCCCGGAGTGCCGCTCGCGGTCCTTCGCTACCGCGCGTCGGGCATTCCCGAGCAGGTAGCGGCGCTGGCTCCGCGGCACCCTGACCGGTTCTGGCCAGCGAACGAGGGCCCCTGGTTCGTGCTCGACGGCCAGGTCTACGCCGTCCCGAAGCGTGGGAAGGCCGGCCTCCTGGTGACGGCACGGGAGCTCGGGGCGTCCGAGGTCCGGGTTCTCCACAGTCCCTCCGCCCCGGACGTGTCGGTCACGAAGCGAGCGGTGTGGCTGGTGCTCGACCGCTCGCACCTCGTGCTGTGGCAGGCGGGTCGGATCCTTCGCGACATCCCGATCGAGGGTGCGGGACCGATCCGTGATCTCGTCGAGCGCGGCGATCGGACCTGGGTGTCGACCTATGGCTCGGGCCTCGTGGCGTTGCGTGGCGACATCGTCGAGGCACGAGTCACGGTCTCGCAGGGATTGTGCGACGACTCGCTGTCGCACTTGTCGCGCACCAACGACGGTCGGCTGTGGCTCAACACCAACCGCGGCGTCGGCTTCGTCGAGGAGAGCGCGGTCGAGGCGGTGGTTGCTGGGACCCGGCCGCGTCTCCGTTGCGTTCCCGTGACCGCGGACGAAGCCAACGGCCCCGCTGGCTGGCTCGGGCCGGACGAGCGCCTGTGGGTCGCGACCATCGACGGGGTCGCCGAGGTGCACACCTCGGCGGTCCAAGCGCCGCCACCGCCTCCACTCCGCCTCGAGCGGGCCGACTACGGGGGGCACGACCTGAGGACGGAGGCCCGCGTTCGGGGCCCGGGTATCCTGTCGCTGCGGTTCGTGGCCCTGGAGATGGTGCGGCCCCGCGACGTCCAGTACCGCTACCGCCTGGAGGGCCCCACGTCTTCGGGGCCCGGCTGGTCGCCCCCGACCCGCTCGCGAGAGCTCCACCTGGGTCCTCTGGACCCCGGACGCTACCGCTTCGCAGTGCAGGCTCTAGCGCCGGGCGCGTCGTGGACCGAGCCGGTCGAGCTGTCGTTCGTGCGTCGACCCAACCTCGGCGAGACGGTGTGGGTGCGGACGGTGTTGCCACTGGCCCTCCTCGGTACCGTGATCGTGGGTCTGGTAGGGGGCTGGCAGCGCGACCGCCGGGCCCGCCTGGCGCTGCAGGTTCAGATGCTCGAGCGGCAGCGGGCCGAAGAGCGCGCGAATCGCGAGCAGGAGCGGACCGCTCGGGCCCAGGCGGAGCTCGAGGCGAGCCGTCGGCTACAGTCGCTGGGTCGGCTCGCGGGCGGCGTGGCGCACGACTTCAACAACCTCCTGGTCGTGGTGGCGAGCCACGCCGCACTGCTCGCCGAGCACGCGGACCAGGAGGTCCGGGAGAGCTCGCGTGAGCTCACCGACCTCGTCCAGCGCGCCACCGAGCTCGTTCGGCAGCTCCTCGTGGTCGGCCAGCGCGACACGCACGCGCCCGTGCTCGTCGAGCTCGGCGCGGCACTCGAGAAGCTGATGCCGCTGCTGCGCCGCATGATTCGGAACAACGTGGTGCTCACCCTCACCCGCGAGGCCCGGTGCTGGGTCAATGTCGACCCGTCGCGCCTCGATCGTGTGGTCACCAACCTCGTGCTCAACGGCGCAGAAGCCATCGCGGACGACGGGCGCATCGGGCTTGTGGTGACGGTCGGGGAAGGCCCGGTCGCCGAGCTGCGCGTCGAGGACACGGGCTCGGGCATGACCTCGGAGCAACTCGAGCACGCTCTGGAGCCCTACTTCAGCACCAAGACCGCGAGCCACGGGACCGGCCTCGGTCTCGCCACCGTGCACGGCGCGGTAACCGAGGCCGGCGGCACGCTGCGCCTGGGGAGCACGGGCACGCGCGGCACCTCGGTCGTGGTGCGGCTGCCCCTCGTTCGCTCGGAGGCGATGCCGGCCAGCCCCGCCACGCCATCGCCGCGCCCCGACGAGCCCGCACCGCCCGTATCCAACGAGATCACGCGGCTGCGCATCCTCGTCGTGGACGATCAAGAGTACCTCGCCCGTGCCGTGGCCCGGATGGCGAACGGCCTCGGCTGGGCGCCTCGTATCGCGACGGGTCTCGAGGATGCCGTCGCGCTCGCCCTCGAGGAGCCGTTCGATCTGTTGCTGTCGGACGTGGTGATGCCGGGCGCTGACGGCCCCGCCGTCTGCGTCGCGGTTCGCGCAGTCCAGCCCGAGCTCCCGGTCCTCTTCATGACGGGGTACGCGGCCGGGGTGCTGGGTGATGCGGTGGAGGGTCAGACGGTGCTCCGCAAGCCCTTCGGCAGCACCGAGCTCCAGCACGCGGTCGAGATCGTGCTGGCGAAGGCGCGCCGCGGTGGGGCCTCGAGCCCTTGAAGCCGCGTCACGGACGTCCCTTTCGCAACCATCGTCCACCAACGTCGCGTCGTGCCCGTGGTCCCCACGCCTGGGCTGACCGTGGCGTGGTCAGTCGGTCGCCGGGCCTGTGGGCCTCTCGAAGGCCGCGACGGCCATCACAACGAAGTCCTCGGGTCCTCGTGGCACCACGCGCCGACGGACCCCTTCAGTCCGCCTGCGTCGAAGCGACGTTCAGGCCCCAGTCGTAGGAAAGCCACCTGATTCGGTACCTGCCCGCGGCGAGCTCGGGCCGGTAGCGCGCGGCGAATTCCAGCGGTGAACCCGCCACCTGGGCGAAGTCTCCCTCGTACCACAGGTACAGCGAGGTGAGCTCGACCGTACCGGTCTCGTCGTCCACGCGCACCCAGCGAGCGTCGTCGTGAAGGGCCTGGGTCTGTTGCTCGAGCTGGGCGTCGAGGGTCGACGCTTCGTAGGCCTCGTTGCGAAGCGGCGGACAGCCGATGCTCGCACAGTTGATCGCAAAGTGGATGCGGGGTTCGACGAAATTCGGTCGCAGCTCCCCGTGCTCGATCTGCGCCAGCGACAGAACCCGGCCACCAATGACCCAGCGAACGGCGTCCCAGCGGTCGCGACGGGGGATGTCTCGGATGGAGTCGAGGGGCCAGTGCTCGAGGATCAGCGCCAGGGTGAACGCGTTGTAGGCATTGATGTACAGCGCCAGCTTCTGGTCGCGGTTCAGGGCGGGCAGCGGCGCCTCGGCGAGGCGGGCGAGGTACTCGTCCAGGCGGTCGGCGTCGCGTTGGAGTCCCACGTAGTCGACATCGACGCCACGAACGTGGCGTTCGAGCAACGCGGTGAAGTCGGCGTGCTCGAACGTCGAGTCCCCGGGCCCGCTGGCGTAGGCCTCCCGCAGTTCCACAGCCTCGGGGCCGAACGCCCGGACGAGGAAGGGGGTTTGTTGCAGCCGGCTGCAGGCGACGAGCAGCATCAGCACGAGGCCGCGCCCGAGGTCGACGACGATGCGACGGGAGCGACTCACGGCAGGGGCGAGGAGGCGAAAGAGAAGGTCTCTGCCTTGCCTCGGACATCGCCGCCCGTGTCGGAGGAGCCCTCGGCAGACGAAGCCAGCCACATCGAGAACCACACCACGACCCCTCCAGGGGCTCCGTATCGATCGTGACCGGCTCTGTTCTGGTCGCGCGCCGTCCGTGGACATTCGTCGCCGGCTCGTTCGCCCGGCCCCTGGGGTTGGTACGGACCCGCTGATGGCGACCGGAGGTGGGGCGTGTGGGTACTGCTCGGTGTTCTCGGGTGTGGATGGTGGAACGACGAGCGGGCTCTCCGGGCAGAGCTCGACGCGGCGCGGCAGGAGATTGCCGCCTTGCGAGCCGATCTGGACGCGCTGGCCGGGGCCCCCCCTGGGGGTGCCGTCGAGATCGTGGCCTACCGTGAGCCGGCACCCGAGCTGGCAAACCACGAGCCGGCCCAGCGGCTCGACGTCGAAGCGTTGGCGGATCTCGAGGGCGCGGTCGACGATGCGCTGGATGTGCTGGAGGCCGACGTGGATCAGCAGGCGAGGGCGCTGAAGACGCTCGAAGCCTCGATGCGCGAGGTCAGCGCGATTCTCAACAACCACGCCGACCTCATCGACGTCCTGGGAGGCGAGATCGAGGTCGTGGACGAGCAGCTCGGCCTGCTTCGCGCCCTCGATGGCACCCTGGAGGTCGAAGACGGGCAGATCCGCATCGTCGATGCCGACCTGGTTCTGGTTCCGGGCCTCGACGAGGCCGGCAGGGTCAAGTCCAACGGCCAGATCCGGACGGGCGATCCTGCGGTGGCGGACGAGTAGCGAGCACCCATCCTCGTCGCGCCGAGAGCAAGCGCGCGTCCGCGATGCCGAGCGGGCCGAGAGGAACCGGAATCCCCCGAGGGTGCCTGGGTCCTACAGTGCCGGGAAGGGTCCCAGAACGCCGGCGACGGACCGTCGCTCTTCCGTGGTGGCCCCATCGAGGCCCAGGAACGGATGCTGCGCCGCCACCGTGAGATTGCCGTGGCCTCCCTCCCGACCCTCGTACGAGCCACGCCCCCGGGTTCGATGCCGCCAGTCAGTTATGAGCCACCCAGCAGCGGTTCGACCCTTGCGGACCGGTCTGCGGTGCATCGTGAAGAACATCCTGGTGGACTTGCTCGAAGACCTCGATGGGGTCGAGCAGAATCCCGTGTGGCATCCCGAAGGGGACGCCTTGTTTCACTCCCTTCAGGTTCACGCCCTCGCCCTCGCGGAGAGCGACGACCCCGAGATGTGGGCCGCCGCACTGCTCCACGACGTCGGCAAGGGCCTGCCCGGACCTCACGAGGTCGAAGGAGCCGGGTTGCTCCAGGGGCTGGTGTCCGACCGGGTCGTCTGGCTCGTCAGGCACCACCTCGATCTGATGCGAGCCCCGCAGCGCACGCGACGACGACTCCGGGGCACGGCACAGCTCCGCGACCTCGAGCGGCTGCGTCGCTGGGACGTGGGAGGTCGCGACCCCCACGCGACCGTAGGCGCGGTCGCCGACGCCGTCGACACGCTGGAGGAGATCCTGCGGCACGGGCCGTGAGTCGCCGCCGTCCCGACCCCCAGGCGGTGGCCGCCGAGGCTGCGCGGCTGATGCTCGACGAGGGGGTGAAGGAATACTTCACGGCCAAGCGACTCGCGGCCGACCGGCTCGGGGCACGACGGCTGCCTTCCAACCGCCAGATCCGCTCCGTGATCGTCGCGCTCACCTCGATCGACGCCGAGGCCCGGCGGCGTTGGCTCCGTCGCCTCCGGGAGGTCGCGGTCCGGGTCATGGAGCGCCTGCACGACCTCGAGCCCCGACTCATCGGGTCCGTGGCGTCCGGGGCAGTACATGCCGAGAGCGACGTCGACCTGCACATCTTCACCCTCGACGAGGAGGCGCTGCTCATCCGCCTGCGCGATGCCGGGCTCGATCCCGTCCGCGAGGTGCGCCCCGTGGTCAAGGGGGGACGCCTGCGCCGGTTCGTTCACGTACGGTTCGACGTCGACGACGTGTTCGTCGAGCTCAGCGTGTATGCACCGGCGGAGCTGCGTCGAACTTCGTACAGCAGCATCGACGGCAAACCCATTGATCGGGTGCCGTTGGGCCGCGTGCGCCGGCTGCTCGACGAGGTCGCGGGGTGAGCACCTGCGGATGCATCCGCTCGGCTGCGGCGCTGGGGTGCGGTTCGATTGATTCAGAGCTTCGACGAGCGGGCGCTCGTCGGAGCGCTTGGCGAGCTGCACGCGGCAACCGGCGAGCACGACCCTTCCTGCCCCTCGAGTGGGCCGAGGAGATGGTCGAGACCTCTACTGACGCGCGGCTTCACGTCGTTCGCGACGCGCGCCTGTTCGTGCACGAAGAGAAGCCCGAGGAAGTCGCCCAGGCACTCTTGCCCGTGCTCGTCGCCGGCAGGGAACGCGTCCTTCCTCGGCCGGTCGTCATTCCGTGAGCTTGCCTGCCCACGACATCGACACGTCGCCGCGCAACACGACCATGGCGCTCACGTCGGTGTAGTTGGGCAGGTCGGCCACCGCGGCCTGGCCTTGTTCGGAGGCGATTCCTCGATCGTGGTCCTCGGCGGTAGCGAAGGTCGCCTCTGCCATTCCGTCGAAGGGCTGGACCTCTTCGCCCGCGGGCGGGAAGAGGTGCATCTGGTAGTCGAGCAGCCCGGGAATCTGGACCGAGAGCGGGGAGTGAACCTCGATCTGGTGATGGCGGAACTCGTCCCACGACATGCCCGCCTTTCGGCGGACGAGGTAGCGCGCAACAAATGGCCGCTCGTGCAGCAGCCGGGAGGCCACCCCTTCGGTGGCCGGGAGCAACTTCGGCATCAGTGCCTCCTTGACGTCGAGACAGTACGCAGAGCGAGGAGGCGTCGGTATGGCGCGAGCGGACGGAGTGCGGACCGATCGGACAGCCCCAGAGCGCGGGTACCGGGCGTGGGTTGCTCAGAACGCTGGTGAAGACGCGTTCGAACACGCCAGGCACCGCGTGGCGCTGTGGCTGGTCGCTCACGCGAGCCTCGCAAACGTCTTCGCCTGCTTCGAGGATTTGATGGGCGCCAACCCGCTGGCCGACACGCCACCGGACCGACCGATGTTCGCTCCGCGGCTCGTCGCCGCCGATCCTTCGTCGTACCGGAGCCTCAGTGGTGCCTTGGTGCAGCCGGATCGCGGACTCGAGCCCGACGTTCAGTACGACGCCGTCATCGTGCCCGTCGTGTACGACGCGTACGGGTACCTCTCCGGGCAACGTGCGGCCCCGATCGTGACGCCGGACGAGCGGGACTGGCTCGTCGATCAGCATCGAGGGGGCGCACTGATCGTCACCACCTGCAGCGGGACGTTCCCGATCGCGGAGACGGGACTTCTGGACGGTCACACCTGCTCGGTGATCCCGCTGTTCGAGAACACGTTTCGCACGCGGTTCCCCGACGTCGAGGCGGTCACGAACCGCACCATCGTGGTCAGCGGGCCTCGTCGCGAGCTCGTGTCCGGGGGCTTCGCGGTCTACTCGGCCGACGTCAGCCTCTACACCGTCGCCCACTTCTGTGGGGCGCCACTCGCGGTACTCATCGCCGATCTCTACGGCAAGGCCTGGGAGACTCCGCTCGATGGACGCGTCGGCGACAAGGCCCGCGAGGGCTCACGGGACCTCGAGGACGCCACGGTTCGCCTCGCCCGTCGCTTCATCGCCGGGCATCTTGGCGCACCGAGCGTGATTCAGGCCGCGGCGGAGCTCGCCCACATCAGCGAGCGAACCCTGCGTCGACGTTTCGTCCGGGCGCTTGGGATGACGCCTCGCGAGTACCCGCGGACGCAGCGCATCGAGCGAGCGTGCGACCTCCTCGTCCGCAGCCGTCTGCCCATCGACGAGATCGCGGCGCGCGTGGGCTACGCGGACCGTTCGACGTTCGCGAGGGCATTCCGCGAGGCCCAGGGGCTGCCGCCGGCCGACTATCGACGCCGCTTTCATCGTCCTGCCCGCATGAGGTGAATACGCGCTCCGCCAGCTGATAGCGGTACGTAGGTGCCAGAGCCGCTCGCCAACGACGTCCGCACGGGCCTGGGCCAAGACCATCGCCGAGGGCTCGGTCAGCGCGAGAACCGTCCGTCGCCGACGACCAGTGCGGTGGCTCCGTCTTCGAAGTGGAGGTGGAGGGTCGCGGTGGCCTCCCAGGCCTCGACCACCGCGACGCCAGGCAACGCGCGGACGCTCTCGACGAGCTCCGCCAGCGCCGGCGGGGGCGGACGGGACCCGTGCTGCCGAACGACGGCCTCGGCCATGGCCTGCGCCGCTCGTTGGACGTCGCGCTGCTCGGCCGTGAGCCCTGCCGGAGGCTCCGGTGAGGGAGAGACCTTCGCCCCGCAGGCAAACCAGACGATCCACCACATCGCTCCTCCATCCTCGCCCTCGGCGTCACCTGCCGCTCGCGACTCCACAGGCGGTCCGATCCCGCGAGCCCGCTCGCGGTGCCAGCGACCGTGCGCCACAACCCCCGGGCGCTTTCGGGCGGGCCCGGGTCGGAGGCGTAGCCGTCGCCGCACAGCACGACGAGCGAGAGGCTCGAGCGAGGCATCGGGCTCGCGAGTGCGACAGCCCCGTCAGGCTGTCAGGTCCGTCGAGGACCCGGAGCCGCGGATCATCTGGGCGAGGTAGGTGCCTTCGCCGACCTGCTCGATCATCGTGAGCTGCTGCTTCAACCAGAGGATGTGGTCCATCTCGGTCTCCACGAGCAACGTCTCGGCGAGCCGGCGGGTGCCCTCGTCGGTCGAAGCCGCGCGACGGCACAGCTCCCCCAGCTTCTCGGCGACCCGGATCTCCATGGCGAGCGAGGCCTCGAGGCAGGCCCGAGGGCTCGTCGGGGTCGGCGGCGGCGTCGGCCGCCGGGAGAGATCGACCGGCACCTCGAGGTAGGTGAGCCGTTCGAGCTGCAGCTTGGCGTGTTGCCGCTCGTGGAGCGATTCGTGCTCGAAGTGATCGGCGAGCGCGTCGTAGCCCCAGTCGCGCAGGAGCATCCCGTAGACCAGGTAGGTCTCCGACGCGACCAGATCGTCGAGCGCGAGTTCGAGCGCGAGCCGTGCCACCTCTGCAGTCGTCTTCACGGACCGTCCTCCGGGCGGACGCGTATCCTCGCGAACCGCCATGTCACGACGGCGAGGGCGGATGGGGGCGAGGTGAGGCGCGCCCAGGTCTCCACTCGAGCCCAGAACGGTCGCCCCGTCGATGATCTCGCCCCTCTGCGGGTGGCGACACGAGCGCGCTCGCCCGACCGGAGGAGGAGAGTCGATACCCGGCACGGCCCTCTCGGAACAGGCAGCGAGGCTCTCACACCGCGCGCCCGATGCCAAACAGCGCCCGCATGTCGAAGGCCACCGGGCCTGGGCCGATCTCCGCTACCATCGATGCACGGACCTGATCCCAGACGCCGTCGAAGCGGTCGCCGAGCTGTTCCGCAATCAGACAGAGGGGCGCAAAGGCCTCTCGTGAGGACACGAGCATCTCCTCCATCGATGCTGCCTCGATCCGTCGGGTGACCTCGGTCACCTCGACCGCGAAGCCCGGCGCCGACATCTCGTCGATCACGCTGGCGGCGGTCGAGAGCGACGGTGGAGGGGGCGGCTCGGTGGGGGCGAGCTCGGGCGCGGCATCGTACAGCGCCTCGAACATCACCCGGAGCACCCTGATGTCGTCCATCGGAGCCCAGCTCGACACGACTGCGTGGGCACCGGGACGCAACACGCGCCGCAGCTCGGCAAAGCCCTTGGCCCGATCGGGAAAGAACACCAGACCGAACATCGAGAACCCGGCATCGAACGAGGCGTCGTCGAAGGGCAGCGCCTGACCGTCCCCCTGCGTGACCTCGACGTTGTCGATTCCAGCGTCGGCGAGCCGCTGACGCAGGTGCGAGAGCATCTCGCTGCTGAAGTCCAGCGCGTCCACCCGACGGGCCAGCTGGGCCGCAGGGAGGGTCAGGGAGCCCGGTCCGCACGCGACGTCGACGACGCGGTCCGTCGGGCCGATCGGAACGAGCTCGAAGGCACGCTGGGCGAAGTGCGTGAAGCTCTCGAGGTTGTGCTGGAGGTAGCCCGACGCGACCAGGTCCCACGCGTGCGAGACGGACAGTGAACGTGCCAAGACAGCCTTCCTCCGAGGAAGCCCCATAGCACTCCAGCTTCTCGCAAGGCCCTACGCACGCCGTTCGCGGCGCCAGGCCACGTGGGGACGACACCGGCGAACGGCAAGCCGCCCCCCGGCGTCACCGAGTCGGGGTGCCCGAGGTGTGGACGTGGCGTCGCGGGGCCTTGCGTGTCCACGTGCTCCGGGGCGACGACTACGTCGAGCTGCAACGCAGCGAGCAGCTTCCCGGCCTCGATCTCCAGCTGGTCCTGTCGCTGCTCGGCGAGCCGAGCCTCTACGACGCCCAGCGAGCGATGTTGCGGGCACTCCGTGGCGATCCGCCCAACGAGTGATGCGACCCAGCCGGCGGATCCGCCTCCACGACGGGCGCCCCCACCGGGTGGCCGGGCGGCCCCACGGGTCCCGACCGAAGGTGACACCTCCCCGGGGCCCCGGAAAAAGGCAGGCCGAAGATCTGCCCCGCCACCAAACCGCCGACCATGAGGTCGTGGGCCAGCACACCCCCAGACGTAGGGCTGGCCCGCAAGCGGCTGGGCAAGGTCCTCCTCGTCCACTCGCCTCTCCAACCCGTATTCGCGCTCTCCTGCGCGAGCGGGATGTCCCGGAAGACCGTCTCGTCCTCGAGGCCTGGGCGCTCCTGCCTGGCCGCCTCCCGGTCCCGTTCGCCATTGCGGTTCGATACGACCGCGCAGTGGAGGCGGCTGCATGCAACAGGATCTGATCGTCGGAACGCTCTCGGTGATCTACGGACTGACTACGTTGGTCGCGCGCTTCGTGACACCCGGGCAGGGCCCCTACACGAAGATGGAGCCGATGCGCCGCCAGTTCGGGCCGGTGGCCGGCACCGCGCTGCACTGGTTCTGCTACACGGTGCTTCCACTATTGATGGGCGCGTGGTTGCTGCAACAGGCGTGGCTCGCGACCGCGGCCCCCTCGTGAGGGCGCTGGCGGTGCGCCCAGTCCGGCTACGCCAGCCCGTCTCACTTCCCGCGGCGTCGGAGGCTCCGGCGGTTCAGCTCTTCGAGCCTCTCTCGGCCCTCGTCGAGGATGGACCGACCGATGGCGAGTGCCCGTCGAAGCTGACCCGTCGAGAGGGCGCGATAGGCCGGTCGCTGCGTGACGTGGGCGTACCAGACGTCGTCGAAGACCTCGTCGAGGATCACTCTCGCAAAGCAATGGTCGAGCCGCAGCGGCCATCCCTCTCGAGCTGCTCGCGCGGGCAGCTCGCTTCGACAAAGCGCGAGGTAGTCCGCCTGCAGCACCTCGCGGTCGCCGGGGTCGAAGAGGGGGAGCTGGGGTTCCGGTGGGCTCATCGTGCTGCGTTGTCCCGTGAGCGAAGCGATGGCGAGACGCGCAGAGCGCGCTTCGCGAAGCCGAGCGCGGAGGCGACGAAGTCGACTGCCGGCCGAGACCGAGGGCGCCCAGACGTCAATGTCGTCATGGGGACGGAACCGTCTGCAGCTGTAGCGCATCGGGGATCTCGGTGAAGACCAGGGTCTGCGCCACCGAGCGCTCCCCCGTGTCGGTCGAGACGTCGACGAGCGCGACGTCGAGCCGCCCGGACCGTCGGCGCACCCAGCGCACGGTGGCCTCGACGAGTCGACTTCGCTCGGCCAGCTTCCCGTACCAGTATTGGAACGAGGCCATGCGCCACACGTCGAGGGGCACGTGGCGTTCCCCGTCGGACCTCGCTGCGCCCGGACCGAGCCGCTCCATCGCCGCGGCCAGGGTCGCGTCGAGGGTGGGGGCGGGAGCTTGCCGGTCGACCCGCTCCGCCAGCACGTCGAGATAGCTGGTCAGCGGCGCATCCGGGGGATGCCCGAGGACGACCTTGCGGCTCCCCACCCAGGCCCCGAACTCCACGTTGGTGGTGAAGCCGGGCATCTGCGTCAGGTCCCGCGGAACCCAGAAGGCGATGACGTCGGCGAAGGCGAGCGCCTCGAGCTCCCACTGTGTGCTCGCCGAGGTGTCGGACGGCCAGGGTCGTCCCGGGGGCGGCTCGGGTACGAAGACTGCGCCATCGAAGCCGACCGCCCGGAGCCGGTCGAGGGCTCTCGGGCGCCACGACGGGAGCGTGGAGGCGGTTCGAGGGCTCGGTCCTGCCAGGAACAGCGAACGGCTCCAGGACCTCGGGAACGCGTCGGTGGTGTGGACGACGTTCACGGGTCGGTCGCGTCGTCGCCGACGTCGGCGACGAGGTGTCGCAGCATGGTGTTCACGTAGTGGCGGTGTCGCTGGGTTCCCTTGCGCTTGCTCGCGCGCTTGGTGGACCGCTTGTCGCGCACCACCTGCTCGAAGTCGTCGGCGGCCTCGACCTGTCGAACGTCGCCGATCCGAGTTCGTCGCGCCATTGCCCCTCCCGAAGCCGGATGGCGTATCGGCGCGGCCGGCCGACCCGCAACCCCCCAGCGGACGCGGCCGCTGAACTTCCAGCGGTTCCCTCGCGCCGCGATGCGGCTCTCGCTTGGACCCCGTGGTGAGAGCAGGCCAGTGAAGGAGCACCCGAGTCTCGGTCGGCGAATCCGGCCGCAACGAGATGCCGACGAGAAACACGGTGACCGCAATCACCAAGGCAGCTCCCGCCTTTCGTGACTCCACGGTCCTAACCCGGGTCCCGATGCCCGACGCGGCAACGCGGAGATGACCCGTACCAAGGCGACCGGGGGCCGAACGCTACACTACAGGTCCTCGTCCAGCAGGTATCGGCGTGCCTCGTCGATCACGGCGCGCACGCGAGCCAGCTTCGCTCCGACCGGGGTGGTCAGCGCCCAAGCCTTGAGCGTCGCTCCGATGACGTGGGGCAGCACGGGCTTCAGAGTGCTTTCCACCAAGTCTGCGAACACGAGCCCCACGCCGAGTGACGCGACCACCGCTTGCCGCACTGCGTCCATGTCGGTGGTGGTGAGCCAGGGGTCGATGGGCACGGTTCCGCCATCGAGCGTCGGCCACGTGGAGGCCTTCGTGGGAAGGGCGGTGGCATGAAGAAGTCGGTGGTGTCGGAGGTCGTCCAGCGTCCGGGCCTGGCCCGCCCGGGCCAGGTAGTCCGGGCTGGCAAACGCACGGAGGTGGACGTCGCCAAGGGCGGTGACCCTCCAGTCGCCGAGCGGGTACTGGCCGAACACAATGGCCAGGTCGGCCCCGGAGGCCAAGGCCATCACGGGGTCGTCCGTGAACCACAGCTCGAAGCGCAGGTCGGGGTAACGGATGGCGAGTTGCTCGAGCACAATCGCGAACTCGGTCCCCGCCGAGCCGATGGGGGTCGCCAAGCGAACGCGGCCCGACGGTACCGTCCCTCTGGTCCGGATCAGCGCTTCGAGGTCTGCCGCGTGCCGCACGAGGTAGCGCGACTCTTCGACGTACAGGGCCCCCGCGTCGGTGAGCTCGACCTGCAGGTCGCCCGCGCTCATCAACGCCACCCCCAGGCGACGCTCCAGCGCCTGGATCCGCCGCCGGACGGTCGCCCGCGAGAGCCCCAGCTCCGCAGCAGCCCCCTTGATGGTGCCTCGGTCTGCCAAGGCAATGAGGCATCTGTCCTCGGTGAGGTCCATACGCGCGCTCGGGAGGAGGGGGGTGGCAGGACGTGTACCACTAGAGGGCCATCGGTGGCCATCGTTGTTCCACGACCCCGTCAGTACGACACCTGCAGACCTGAAACGGGAGCGAGACGTTGGCCAACAGCTTTCCCTACGTGCAGTCCTACTGGACGATGAACGATTCCCGCGAGGCGACGCCGGCGCTGGAAGGTGAGCACGACACGGACGTGGTCGTGATCGGCGGGGGCGTGGCGGGCTTGGCCACGGGGCTGGGGCTGCTCGAGCAGCAGCCCGACCTGCGCGTGACGCTCATCGAGGCCCAGCACATCGGCTACGGAGCTAGCGGGCGTAACGGCGGCGTGCTGATGAACATGCCTCCGGTCGGGTGGCTGTTGGAGGATCTGTCCGACAAGGAACGGTCGGCGAACGTGCGGCTGGCGTCGAGCATGACCACCGACCGCCTGGAGAAGATGGGCGCCCTGCTGCAGCAGGAGAACATCGACGCCGAGTGGACGCCCACCCACCTTCGGATCGTGGCGCGCAACTTCCTGGAGGTCGCCAGCATTCGCTGGTCAGAGACGTTGACCCGGGCCGCGGGGTTGGACGCGCGCCTCTACGAGGGCGACGAAGTAGCCGACCAGATCGGGCGCTCGGCCCGGGCGCTGCTCGCGTTTCCGGTGGTGACGGTCCAGCCCTACAAGCTGGTCCGAGGGATGCAGACCATCTTGATGCGGCGCGGGGGAAGTGTCTTCGAGCACACACCCGCGGTTGCGATCGACAGCAATCCCAAGGGCGTGACGGTGAGGACGCCTCGGGGCGTGGTGCGCGCGGAGAAGGCCGTGCTGACGACCAACGCGTACATCAATCGCACGGAGTTGGCGCTCGAGGTGCCCGTGCCGAAGACCAAGCTGTTCCACACGTACCTGATGGCCACCGAGCAGCTGTCCGCCGAGCAGCTCAACCAGATCAGCCCTTCGCGACGGCCGTTTGCTGACCCGTCGCTGTCCTTCATGTACGGGCGGATTCACGACGGGCGTCTGCTGTTCGGTGGCATCGACCGCGGTACGGGCAACACGCTCGACGACGACCGCCACGAACGCTCGTTCCGCAAGATCCACCGGACGATGGTGAAGCGGTTTCCCTTCTTGGCCGAGGTTCCGCTGGTGGCGGCTTGGGGAGGTGCCGTGCAGCAGAACGGTTCCGAGGCGCCGATCGTGCGGCGAGCCGAGCGGCACCCCAACATCGTGCTCAACATCGGCTACGGCGGGAGCAGCGGTGTGGGGGCCGGGCTGTTGTCCGGTCGGTTGGTGCCGACGCTCGTGCTCGAACAGAGCGATGACCACGACGCACAGCGAGTCGTTTCGCTGCTCGAGCGGACCCGCATTCCGTGGATGGGTCCCGTGCGAGCCGCGACGGGGGTGCTGAGCGCCATGGTCCGGGGCCGGCGACCTGCGCTCGCGGCAGGTTGAGCCGTGGCACGGTCGCTCGAGGACGTCGACGAGTCACCCAGGCCATCCGACCGCCACCTCGCCCCGGTGGTCCGGAATGGCGTCATCGTGGGCCCCCGCGACCCTGCATGCAGCCCTCGTGTCGACCGTTGCCCTTGGGCAGCCGGGATCAATACCGGGTTCCGAGGCCGAACCCGGAGCGTACGTGCAATCGCAGATCCGTGCCTTCTCTGATTCCAAGGGACTGCCCCGGCAGTTCGCGGACGAGCTCGAGGTCTTCATCCGGCAGCTGGTGCAGTCGGGCGCCGTCGACGAGTCTGGCGAAGCGAGCCGGCCAGCAGGCTCCGCAACCGTCAGCGCGAGCTCGGTGGAACCCGCGGAGCCCGGATCCGTAGCGGGGCGCTACGAGGACCTCGGCCCTATCGGTGAGGGGGGAATGGGCGAGGTCCGTCGGGTGCGGGACGTGGCACTGAATCGGACCCTCGCGATGAAGACGCTTCGTCCTGCGCTCGTCTCCAGACCTGCCGCACGGGTGCGGTTCCTCGAGGAGGCCCAGGCGACGGCGCAGCTTCAACATCCCAACATCCTGCCCGTGCACGACATCGGCACGTTGCCGGACGGCCGCGTGTGGTTCACGATGAAGGAGGTCCAGGGCCGTACGCTTCAGGACGTCGTGGCCGAGGTGCACGCCGCCAGCGGCCACCGCTGGGAGACCGGGGTGCACGGCTGGACGTTTCGGCGGATCATGAACGCCTTCCTGTCCGTGTGCCGAGCGGTCGCCCATGCCCACGAACGCGGCGTCGTGCACCGCGATCTCACGCCGCGCAACGTGATGGTCGGTTCCCTGGGCGAGACCTACGTGCTCGACTGGGGGCTCGCCAAGGTCCTCGGTCGCGCCGAGGGGGTGGCCGACGGCGGCGCGGTAGAGCCCGTGCAGACGTCGCGGGGGGCGTCCGACGAGTACCGGACGCAGATGGGGAGGGCCATCGGAACGCCCGCGTACATGCCGCCCGAGCAGGCGCGCGGGGCGTTGGACGAGATCGACGAGCGAAGTGACGTCTACGCGCTGGGCGCAATCCTCTACGAGATCCTGTCGAGCCGGCCCCCCTACCAGGGCGACAGCGCTGCCGTCCTGCTTCATCAGGTCGTTCACGCTCCGCCGCTGCCCGTGGGCCGGGCCACGCCGGTACCCACCGTGGGGGTGTTCTCGTTGCTCGAGGACGAGGGGCCGAGTGCGACGCGATCCGGTCCGCCGCTTCCGTCGGAGCTGGTCGAGGCCTGCGAACGGGCAATGTCCCGGGAGCCTGCGGATCGCTACCAGCGCGCCTCGGAGCTCGCGGAGGTCGTGGAGGCGTGGCTGGACGGGGCGCGTCGACGGGAGCAGGCGTTGGCCATGACCGAGCGGGCGTTGGCGCGCGAGGCGGAGGTCGAGGCGCTGATGACCGAGGCGGCGGCTCTGCGCATCGAGAGCGAGTCCCTGCTCCAGGGCATCGAGCCGTGGCGCCCGGAGGAGGACAAGGCCCCCGGCTGGACGAAGGCCAAGGAGGCGGAGGAGGCCGAGCGCGCAGCCGCCTTGAAACGACTCGAGGTCGACCAGGGGCTGCACGGCGCGCTGCAGCTGGCCCCTGGACTCGAGGAGGCCCACGCCGCTCTCGTGGACCGCTACCGGGCTCGGCACGCCGAGGCCGAGGTCGCGCGCGACCGCGAGGCCGCCGCCCGCGCCAAGCTGCGCCTCGCCACCCACAGCGCAGCCCTGCCCGACGACCACTCCACGCGCCTGGCGTGTGCGCGCTACCTGAAGGGCGATGGGGCGCTCACCCTGCTCACGGATCCTCCGGGGGCCGAGGTGCTGATCTACCGCTACGTGGAGCGGAACCGGCGCCTCGTGCCCGTGTTCGAACGGAGTCTCGGCACGACGCCGCTCACCAAGGTCGCCCTCCCTCTGGGCAGCTACTCGTGCATCCTCCGTCACCCGGGACGGGCCGACGTGCGGTACCCCGTCGCGGTACCGCGGCTCGGGCACTGGGACGGGGTACCCCCCGGGGCCGACGAACCGCGGCCGGTCTGGCTGCCTCCGGAGGACCACTTCGGCCCCGACGAGATCTACGTCCCCGCGGGGTGGTTCCAGGCTGGCGGCGATCCCGAGGCCTTCCAGTCCTTCCCCTCGGGCCGACGGTGGGTCGACGCCTTCGTGATGCAGCGCTTCTCCGTCACGAACCGGCAGTACCTCGACTTCCTCGACGACCTCGTGAAGCAGGGCCGTGAGGACGAGGCGCTCGTCCACGTTCCCCGGGAGCGGATCGGTACGAACGGGGAGCCGGGGGCGATGCTCTACGAGCGCACCGACGCCGGCGGCTTCGCGCTTCAGACCGATGCCGACGGGGACACGTGGCAGCCCGAGTGGCCTGTGATCCACGTGGACTGGCACGGTGCTGTCGCGTACCTCGCGTGGCGTACGGAGCAAACCGGCCGGCCGTGGCGCCTGCCCGACGAGCTGGAGTGGGAGAAGGCGGCCCGGGGGGTGGATGGGCGCTGGTTCCCGTGGGGCGACCACCTCGACCCGTCCTGGTGCTGCATCAGCTCGAGCCACCGGGGGCGGGTGCTCCCTGCCGTCGTCGACAGCTTCCCCGTGGACGTCAGTCCTTTCGGGGTACGCGGCGTAGGGGGCGGCGTCCGGAACTGGTGTAGGGCGGACATCTTCGCCTCGGGTTGGGAGACGATGGTGGCCGACCGGTCGGACCCGTCCGGCGGCCCGCGCCGTGAGCTGTTGGCCTCGCGCGGGGGCGCGTGGAGCATGTCGGCCCGCTACGCACGGTGCGCGAACCGGATGGCCGATCAGCCCCTGATGCGCCTCCCGTTCCTCGGGTTCCGGGGGTGCTTCGCGGTGGAGGGACGTTAAGCGGTCACGTGGCTCTGGCGCGGCTCGCGAGCACCGGGCGTTGGTTCAGCCTGAGCGGACGCACGCTCGTGGGTAGGGCGGAGTACACCACGCTGCAGCTCGCCAATCCCGTCATCTCGAACGAGCATGCCGTGCTCGAGTACGACGGCGCCTGGTGGCTGCGCGATCTGGGGAGTCGCAACGGGACCACGCTCGGCGACACGCGAATCGCGCCGGGTGAGCGGCACCTCCTGTCGGCAGGTGATGTCATCGGGTTCGGCCAGCTCGACACCCTGGAGATCGTGTCGGCGGAGCCACCGGGCCCCATCGCGCTTCCTGCCGAGGGCCCGGCCCTCCACGGGACCGACCGCCTCCTGTCGCTGCCCGACGAGGCCCACGTCGCACTGTCGATCCACCTCGAGGGTGCCGTCTGGGTCCTCGACGAGGGCGACAACGCGCGGCCGGTGACCGACGGCGAGGTCGTGCGGGCGAACGACCGCGCGTGGACGCTGTGCCTGCCCGCCAACGTCTCCGGGCCGGGCGACCTCACGGTCACGAACCTCGCCGCGCTGGACGTGGCGGTGGGCTTCACGACGAGCGCGGACGGGGAGGAGCTCCTGCGGGCGGAGGTTGTCGTGGAGGGTCAGCGTACCGCGTTGGCGGTCCGGACCCACCTCCAGCTTCCGCTGATTCTCGCGCAGCAGCGCATGCACGATCGGGCTCGCGGGGTCCCGGATACCGAGCAGGGCTGGCTGGACGTCGACGTGGTGTGTCGCCAGGTCCCGGTCTTGCAGCACCTGCTCGCGATGTACGTGCACCGTACCCGCCGCCAGCTCGCTGACGTCGGCGTGCCCCACGCCGAGGAAGTGATCGAGTCCCGCGGCCGCCGCCCCCACCGCCAGCTCCGCTACGGCTTCCGCAAGGCGTGGCTCGAACGCTCTCACTGAGCGTCGCGTTCGCTTTCCGTGTGATTTCAGTGCAGCCCCGTTCGCAGGCCGTGGCCTTACGGTCGCCGGCGTTCGATGCCGCTCGACCCCAGGAGCCCGACCCGGAGCGTCGACGGACTCCCCCCGACCACCCTGGTGCTCGCCGCCCGCGAGCTCGGAGGCCTTCTCGTGCACACGCTTGTACTGACCGTCCTAAGCCTCACCGGCTGCATATCCGTGACCCCCGAGTCCGAACTGCTCCGAGAAGACGGCACGCCCATCCACACCTGTCCCGAGGACCCGGGCCTCCAGAGCAACCGCATCGAGAACCAGTCCGTGGACGCTGACGAAGAGGCCGACGAGCTCGCGGCGGAGCTGCTCGACCGTGACCGCATCACGGTCGTCACCTGCGGGACCGGCGCGCCGCTGCCGTCGGACCGCGCGCAGACGTGCACGGCGGTGTTCGTCGCGGGACAGTTCTTCCTGTTCGATCTCGGCGACCGCGCGCAGCCGTCCGTGGAGGCGCTCGGCTTGCCCATCACGGACCTCGACGCCATCTTCGTCACGCACTTCCACTCCGACCACATCGCCGATCTCGGCGAGGCGATCAGCCGCAGCTGGATCATCGGACGGACCGACCCGCTGACCGTCTACGGACCGGAGGGCATCGACCCGATCGTGACCAACTTCCTCGAGATCTATTCGGAAGACGTCGTCTATCGAAACGAACACCACGGTCCGACCGTCTTCCCGGAGCCCGAGCTGCGGACGTCGGCCGTGACGATCGAGCACAGCCCGGAGGGCACCGTGGCCTACGACCGCGACGGGGTGACGGTAAAGGCGTACACCGTGGCTCACGATCCCGTGGAGCCTTCGGTCGGGTACCGTGTGGAGTACCGCGGTCGCGCTGTCGGCATCAGCGGCGACACCATCGACAGCGAGGGCCTGCGGGCGCTCGCTATGGATGCCGACGTGCTGGTGAGCGAGGTTCTCGACCACAACTTCGTTCGCGACGCGGCGTGCGGCCTCGATCGGGCGGGGGATGAGCGAAACGCGACGATCTTCCGTGATATCCGCGACTACCACATCGGCGCCGAGACGCTCGGTCGGGTCGCCGAGGAGACGGGGGTGGAGACGCTGATGCTGACCCACATGGTGCCTTCGCAGTCGCCTCGGCGGGCGCGTGACCGCTTCCAGCCGCTCATCAAGGCCGGTGGGTTCACCCGTGAGCTCATTGTCAGCGAGGACGGCAGCATGGCGGTGCTCGAGCTCGACTGACCAGGTCCCGGCGCCGATCGCCTGCGGCGTGGTGCTGCGGGCGTACGCCGCCCAGTCCGTCGGGAGCGCGTCGACGATGGTCCTGGCGAAGACGCGCCGATCGTCGGTCGGCAGGCGAGGCGTGAGGCCCAGCAGCGTCACAGCGTCACAGCGACGCGCCCGAGAACACGTAGATGACACCTACTTGGTCGACTTCACCGACGTCGACGTCGACGTCGACGCCAATCGCGAGGTCGGGCCGACCGTCCCCATCGACGTCGCCCACCGCGACCTTGTGCTGCGACCCCACGAGCCCTCGATCGCGATCCCCGCGTACGATCACGTCGGCGTCGGCGAGACGGAGATCGCCCTCGACGGGCCCGAACACGAGGTAGACCGCACCCACGTTCTGACCTCCGACATCGGCGTAGGGGGCGCCGACTACGAGGTCGTCGAACCCATCGCCGTTCACGTCGCCCGGGCCGACCACGGTGGCTCCGGCGGCGTCGCTCGTCCCCTCGGGCTCGAGGTGGACGTCGGCGTCGGCGAGATCGATGGTTCCGGAGAGGGGGCCGAACACGACCGAGGCCATCCCCGCGGTGGCCTGGTTGTAAGAGCCTCCAACGAGCAGGTCTCCGTCGCCGTCACCGTTCACGTCGCCCGCGAACGCGACGAAGCTCCTTCGGTCGTTGCCTTGCGCACCGATGAGCCGCGCGTCGGCCTGGTCGAGACCGATCGTGCCGGTCGTGCGTCCGTTCACGATGTAGACCGCGCCAGCGTTGACGCCCCCCTCGTCGGCAAACTCGGTCCCCACGATCAAGTCGGGGATGTCGTCGCCGGTGACGTCGCCGCTCGCCAGCGCCTGGCCGAAGAAGAGGTCGGCCGACCCGCCCCGAATGGTGGTTCTTGCCTGATCGAGCGAGAAGGTGCCCTCCACCGGGCCGTCAAGCACGTAGACCACGCCCTCGAAGGCGAACGTCGGGCTGGCCCGGATGTCGCTGATCAGCAGATCGTCTCTGTCATCTCCGTTCACGTCGCCGAGCCGAGCGAACGCGAGCGGGTTGGGGGTCTCGATCTGGCCCGCGAAGGCCCCGAGGGGGACCTGACCGGAGAAGGGGCCGTAGCCGACGTAGCCCTTGTTCACGGGCGACGGGATTGGGAGGCCGAAGTCGTCGAAGCCGTCGTTGTCGAGGTCTCCGAGGGCGCGGGCGCTCAGTCCGTAGTTCGCCACTTCCTCCGCGGCCGGGAACGTCGCGGCGGCCGCCGACAGGCTCACCGTCCCCTCGATCGGCCCGTGCACGAGGTAGAGGATGCCGTCGGGGGCGTCGGTCGTCACGCGAGCGCGAGGGGCGGCGACGAGCAGGTCGTCCACGCCGTCGTTGTTGACGTCGCCCGCCCGGTGGACGACGCTCGCCCGTCCGCCGTCCGAGAGCCCAACGATGCTGGCGTCTGCGTCCTCGAGGGTCAGCGTGCGGGGCAGCGCGCAGGTCGGGCCGCATCCGTCCCCCCCGCGGACGTTGCGGTCGTCGCACGCCTCGACCCCTTCCCACACGAGGCCGTCGCCACAGGTCGCCTGCCGGCACCGCGCGGTGCAGGCCGCAGTATCGGCATTGCCGGGTCCGTCGTCGCAGTCCTCGAAGCCGACGTGCACGAGCCCGTCGCCACACACGGCCAGGGTGCAGCCCGACGTACAGACCGCCGCGTCGTCGTTCGCGTCGCCGTTGTCGCACTCTTCGACGCCGTCGAGTACGAGCCCGTCTCCGCACACCGCGGTCGTGCACGTGGAGGTGCACGCGGCCGCATCGCCATTGCCCGGCCCGTCGTCACAGTCCTCGCCAGCCTCGACGAGGCCGTTCCCGCAGGCGGGCGCCTCCGTTCCCGTTTCCGCGTCCGGCCGCGCAGGGGCTCCCCGAAGGCACCCCACGAGCACCAATCCTCCGACGACGAGACTCGCCACCTGCCCGCGCATCTTGACTCCGCTGCAAATCGGACGGAACATACCCCCGATCCGGCCCCGAAGCGCGACGTCGGACGTCAGAGTGGGGCCAGCCACGGCGGGTCGGCTCGGTCACTCACGAAGGGTCCACGGCAAAGCGTTTTCCCAGGCCGTCAGGCCGGTGTCGGGATGCGGCAGTCGATTTCGCAGGTCCTGTAGGGGGTTCGATCAGGCCGTCGGGGTGGGCGTGGACCAGGGCGAAGAAGTGGCCCGAGGCTCACTGGCAGGGGCTCGTGTCCCACTGGCAGGTCGCGGGATCGCAGAAGGCGGTCCCCACGCCCGCGCCCAGCAGGGAGCAGTCGGTCGCGCCCTGGGTCGCGCTCTCGCATTGCTCGCCGACATCCACGGTGTGGCCCCGCAGGCTCGCCCCTCTCCGTCGTCGCGGAAGGCCCCCCCGTCGGCGCCGAATGCGGCGCCGTAGCCCACTCCGCTGAACAAGGTGTTGTATTGCCACTCGTCGAGGGAGAGCTCCGGCAGCACCGGCGCACCGGGCAGGCCGACGAAGCCGCACGTGTTGTTGTCGACGTCGTAGCCAACGGCGAGCGCCTCGGTGCACACGCACTCGCCCGGCGCGCAGTCCAGGGTCGCCGAACGCTCCGTGCTCGGAGGGCCCGCCAGATCGTCGAGCACCCCCGCCACCACGACGTGGACCGTGCTGCCGTCGGGGAGTCCGGCCACGAGGGCCGGCGAGGTCTGGTCCTCGAGCCGTTGACCGTTGGCACGTGTGTCCACGTTTCTTGGCGAGACCCCCGCCTCGGTCGCGAGAAAGACATCGTGGCGATCGGCGCCGGGGGCATCGGTCCACGTGATGACGAGGGCCCCCTCGCGACGCTCCAGCGCGAGGTCGGTTGGCGCCTCGAGGTTCGCTACGGGGGGCGCGGTGTCGCCCGCCGTGGCGCCGGGTGACGTCACGGGGGATCCCGACTCGGGCTCGGGTTCGTCGTCTCCGGCGCAGGCGAGCAGTCCGAAGAGGAGGATGGAGGCGCGCATGGGTGCTCCGGGGTCGTCGCCAGCCTAAAGCACGCCACGTGCGTCAGAAACGGATCCCGTTCCCCGTTGTTGTCTGCGATGGTGAGCCCCCCGCGACGCCGGATCCGCGGCGACCGCAGGCGGCCAGCTCCACCGCCTTCGTCCGTCCGATCCGCTTGGTCGATCCGCGAGGCTGGGGTGGCGACCTGACGCGTCACGGATCGCGGCGCCGGTGGACGGCACGTCGGAGGTCCCGTGAATTCCATCTCGCCAGCGCGTCTGCTGTTCCCCGTGCTCACCCTCGTCGCGTGCGAGGAAGCCCCGATGACGGAAGCCAATCCCGTTGCACCCGCCGCCGACGCAGGCGACTGCACGGTGGGCATCGACGAGGGCGACTGCGCCCCCGACTTCACCCTGCCCAGCGCGGACGGCGCGTCGGTGACCCTGTCGGACCGGCTGGGAGAGCGGGTCGTCGTCGTGGGTTCGTCGCTGTGGTGCAGCCGGTGCCGGGGACTGATCCAGGAGCTCGCCGAGTGGTACGACCAGGCCGACGACGTCACCGTGCTCAACGTCATCGTGCAGGGCGTCACCAGCGAGCCCGGAACGGTCCAGGACGCGATGGCGTGGCGCGACCAGTTCGACCTGCCCTTCGACGTGCTCGCCGATTCCGACGAGACCTGGGCCGACGCCTGGGGCGACCCCTCGACCCGGACCTACACGCAGCACAGCTACACCGTGCTCGATCGCGAGGGGCGGGTGGCATGGCACGACTTCGGCGAGGATGGGGACGTCGTGCCGACGATTGCCGAGACCGTCGACGCCATCCAGTGAGCCCGGCCCAGGGCGCGTCGACAGTGATCTCTCGCTGCTCTACAGCAACATGAAGCCGACCACGCCCAGTGCACCCATCAGTGCCCCGGCGGTGAAGAGGGCGAGGCCGCCCCCCACCGCCACGTAGGTGAAGAGAGCGGGGTGACGATCGTGCCAGCGGGCCACCGCGGCGAGCACGAACTGCTGGAACGAGTACGTGCACTTGACCTCGAACACGCCGCGCGCCGTCGACTGCACATCGTCGATCAGGGCCTGGACCGTCTGGTGACGCCGGTCGGGGTCGGGCTGGATCGCGCGGTCGATCAGCCAGGCGAGGTTGGCGGGAACCGGCCCCTGCGCCGCGTGGGGCCCGACCTGCAGCGCGAAGGGCACCTTGCGGCCGGCGCCGACGCGTCATCGGCGCCCGTCGTCGAGGCGCGCCGGGCCTTGGCGAGCCCCCAGTCGACGATCTGGACCTCCCCGTTGGCGCCGAGCATCACGTTTCCGGGCTTGATGTCCCGGTGCAGGATCCCCTGCCCGTGGGCGTAGGCGATTCCGCGACACACCTCGAGGAACAGCCTCACGCGGGCATCGAAGGACATCCGCTCGTGCAGCCCCGGGTCACCGGCTCGGAGCTCCTCGATCAGGTCGTGCAGGGACGGCCCGTCGACCCACTTCATCACGGCGTAGATCTCCGCGCATCCCGTGCTGCCGACGTCGTGGAGCGGCACGATGGAGCGCACGTGGAACGTCGGAGTGACGCCACGCGCCCCCGAAGCGTTTCGTGACCCGAGGCGCCGCACGGGTGGGGCACAGGATCAACTCGTGGACCGCGAGGGGGAGTTGCGGTGCCGAGCGGCCCGAGCGCTGCGCGAACACGACGAGCGACCGCTGCCGCAACGGCGCCTCCGACTGCAGCCGGACCCAGGAACGCACCTGGTCCCTACGGAAGGAGAACGCGGAAGTCACTCGCGGCGACGTCCGGCGTGGAGCATCACGAGCTCTTGGTTGGCGTGCTCTCGGGGGCCGTGTACGTCGGGAACCCGCAGTGCGGCGGACGCCCACGAGCTGAAACAGGGAAGAGAGGTCCCTGGTTTGGCGCAAGGGGAGGTAAGCAGCCGCTGCTGACCGAACGCAAGCGGACGCTACTCAGGCGCGGGACCGCGGCTGCCAGCGGACGGCTCCAGCCTCGTCGTTCCGCACTCGATCGCCTGGCCCCGGCTTGATCCCGGATAATCTGCGAACAACGGGTGCTCGTGTCCTCCAGTGGTAGGCTGCCGCGTGGGAGGCTCGCCATGTACCCGTTCCGAACCGTCCTCGTCCTCGGGCTCGCCGCGTGCAGCGGTGACGACGACGTCCGTGACTCGCGGCCCGTGGACGAGACCGCCAACGACACCGGCCCGGTCGTCGAGCCCGATCCCAACCCCGAGGTCGGAACAGTCGACTGCGACCCTGGGGTTCCCTTCGTCCTGGACGAGCCCGCGGTTTGTCGCGGCTTCGTGGCGGTGAACTTCCGCATCGACGACAGCGCGAACCGGCAGTTCACCGCCGGAGACTACCTCGCGTGGATGGGCGGCTTCCGCTTCGACGCGGAGACCCGGATCATGGACACCGTCACACAGTGGTCGGAGCCGTTCCCGCTCGTCTGGGACGACGGACCCTGGACCACCGGCGAACACGAGCCCGCCGACGCCACGGCCGATGACGCGGTGTGGGGCGTGACCGCGTTCTTCGACCTCGCGGCAGCGAACCAGGATCCGCAGACGATCGAATATGGCGCCATCCGGAACTCCGATCCGTCGGGGAGCTACGGCCAGTGGATCTGGAGCCGATCCTTCGACGGCAACGGGTCATTCGAGGTGGGGTCGGCAGACGACGGACAGCAGGTCGACGCGACCACACTCCATCTGCCAGCCTACGGCGACGTCGACGTGCGAATCTCGATCGATTCCGCGGCGGTCCAGGCGCTCGATCGCGACGACAACGGGCAGCCGGACTTCCCCACCTGGGACCCGGCCGACGGCATCCGCATCAAGAGCTCGCGCTGGGACTGGATCGAGGCGCCCGCGACCGCCAACCTCGACAACTCCCAGCACACGCTCGTGCTGTCCGATCTCGTAGACGCCGACGTGCTGAAGACGGGCCTGATGGAGAGCGGCACCACCCTGCAGTTCATCGTCGTGCTGGTCGTGAACGACGGGGGCCTCGAGTACCGCGATGGTCCGTTGGGCATCCTCGAAGGTGTCTCGGCCGAGCTCTCGGTGGCCGGGGGCCCGTGGATGCCGGCCTCGCTCGCGACGCTCGACTCGGGCAACGCCATTGTCCTGGTGCCCTGACCGCGGGCCCGGGCGGACGAGAAGCCGACGTCGCGAGATCATCGTGGTTGGCTTCGGGAACGCCGACTACGGGCCGGAGCCGCCGATCCGAGGGGGCCGACCGCGGCCCCGAGGGTGCCGCATGCCCGCGGCGTCGATCGCGTAGCTCACGAACCGCCGTGCTCGGTCACGAGGCCGCGGAGGTGTTGCCCGAGGATTCGTCGGAGCAGTGCCCGCTGCTCGTCGAGGTCGAGCATCCCACGGGCGCCCGCGATCGCGGTCAGCAGGGAGACGCGGCAACGTCCGTGCGGCCTCGACGATGCGCCGGTCGACGGCCGGGTCACGCGGCCT
>CAZZLC010000021.1:49432-111355 GCA_964655065.1 uncultured Enterobacteriaceae bacterium | reverse complement strand
CCGGCCGACATGCTCGAGATGAGCATGGCGCTGGAGTCGGACCTCGGGATCGACTCGATCAAGCGGGTGGAGATCCTGTCGGCGGTGCGGGAAGCGGCGCCGGAGCTGCCCGAGGTCGACACGGCGGCCATGGCGCAGCTGCAGACGCTCGGCGAGGTGCGTGACTACCTGCGGGCCAACCTCCCGACGGGAGACGCGGCTCCCGCGCCGCCGGCTCGCGATCTCGAGGGACTCCTGCTCGGGGTGGTGGCCGACAAGACCGGCTACCCGGCCGACATGCTCGAGATGAGCATGGCGCTGGAGTCGGACCTCGGGATCGACTCGATCAAGCGGGTGGAGATCCTGTCGGCGGTGCGAGAAGCGGCGCCGGAGCTGCCCGAGGTCGACACGGCGGCGATGGCCCAGCTGCAGACGCTCGGCGAGGTCCGCGACTACCTGATGGCGAACCTCCCCGGGGGGACCGCCCCGGCGGCGGCCGCCCCCACTGGGCCCGGGCCCGATCTGGAGGCCCTCGTGCTCGACGTGGTCGCCGACAAGACCGGCTATCCGGCCGACATGCTCGAGATGAGCATGGCGCTGGAGTCGGACCTCGGGATCGACTCGATCAAGCGGGTGGAGATCCTGTCCACGGTCCGTGAGCGCGCGCCCGGACTGCCCGAGGTCGACACCGCTGCCATGGCCAAGCTCGACACGCTCGGCCAGGTCGTGGAGCACCTGCGCGGCACCGTCGCCGCCGAGCCGGCTGTCGCTGCCGAGGAGGCCGCCCCGGTGACGTCCACGGTTCCGACGCCCGCGCTCGGCCGGTGGCGACTCGATGCCGTCGAGGCTCCCGCCATGGGACTCACCACCCCGTCCTTCCGTCCGGGGGCCAGCATCGAGGTGATGCCGCGCGGCACCCACGCCGACGCCATCGTCCGGGCCTTCGCGGCCGAGGGGCTCACCGCCCACGCCGTGGACGCGCCGGGCTCTGACGTCGACGTGCTGGTTTACGTCGGCGGGTGGCAGCCTCAGGACGCGCTCACCGCCCAGCGTCAGGCGTTCGCGGCTGCGCGGGCCGTGGCGCCTCGGTTCGGCTCCGACGTCGCCGAGGGCCTGCTCGTCACCGTCCAGGACACCGATGGCGACTTCGGCCTGTCCGGGTCCGCGAACGCGTGGACCGGCGGGCTGCCAGGCCTCGTGAAGACGGCGGTGCAGGAGTGGCCGAACGCCCACGGCAAGTCGCTCGACGTCCCGCTGCGGGGGCGCACCCTCGACGACGCCGCGACGGCGGTGGTGACCGAGCTCCTGGCCGGCGGGCCCGAGATCGAGGTGGGGCGGCCCGTCGACGGACGTCGCCTCGTCCTCCGGAGTGTTCCCGACGAAGCCCCCTCCACCCCGCTTCCCCGTCGTGACGATGCGGTGGTCCTCGCCTCCGGCGGGGCGAAGGGCGTGACCGCCCACACCCTCGTGGCGCTCGCCGAGGCCCAGGGCGGCCGCTACGTCTTGCTCGGTCGGACCGCGCTCGAGGACGAACCCGCCTTCCTCGCTGGCCTCGCCGATGCCGGGGCCATCCAGCGTGCCTTGCTCGAGGACGCCCGGTCTCGTGGTGAGCGCCCCACCCCTGCCGATCTCGGCCGGGCGGTCAACAAGTGGCTCGGGATCCGCGAGATCCGTGACACCCTGGCCCGGATCGAGGCGGTCGGGGCCGAGGCTCGCTACGCCCCGGTCGACGTCACCGACGCCGCAGCGCTCTCCACCCTGCTCGCGGACGTCCGCCACACCTGGGGCCCCGTCACTGGGCTCGTCCACGGGGCGGGCGTGCTGGCCGACAAGCGCATCGCCGACAAGACGATGGAGCAGTTCGACCGGGTCTTCGACACCAAGGTCCGCGGGCTGCAGGCTCTCCTCGCCGCGACGCGCTCCGATCCGCTCGACACGATCCTGCTCTTCAGCTCCGTGGCCGGCCGCTGCGGCAACCAGGGCCAGGCGGACTACGCGATGGCCAACGAGGTGCTCGCCAAGGTCGCCGCCATGGAGCGCTCCCGGCGAGGCGAGGACTGCCTCGTGCGGGCGCTGCAGTGGGGCCCCTGGGAGGGCGGCATGGTCACGCCACAGCTCAAGGCTCACTTCGAGTCCCAGGGCGTTCCGCTCATCGGGCTCGACGCCGGCGCGGCGATGCTCGTGGCCGAGGTGGCGGATCGCCGACCCCTCTCCGAGGTCGTGCTCGGAGGCGCGCCCCGCATGGCGCCGCTCGCCGACCCCGGAGCCGGGGAGGGCGCGATTCGGCTGCGGCTGCGCGCTCACCGGCGGACCCACCCCTACCTCGCCGATCATCAGGTCCGGGACACCCCCGTGGTGCCGGTGGTGCTCGTGCTGGAGTGGTTCGCGCGAGCCGCCCGGGTGTTCCGTCCCGACCTCGCGCTGCAGAGCTTCCGCGACGTGAGGGTGACCCGCGGCATCTCGCTGGCCGGCTTCGACAACGGCGGCGACTGGTTCGACGTCAGGGTCCGCGAGATCTCGAACGGCACGGGCAGCGTGCTCGCGCTCGAGCTCGTGGGGCTCGACGGCACCACCCACTACACGGCGACCGCCGATGTGGTTCCCGAGCTCGCGCCGGCGCCTCCGAGTCCCGACCGTCCGCGGCTCGACCCGGTGGGCGACACCCCGATCTACGACGGGACGGTCCTGTTCCACGGGCAGACCTTCCAGGTGATCGACGCGCTCGAGGGGGCGTCCGACGAAGGCCTCGCCGCACTGCTGACCGGCAACGCCGAGGCGGCGTGGGGCCGCGAGCCCTGGCAGACCGACCCTGCGGCGCTCGACGGTGGCCTTCAGCTCGCCTTGCTCTACAGTGCCCGGATGCTCGGCGGGGCCTCGCTCCCCATGGGCGTCGAGTCCATGCGCACCTTCCGCACCGGCCCGCCGCAGGGACCGCTCCGGGCGGTGCTCCGTGGCGAGACCCGAGGACGCGACAAGACCGTGACCGACATCGTGTTCACCGACGAGGTCGGCAACGTGGTGCACGAGCTTCGCGGCGTCCAGGCCATCCGCCTGCCCTGAACCCGGACGGGCGGTCCGTGGCCGCCTCGAGGACGACATGTTCGAACCCATTGCCATCGTCGGGCAGAGCTGCATCCTGCCCGGCGCACCTAGTCCCCGCGCGCTGTGGGACGCCGTGGTCGCCGGCCGCGACCTCGTCACCACCGTCCCCGACGATCGGTGGGGGCTTCCGCGGGCGCTCTCGCTGACCGACGACCCCGATCAGAGCGCGGACCGCGCGTTCTCGGACCGCGGCGGCTACGTCGATCACTTCGACGCGATGTTCGCCGACGTGCTCGAGCGCGACCCCTTCGCTCGCGCCGCCGAGGACCTGCTGAGCCTCGACCCGCTGTTCCAGTGGGTGCTGTACGGGGGCCGCGAGGCCCTGCGCCAGGCCGGCCACGACGGGCGGTCCGAGCGGGTGGCGGCGATCCTCGGCAACCTGTCCTTCCCCTCCTCGGCCATGTCGCGGTTCGCCGAGCACGTGTGGTTCGATCGCCCGTCGGTCGACCCCCGCAACCGCTTCATGAGTGGCCTGCCCGCGCTGCTCCTCGCCGAGGAGCTCGGGCTCGCTGGCCCGGCGTTCGCGCTGGACGCCGCGTGCGCCTCGAGCCTCTACGCGCTCAAGCTCGCCTGCGACCAACTCCACGACCGCACCGTCGACCTCGCTCTGGCGGGGGCGGTGTGCCGATCCGACGACCTGTTCATCCACGTCGGGTTCTGTGCGCTCGGCGCGATGAGTCGGACCGGACAGAGCCGCCCGTTCCACGCGGCCGCGGACGGGCTCGTGCCCGGCGAAGGGGCGGCGTTCCTCGCGTTGAAGCGGCTCACCGACGCGGAGGCCGCGGGCGACCGCATCCTCGGCGTGATTCGCGGAGTGGGGCTCTCGAACGATGGCCGGGGGCGCGGGTTGCTCGCACCCGACTCGAACGGCCAGGTCCGGGCGATTCGGAACGCCTGGGCCAACTCCGGCGTCGACCCGGCGCGGCTGTCGCTCGTCGAGTGCCACGCCACCGGGACCACGGTGGGCGACGCCACCGAGCTACGGACCCTGGCGTCGGCGTTCGGTGACCGCGACGGCTTGCCCCTCGGGTCGCTCAAGTCGAACCTCGGACACCTGATCACCAGTGCGGGAGCCGCGGCGATCATCAAGGTGCTCGGCGCGTTCGCGGCGGGCATCCGTCCGCCGACCCTCCACGTCGAGGAGCCCACGCCCGCGCTCGACGACACCCCGTTCCGCCTGCTCACCGAGGCAGAGCCCTGGTCCAGCGACGGTCCGCGGGTGGCCGGGATCAACGCGTTCGGCTTCGGGGGCAACAACGCCCACGTCATCCTCGAGGAGTACGTTCCGGGCGGGACCGTGCCGGTGGCCGTGCCCGCGCCGGCCCCTCGCGAGCCCGTCGCGGTCGTTGGACTCGGCGTGCGGGCTCCGGGAATCGGCCACGCCCAGGCGCTGGCCGATGCTCTCGGCACCGACGGGTCCGCCGTGGACGGGGGGCGCGGGGTGGTCGACGACGTCGTCCTCTCCCTCTCGGAGATGCGATTTCCTCCCCGCGACCTGCAGCAGTCCCTCGCCCAGCAGCTTTTGGTGCTGGACGCAGCCCTGCAGGCGACCCGGGATCGGGAGCTCCCTGGCGACCGCACCGCGGTCCTC
The DNA here is from genome assembly GCA_964655065.1 of uncultured Enterobacteriaceae bacterium. Taxonomy (GTDB): domain Bacteria; phylum Myxococcota_A; class UBA796; order UBA796; genus DRPG01. The sequence goes on along the minus strand of CAZZLC010000021.1, from coordinate 106,683 downwards.
GTCGGCTCTCAGAGCGATCCGGAGGTCTGCCGATACGGCGCGCGCTGGCGCGTCGCCGACTGGGTCGCCGAGCTCGGCGGGGCCGGGGTTCGCGAGGTGCAGGACGCCATCGTTCCCGTCCTGGAGAGTGCCGGGGTCGTGGGCAACATGCCGAACATTCCGGCCAACCGGATCAACTCCCAGCTCGACATCGGGGGCCCCGGCTTCACGGTGGCGGCCGAGGAGCACTCGGGGCTCGTCGCACTCACGACCGCGATGCGCCTGCTGCGGGCTGGCGAGGTGGACGTGGCGCTGGCGGGTGCGGTGGACCTGTCGGCCGAGCCGGTTCACGAGGCCGCGGCGTCGGGGGTCGGCGTCGAAGGGCCGGCCGGTGACGCCGCGGTGGTGCTGCTCCTGAAGACCGAGTCGGCAGCTCGACGCGACGGCGACGCCATCCTCGGGTTGATCGAGGAGGCGGGAGGTGCGGCGGCCGGGCTTCGGTTCGGCGACGACCCTGCGGGCCAGGATCTGGGCGCGACGCTCGGGCGGGCTCACGCGGCCCGCGCCTTGCTTCACGTCGCGGCGGCGGTGGTCTCGGTGGCCACCCGTCGCGCGCCGTCCGCCCAGGCTGGCGCGTCCGCCGACCAGGCGGCGGTGACCAGCCGGAGCTTCTCGGGCTCCACCTTGCAGATCGCGGTCCGCTCCGCGGGCACGACCGTGGCCCTGCCGGCTCCGCCTCGCCCGGTGGACCGGCCGATCCGGTTCCCCGCTCACCCGCCGGCCATCCCCTGGCCCCCGGAGCGGCCTTCGGCGAACGTGGTCTCCGACGCGAGCATGCCGCCCGCCCCGGCCCTGCCGGCAACGACCGTCGAGGTGGCGCCGCTGCCCGCCTCGAGCTGGGGCGCTACGGCGAGGAGCACGGGCTTCGAGGGGGCGGTCGAGCGCATGGCGCCCGCTCCGCCCCTCGTAGCGCAGAGGCCCTCGGGGGGGGCCCGTCCTCCCGCCAGCCCTCCTTCGAGGATCGCCCGTCCTCCCGCCAGCCCTCCTTCGAGGATCGCCAGTGCTCCCGCCAGCCCACCTCCGGCGGCTGCGCTGGCACCGTCGCCTCCTCCACCCGCGGCCGAGCCGGCTCCCGCTCCCCGCCCGGTGGCGCGACCGGTCGGATCGTCGCCGGCGCACCTCGCCGCGCTGGCCGACCTCCACCGGCACCTGTCCGAGGCCCACGCGAGCTTCCTCGCCCAGCAGCAGCAGGCCCACGCGAGCTTCCTCGCGATGCAGCACCGCACCACGGCTCGCCTCGCCGAGGCCATCCGGATGCGGCACCAGGGCGGGCTACGGTCCGAGAGCCTCCCGGAGCCCCTGGTGGCGCCTGCGCTCCTGCCGCCGGCGCCCACGCCCCCGGCACCCGAGGCGCCGCGGCCCGAGGCGCCCCCGAGGCCCCTGGCGACCGCCGAGGCCGCGCGGCCTTCGAAGCCGCAGCGCCCTGGTCCGTCCTACTCCCGCGCCGAGCTCGAGCGGCTGGCGTCCGGCAAGATCTCCGAGGTCTTCGGGCCGATGTTCGCGATCCAGGACGACTTCCCCCGCCAGGTCCGCATGCCGGAGCCGCCGCTGCTCCTCGCGGATCGGGTGACGGGCATCGACGCCGAGCCAGGCTCCATGACCACCGGCGTCATCTGGACCGAGACCGACGTGACGCCCGACGCCTGGTACCTGCACGACGGCACCATGCCCGCCGGGGCGATGATCGAAGCCGGCCAGGCTGACCTGCTGCTCATCAGCTGGCTCGGGGCCGACTTCCGCAACCGCGGGGAGCGGGTCTACCGCCTGCTCGGCTGCCAGCTGACCTACCACGGGGGCCTGCCGCGGCCCGGCGAGACCCTGCACTACGAGATCCACGTCGACGGGCACGCCAACGTCGGCGACACGGCGATCTTCTTCTTCCACTACGACTGCACCGACGATGCCGGACAGCCCCGACTCGTGGTGCGCGAGGGGCAGGCCGGCTTCTTCACCGACGAGGAGCTCGCCGAGTCGGGCGGCATCCTCTGGTCGCCGGAGACCGGGGAGTACGACCCCACCGCCCGACTCGACCCCCCGAAGGTCCGCTGCATCCGGACGTCGTTCGACGAGGCCCAGGTCGAGGCGTTCGCCCACGGAGACGGGTACCGCGCCTTCGGTCCGGGCTTCGAGCGCCTCCAGACCCACGTCCGAGCCCCGCGCATCGCGCCCGACCCGCTGTCGTTCTGGACCCGCATCCCCGTGCTCGATCCCGCGGGCGGTCCGTGGGGTCGCGGCTACCTGCGCGCGGAGCAGGACATCACGCCCGAGGACTGGTTCTTCCAGGGTCACTTCAAGGACGACCCCTGCATGCCGGGCACCATGATGTTCGAGGCCTGCCTGCAGGCGCTCGGCTTCTACGCGGCGTCCCTCGGCTACACCCTCGACAAGGACGGGTGGACCTTCGAGCCCGTCCCGGACCTCACCTACGATCTGCGGTGCCGCGGTCAGGTGACCCCCGAGGCGAGACTCGTGGTCTACGAGATCTTCGTCGAGGAGGTCCACGACGGGCCCTGGCCCACCATCTACGCCGACTTCCTGTGCACCTGCGACGGGCTCAAGGCGTTCTGGGCGCGTCGCGTGGGGCTCCGGCTCCGTCCCGACTGGCCGCTGACCACCCGCCCCGAGGTGCTCGAGGGCTACGAGGAGCCCAAGCCGGTCGCCGTGGTGGACGGCTTTCCCTTTGGCTACGCGTCGCTCGTCGCCTGTGCCTGGGGCAAGCCATCCGACGCGTTCGGCCCCCTCTACCGACCCTTCGACGAAGGCCGACACTGCGCGCGCCTGCCCGGCGACCCCTACCACTTCATGTCGCGGGTCACGAAGATCGACGGCGCCATCGGCGGGATGCAGATCGGCACGAACATCGAGCTCGAGTACGACATCCCGGCCGATGCCTGGTACTTCCGCGAGAACGGGTATCCGACGATGCCCTTCTGCGTGCTCCTCGAGGCGGCACTGCAGCCGTGCGGCTGGATCGCGTGCTTCGTGGGGTCGGCGCTCACCACCGAGCAGGACCTCTACTTCCGCAACCTCGACGGGACCGCGACCTGGCACGTCGAGTGTCTGCCCGACAGCGGCACGCTCACCACCAAGGCAAAGATCAAGTCCATCTCCCGGTCCGGAGGCATGATCATCGAGTCGTTCGCGGTCCAGTGCTTCCTCGGCGACACGCTGGTCTATGACCTCGACACGGTGTTCGGCTTCTTCCCCCGGGCCGCGCTGGCCAACCAGGTCGGAATCGTGCCCACCGACGAGGATCGGGCTGCGCTGCACGCAGACAGCGACTTCTTCGTCGACCTGACCGCCCGGCCCGAGCGCTACTGCGCCGGTGCGCTGCGGCTCGCCGAGCCCATGCTCCTGATGCTGGACCGCGTGACGGGCTTCTGGCCCGACGGTGGCTCGGCGGGGCTCGGGCGCCTGCGCTCCGAGAAGGACGTCGATCCCGCCGAGTGGTTCTTCAAGGCCCACTTCTACACGGACCCCGTCCAGCCCGGCTCGCTCGGGCTCGAGGCGATGCTCCAGCTGCTCCAGTTCTTCATGATCGAGAAGGACCTGCACGCTGGGGTGGCCAACCCGCGCTTCGAGCCGCTGTTGATGGGCCAGAAGCACGTCTGGAAGTACCGGGGGCAGGTGATCCCCGAGAACGAGGTCATCCGCTGCGAGCTCGACATCACCGAGGTCGGACGGGACGAACGGGGGCCCTTCGCGAGGGCCCACGTCTACCTGTGGGTCGACGACCTCCGGATCTACGAGGGCGACTTCGGCATGCGGATCGTCGAGGGCGACGAGCCAGTGGAGCGCCGAGCGTCTCGGACGGGTCCCGGTCCGGAAGAGGTCCTCCACCCCGACGGCTTCCTCGCCGACCACCGTCCGACCTGGACCGTACCGGCGCTGCCCGCGATGTCGATGGTCGACCGGCTGGCCGGTGAGGCCCTCGCCGCAGTGTCGGGGAACGTGGTCGAGGTGCGCGACCTGGCCGTGCGCGGGTGGGTCCGGGTGGACGGGCCGGTCCGGGTGCGCCCCGTGGTCTCGGCGGTCCACCGCGACGGCGGCGGAGCCAACGTCGACGTCACGCTCGAGGTGTGGCGCGAGGCACGCAATGCTGCGATGTCTCGGTTCGAGACCGCGGCGTCGGGAACGGTCCGCGTCGCGACCGGCTACCCGCCGTCGCCCGCGCCGTGGCCGCCGCTCGCCCGGGCGACGCCCATGCCGGACCCGTATGCGCTGGGCACGCTGTTCCACGGACCTGCGTTCCACTACCTCACGTCGTGGGCGCTCGGACCCGCGGGGGCGACCGCCGAGCTGGACCCCTCGCAGGGCCAGGTGCCCGCGGGCACCCTGCATCAGGGACTGCTGGATGCGGTGCTCCACGCCATTCCCCACGACGCGCTGCACCAGTGGAGCGCCGACATCGATCCCGGGCTCGTCGGCTATCCGCTGCACGTCGAGTCGTTGCGCTTCTTTGGCCCCGCGCCCACCGGCCGCATTCGCGTCGAGGCACGATTCGCGGGGATGGTCGAGCGGGCGGGCAGTGGCCCCCTGCCCCGCATCGAGATCCAGGCGATCGACGCCGATCGCAACAGGGTCTGGCTCGAGCTGGCCATCGCCGAGGTGCTCCTGCCCAAGGGACCGATCGGCAGCGCGCCCGGTCCCGAGCGGGTCGCCTTTCTGCGCGACCGGCAGTTCGTGCCGGGGCTCTCGTTGTCCACGCACCAGGGAGCGACCAGCCACACCGAGTCGGCGACCGTGCTGGCTGCGGACTGGCTGCCCGGAACGGTGGCCGAGCTCTACGGGACCGACGCTCAGGGGGCCGAGCGGCTGATCCAGGTGGCGGTCAAGGACCACGTGGCCCAGCGAGCCGGGGTGCATCCGGAGACCGTGGCCGTCCACGAGGGGCACGCGATCAGCACCGCCCAGCCGCTGACGGTGTGGCCGGTGACCGTCGAGGCCGGGCCCGACCGGGTGACCGTGCGCGGGGCCGACCCCGTGCTCGACATCGCGCCGGTGGCCGAGCACTGGGACCGGTACTTCGGCGTGGGGCGTTGGCCCGTCGAGGACCTCTACTACGGGCTCATTCGCCGGTTCGTGCGCCGGGTCCACCTCGTGGATCCCGCTGCCCACGAGGCGGTGTCGGGGCGGAGCCTGCTCTACCTCGGCAACCACCAGGTGGGGGTCGAGTCCCTGGTGATGAGCATCCTCGGCAGCGGCATCCACGGCGTGAACACTGTGACCGTGGCCAAGGCGGAGCACCGCGAGAGCTGGCTCGGCCGCCTCATCGCGCTGTGCTTCGCGTACCCGGACGCCAAGGACCCGCGCGTGATCACCTTCTTCGATCGCGAAGACAAGGCGAGCCTGCCCGGCATCATCGCCGAGCTCGCCACCGAGATGACGACGGCGGGTAAGTCCGTGATGGTGCACGTCGAAGGCACGCGAGCCCTCTCCGCGCGGCAGCCCGTCCAGAAGATGAGCGGGGCGTTCATCGACATGGCGCTGCACGTCGATGCGCCCATCGTCCCGGTGAGGTTCGTGGGGGCGCTGCCCGTCGAGCCGCTGGCTTCGCGGCTCGAGTTCCCCGTGGGCATGGGTCGGCAGGATCTCTGGCTCGGCCGCCCGATCCTGCCCGAGACGCTGCGGCCCATGACCTACAAGGACCGCAAGGAACTGGTCATCGCCGCGATGAACGAGCTCGGTCCGCCCATCGCGGAGGAGGTGCCCTTCGCGGGGGATCCCGGGATGGACGGTGCCGCGAACGCCTGGGTCGAGCGGACGGGGGCCACCCACCCGCACGCCGTACTCCTGCAGGTGTTGCGGCAGGTCGCGTCCCCGACGGAGCCCATCCGGCGGGTGCTCGAGGGCGCCGATTCGGGAACCCTCGCGTTGTCGGACAGCCCGGTCGACCGGTGGCTCCGGGAGCTCGCGCAGCGGCTCTACGGGCCGCGGGGGCCGCAGATCGTCAGCTGACGGCGGAGAAGTGCTCGGGTCCCTCGTCGGGCCCCCGGGTGCCCCGGAAGTAGACGAGCTCGCTGCCATGGACCGATGCGGCCAGGGTCAGCGCCATGTCCGTGGGCGAGCTGCCCGCGGTGGGGGCCACGGCGAGGCGTCGACGCCGGTGCCGCAGGGCGAGCTCGTGGAGCTTGCCCGACACGGCGGCGAAGACTTGCTCGGGATCGTCGGGCTCGTCGAGCTCGAGGTGCTCGATGGTGAGGCAGGGCCCGGCCTCGCCGCGCAGTGGGTCGGCGTGGCTGCGGATCAACCGGTCCAGCGCGGCGCGCACCGGCCCGGGGTAGGTCGCGCGATCCGTCACCAGGACGAGTCGCTCGAGGGTGCCGTGGTGGTGTTCGAGGACCTGCAGCAGGTCCGCGAGCCACCGCACGCCGCGGCGGACGCTGGGGACGCGGAGGGCCATGTCGCGACGAACGTCCCGGTCGAGCTCGACGAGCCGATCGAGCCAGCTCACCTGGGGGGCATCGCCACATGCGAACACGAGGGCCGCGGGTCCCGGGCCCGGGCGGGAGCGCCGACGGACCGGCGGGCGACGACGGGCGAGCGACCACCCGACCACGCCGGCCACCGCCACGAGCACCGCGATCCCCAGGATCGCCAGCGTGCTGCCCAGCCACGGCACGATCGTGCCGCGCACCAGCCCGATCACGCTCGTCGCGACGAGCGCGATCCCAGCCCCGGCCGCGGTCCCAATGCCCACGAGATCGCCTCTGGCCGCGACCGGGCCGAGGGCGGCGGGCGATGGCGGATTCAACGTGGGCTCGGTGTGGGTCTCACGGGCCTCCCGCATGGACGTCCTCCCTCGCGATGACCGTATGCGCCCGCGCAACCGCCGGATTCGACAGCCGGCTGAGAATCCGCGAGAATGAGCTTGGCGGTTGGGTCTTCGGCCGACGCAGGTTTCGTATGCGTGCCCGCATACGGTGTATGCTGCGCGTTGCAGGAGCTCGTTTCCATGACTCGTCCCGACCGGCCCGACATCTACGCATACACCGCGTTCCGGCAGTACCTCGCGGACTGGTTCGCCTGGAAGAAGTCAGGGGGAACCCGCTTCAGCCACCGGATCTTCGCGAAGCGGCTCGGCTCGTCGGATCCGAGCGTGATGTCCAACATCATCAAGGGGCACCGGAACCTGGCGGAGACCCGGATCCCGTTGTTCGCGAAGGCGATGGAGCTCGACGAGGACGAGACGACGTACTTCGCGCTGCTGGTGCGGCTGGGGCAGGCGGGTCCGGGCGAGGAGCACGAGCGAGCGTGGGCCGCGCTCGTCGAGTTGAGGATGCGCCGACAGGGGCCTCAGGTGGACGTAGACCAATTCAAGTTCGTCTCGAACGTCTATTTCTCCGCCATCCGGACGCTGGCCGAGTGCAGGGCTTTTCGCCCCGACCCATCGTGGATCGCCGACCAACTGCAGCCGCGACTGGACGTAGAAACTGTCGTCGAAGCTCTCGAGACCCTGGAACGGCTCGGGTGGCTCGTCACGGACGGCGACTCGCTCGTACCGGCCACGCCCACCCTCCAGAGCGCCGAGCGGGTCGCCCAACTTGGCAGCTACGGCTACCACCGCGACTCCCTTCGCCTGGTGGGTCGCGTCATGGACGACTACCACGAGCCCGGAGTTGAGGACGAAACCGGATTCTTCGGTTTTACGATGGCCATCCCCGAGTCCAGGATTCCAGATTTGCGGCGAGCGCTTTGGGAGGCGCTGTCGCAGACGCTCCATCGTGTCGACGGCTGGAAAGAACCGCGCGACCGAGTCTTTCAGGTCAGTCTTCAGATGTTTCCGCTCTCCTCGAGGGTCCAGCGGGAGTCTTCCCGAGAGTGACCTGGATCGACCTGGGTATTCTGCAGATTGATTCCCGTGGATTTGCCACGACGGTTCGTGGCGTGCCCTCCAATTATCCTGGAGTTCGGCAAAGCCGTGATCCATCCTGCTCCTGACACGAGTGCCGTGTCTGGAGGTTCGGATGATCAAGTCAGCACCCTGGATGTTCTTGTTCGTGATGACCATGCCGTCGCTTGGCGGCGTGGGCATTGGACACCCCGTCACCATCGCCCTTCACGATTCGATGAACGTGCTCTCGGCCGAGGCGCCGCTCGCGAAGCTGCTCCTCACCGACCGCGACGGCACGACCCTCGAGCACACCCTCGACACCACCCTCGACCTGACCCGCGACGAAACCATCGACGTCCCGCTCGGCGTCTGGGAGCAGGCCACCCTCGTCCTCGACGGACCGATCCGCATTCACGGCGAGGTTCCCACCGGCGGCACCTTCGAGCTCGTCATCGAGGTCGGCGCCATCTTCCTCGCCCTCCCCGAGCCCGTCGACACCGGCTCCGACGTCGCGTCCGCCATCCAGCTCGGCGAGCTCTCCTGGCTCACCGCCGACGTGCTCGGTGTCGTACCCGACCAGCACCTCGTGGTCGACGCGACCCACCCCCTGCACGACGAGCTGCGGCAGGCGTTCCGCTACGGCTCCTCCTGGAGGTGAAAACCGTTCGCAAAGCCCCGCCCCCGACCGGAACCCCCCCATCGCGTCGGCGTCCCACTGCACGTCGGATGCGGAGGTCACGATGTGGTTGTGGGTGTCCAGCTGGGCGGTGGCGGCGGACGGGTTGCCCGTGGAGCGGGTGCGGATCTACGAGACGGGGGTTGCCTGGTTCGAGCGGGCGGGAACGGTCCGAGGCTCGACCTCGCTCGACCTGCCCAGGAGCCACCTCGACGACGCGCTGAAGTCGCTCGTCGTGCTCGGTGGACAGGCCTCGGTGCGGGCGATCACGTTCCCCGCCGCGGTCTCCGACCGAGCCGTGCGCACCCTGGCGGGACTCCCCGAATCGGACTCCGCCGGATTTGGAGATGGCCTGAAGGCCCTGCTCGGGGCCCCGGTCGCGGTTCGGCTCGTGCAGGGAGACCGCCACCAGGGCACGCTGCTCTCCGTCGACGCGATCTCGGCGGTGGGCGGCGAGCGAGGACCGCGAACCCTCGACGTCCCCACCTGGGCGCTCGGCCTGCTCACGCCCGACGGTGGGCTCGTGCGCGTCCTCACCTCGGACGTGGCGGAGGTGCGCAGCCTCGCCCCCGATCAGCAGTGGCGCCTCGACGAGGCCGGCCGGTCCTTTGCCGCGTCACGCGCCCAGCAACCACACCAGCTGCGCGTCGACGTCGCCCGTGGCGGCTCACTCGCCATCGGCTACCTCGCCGAGGCGCCTGTCTGGCGCACCACCTACCGCATCGTCGCCGCCGACGACGGAGCCGCCCTCCTGCAGGCCTGGGCGCTCGTCCACAACGACACCGACGAGGACTGGTCCGACGTCACCATCGAGGTCGCCAACGGACAGCCGCGGTCCTTCCTCTACCCGCTGGCCGCGCCGCGCTACCCGAGGCGCTCGATGGAGACCCCGGACGTGGCGCTGTCGACGGTCCCCCAGCTCGCGGCCGCCACGCCCGACAGCCTGTGGGACGGGGACCACGACCTCGTGTCGAGCGGGCTCGGGGCCTCGGGCGTCGGCTACGGCGCGGGAGGCGGGTCGGTCTCGGGGCAGGGCCTCGGACGGCTCTCCTCGGCCCCCGCCGAGCTCCGCGAGGCCGAGCCGGTCGACACGCCGACCCAGTTCGTGGTCCGGGTGGCGGAGCCCGTCGATCTTCCCGCCCACCACAGTGCCCTGCTCCCCCTGGGGATGGACGACCTGACGACCGAGGGTGCAGTCGCCTTCGCTCCGGGCAGCCAGCAGCCCCGCACCGCGGTGTGGATGGTCAACACGACCGGCCGCACCCTGCCGACCGGGGTCGTGACGGTGCTCGCGGGGGGCGGCTTCTCGGGCGAGACGCGCTTCGCGAGGACCAAGCCGGACGAACGGCAGCTTCTGCTGGTCGGCGAGGAGCTGGACGTGGATCTCGAGCGGACCACGAGCTCCGAGCCCGAGCGCGACGAGGCGGTGCGCTGGCGGGCGAACCGGTGGACGATCACGCGGTCCCGGAGCGAAGCCACCACCCTGTCGCTCCGCAACCGGTCCGGCCGGCCTCGCGCCGTCTGGGTCGCGTTCACCCTGGGCCCGCAGTCCCAGGTGCTGGGGGACCGGCGCACCGAGATCGACCCGCAGCGTGGCTGGACCTGGGTCGTGGTCGACATCCCGCCCGGACCGTCCACGCACCGAATCGGCCTGGCCCGCACCACCATCGAGCACCGCTCCGCGGCCATGGTGTCGGCCGAACGCTACCGGGACTGGGCCGACCGCGGGCTCGCCGATGCCTCCTCGATGCGACGCGCGGCCGGGCTGGCCGCCCGCCTGGCCGAGCTCTCGGAGGAGCAGCGAGACGTCACGAGCGAGGCCGAGCGCCTCGACGCCTCCCTCGAGCGTCTACGTCAGGACCTCGAGGCCGCCGAGGGCGGGGCCACCCGCTCGCTCGGACGACGCATCGCGGCCCTCGAGCAGGACCGCCACCGCACCGACGAGCGACTCGCCGAGCTCGAGACCCAACGCGCGTCGATCGTGGACGAGCTGGACGCGCACCTCGGGCCACTGGCGAACCGCGGCCCGGAGTGAGCGCAGGTCAGAACGGCCAGATCTTGTCGAGGACGCGCGACAGCCAGCCCGGGCCCTGACGATCGGCGATGACCCCGCTGCCCGAGAACTCGATGCGGGCCTGTGCCAGCAGGTCGCTGGACACCGAGTTGCCGGTCTGGATGTCGCGAGGCCGTGCGATGCCGTCCAGCACCACGTACTGCGTCTCCCGGTTGACCCGGACCTGCTTCCAGCCCCACAGCCGCAGGTTCCCGCCGGGAAGCACGTCGATGACCTGGCAGGTGATGATGGCCTCGACCTCGCTGTCGCGCGAGGTGTCCCCGCGCCCCTCGAAGTCCGCGCTGCTCTCGAGATCGAAGCCGATGGACTCGAGGTCCTTGTGAGCCCGCAGGATCCGCTTCTCGATGCCCAGCAGCGCGCGAAGCGCGGCGGTGTGGTTGTTCCGCCGGCTGGTGGACGTCGCGGCGGCGAGCGAGGTCCGGCTGGTCTCCTTGACCCGGACGGTCACGATGTCGCCCACCCGGAGCGAGAGCGTGTCGATGGAGTTCATGCGCTCCAGGTCCCCGGCCACGAGGCGGGACCCTGGGGACATCGACACCCGGGGCTCCTCCTCGGTGACGATGGGAATCGGCGGCTCGGGCGGCTCGGGAGGGGGGCTCGACCGGCGGGCCCAGGTCGGGGCCGCGAGCGTCAGCAACACGATGAACAGTGGCGAAGTCATGGGATCTCCACGGTCGTGGGGTCCAGGAGGCGCCCCGTGAGGACGCGTTCGCTCGCTTCGTGGCGGACGCGCACGAGCTCGCCCTTCTGGGCGTCGGTGAGCAGCCGACCGGGCACCGCGAGCCGCACCGCGCCGCGGCTCACCACCACGCGGACCTCGTCACCGCGATGGGCGGCCGGGATGGCGACGACCACCCGCTCGGTGAGGGGGCGACCGGTCTGAAGGGGAACGAGGGCCTCCCACGGCCCGGCCTCGGCGACCGGGGCGCCGTGTCGGGGGTCGAGCTGCACGCGGGACGCGCGCCCGGTGAACTCCTCGCCGGTCTCCACCGCGGCCGGCGCCTCGAACCCACGGACCCACACCGTCTGCTCGGGCTGCACGAGCATGGTGCGCGACTCCCCCTGCGCGTCTCGGACCGACAACCGAAGGCGCGGTCGTGGGCTGCAGGGGTTGCCCTCCCAGGTCGCCGACACGGCGGCTCGCACGGCGAGGGGTGCGACCCCGGTGCGATGGACGTCGACCTGCAGTGCGTCGCAACGGGCGATCACGTAGGCGGTCAGGCTGGCGACGAGGTCGATCACCGCTTCATGTTGTTGGCGACCTGCATCGCCTCGTCCGCCGCCTGGATGACCTTGCTGTTGAGCTCGAAGGCGCGCTGCGCCGTCACGAGCTGGATCAGCTCCTCGGCGACGTCCACGTTGCTCGTCTCGAGGTAGCCCTGGCGGATCTCGGTCGCCCCGTCGTCGGTGAGGGCGTCCCCGGACTGCGCGGTCGCGAGGTAGTTGTTGCTGCCGAGCGCCTTGAGACCAGCCGGGTTGACGAACTTCGCGAGCTCGAGCTGGCCGAGCGTGGTCGGCCGGTCATCGCCATCGAGACGAACCCGGATCGTGCCGTCCACGTCGATGGTGAGCTCGGTCGCGCCCTCGGGCACCACGATGTCCCCGCGCACGGGGAGGCCGGAGGCGCTGCGCAGCAGACCGTCGGCGCCCACCATCAGGCTGCCGTCCCGCGTGTAGACCGGCGTGCCTTGCCGGTCATCGAGCACCAGCATTCCGGGGCCGGCCAGGGCGAGGTGCAGGGCGTCGCCGGTCTGGTCCAGGCTGCCCTGGGAGTGCGTCTTCACGAGGGCGGCGAGCTTGGAGCCGCCGCCGAGATCGGCCCGCGCGCCGCGCGCGCCTCCGGCGAGCTCCTGGTAGAACACGTCCTGGAACGTCGCCCGGCCCTTCTTGAAGCCGGTGGTGTTGACGTTGGCCAGGTTGTTGGCCACCGTGTCAATCCGAGTCTGTTGGGCGGCCATTCCCGAGGCCGCGACGTGCAGTGCACGCATGAATCACCCCTTGCTTCGTGGCGGTCCCGTCGCCGGGCGCCGAGGCCTCACGGCCGTGATGCGAACTCGTTGAGGCGCGCGTCCAGCTCGTCGCTGGTTCGCATCACCCGCTGGACCACGTCGAACGTTCGGCTCGCCGTGATGAGGTCGACCATGGAGCGCATCGGGTCGACGTTGGACTGCTCGAGCGCTCCCGGAAGGACGGACGGTTCCTGGTCGGCGAGCGGGGACCGAGGGCGCCACAGGTTGTTGCCGAGCGGCTCGACGTCGGCCGTCACCACGCGGAGCCGCCCCACGACGTTGTCGCCGGCGACCACGGTGCCGTCGGGCTCGATGCGGGCGGTCTCGCCGGGGGGGACCCGAATGGCGCCCTGCTCGCCCTGGACGACGTGGTTGCCAGCGGTGCGCAGGGTGCCGTCGGCAGGGTCCACGTGCAGCTGACCGTCCCGGGTGAGCCAGGGCACGTCGGTCGAGGAGCCCACGACGAGGAAGCCCGGGCCCTGGAGCGCCACGTGCAGCGGGTCGTCGGTGGACATCGGCGCGCCGGTGCTCTGGTCGACCATGCCGTCGGAGATGCGGGCGTAGGCATCGCCTTCGCCGATCGACTCGTACACGAGCAGCTCGGCCTTGAAACCGGTGGTCTCGGCATTGGCAAGGTTGTTGGCGATGATTTCGAGCTGCCGCCAGGCGCCGAAGGCCCCCGACAGGGCAGGATACAGTTCGCGACTCATTCGGTCCCCTGAAGGTCCTGCGGGTCGATGACCGCCCGCAGTCGGCGCCGCAGCCGACCTCGCGCCTCGGAGAGGATCTGCGAGATGCGGCTGACGCTCACCGAGTAGACCGCGCCGATCTCGGCGAGCGACATCTCGCGGTCGTAGTACATCATCAGGCAGTGGCGCTGCCGCTCCGGGAGGTCCTCGATGGCCCGACGGAGCTCCACCCGGACCTCGTTGGCGAGCAGTCGCTGCTCGGCGCTGTTCGCTTCGGGGTCGGAGAGGACCTCCATCAGGGGTCGGCCCTCGTCGTCGGGTGTGTCGTAGCTGATCACGCTGATCTGCTTGGTCGCCTCCACGGCGTTCCAGTAGCGGTCGAGGTCGATGCCGAGCTCCTTGGCGATGGCCTCGGGCTCGGGCTCGGACCCGGTACGGCGAAGGAGGCGCACCCGAGCTGCCTCGATGCGCTTCGCGAGGTCCCGACGCCGCCGCGTCGAGGTGTCGCGAGCCCGCAGGGCATCGTAGATGGTCCCTCGGATGCGGTGCTCGGCGTAGGTGGAGAACCGCACGCCCTTGCTCGCGTCGTAGCGCTCGAAGGCCTCGAGGAGGCCGATGGAGCCCCAAGCGACCATGTCGTCGACCTGGACCGTGGCGTTCCGCGACAGCCTCTCGTGGATGCGCCGGGCAACGAGAAAGACCTTGTCGTGGTACTTCACGCAGATCTGCTCGCGGGTCATCCCCTCCACCAGTCGGGGGGGGCTTGCACTCTCGTAGGCGCGTGCTCGGGTTGTCACAGGACTCTCCGCTCGGTGCCCTCAAGTTCGGTAGGTCGCGGAGGCGCTTGAGCTGGAGCGGTTCCGCGTGTGTCCCTCCTGGAGTCAAGCGGCCTGGAGATCGACGAGGCCTACCGGCTCGAGACGGACCTCGGGCAGGAGCTCGGCGCTCGACAGCACGGTCACCCTCGGGAGGGCCCGCTCGACGAGCCGACGCAGGGCTCCGCGAGCGAGCGGGGGGCACATCACCACCGCCTGACCGGGGCCCGCGTAGCGCTCCACCTGGTCGCGGATGCCGAGGATGAGGTCGCGCGCCTGGTCGGGGGGAAGCTGGAGGTTCGGCGTGGAGCCTTCGGTCGCCTGGAGCCCGCGCAGGATGGCGTCCTCGGCCGCAGGTCCGAGCTGGACGATGCGAACCACCCCCTCGTGGGCGAACCTCCCCGTGATGTGACGGGCCATCCGCTGGCGCACGAACTCCGTGAGCACCTCCGGGTCGCGGGTGCGCGGAGCGTAGTCCGACAGCGCCTCGAGGATGGTCTGGAGGTCGCGGATGGAGAGCCCCTCCTTCAGGAGGTTGCGGCACACCTTCAGCACCAGGTTGCCGGGCAGGGGCTCGGGGATGAGGTCGTCGACCAGCTTGGGGTTCGCGGCCTGCACCCGCTCGAGCGCGGCGTCGAGCTGCGAGCCGTCGTAGAGCTCGAACCCAAAGGCCGACATGAGCTCGACCAGGTGCGTGGTCAGCACGGTGGGACCGTCGACCACCGTGTAGCCCTTGCCTCGCGCGTCCAGCACGAGGCGGTCGGGGATCCAGTAGGCGGGAAGGCCGAACACGGGGTCCGACGTCTGGATGCCGTTCAGCGGCTCCGTGGCCGTCCCCGAGTCCAGCGCGAGGTGGGCCCGCGGCTGGACCCGTCCCGACGCCACGCGCTCTCCGCGCAGCAGGACGCAGTACTCGCCGTTGGCGAGGTCCAGATTGTCTCTGAGGTGCACGGGGGGAAGCACCAAGCCGAGCTCTCTCGCGAATTGGGTGCGGACCTTCTGGATGCGCTTGAGCAGCTCGCCCCCGTGACGCTCGTCCACGAGGTAGAGCAGGTCGACGGCGACCTCGATGGCGAGGGGCTCGACCGGCAGGAGCTCCTCGGGCCGCAGGTCCTCGGGTCGCCGGCTCTCCTCGGGCGGCGCCTCGGCAGGAGCTTGCGGGGGCCCGTCACGAAGCTGCCACGCCATGAAGCCGAGCACCGCCGCCCCGATCAGGAACGGGATCCGGAGGCCCGGAATCAACGCGATGCCGGCGAGGAGCACCGCGCCCACTCCGAGGATCCGCGGGTTCTCGAAGAGCTGGGCGCGAATCTGACGGTGAAGGTCGCGTCCGTCGGTGTCGTCGACCCGGGTGACGAGGAGACCCGCCGCCGTGCTGACGATCAGGGCCGGGACCTGGCCCGCGAGGCCGTCGCCGATGGTGAGGATGGTGTAGGTGCTCGCGGCGGTCGACAGCGGCATGCCCTGCTGCAGCGCTCCGACGAGCGCGCCCCCGATCACGTTCACGAGCGTGATCACGATGCCCGCGATGGCATCGCCGCGGATGAACTTGGAGGCGCCGTCCATCGCCCCGTAGAAGTCGGCCTCTTGCGTGATCTCCGAGCGACGTCGGCGCGCCTCGCGCTCGTCGATGAGACCCGCGTTGAGCTCCCCGTCGACGGCCATCTGCTTGCCCGGCATGGCGTCGAGGGTGAAGCGCGCCGCCACCTCGGCGATGCGCCCCGATCCCTTCGTGATCACGACGAAGTTGATCAACACGAGGATCGTGAAGACGATCGCGCCCACGATGTAGTTGCCGCCAACCACGAACTGGCCGAACGTCTCGATGATCCTGCCGGCCGCATCGGGACCCAGCCCGCCGTTGAGCAGGATCAGTCGTGTGCTCGCCACGTTGAGCGCGAGGCGGAACACCGTCGCGACGAGGAGCAACGTCGGAAATACGCTGAACTCGATCGGCTTGTTCGCGTATAGTGCTCCGAGGAAGAGCAGCAGCGAGAAGCAGATCGAGAGCGCGAGCAGGACGTCCAGGAGCACGGGAGGTAGAGGCACCACCATGATCCCGAGCAGGCCGAACAACCCCATGGCCAGCATGGCGTCGCCTTGATCCTGCAGTCGCTCCCACCAGCCCACGCGGGATCCCTCCGTGCGGCCGCAATCGGTCGATCGCTCGTCGACTTGAGGCCACTCCCATCGTGAGCACGCTCGCGCTGTGGCCGGTGGCTGCGCTCGGCGGCATCGCAATCGCCCTGATCGCGGGGTTCCGCTGGGCGCTTCGCCGCAACGCGGCCCTGCAGGACGAGATCCAGAGGCGAGAGCACGTCGAGGTCGCGCTGAAGGCCGAGCGGGAGCAGCGCGAGCAGGCGCAACGAGCGCTCCACGAGAGTCGCCGACTGGAGGCCATCGGTCGCCTCGCCAGCGGCATCGCGCACGACTTCAACAACATGCTCCTCATCGTCTCGAGCCACGCCTCCGAGCTACAGGAGCACGCGGAGCCCGAGGTGGCTGAGATCGGGCGTTCGCTGATCGAGACGGTCGACCGGGCGGTGAGCCTCACGCGGCGCCTGCTCGTGGTCGGGGGACGGGCGCCGTCCAATCCCGAGCACCTCGAGCTCTCGCAGACGATTCGACGGTTCCGCCCCCTGCTGCGACGACTCGTCCGCGAGGACGTGGATCTCCAGGTGGAGGCCGTCGAGTCGGTGTGGGTCCGCATCGACCCCGCTCGGCTCGACCAGATCGTGACGAACCTCGTGGCCAACGCGTGCGAGGCCAGTGAGGCGTCGGGCCGCATCCGGATCGTCGTGACGTCTCGCGGGGAGCGCTGGGCGGAGCTGCTCGTCCACGACGATGGCCACGGCATGACGCCCGACCAGGCGTCCCGCATCTTCGAGCCGTACTACACGACGCGGCGGCTCGGTCGGGGCACGGGGCTGGGCCTGGCGACGGTCCACGGGGCGGTGGTCGAGGCCGGAGGACACGTCGAGGTCCACAGCGAGGTCGACTTCGGCACCACCATCACGGTCCTGCTGCCGCGCGTGGCCTCTCCCGACGCTCGCCCGGTGGCACAGGGGGCATCACCCACCCCTCCTCGTGCGGCGACGGGCCCCCGGGACGGACTCGGGGTGCTGGTGGTCGACGATCAGCGCGACGTCGCTCGCTCCCTCGGTCGGCTGGTGGCCAGCCTCGGCTGGCATCCGCACCTCGCGAGCAGCGCCGGGGAGGCGCTCGCGATCCTCGCGCACGAGCAGATCGACGTGGTCGTGATGGACGTCGTGATGCCCGGCCGGAGCGGACCCGACATCGTGACGCGGGCTCGCCGAGACCAGCCCGATCTCGCGGTGCTGTTCGTCTCGGGCCACGCTGACGGCCTGCTGTCCGAGTTGGGCGAGGCTCCACTGCTCCGCAAGCCCTTCTCCCGGAGCGACCTCGCGGAAGGGGTCGCGCAGGCGCTGCGCCAGGTCGGGCACTGATCGCCGACCGGGTGGTTCGGCGCTGCGTCAGGGCTCGTCCAGCGGGGCCTCCCCCTCGGCGGCGATTCGCGCGTCGCGTTCCTCGCGCCACCGATCGAACAGCTCGGGCATCGCCTCCTCGAAGAAGCGAAAGAGCGCGGCTACCCTTCGGAGCCGATCCGCGTGCTCGTCTGCGCCGAGGAGCTCGATCCCGCGGTCTGCGATCGTCCGTAGCGCGGTCAGTGCTGCGATCTCTCGCTCGAAGAGCGCCTCGAAGCCGTCCTCGGAGATCCGGAAGTGCGTCGAACGGGAGCCCCTCACCGTGAAGCGCTCGATGAGCCCGCTGTCCACGAGAAAACGGGTCATCTGACTCACGCTCGCCTTGCTGGCCCCGAGCTCGGCGGTGAGCTGGGCCGCGGTTCGGGAAGGGGGCTCGCAGACGAGCAGGAGCCCCACGATGCGGCCCGCAATCCTGGGTAATCCCAGGCCCTCACAGAACAGGGCCACCTCTTCGATGTAGTGGGAGAGGTCGTCGTTCACTCGACCAGCATCGACGATGCACGCCTCGTGCTCAAGTGATTCGCATCTGGTCCGATGCGGTACCGAACGGAGGCACCACCCATGACGAAGACGCTCCGGCGCCTGGCTCGCATCCAGCGGATTCATCGGGACGAGGAGCGCTCCGCTTTCGCGAGCGCGCTCCGGGTCCAGGCGGATCACGCGACGGCGATCCAGCACTGCGAGGAGCACCTCAGGGCTTGCCGTGCGGTGTCCTCCGAGGACGCCGACGAGCTCGTGAGGCGTCACGCCTACACGCTTCGTCAGGAGATGCAGCGTCGCTCTCTCGAGGCCCGATCGAAGCCGATCGATGCCTGGGTGGAGCAGCGTCGCCGGTCGCTGCTCGACGCCGCCCGACGCTTCGAGACCACCGAGCGCTACGCCGACCGTCTCGACGAGACGGTCGCTGACTTTGAGCAGCGCCGTGACCAGCGCCGCCTCGACGAGTCCGGCCAGCAGGTGTGGCTGCGACAGCAGAAGACGGAGAACCGATGACCCGTGGGACCCGACAGACGAGACGGTACGCCGGGCTGCTCGCCGCGCTTCTTCTCGGCGCGGTGATCGGCAGCGCCACGCTCGCCTTCGCCGAATCGACCGGCGACGGCATCATCAACGCCAAGCGCACCGTGGACGCAGGACTGCAGGACCTCGCCGACCGCCTCAACGCCCGTGAGCGAGCCCTGCAGCGTCGCGAGGCCTCGCTGCAGGACCGGGAGGCCGATCTCCGCGAGGCCGAGCAGCGCCTCGAGGTGCGCCTCGTCGACATGGAGACGCTCCGCGACGAGATCGACGGCAAGCTCGCCGAACTCGACGAGCTCGAGGAGGAGCGGCGTCGACGGGTCACCGAGATGGCCGAGAAGATGCGCTCCAAGCAGTCGGGTCCGTTCGTCTCCGCGATGGACGAGGACCTCGCTGTCGATCTGCTCGACCGCATGCAACCCGCGAAGGCCGCGAAGGTCCTCGCCGCGATGAACCCGGCCAAGGCCGCGCGCCTCGCCGAACGACTCACTGCACCTATTGCCCTGGAAACGACGCCATGACCGCCGTTCTCACCCCGATCCTCGGCTCCTCTCAGGGAGGCCAGCTCCTCGACCCCGATCGGGCCTCGCGGACCGCGGCCCATCCAGCGTTCGCGGCCATTCTGGCATCGACGCTCCCCCCAGAGCCCACCCACGCCCACCCGCCGGTGCCTCCCGCGATCGATGCGGAGCTGAAGCCCCGAGCGAAGCTCGGGATTGCGTGGCCGACGCTGCCCGCTCGCTTCTCGCCCCCGAAGCGCGGGTCGGCGACCACCAGCAGTGCACCGGCCGGTCCCGACGACGGACCGTCCGGCCAGCCGCTGACGACGGACAACGCGCCGGCTCTCGAGGGGTTCGGTGAGCCCGAGACGATCCTCGGCCCGAGGCTCGGCACGGCGCGGCTCCAGCCCATCGAGCTGCCGGCGCCCGACCAGGCGTTCCGGACCCCCGCGACGGCAAACGGGCCCGAGTTCCTCGAGGCGATGCCGACCCCCGGACCTCGTCGGCGCCCCGGTGAGCCCCTCCTGCGGGGCATGGACTCGCTGATGGCCGACGGCGCGAGCCCGAGCGAGACCGAGGTCCGCGAGACCGACCCGGGCATGTTCGCCGATCCCTTCCAGGCCGACGCCGACGGTGCGGAGACCGACGGCCTCGAGACGTGGGAGGACGTCCTCCTCTCCCGGACCGAGGAGCGCGCGGTGAGGGTCGAGTTCGACGCGGACCTCTCGGTCGAGGTGCGGGCCCTCCAGGGTGACGTGGACGTCTACGTCGACGGCACTGCGGAGGCGCTCGAGGAGCTCCGGGACCTCGAGTACGACCTCGAGCAGGCCCTGGCCGATGGCGGCGAGCACCATCTCGCGAGCTACTCCGAGACCCGCCGCGACCCCACCGCGCGCCCTCAAGCCAGTGGCAATCACGCCGATCCGGAGGGTGCTCCCGCTCGGGAGCAGAGGCGGTACGCCCCTGGCGGTCGCCTCTTCAACGGCATCGCGTGAGCCAAGGACGCCATCGTGGACTCGATCATCCCGACCATCGACGCACCGTCGATCCCCGGACTCGCCGCTCCGGCGCCTCCGACCGACGGTGAGCTCGGGCAGGACACCTTCCTGCGACTCCTCACCGAGCAGCTCCAGCGCCAGGATCCGCTCGACCCCATGAAGAACGAGGACTTCGTCGCGCAGCTCGCCCAGTTCTCGAGCCTCGAGCAGCTGTTCGCGCTCGAGAACACGATGCAGTCGGTCTACTTCGGCGTCGCCTCGATGAACAACGCGACGATGGCGAGCCTGCTCGGCACCGAGGTGGTGGCGGTGGGCGACGGGGTGCGGCTCGAGGAGGAGGGCGGCGCGACGCTGCACTTCGACACGGACCAGCCGTTCTCGAGCGCCACGGTCACCATCGCCGATGACACGGGCCGCGTCGTCCAGACCCTCGAGATCGGGGAGCGCTCGGCGGGCGAGTTCACCCTCGAGTGGGACGGTACCGGCCTCGATGGTACCCGCTCGCCGCCGGGCGACTACACCTTCGCCATCCAGGCCACCGATCTCGAGGGCAACGCGGTCGACGTCTCCACCCTCGTGGTCGGCCTCGTCGACCAGATGGACTACTCGACGAGCCAGCCCATGCCGTCGGTCCAGGGCGTCGCGATTCCCCTCGAGAACATCCGCCGCCTGGAGGCGGGCGAGTCGGGAAGCGAGGGATGAGCGTCCGGATCCCCGGTGCGGGTCCCCTCCCCCGGGGCGTCACGACCCCCACGACGCGGTCGGGACCCCTGCGGACGGGGCCCGGCTTCGCCGCCTCGCTGGACCGCCTCCTCGACGGACCGCACCCGGATCTCGTTGTCGAGGGGGCGGAGATTGGCCACGCTCGTCCCGTGGTGCTCTCGCGCCACGCGGAGGCCCGCGTCGCTTCGCGGGGCATCCCGTTCGGCCCGGACGAGCGCGAGGAGCTTCGGGACGCGCTGAACACCCTCGATGGTCGCGGAGCGCAGAAGGCGCTCGTGTTGACGGGCCAGCAGGCCTGGATCGTAGGGGTGCCGAAGCGCACCGTCATTACCGTAATGAGCCGCGAGGAGGCGCTGGGCCAGGTCTTCACGGACCTGGACGCGACGTACATCGCGGGTTGAGTTGTCGACCAACGGGGCTGGACCAAGGGACGAATCCCACGGAAGCCCCTGAATCGCCGAACGATCGAGGCGATTCCCACCGTGAGAGAACACCATGTCCCTCTTTGGAACCCTGCGCACCGGGGCGAGCGGCCTCGGCGTGTCTGGCGCCGCGCTCGGCGTCATCGGCGACAACCTCGCCAACCTGAACACCGCGGGCTTCAAGCGAAACCGCATCTCGTTTGCCGACATGATGCCCGAGGACGTCTTCGGGCTCGGTCCGGGCCCTGCGCAGCTCGGGCGCGGCGCGACCAACCTCACCGTCACGCCCCTGTTCAACCAGGGCGCCGTGCAGGGCACGAGCAGCGCGCTCGACCTCGCCATCTCCGGACAGGGCTGGTTCGCGGTCGCGAGCGGCCAGGAGACCTTCTACTCCCGCGACGGCGCCTTCGGTGTCGACGCCGATGGCCACCTCATCAACCAGATGGGGATGCGGGTCCAGGGCTACCCGGCCGACGCCGGCAACATCTCTCCCGTGCTCGGTGACCTCGTCATCCGCGACATGCCCGCCCCTCCGTCGGCCACGAGCACCGTCACGGTCGAGATGACGCTCGACCCCGACACGGACCCGAGCCTGACCGACGACTACTCGCTGCTGGTGCTGGACGGTGCGACCACCACACTGCAGGACGCCGCCGAGGCGGCCGACTTCTCGACCTCCCTCACCGTCTACGACTCACTCGGGCGAGAGCACGAGGTCGTGATCAACTTCGAGCGCGACCGGGCCGACCCGAACCAGTGGAGCTACTCCGCCGTCATCGACGCCGGTGAGACCGACGTGCTCGGGGTCCAGCCCGGCATGGCCCTGGAGATCGGGACGGGCCAGCTCTCGTTCGACAACGACGGCCGGCTCGTCTCGAACTCCTACACGTCCAACGCTCCGCCGTGGACGTGGCCTGGCGCGAGCACCTTCGATCCGCTGTTCGAGTTCGGGGTCGACGTGAACGGAAGCCCCACCTCGGGCTCGGTCACCAACAACGGAGCCGAGAACGTGGTGACGGCGATCTCGCAGGACGGCTACGGCAACGGCAACCTCACCGACCTCACCGTCGACGAGGACGGCGTCATCTACGGGCAGTACACCAACGGTCAGCAGCTCGCGCTCGGCCAGGTGGCCATCGCGACCTTCCAGGCCGAGGGCGGCCTCGAGCGCATGGGCGGCAACCTGTTCCGCGCCACCTTCGCGAGCGGGGATGCGACGCTCGGCCAGGCCAATGCAGGCGGTCGGGGCCGACTCACCGGCTATTCGCTCGAGCGGAGCAACGTGGACCTCGAGCGCGAGTTCGTCGAGATGATCCAGGTCCAGCGCACCTACCAGGCCAACGCCGGGGTGATCCGGTCGGCCGACCAGACGCTGCAGGAGCTCGTCAACCTCGTGTGAGCATGCGCTCGGCGGCCGCGCGCACCACGCGGGGGATCGCCTCGCGCCGCGCCGCGGTCGTCGGGAGCCCGACGGCGTCGCGGATCGCCACGTCGATCCAGCCGTCGAGGACCCGGCACGGAATCGCGGGGTGGGCGACGCGGAGCTCGGCGGTCCGGCTCCGCCCCCAGGGGGCGACGGTGGCGGTCGCCGCAGCGCCCACGACGGCGGTGATCCAGGCGCGACGCGTCAGGACGCCGACGACCTCTCGGACTGGCATGGCTCCTCCGCCGCGTGTCGTAACGTCGGGGTGGAGGACCGATGGACGACACGCGAGCGATCCGGGAGGTGGCGGAGTCAGCAGGCGACCGGGTGCTCGCCGAGCTCGAGACCGCCACCCTGCACGCCTTCGTCGCGGCGGACGGAGCGGTCACCACCGCACCGCGGTTCGTGCTGGCTACCGACCGTCGTTGCTGGGTCGTGGCCAGAACCCCCGATGGCCGACGCTTCGGATGGGCGACCGGCGCAGTGGATGCAGTGGGGCTCGATACCGGCTGGACTCGGGACCGGTTGCACGTGGGGCCATGGCGCCTCCCCCTGCGCCGCGGCACCCGTGCCGAGGCGCAGGCCCTCGTCAGCGCGTTCGCTGCCGGAGGGGGCGGCGGTCCCGATGTCGAGCCTCCGCCGGGGACGCCGCTCCCCGCCGTGGCCGCCGGCCGGGGGGCCACCGGCGTACCCGCCGAGCTCGCCACGACGGGGGCGGAGGGACCCGAGCGATGGTTGCTGGGTCTCGCCACGTCGACGACGCGCCCGTTCAACCACCACCACGGCACCTTGCACGACGCGCCGTACCGCCTGCTCGCCACCAACCAGCGGACATTGCTCGTGGCGAGGGCCCCGTGGGGAGAGACGAGCATCCGCACCGTCGATCGACTCGACGTCGAGGTGCCGACGTCGGGTCGACCGACCCTCACCGTCGACGGACTCGCCCTGGTGGCGCCGACGGGCTCTCGCGCCGTCGTGCCCGTGCTGCTCACGATCCATCGGGCTCCAGACCCTGCGGGACGGTGGCGCGCGGCGGCCGCGAGCGCGCTCGACGAGCCCGATCCGCGACGGGCCATCGCGCTCTGGGGCGAGGCGCGCGAGCTCGGAGAGGACGTCCGGCGCTTCCTCGTGGACGTGGCGGCGGTGGCGTGGGCCTTCGATCAGGGAGAGGTGGTGACCCGCGCCTGGGCGGCGAGTGAGGGACTCCCCGACGATGTCGTCGCGCACGTGCGCGCTGCGGAGAACGCCGACCGCACGTTGCGGCGCGCACTCGGTCGCCAGCATCTCCGCTGGTCCGAGGTCCACGACGGTCTGGGGCTCCGCGATCTCGGGCCCGTGGCCCGCACGGAGGGTCTGCCGTGGCCCGCAGAGCGCTACGCCGAGGCGGTGGCCAGCGGACTGGCCGCGAGGGGGCGCTTCGCGGAGGCGGCGTCGCTGTGGGCGCTCGTGAGCGACGAACCGCGCCGTCTCGCGGGGCTGGCCGTGCTGCGAGAGCCCATCGACCCCGAGACCGGACGGGCGACGTGGCGCGAGGCCGCGAGGGCGCACGCGGAGCGGGAAGCCTGGGGGCAGGCCCAGGCGGCGCTCCGCCGAGCGGCTGGCGACGACCCGCAGGCCGAGGACCACGCCCAGCTCGCTCGCTGGGCCCTTGCCGAGGCCGTCGACCCGGACGACCACTGGCGTGCAGCCGTGGCTCTCGACCCATCGGGCCGCTTCACCGACGACGACTACTCGCTCGAGGAGTGGCGCTCCCTGTACGCGGCGGCCCCGGAAGCGGCGGTGGAGGTGCGCGCGACGGCCCTACGGGCACTCGTGGCGCAGGCTCCGTCCATCGCGCGCTACGAGGCTCTCGCAGCGCTGCAGGGGGGGCCGCTCGGGCGTCCCGCCGAGGCGGCGGCGACCCTCGAGCGGGCCGCGGAACGGGCCGACGCCAGGGCGGCACTGGGCCAGCCGCCGGAGACCGACGATCCGACGGCCGAAGCGCCGCGGTTCGACCGATGGGTGCGGATCGCCGAGCTCTACGCCCGGGACGGTGAGCCCGAGAAGGCGGTCGGCGCGCTCGTCGAGGCGGTGACCGGCGACTTCCTCGATCCCACTGCCTACCGTCGGGCCCTCGACAGTCAGGTCGCCGTCGCGCCGGCGCTGCGCCGGTGGTGGGCTCACCTCCGCGACGTCCTCGGGACCACCCCGCCCGAGCCCCATCCCCGCTGGGTGCACCGCCTCGACGACGCGACGCTGGACGCGCTGCACCCTGGCGGCATCGGCTGGCTCGACCGGCTGCGCCATTCCGTCGAACCCAGCGCGACCCCCGAGCGGTCGGCCCTCACCCGAGGCCTCGAGCGACTGACCGCCGAGGCGTGGCCCCGGCACCACGCCAAGATCGAGGAGGTCTCCCAGGTGCTCGGCATGGCCGTGCCAGAGGCCTATCTCTACCGTGGGGAGGGCGCGTGGGGGGTGAGCGCGCAGCCCACCCACCCACCCGTGCTGCTGGTCGGCATCACCCACCTCGAGCCCGGCGAGCGCGAGCTGGACGACGACGCCTTTGCCTTCGCGCTGGCTGTCGAGCAGTCACACCTCCGCTGCGGCCACCCCATCCTCGCGATGGACCAGAGCGTGGTGGGAACCAGCCGGTCGGTCTACTCGGCGTTCGGGCGCTACGCCAACGCGGCGGAGAGCGTGTTCGACGTGCTCACGCTCGTGCCGGGGATCGACCAGATCGCCAAGCTGCAGGGGCTGTTCCGCATCGGCCGTCGGGTGTTCGCCGCCCGGACCGCGCTCGACAAGGCGACCAGCCTCGCGTCTCCGCTCTGGGAGCGACTCGTGGGGCGCGCCGCCGATGGGACCACGGGAATCGGCAGGGAGAACCTCCAGGGAGCCGGTCTGCAGGTGCGGATGCACGCCGACCGCGTCGCCCTGCTGGTGACCGGCGACCTTCACGCCGCGATTCGGGCGATCCTCACTGCCTCGACCCGGTCGGCCGAGCTACTGTCTCCGATCGCCGAGGATGGCCTGTTGTCGGTGCTGACCACCGAGCGCATGCCCGCCGACGAGGCCCTTCGCATCACCGCGCTCATCGCCTTCGCCGCCCAACTCAGACCCGACCTTCCCGAGGCGACGCCCGGGGGCCGGCGCGATACGTGAGGGGCGCAACGTGGCGCAGTCACCGTCGATCGAGATGTGCAGGCCGCTGCCGCCGCTAGAGGATCTCCTCCCCAATGTCTCAGTCCGACTCTGCGCCGGTGGCCTTCACCGCGCTTCCGCTCGACCCTGCTCTGGTCGCGGCGGTCACCGCGCTCGGGTTCAGCGCCGCCACCCCCATCCAGGCAGCGGCGATCCCCGTCATGACCGAGGGTCGCGACCTCATCGGCCGTGCGCGCACCGGCTCCGGCAAGACCGCCGCGTTCGGCCTGCCCCTGCTCCATGCGGTTCGCGAGGGCGGCCGCCCTCCCCGGGGGCTCGTGCTCGCGCCGACCCGCGAGCTGGCGCTCCAGGTCACCGACGCGCTGAAGTCGTTTGCCGAGGGGCTTCCCGTCACGATTGCCACGGTCTATGGCGGCGCTCCGTACGGACCACAGATCTCGGCTCTGAAGCGTGCCTCCATCGTGGTGGGGACGCCGGGCCGGCTGCTCGACCTGCTCGACCGCGGGCACCTCGACACGTCCAAGATCGCCCAGGTGGTGCTCGACGAGGCCGACGAGATGCTGCGCATGGGCTTCATCGACGATGTCACCCGGTTGCTCGAGGCCACGCCCGAGGGCCGGCAGATCGCCTTGTTCTCGGCCACCATGCCCTCCGAGATCCGTCGGGTCGCCGACGAGCACCTGCGCGAGCCTGTCGAGGTCCAGGTCGAGGCTCGAGCGATGACCGTCGACCACATCGATCAGCAGTGGATGCGCGTGCCTGCTCGCCACAAGCTCGACGCCCTCGGTCGCGTCCTCCGTGGGACCCCCCACGAGGCGGTGATCGTGTTTGCGCGTACTCGCGCGAGCTGCGCCGACCTCTCCGAGGCGTTGAACCGCATCGGCATCGCGGTGGATCCGCTCCACGGTGATCTGTCCCAGTCCGCCCGGGAGCGGGTGCTCCGTCGCCTTCGGTCCCGTGAGATCGACGTCGTCGTGGCCACCGACGTCGCCGCCCGGGGGATCGACGTCGACCACGTCACCCACGTCGTCAACTACGACCTGCCGATGGACACCGAGACCTACGTGCACCGCATTGGCCGCACGGGGCGGTTCGGCCGCTCCGGGGTGGCCATCACGTTCGCGACCCCCAAGGAGAAGCAGCGCATCCGGCAGATCGGTCGGGCCCTCCGGGTCGAGATCGAGCAGGTCGAGGTGCCCTCCGACGCCGAGATCGTGCGCGGCGAGCAGGAGGCGTTCCTCGAGCGACTCGTGCAGACGGCGGAGGCTCCCGACGATCCCACCGCCGGCTGGCTGGCCAGGGCGGTCGAGGAGAGCGGGCTCACCCTGGAGCAGCTCGCCACGGCGGCGCTCGCCCGCCTCGCCGACGCCGAGCACGTGACCCTCGCGACCCCCGAGGAGGCCGCGAAGCCCGAGTGGGCCACCGAGATCCGACGGCCCGAGGACTTCCGCGGGGCCGAGGAACGGGGAGAGCGCGAGGACACCAACGAAGTCCAGCTCTTCTTGCCCGTGGGCCGCCAGCGTCACGTGCGTCCGGGCGACGTGGTCGGCGCGCTCGCCAACGAGGCGGGCATCGACGGAAGGCGCATCGGCAAGGTCGTCATCCTCGACCGAAAGACGTTCGTTGGGGTACCGAAGGCCGTGGCCGAGGCGGTACTCGGACTGGAGAGCGTCGAGATTCGGGGACACGCGGTGCCGATCACGCTCGCCCGGCCCGGCTCGGCTCGTCCCGGGCCGGCGGGGCCGAAGCGTCGGCGGGACGATGGGCGACGTCCGCCGAAGCCGCGCCGCAACAGCCGTCCGACGTAGGAGTCCCCATGGACCGGTCGCGCCTCGAGTCCTTCCTTCCCGATCTCGCGCTCGCGAGTCGGGTCGCCCTGCGTCTGCAGCACGAGGGGCCGCTCGAGCTACCGGTCAAGGGCGAGTTCGACAACCCCATGGGGCAGGCGCTCACCATCGCCGACCCGGTGCTGCAGGCGTTCCTCGAGGCTCGCCTGCCCGAGATTCGCCTCGAGCTCGAGGAGGAGCCCTACCGGTTTCGCGACGCGGTGCCCGAGGGTCCCGAGGGCACGCTGTGGGTCGACCCGATCGACGGCACCCGCTACTACGCGGACAACCTGCCCACCTTCGGCATCTCGATGGCGTGGACCCGGGCGGGGCTCGTCAACTCGGCCATCTACGTCGTCCCCGCCGAGCATCGCGCGTTCCTGGCGGGTCGCGGTGAGGGCGCGGTAGAGGTCGGCCTGCCAGGGACGCCGCGCGCTGACCACCGCGAGCCCGTCGTGCTCGATCGGGGGCGCCACGTCATCTGGAGCCGCGTTCCCCCCGACATCCGGTCGGCCCTCATCGATCGCGGATTCGTCGTGGTCGACCCCTCCCGAGCCTACGACCCGACGCTGCGCATCGCGGCCTGGCAGGTCCTGTCCGGACCAGTGGCCGGCATCGTGTGGTCGCGGGGGGTTCACGTGCGCGACGGAGGGGTCATCGCGCACGTCGCCCAGGAGGCCGGCGGTGTCGCCCAGACGCTGGCGGGCAAGCCCTGGGACGGGACCTGTGGAGACGATGGCCGCACCGAGGGCCTCGTGATCGCGGTCGACCCCGACCTCGCCGCGGAGCTGCGGGCGCTCCACCCGAGCGCTCGGTGAAGGATCGATCGTGCCCATCTACGTCGACGCTGATGCCTGCCCCCGCCCCGTGAAGGAGATCCTCTTTCGGGCTGCGGACCGGGTTCCGATCGAGGTCATCCTCGTCGCCAACCAGCCGCTGCGCCTGCCGAAGTCGAAGTACGTGCGGCTCGAGGTGGTGGGGCGCGGCTTCGACGTGGCCGACGAGTGGATCGCCGAGCAGGTGCAGCCCGGAGATCTCGTGATCACCGCCGACGTGCCGCTCGCCGCGGCGGCAGTCGACAACGGGGGCATCGCGCTGGACCCGCGCGGGCAGGTGACCGACGCCTCGAACGCTGCGGCTCGGCTCACCATGCGCAATTTTGCCGAGGAGCAGCGGGAGGCCCTCGGAGAGCTGCTCGGCGGGCCCAAGCCCTACGGTGAGCGCGACAAGCGGGCCTTCGCCGGGGCGCTCGACCGCTGGCTCGCTCGTCGCCCTCGCAGCTGACGGCATCGTGCACGATCCCGTCATAGAACAGATCGTTGCTGCGACGGGGGCCGCGGGAGCCGCGCGCGTGGCCCGCCTGCAGACGCTGTGGAGCGGCTGGGGAGAGATCGCTCGCTACGCGCTCGTCGATGGGCCCGTGCCTACGGTCATCGTGAAGCGGGTCCAGGCCGCTGCGGGCCATCCGCGAGGCTGGGACACCGACACCGGGCACGCCCGCAAGCGTCGCTCCTACGAGGTCGAGGCGGCCTTCTACCGCGACTGGGCGCCGCGGTCGCCGGCTCGGGTCGCCCGCGCCTGGTCGGTCGAGCCCGGCTGCTTCGTGCTCGAGGATCTGGACGAGGCGGGATTCCCCGGCCGGTCGCGCGGCAGGCTCGAGGCCACGCGGGTTGCCTGGTGCCTCGACTGGCTGGCCGACTTCCACCGGCAGTTCCTCGGCGTGATTCCCGAGGGGTTGTGGGAGACGGGGACCTACTGGCACCTCGCGACCCGCCCCGACGAGCTCGCAGCCATCGCGGGGCAGCCGCTCGCCGAGCGCGCAGTCGAGATCGACCAGGCCCTTGCGGCGGTGCCGGCAACCCTCGTGCACGGCGACGCGAAGGTCGCGAACTTCTGCTTCGGGACCGAGGGGGTGGCGGCGGTCGACTTCCAGTACGTCGGCGGAGGGTGCGGCCTCAAGGATGTGGCCTACTTCCTCGGAAGCTGCCTCGACGACGACGAGCTGCACGCGCAGTCCGACGAGTGGCTCCGACACTACTTCGCGCGCCTCGGCGCGCCGGCGGTGGAGGCCGCGTGGAGGCCCGTGTGGCCGCACGCGTGGGCGGACTTCGAGCGCTTTCTCGCGGGCTGGGCACCCGAGCATCACAAGCGGGGGAGCTTCGCCGCGGAGATGACCAGGCGGGCGCTTCGGCCCTGAAACGAGGACGCCGGAGCCCCCGCGAAGGGACCCCGGCGCTCGAAGTGTGGGCGGTCGAGGCCGCCCGGACGCCGATCAGGCGCCGATGCAGTTGGTGAGCTCGGTGCCGATGGCGGTGAAGCCGTCGGGGGTGGTGCAGTCACCGGCGTCGTAGGCGTCGGTGTAGCAGTCGAAGAGCTCTTCGGCCTCGGTGGCCGCGTCACCGGTGAGGTCGCCCTGGCCGGCGCAGGCGCCGTCGAGGGCGGCCGCGGCGGCATCACCAGCGGTGGCGTCGTCGGCGAAGGCCTCGTCGATGCAGGCAACGGCCGCGTCGAGGTAGTCCTCGCAGGCGGCTTCGGGATCGGCACCGCCGCAGGCGACGGTGAAGACAAAGGTCAGGGGCAGAAGCATGCGGGTCATGTTCACTCCATCGTGGATTGGCGGCAGGCCATATCCGGCGGGGTCGGATCCGGCACTCCATCGCTGCTGCCTTGTCACGAAACCCACGACCCGCATCGCCTCGCGGCACGGTCTTCGTCGCTGGAGCTCCCGCAGACGGGGCGGCCAATCGCCACCTCGCGGTTTCCCGGGGCGATGGGAGCGATCGTCAGCGCGTCGAGTCCTCGACGATCGCGGACATGACCGCGGCGACCTTGGCGAGCACCTCGTCGCGCTCCGTGACCCCGTGGTCTGCGGCCAGCGTGGCAATGGGGCGGTAGACCACGTTCACCGTGCCGGGCTGTGGCTCGGTCACCGCGATCTTGAGGGGGAGGTCGAGCCCGAGCGAGGTCGAGGCCTGCATCAGCAGCGTGCCCACCTTGGGGTTCCCGAAGATCACGACGGTGGTGGGAGGCAGCTCCAGGTCGACCCCCGATGCGGCCGCCGCGTGGTCGATCTTCGCGAACACGCCGAGGTCTCGGTCCGCGAGGGCCTTCTCGAGGTTCGACAGGGTGGTGGCGAAGTCGGACGCGCTCTGCACCGTCACGAGCGTGTCCGGGTCCGTCGAGGCCTTGCGCTTGCCCGCCTCTGCGGTGGCGGCAGTGAGCGAGAACAGTCCGAGGGCGAGGGCGAGGGGTCGAATCACGGGTCCTCCATCGGGGGGTCACACGGGGAGGACCACTGGGCGGCGCGAACGTTGCGGTCGAACGTGGCCCGAGAGACGGATGGCCCCCGTGCACCCGCCGGAGGAACGACAGGAGCAGTGGAGTCCCCTGGCGACGCGATCGGGGACCGCAGTCGCCTCGCGCAGTCGTGAGAGGGAGTTCGAGGGCAGCACGGGAGCCTCCGCACCTTTCGGGTACCCGGGGTCCCTGCGAGACCCGTGCCAGCCCCTGAAGGTCCCCGCGCGGGGGCTTCGAACCCCAGTCGCGACAATCTGACAGGGCACATCGCCACGGACACCGCCGTCCCGCAGTTCTCGTCGCCGCGCCACGGCAGACTTCGGGACAAGTTGTCTCGCGAGGCGCCCCGAGACGCCGTAATGCCGGTGAAAGCGCGCATGGCGCAGGGCTCGATAGACGATCGGCGTCCCCGAGGAGCCCATGAGAACCCTGCTTCTGATCGGATGTTTCGCGTTCGCTGCCTGCGCCTTTCCCTTCGGCAACCAGGACGACGCACCCGCCAAGGCCAAGCCCGGTGGCGTCAGCGCCCCGGTCCCGACCAACGTTCCCGCCGGCAGCCCCGGGGGCCCGCCTCCTCCACCGAGCGCGTCGAACATGGCCCGATTCACCCTCGACTGCGACCTGAACGGCATGAACGGCGTGCTGACCATGGATGTCGAGGCCATCGACGTCACCGGTGCGGTCTTCGGACCTGGGGCCAACCCCGACATCACCGGCGTGATCGGCACGGGCGAGTTCACCTACGTCACGGCCGGTGAGCTGGTCTCGTCCGTGGCTCACTACGTCTTTACCGGACGCAACGACTTCGCGGACTTCACGGAGCTCGGCACCTACGAGCGCTTCCGGGTCCAGTGGCTGCTCCACGAAGGAGGGCTCACGATGCTCGTCAACCCCTTCGGGCCGGGCCCCGCCACCCACGACTGCGTGACGACCTCCGCGCGCTACCTCTGACCGTCCCTCAAGTCTGCGGCGGCGTTGCCGTTCGGGAGAGTGCCCTTGGTGGAGGCCTCCCATGCTCGCCGTGATGCTGTTGCTGGGCTCGCCCCGCGCGGGCGCCGCGGACGTCGATCTCTTCTCGCCGGCCGCCTCCCTCTCGCGTCTGCACGGAACGCTCCAGGGGGAGGCGCCCACGGTCCGGCGAGGGGGCCTCTCGATGGGCGCGATCGGAGCCTTGGTCGCGGATCCGGTTGTTCGAGGCCAGACATCCGTGGTCGGAAGGCTCGTTCCGGTGCATCTCCAAGCCTCGTACGACGTGGGTGATCGGTTTCGAATCGACGCTTCTATGCCTCTCTACGTGGATACCGATGTTCCGTTCTCGGAGTTCTCCGGCCACGCGCCGGGGGACGTTCGGCTGGGCGCGCTGTGGTCCGTCGCCGGTGAGGACGGCGGGCCCATCGCACTCGGTGTGCTCCCCGGTCTCACCCTGGCGACGGGCTCGACGGATGCCCTGGTCTCGTCCGGATGGTCGGGCGGCGCGACCGCCGCGTTGGGGGGACGGTTCGGACCGGTGGGCTGGATCCTCAACGGCGGGGTCGTCCTCGGCGAACAGGCGCCGCTCGACGCGGAGGCCGATGGTCTCGGGCTCCGCGCCAACGTGGTCGGGGGTACCTTCGTCCACCTCGGGCGCCCGGTGCGGGTCGGCGCGGAGGTGGACGCCCAGTTCGGCGGTGTCTCGAACAACCTCCTCGACGAGTCCCGCAGCGTGAGCGTGCAGGGCTTCGTCCAGGTCGCGTCGGGACAGGGTCTCGGGCTGCTCCTGGGAGGGGGCTCCGGGCTCGTGCAGGACGTGGGAACGGCCCGCTATCGGCTGTTCGCCGCGCTGTCGTGGACCGCCTGGCGGTCCGACCGCGACGATGACACGATCGCCGACCGGCTGGACCGGTGTCCCGAGGAGGCCGAGGACACCGACGGGTTCGAGGACGGAGATGGCTGTCCCGAGCTCGACAACGACGGTGACGCGCTCGTCGACGCCGAGGACGCTTGTCCCGACGAGCCCGAGGACGTGGACGACTGGCTCGACGATGACGGGTGTCCCGAGCCCGACAACGACGAAGACGGGCTCCTCGACGGCCAGGACGAGTGCCCCACCGAGGCGGGGCGCGACGTCCACGCAGGCTGCCCCGACCGGGACGATGACGGGCTCCGCGATCTCGACGACACCTGCCCCGACGGGGCGGGGCCCGAGGAGGATGCCGGCTGCCCGGACTCCGACGGCGACGGTTTCCACGACGGCCTCGACGGCTGCCCCGAGCGGACGCTGCCCGACGACGAGCTTCGGTGGACCTCCGATGGCTGCCCAAGGCCCGTCTACGTGACCGCGACCGCGATCCGGGTCCCCGGCATCGCGTTCTCCGAGGGAGGATCCGAGATCTCGCGGGCCTCCACCGGCACGCTGGACGCCCTCGCCGCTCGACTCGCGCTCCACCCGACGCTCGGTCGGGTCGAGATCCAGGGACACACCGACAACGTGGGGCCGAGCAGCTACAATCGACGGCTGTCGCAGCGTCGCGCGAACTCGGTTCGTGCGTACCTGATCCAGAAGGGTGTCCCTCCGGAACGCCTCGTTGCTCGCGGCTACGGGGAGTCGAGGCCCCGCTTCACGAACCGGACCGAGGGGGGGCGAATGCGGAACCGGCGCGTCCAGTTCGTGCTGCTGGATCCACCGATGGACCCCACCGACGCCTCGACCTCGCCATAGTGGAGTCACGCTGTGGTATAGTCGGCATCGGCCGTGGAGGGGGGATGCTGAAGGTCTACGGCATCGGCAGCTGCGAGCGCGTCCGCGAGGCCTGCCGTTGGCTCGACGAGCGGGGCCTGGCCTACGAGCTCGTGGACCTCGAGGCGCGACGCCCCCCCATCGCGAAGCTGACCCAGTGGGCGACGCTCCTCACGGCTGGCGCCCTCCGTGACCCGGGCTGCTCCGCGCACCAAGCCCTCCCCGACGAGAAGGCCAACTGGTCGGAGCCACGGTGGATCGCGGCCATGGCCCGCAACCCCCAGCTCCTCCGGCGTCCCATCTTCGAGCGCGACGGCAATCCCGTGCTCGTCGGCTTCGTCGGCTCGGACGACGAGCTATTGGACCGGCTCGCCTGACTACGAGCGGGCCTCGTCGAGCCAGCCGAGGAATCGCTCGGCCGACCAGGTGTTCGCGATGCGCGACTTGTCGACCCAGCCGCGCTGGGCGAGCCGCGCTCCGTAGGGCGCCCGCTTCGCCATCTCGCGGACGTGGTGGCTGTCGGTGCTCACCACGAAGGTGACGCCCTTGTCCATCGCCCGACGGAGCACGGGGGCGGCGGCGTCCATGCGGGGGATGGCGGCGTTGACCTCCAGCGCGACCCGGTACTCGGCCAGCGCGTCGAGCACGGCGTCGATGTCGATGTCGATCCCAGGTCGCGCCCCGATCATCCGGCCCGTGAGGTGACCGACCACCCGGACCGCGGGATCGGAGATGGCCCGGACGAGGCGGTCGGTCTGCTTTGCCTGCGGCAGGTCGTAGTGGGAGTGGACGGCCGCGATGCACCAGTCGAGCGACGCACGGAACTCCTCGTCATAGTCGAGGCCGCCGTCGCGATCGATGTTGAGCTCGCATCCGCGCAGCAGCCGTACACCAGGAAACCGCTCCTGGAGCTCCGCCATCTCGTCGGCCTGTCGGAGCAGCTCGTCGCGACTGACGCCGTTGATGGGCAGGTTCTCGGCGTGGTCGGTGATGGCGAGGTAGCCGTAGCCGCGCCGCTCGGCCTCGGTGACCATGTCGAGCAGCGAGGAGCGGCCGTCACCCGAGCGATCGGTGTGGACGTGCAGGTCGCCCCGCAGGTCCTCGGGCTGGAGTGCGTCGGGGAGGCGACCCTCGGCCGCTGCCTCGATCTCACCGGTGTCTTCCCGCATGGGGGGCTCGATGTAGGGCAACTCGAGCGCAGCGTAGATCGACGCCTCGTCGCGCGACGCGATGACCTCGCCGGTCTCGGCACTGGTCAGGGCGTACTCGTTGAGGGTCCAGCCCCGCTGCATCGCCCGCTGGCGCAGGCGAATGTTGTGGTCCTTGCTGCCCGTGAAGTACATCGTGGCCGCCCCGAGCTGGTCGGGGGCCACGACCCGCAGGTCCACCTGCAAGCCGTAGCGCGTGACGATCGACGTCTTGGTCTCGCCCCTGGCCACGACCTCCTTGGCGAGCGGGTGCGAGGCAAACCACTCCATGATGGAGCCCGGGGTCTCCGAGGCGACC
This sequence comes from uncultured Enterobacteriaceae bacterium, assembly GCA_964655065.1. Lineage (GTDB taxonomy): Bacteria > Myxococcota_A > UBA796 > UBA796 > DRPG01. The sequence goes on along the minus strand of CAZZLC010000021.1, from coordinate 71,472 downwards.
ACGATGTCGAGGTCGCCGACGGTCTCCCGGTGGCGCCGCAGGCTCCCGCACGGCACCGCATCGACGACCTCGGACAGGTCGAGAAGCTCGGCCACCAGCTGATCGGCGACCCGCATCGCGCGGTACAGCGGGGTCCGCTTCTCACCGTGCTTGAGGCCGAGCCGCTCGATCGCGTGGGCGATCTTCTCTTGGGACTTCGTGCCGAGCCCCTCGATGGTCGTCAGCCGGTCCTCGTCGATGGCCTTCTTCAGGCCGTCGAGGTCCTCGACGCCGAGCTCCTCGCGGAGCTTGGCCAGCGTCTTGGGACCGATGCCCGGAATGCGCGACAGCTCGACGACCGGAGGCGGGAAGCGCTGCTGCAGCTTGTCGAGCTTCTCCACCCGGCCGGTCTCGAAGTACTCGCGGATCTTCTTCGCGGTGGACTTTCCGATTCCGTCAATCCGCTGCAGCGCGGACTCCGAGAGCTCCGAGAGGTCGACGGTGACGCCCTCGAGCGCGTGGCGAGCGCGGTCGTAGGACCGGGACCGGAACGACTGCGGGTTCTGCTCGGCGAGCACCGTCAGCTCCGCCAGCTCGCGCAGCCAGTCGATCACCTCGGCGTTTCGGTTGGCCACGGCTGCTCCGTCCTGGGCAACCCGGAGCGTAACCGACGCTCGTTATACCCGCGGCATGCAGCCGCAGTTGTTCGATTCGACGCCCGCGGTGGGGCCCGCGGAGCCTCCGGCGGAGGTGCGCGAGCTCGGACGCGCTCTTCCTCCGAAGGTCTCGCTCGGTACGTCCACGTGGACGTTTCCTGGCTGGGCGGGGGTGGTGTGGGACCGACCAGCCCCAAAGCCCGTCCTGGTGGACGAGGGCCTCGCGGCGTATGCGGCACACCCGCTGCTCGGTACCGTCGGCATCGACCGCTCCTTCTGGGCGCCGCTGGCTGCCGAGCAGTGCGCCGCCTGGGTTCGTCAGGTTCGCGCCATCAAGCCCGGCTTCTCCTTTCTCGTGAAGGCCTCCGAGACGCTGACGTGGCGGCGGTTCCCCGACCACCCGCGGTACGGCGCGCGCCGGGGTTGCGACAACCCTCGATTCCTGGACCCCGAGTGGGCCATCGAGTTCGTGGTGAAGCCACACCTCGAAGGTCTCGGCGTCCACGCGGGTCCCCTGGTCTTCCAGGTCCCCCCGCAGAGGGGCCTCGGCTGCATCGCGGAGCCGCTGCGGCGCTTCCTTTGCGGCCTTCCCGATGGCCCCCGCTACGCGGTCGAGATCCGGGGCCGAGGGCAGCTCACGGAGGCCTACGGGGCCGTCCTGGAGGAGTGCGGCGCCCTGCACTGCCTCACCGTCCACCCTGGCCTGCCGGACCTGCGGTCGCAGTGGCGGATCGCTCGCGTCTCCGCGCAGAAGGCGCTGGTCGTTCGCTGGAACCTGGTGCCCGAGCTGCGGTACGAGCAGGCGAAGGCCGCGTTCACACCGTTCGACCGGGTGGTGCGTCCCGACGACGGACGGGTGGACCAGATCGCGAAGGCGCTGCGCTGGGCAGCCGATCGCGGTCGGCCCAGCTGGCTCGTCGCCAACAACAAGGCCGAGGGCAGCGCACCACTCACCCTGGTGCGGGTGGCCCGACGCCTCTCGGAGCTCTCGTGAACGACCAGCCCCGCTCGCTCGCGACCCTGGCCGTGCACCGCCCGACCCGCGTGGACGGAGCGGTGGTGCACCCCATCTTCGTGTCGGCCAACTACCTCCAGCAGGACGTCACGACCTATGCCGACGTTCGCTACGGTCGCCTGTCCAACACCCCACAGATCGTGGCCCTCGCCGAGACCCTCGCCCGGCTCGAGGGCGCCGAGGCTGCGCTGCCCGTGGCGAGCGGGATGGCCGCGATCAGCGTCGCGCTCCTGTCGTGCCTCGCACCGGGCGACCACGTTCTGGTGCCGGAGAACCTCTACGGGGGGACCGCGGCGCTCCTCGACGATCTGGCCGGGCTCGGCATCGCGTCGAGTGCGTTCGTGGACGAGCGACCCCTCCGCGACCAGCTCCGTCCGGAGACCCGGGCGATCTACGTCGAAGCCATCTCGAACCCCCTCCTCGACGTGCCGGACCTGGCTTCGGTCGTTCAGGTGGCCCAGGAGCGTGGGCTCACCTCGATCGTCGACGCGACGTTCCTCTCGCCGGCCGGCTTCCGGCCGGTCCCCTTCGGCTTCGACCTCGTCGTGCACTCGGCCACCAAGTACCTCAACGGCCACTCTGACGTGATCGCTGGTGTGATCGCGGGATCGAGCCTGCGGGTCGCTCGTGCGCTCACGCTCCAGCAGCACCTCGGACCCTCGCTCGACCCCCACGCGGCCTTCCTCCTCGACCGGGGGCTCAAGACGCTGGCGCTGCGGGTTCCGCGTCAGGCGGCCACCGCCGCCCAGGTGGCGCGCTTCCTCGCTGGACACCCGGGCGTGGACCGTGTGCGCTACCCCGGGCTTCCCGACCATCCCGGTCACGAGCGAGCGACGACGTGGTTCGACCACGCGGGGGGCATGGTCACGTTCGACGTCGCGGATCCCGTCGTCGCCGAGCGGCTCGTCGATGGACTCGAGCTGTGGACGCACGCGGCCAGCCTCGGTGGGGTGGAGTCCCTGATCGTCCAACCCGCACGCTCCTCTCACCTGGGGCTCGATCCCGCGGAGCGCGAGCGGCTGGGGATCACCGACGCGATGTTCCGGCTGTCGGTCGGCATCGAGGATCCCGACGACCTCGTGGCCGATCTCGACCGTGCACTGACCCGGGCGACCCCATGACCCCGGACGTCGTCGTCGTGGGGGCGGGGCTGATCGGCAGCGCGGCGGCACGGCACCTCGCGCGTCGGGGGCGACGGGTCGCCCTGGTGGGGCCTGAGTTCGGCGACACCTCGCGCGTGTTCTCGAGCCACCACGACCAGGGCCGCGTCTGCCGGACCATCGACCGCGTCGCCACCTGGACCGCGATCAACGCCACGAGCCTCCTCGGCATTGAGGCCCTCGAGGCAGAGGTCGGCTTCTCGGTCCGGCGGCCGGTGGGGTGCCTGGTGGTGGCCAACGACGCAGGCCATGCCTGGTTCGAAGCGGCGCCGGAGCTCGAGATCGACGCCGAGTTGGCCCGCGGCTGGCCCTACCAGCTTCCGGGAGCGGTCCGGTTCGGCCTCGAAGGACCGCCCGCCGGCATCTTGCTCGTCCCCGAGCTGCTCCGCGCCCAGTCCATGGCCCTCGAGTCCGCGGGCGGCACCCGGCACCCCACCACGCTCGCCGCCCGAACCCAGGGGCCACAGGGGCACGTGCTCACGCTCGACGACGGGCCCGAGCTGCGGGCTCCCCAGGTGGTGCTCTGTCCGGGCGCCTACGTGAACGCGTGGCTCGACGATCCCCTGGACGTCGTCCTCGAGACCGAGACCACGCTGCTCGTGCCCGTCGACGACACCGACGCCGTGGCGTTCGCCGGCGTTCCCACCCTGCTGTGGGACGGCGAGGGCGCAGGCTTCAGTGGACCCTACGTGGTGCCGCCCCTGCGCTTCGAGGACGGTGGGCTCTGGCTGAAGCTCGGCTGTGACCTCGACACCGATCAGCGCTTCCTCGATCCCGCCGACGTGCAGCGGTGGTTCGAGTCGGGGGACAGCGAAGCCCAGCGCACCACCCTCGTCGAGGTGGCACGAACGGTCGTGCCTGGGATGCCCGTCGACGGCGGGGTGACCCGGCGCTGCATCCTCACTCGCACGCCGCACGCCCATCCCATGGTCGGCGAGGTCGGCGAGGGCCTGTTCGTGGGCGTGGGGGGGCACGGCTGGGGAGCGATGGCCAGCGACGGCATCGGCGATCTCGTCGCCCGCACCGTCTGCGGCGAAGCCTGGCCCGACGACGTCTCGCCAGAGACGTGCGCGGTGCGGTGGAGGACGACGTGAGGCCCGACGAGTTCCGGAAGGCCGGGTACGCGGCGATCGACTGGATCGCGGACTACCTCGAGACCATCGAGGAGTACCCGGTCCAGTCCCCGGTGTCCCCCGGAGAGGTGCGGGCTCGGCTGCCGGCCTCGCCACCCGAGCAGCCCGAGTCCTTCGACGCGGTTCTCCGTGACCTCACGGAGATCGTCGTCCCGGGGCTCACGCACTGGCAGCACCCGAGCTTCTTCGCGTTCTTCCCAGCGAACAGCTCGCCACCCGCCATCCTGGGCGAGCTGCTCGCGGCGGGGCTCGGCGTGCAGGGGATGCTGTGGGTCACGTCGCCCGCGTGCACCGAGGTGGAGACGCACGTCCTGGACTGGGTGGTCGAGGCGCTCGATCTCCCGTCGCGGTTCCGCTCTGACGGCCCAGGGGGAGGAGTCATCCAGGACACCGCGTCGTCGGCTACGCTGGTGGGGCTGCTCGCCGCCCGACAGCGAGCAGGAGGCGCTGCGAGGCTCGACCAGATGCGGATCTACACCTCGGCCGAGGCGCACTCGTCGCTGCGAAAGGGGGCCCGCATCGCAGGCTTTCGTGACGACCAGATCGTGCTCGTCGAGACCGACGAGGCACTCGGGATGCGCGCCGACTCGCTGTCCCGCGCGATCGCCGAGGATCGGTCCCGGGGACTCCTCCCCGTCTTCACCTGTGCCACCGTCGGGACGACCTCCACCACCGCGATCGACGACGTCCCCGGCATCGGGGCCGTCACCACGGCCGAAGACGTCTGGCTTCACGTCGATGCGGCCTACGCGGGGTCAGCGGCGGTCTGCCCCGAGCTCCGCTTCGTCAACCGGGGTCTCGAGCATGCCGACAGCTACTGCTTCAACCCCCACAAGTGGTTGCTCACCAACTTCGACTGCGATTGCTTCTTCGTCGCCGACCGACGGCCGCTGATCGAAGCCCTCTCGATCCTGCCGGAGTACCTGCGAAACCAGGCCACCGAGGCGGGGGCGGTCATCGACTATCGCGACTGGCAGATTCCACTCGGGCGCCGGTTTCGTGCCCTCAAGCTGTGGATGGTGTTCCGCAGCTACGGGCTGGCCGGGCTCCGCGAGCACGTCCGCCGGCACGTGGCCTGGGGTCGGGAGCTTGCCGCCCGGATCGACGCCGACCCCCGCTTCGAGGTCGTGGCCGAGCCACATCTCGGGCTCGTGTGCTTCCGACACGTCGCCGGCGACGGGGCAACCGATCGTCTTCTCGAAGCGCTCAACGCGACGGGGCGGGTGTACCTGACGGCCACGAAGGTGGGCGAACGACGTGTGCTGCGCCTCGCCATCGGCGGCCGACTCACCGAGGAGCGGCATGTCGCCGCCGCCTGGGCCCTCGTCACTTCTCTCGCCACGGAGCTCGGTCTCTGACCCGTGGCATGATGGCGCCGAGCTCGGGCTGTCCTGGAGAGCACCATGTCCCAATCCCCTCGACGCATGGGGTGCTTGAGTCCCCTCGGCTTTCTCGCCCTCGTCGCCGCTGGCCTGCTGGGCTTCTGGTTCGGCGACCAGAACGGCTACCGGCGCGGCTACGGCTATGGCTTCGCCGAGGGCTACGGCGAGCTCGCTGCCGAGCGCACCTTGAAGCGCGCCCCTGGCGTCGACGTGGGGCTGACCGCGGATCCGGGCGCCTTGCTCGACGTGGTGCAAGACCTCGACGGCACGGCGATGCCCGAGTCGTTCGCGCTCGCGATGGCGGATCTGTACGGAGAGATGGCCCTTCAGGTCGGCTTCGCCTACGAGCTGCCGCCCGACGCTCGCGACCGTATGGGCCGCGGCCTGCTGTCGGGGCAGGAGGAGCGACTCGCGAGGCAGTACGCCTTCCTGCGCCGCGCTCACCAGCGACGTCACGTCCTGCCCGGCACCCGGCTCGCCCTCGAGCAGGTTCCGCGCGCACAGGATCTTCAAGCGGTCCTCCGCGACGAGGCGTGTCTCGCGATGCAGGAGGCCGCGGCGCTGTCGGCCGAGGCCGAGCGGGGCCCGCCCATCCTGCTCGGACTGTGCTCGATGGTGGACCGCGACCTCGTCGGGCCCTTCGCCGACCGCCTGCTGAAGGAAGCGCTGGCGCGAGACATCGACGCGTCGGTGTCGGCCGCGGAGACGACAAGCCGCGAGACCATCTTCGAGCTCGCCACGGCCGAGATGCGGATCGACGCCGTGGTCCGGCACGACTACCAGTCCACCCTCTTCGAGGGTTGGCCGATCGAGACCAAGGATACGGCAAGTCTCGAGGTTCGCGGCACGGGCATCGTGAAGTCGGGCTTCCAGATGACCGAGGCGTACTCGGTCGAGGTACGGCACGAGGCGGAGCGCATCGTCGTGACCCTGCCTCCGCCCGACATCGTCTCCATCACCATGGTCCCCGAGTTCGCGACGGAGCGCCAGGGTTGGTGGACGTCGCTGAACACGGGGCAGCGCAACCAGGCGCTTCGGGCACTCCAGGACCAGGTTCGGGACAAGGCCCTCGAGGACGGGGCGCTCGAGGAGGCGCGAAAGCGTGCCACCACCGTGGTCACCGGCTTGTATCTCCCGTTCACGACGTTACCGGGCTCACGTTGGGAGGTCGACGTCGTGTTTTCGGAGACCCCCGAGCGTTGACCGAGTGGAGAGCGTCATGCTGGTCTGGATTTGGGGGTTCGTCGCTCCGCTGACCCTCGTGGGGTGTGGCCGCCCGCCGACCCCGGACGCTCCCGAGGCGTCGAGCGCCCACGGTCAGGTTCAGGAGATCGACGTCGCTGAGCTCCGCCAGAAGCTCGAAGCAAACGAAATCCCCATTCTCGTCGACGTACGGACGACCCGTGAGCGGGCGAGCGGCTCCGTACCGGGCTCGGTGAGCATCCCGATGTCGGAGATTCCGTCGCGGCTCGCGGAGCTGGAGGAATACCGCAATCGACCAATCTACCTCGTCTGCCAGTCGGGGAACCGCTCGGGTCGGGTAGCCACGTTCCTCGCCGACCAGGGCTACACCGCAGTGAACGTGCGGGGCGGCACTGGAGCCTGGAAGGCCAGGGGCTGGCCGGTCGAGTGACCGCTCGCCAGTGGGAGCGACCCCGGCAGGGATCGAACCTGCGACCGGTGGTTTAGAAGACCACTGCTCTATCCACTGAGCTACAGGGCCCGTTGCGGTCGTAACCAGGCTGCTCTTCCGCGTCATCGCCCGGTCGCTCGCCCGCCTCCGAATGTGGAACTCGACTTCCCAATCGGGCCGATGATGGCCGACAGAGCGGCAAAGTGCGGGAAACGTCACGGAGTTGGAATAGGTTGTCCAGCCGATCCGTAGCGGATGACATTTAGTGACAGCGGCGGGTGGGGGCCGGGGGTTCCGAGCGGGGCGGGTTTGTGATCGGAAAGCCGATTCCCAACGCCGACGACCGACGGGCACCCCGTGGCTGACACTGACACCCGATGGTACCGAAGTGGAATCCTGCGCAGGTCTTCGGCGGGTGGCTCCGTGAGGAGGAAGCCCCGGGGGTGAAGCAGCCCACGGCCGATCGGCCCGGGTTCCGTGGGGCGCCGAGAAGATCGTTTCCCAACGATGGTCTCCTCCGGGGCCACCGCCCTTGACCTACCGCAGACAAATTGACAGCACCCCTCGGGTTAGGCTCCGGCCTCGTATGATCCGGAGTGGGCTGAAATGGAAATGAGCAGTGCGGGCGGTGGCATCAGCCTCGTCTTCGTTGGACTCGGCGCGGTCGGCCTGCTGGCCATCCTCGCGCTGGGCGCCATCGCCGCGACGAAGCGTCGGGTTCCGCTGTCGGCGTTCGCCGTGGTTCCCCTGCTGGTCGCCGGAGCGGGGGCTCTCGTCTCGGCCTATTACGCGACTGGCGCCCTGAACATCATCAGCGCGGGCGTCGCGGCCGACTCGGTGGTGGACCAGGCGCTCCAGGGGCTGTTCGAGGCGCAGGATGCGGACGCCGACAGTCGCTGGGTGGCGGCCTTCCTCTTCGCCACCGGCGCCTGGGCCGCGGGGCTCGGCTCCTTCGTGGCCGGTCCGCACGCGCGCTTCACGCCCTGGGCATCGTTCTGGTCGATCGTCCTCACCCTCGCCGGCTGCTCCCTCGTCTATGTTGTGGCCGACGAGTACCAGCTGTCGCACGGCATCTGGCTGGTGGCCATCCTCGGCTACAGCGGCTTCGGGGTCGCGTTCGCCGCGCTTCGTCGTGCCGAGTACGAGGAGGCGCACCGGGTGGCGGGCATGCGGTTCACCGCGGCGCTCTCCGCGCTCCTCGGCATGTCGTACGCCACCCGCGCGGCCACCGAGGACATCGAGATCGCGATGTTCGGCCCTTCGGGACTGGCCACCAACGCGGCGTCGCTCGCCGAGGCACTCAACCTCTACATGGACGTGCTGCAGCCGAGCCAGGCCATCGCCTGGATCGCGTTCGGCTTCGCGCTCGCCGTGGCCTTCGCCGGCTTCTACTACGAGCTCTCCGATGTCGTGGAGCGCTTCACCCTGTTCGACGTCGCCGCGTTGCTCGTGATGCTCGGTCTGCTCGGCTCGGTACGCGCCGTCGAGGACTGGCAGGTATCGAGCCTCGCCGCCATCGCGCACAGCGCCCCGGCCACCGAGGTGTTCGCCGAGATCGGCTCCGACCTTCCCGACGCGCTGCTCGAGATCGACGACGAGGTCGTGGGCGTCTCGCCCATCAAGGGCGGTTTCGGCGACGTGATCCAGTGGAAGACCGAGACCGTCCCGCTACCCGCGGGCTCGCCGCCCGACGCCGAGCCCGAGAAGCGCTCGCTGTGGCGTCGGGTCCACCGTTGGACCGGCACGGGCTGGGAGGCGGACGGCGCAGCCCTCGAGGACGTGGCCCAGTTCTCGGCTCTTCGTCCCCTCATCGTGGTGGGCTCGGGCGAGTCCGCCGCCGAGATCCCCGACATCGTCGAGAAGGCGGGCGGCTCGGCGCTGCTCCTCCTCCGCGCCGAGGAGGAGGGCCGGGCGCTCCAGTACGTCCAGCGCCAGCGTGAGCTCGAGACCAAGCCCGAGGTACCGGCCGAGCTCGACTTCTTCCAGGTCACGTTCCTCCCGATCGAGCTCGTCGCCGGTGCAGACCGCGACCTCGAGAAGGAAGTGTGGTCCATCGGGGGCCAGCGTCCGATCAACCACGGCGTGGTGGCCTGGTTCGGCTCCGGCGAGGACGACGTCCCCGTCAAGTACGCCGATGCGGTGTTCGCCGATACCGAGGCCCGCGGGATGCACGTCACGCTCGACGAGACCTCGCGAGTCAAGGATCTGCCCTTCAACTGCCTCCCCGCCCTCATGAAGGTCGGAGAGGAAGGGCTTCTCGAGGACAGCGGCAAGTGGTGCAAGTTCACCACCGACCACCCGCAGGCGCTGCGCGCCGAGGCGATGCAGGTCTTCGAGGCCGAGGCCCCCACCAGCTTCCGGGCGTCGCTCGGGTCCGTGCCCGCGGTGGTCGCCAACAGCGTCGGTGGTGCGAGCTTCGTCAAGGACCGGATCGCTCACGACTTCCCCGCCATCGACTACTGCATGAGCGACATGGTGGCCGAGGGTGAGGAGATCGCCGGAGTCATGAACACCACCCTCACGTTCTCGCGTCGCGGCACGGTCCGCGTGGAGCTCGACGAGCGGTCGAAGAACCAGAACGGTCGCGTGTTGCGTTGCCTCCGTGATCGCTTCGGTCTCATCGAGTTCCGGGTCGACGAGGAGAGCTGGCCCGAGCCGGAGGTGCCCGAGGGCAAGGAGCCCCCGCCACCCCCCAGCATGGCCCTCACCCTCGACATTCGGGGCTGATTCGCGCGTGTCCGGCTCGTCGTTCCACGACCGTCTGAAGGCTCGGGTCGAGGAGGTCGGCGCGCCGGTGTGCGTCGGTCTCGACCCGCACCTCGCCCGGATTGGCGGAGCCGCGCTCGACGCGGACCCCGCGGTTCGGGCGTCGGCGGTTGGCGACTTCGCGTTCGATGCACTGCAGGCGATGGCCCCTTGTGCAGCGATCGTGAAGCCGCAGGTCGCGTTCTTCGAGGCGCTCGGCCCCCACGGTGCGGACGTCCTGCACCGCACGGTGGCTCGAGCCCACGAACTCGGCCTGCTGGTTCTGCTCGACGCGAAGCGGGGTGACATCGGGTCCACCGCCGAGGCGTACACCCGAGCCATCTTCGATCATCCACCCGGCGACGCCGACGCGGTGACGCTCTCGCCCTACCTGGGACCCGAGTCCCTGTCCCCCTTCGTGGCACGGACCGACGAAGGGCGAGGTTGCTTCGTACTCGTGCGGACGTCCAACCCGGGTGCTGCCCCGTGGCAACGAGCGACCGGGGTGGCCGAGGCGATCGCGGACTGGATTGCCGAGCAGCCGGCGTCCGTCGGAGCCGTGGTCGGGGCGACGCTGCCCGGCGAGGAATGCGCGCACTGGAGGGCCAAGCTCCCGGGCCGCTGGATCCTGGCCCCCGGCTTCGGAGCACAGGGCGCCGACGTCGACGTGCTCTCGACGCTCGGCCCGGAGGTGTTGGCGACGGCGTCGCGATCCGTGCTGTTCGGAGCCTCCCCCGAGCCCACCACCGAGCGTGTGGCCGCTATTGCAACACGCGCGGCTCAGTTCCGGGACGCTGTGGTCAGGGCCGTGGGGTAACGATACCGGCCGATATGGCGCAGGACCGGCCCGGTCGGGTCCTGACCTTGGGGATTGAGATGTTTTCTGCCCAGCGCATCCAGGAGTTGATCGAGGCGAATCTCCCGGACTCCCGGGCGATCGTGCTCGACCCAGCCAACGACGGACAGCACTTCCAAGCCGAGGTGGTCTCGTCCGCTTTCGAGGGAAAGACACCGATCCAGCAACATCGGCTCGTCTACGGCGCGCTGGGCGACCACATGCGCTCCGACATCCACGCCCTCCAGCTTCGGACCTTCACCCCGGACCAGTGGCCGCACGGCGGCAACTCGGAGTCACGATGAGCGCCCACGATCGCATCGACGAGATGGTCAAGAACAACAAGGTGTTCCTCTTCATGAAGGGGTCGCCCGATTTCCCGCAGTGCGGCTTCTCGATGCGGGCGGTGAGCATCGTGCGTGCGCTCGAGGTTCCCTTCGAGTCCTTCGACGTGCTCTCCGACCCGGAGATCCGGCAGGGGATCAAGGAGTACGCGAACTGGCCCACCATCCCGCAGCTTTATGTCAACGGCGAGTTTGTCGGTGGCTCCGACATCGTGATGCAGATGTGGGAGAGCGGCCAGCTCGAGTCCATGGTCAAGGACCAGGCCTGACGCGAGGTCGCGTCGGCGCCGCGAACCTCTCGACCGCGCGGGGGACCACCCCACCATGTTGATGGACGACCTTCTCTCGAGCGCGCGGGAGGCCGCGGGGTCCCGCGTGTGGGGAGCTGCAGTTCGGCTCGCACGCGACGGGGGCGTCGAGGGCGTCTCCGACGACGGGGACGAAGTACATCTCAAGGTTCGCGCGCCGGGCTCCTCGCGCTGGCACGAGGTGTACCTGTGGCCGGAGGACGGCGACTGGGGCTGCGACTGCGATCTGCCCGGTGACTGCTGCGTGCACGCTGCGGCAGCGGTGATCGCGCTCCAGCAGTCGCGGCAGCAGGGCGACGCGCTTCCCGCCCCGACGCCCGAGCAGAAGGTGCGCGTGCGATACGCCTTCACCAGCGATGGCACCAAGCTGTCCGTGAAGCGGTCGGCCGTCTACAACGATGGCAGCGAGGAGGTCCTCACCCGACCCCTCGCCGAGTCGCGGCTCGTGGCGAGCCGGGTCGACCTTCAGGCCGAGAGCCTGCTCGTCATGCACCGGCCGGGCGCCCTGCCTCCGGACTCCGTGCGGCGCCTGCTCTCCGTGCTCGAGCCCGACTCCGACGTCACGCTCGACGGGACTCCGGTCACCGTGGAGCCGGAGCCCCTGCCGTTCCGGGTCAGGGTGACCGACGACGACGGAGGCGGCTTCAAGCTTCAGCTCGTGCGGCCCCCCGGCCTGGACGTGCTGTACCGGGGGGCTGCCCTCGAGGGTGGCGTGCTGCGGCCCACCTCCCACGGCGACCTCAAGCCCGAGCAGCGGCAGATGCTGGTTCAAGGCGTAGTCTACGGCGAGGAGGAGGTGGCGGCGCTGGTCAGCGAGGTCATCCCGCGACTGCGGGAGCGAGCGCCGGTGGACCTCCGCACCGACCGCTTGCCCGATCAGGGCTCGCTGGTCCCACGGGTGATGGTCGAGCTCGAGGAGCGTCCTGGTGGACTGCGCGTCGAGGCCGTGATCGTGTATGGCGACCCGCCGGTGGCGAAGGTGGGCCAGGGCAACCTGCTCAAGCGGCTCTCCGACTCGGTCGTGCCGGCCCGTGACCCCGGCGCGGAGCGAAACGTGGCCCGGGAGTTCCAGGCGCTGACCGGGCTCACGGTGAACTTCCCCCGCATTCTCGCGCCCGACGAGGCGGCCGACTTCCTCGAGGATCGGCTGCCGAAGCTGTCAGGGCCCGTGCGAGGCAAGGTCGATCCTGAACGCTTCAAGGTCCACCGCGACTCGGAGCTCGTGCCGCACATCCAGGTAGCCGAGCGCGACGGGCAGTGGACGCTCGACGTGCAGTTCGGGGGCGAGCGCATCGAGGCCGACCCGCTGGCCGTGCTGGAGGCATGGCGCTCCAACCGGTCCCTGGTGCCCCTGCTCGACGGTGGATGGGCGCCGTTGCCCCGGAACTGGCTGTCCGAGCACGGTGCGCTGCTCCAGGAGCTGCTCGAGGCCCGAGACCGGGACGGCCGCGTCGGGCGCAACAGCACCGCCGCCCTCGTCGAGCTGCTCGAGGACACCGAGGCCGACGTCCCGCCCAATCTCCAGCGGCTGCGCAGCTTCCTCGAGGGCGACGAGGGGCTGCCCGAGGTCGAGCTGCCGGCTGGGCTGCGCGCGGATCTGCGCCCCTATCAGAAGGCTGGTCTGCAGTGGATGCGGTTCCTCCGGGACATGGAGCTCAACGGGGTGCTCGCCGACGACATGGGGCTCGGCAAGACCATCCAGGCCATCGCCGCGATGCTCGACGCGGGGGGCCGGCATCTCGTGGTCGCGCCCACCTCGGTCATCCGCAACTGGGAGATCGAAGCCCGCAAGTTCGCTCCGGAGCTGCGGCTCAACGTGTTCCACGGGCCCCAGCGCGAGCTCGATCCGGAGGCGGACGTCACCATCACGTCGTACGCCCTCGTGCGCATCGACCTCGACCGCCTTCGCGAGGAGGACTGGACCTACGTGGTGCTCGACGAGGCCCAGGCCATCAAGAACCCGCACAGCCAGACCGCGCGGGCGGCCTACCAGATTCCGAGTGCGCACCGGATCGCCCTGACCGGTACCCCGGTCGAGAACCGACTCGAGGAGCTCTGGAGCTTGTTCCGCTTCCTCATGCCCGGGCTGCTCGGGAGCGAGAGCGCCTTCAAGGATCGCTTCGCCCGACCCATCGAGAGCGGCGACCGTCGCGCCGAGACGTTGCTCAGGGCTCGCGTGCGTCCCTACGTCCTCCGTCGGCTCAAGCAACAGGTCGCGACCGAGCTGCCGCCGCTCACCGAGATCGTCGAGCGGTGCTCGCTCGGCGACGCGCAGCGGCGAACCTACGAGGGCGTGCGGCTCACCGCTCGGCAAGACGTGCAGGCCGCCCTCGCCAAGGGGACCGGCTCCACGATGCAGGTGCTCGAGGCGCTGCTGCGCATGCGCCAGGCCTGCTGTGACCCGCGACTGCTTCCCGGCGACGCAGGGGTCGACGTGCCCTCGGCCAAGCTCGACCGCATGGAGGAGATCCTCGTCGAGGTCGTCGACGAGGACCACAAGGCGCTCGTCTTCAGCCAGTGGACATCGCTGCTCGATCTCGTGGAGGAGCGACTCGAGGCGCTGGGCATTCCGTGGGTGCGGCTCGACGGGGGCACGCGCGACCGGCAGGCGGCGATCGATCGATTCCAGGCCGACGACGGACCGCCGGTGTTCCTCCTCACCCTCAAGGCCGGTGGCTTCGGGCTCAACCTCACCGCCGCCGACTACGTGGTCCACCTCGACCCCTGGTGGAACCCGGCCGTCGAGCAACAGGCGACCGACCGGGCGCACCGGATTGGCCAGGACAAGCCGGTGGTGAGCATCAAGCTCGTCGCCGAGAACACGGTCGAAGAGCGGATCCTCGACCTTCAGGCCGCGAAGCGCGACCTCGCCGATGCAGCCCTCGGCACCGACGGGGGATTCCTCCGAACGTTGACCGCGACGGAACTGCGGAGTCTCTTCGACGAGAGTTAGGTTCCTGCGGCCCCGTGGGACAACAATCCTCCCCCCTTCCGTCCGATGTACGGATCCGGCAGTCGGCCGACTGCGACGGGTCAGCTATAGGGGCTCGGGCAAGCGAGGTGAGCGACATGGCACGTGAGAATCCCGGCTCCGGCGCAGTTCGCGCCTTCGTCTTCCTCGGTCTGGCCGTCGCGCTCGGCGCCGGGTCGTTCGTGGTGCTCTACCGGCTCATCACGAACTACCAGGTCAAGATCGACGAGGCGAAGCGTCCAGAAGACATGGTGATGGTGATCGTCGCCGCGCGTGACCTGTACCAGGGCGTCACGATCACCGAGGAGGACCTCTACGCGGTCCAGATCCCGCCCAAGTACCTTCCCGAGGGCGTGTTCCTGTCGCCGGAGCACGTGGTGGGTCGCATTCCGCGGGAGCGCATTCTCGCCAACGAGTTCGTCCGGGCCGACCGGCTCGCCGACCCCGAGTCGGGCGTGGGCCTCAACGCCATCATCCCGCGCGGCATGCGGGCGCTGTCGGTCTCCGTCAGCGACGGGGCCGCGCTCTCCGGATTCCTCAACCCAGGCAACTACGTCGACGTGCTCGTCACGATCACGCCCGACAACGACAAGGGCGCGAAGCCGCGAACCGAGACCCTGCTCCAAGCCATCTTCGTGCTCGGCGTCAACAGCCGCATGAAGTCCGAGACCGCGGAGCAGGCTCGGGATCTCCGCGGCCGCAACCGCCCCTCGGTGACCCTGCTCGTCACGGCCGACGAGGCCGAGAAGATCGCGCACGCCGAGAACCTGGGCGAGATCGTGCTCTCGTTGCGCAACGACCTCGACGTCAAGGTCAACTCGCTCGGTGGCGTCAACATCGACGACCTCCGGGGTCGGCTGCAGACCAAGAAGGTGGTGCGCCGGCGCACGCCGAAGAAGGTCGTGAAGAAGAAGCAGTGCCAGGAGGTCTCGATCGTTCAGGGTGGCCAGAAGAAGATCATCCTCGTCGACAAGAACGGCACCCCCTGCGAGTGATCAGCTCGCGGCGGGCCCGAGCGCCCGCCCGCTGAGCTCGAGCCTCCACACGAGCCCCGTCGCGACCATGCTCACCATCGCGACGAGGCCGTAGTGCACCGGCAGCGAGCCGCCGAGCTGTAGCCCGAGCCAGGCCAGTCCCATGCCGAGCACCGGCCCCGCGCCGTAGGCCGCGGACGGGAGCAGCGCTTGAGTGCTGTTGCGGAGCTCGGGGGGCGCCTCCGCGGCGAAGGCGGACGTGGCGGCGATCCAGAACGCGCCGTACTGAAGGCCGTGGAGCGACTGGACGGCCACGAGACCCCACGCTGAAGTCGTCACGGCCGTGAGCAGAAACCGAGGTGCGCCCGCCGATACACCGAGCAGGAGCACGCCGCGACGTCCCAGGCGGCCGAGCAACCACGAGCCAGCGAGCAGCACGCCGATCTCGACGAAGACGCCGAGCGCGAACGACGTTCCGGTGACCCACGGTGGCAGCCCGAGCTGGTCGACGTGCATGGCGTAGAGCTGGTCGTAGGCCGACAGCGACATGCCGTGCAGCGCGCTCACGGTGACCAACACGACGAGGGGCCGGTGGCGGGACAGCTCGCGCACGTCGGCCCAGGTCGGACGGCGGGGGGCGCGCGCAGGCAGCGGAGGCAGGGCGAAGGTCACCGCCGTGGCCATCGCGATGGCCCCCACGGCGAGCCACAGGGGGGCTAGCGGGAGCTCCGGGCGCAAGTACCCGCCGATCCACACCACCACGAGGAACGCGATGGAGCCCGCCGCCCGGATGCGGCCATAGCGGTCGCCGACCCACTGCACGGTCGACGCGTCCATGATCGAGAACAGCGGCGAGCGGGCGATCCCGAAGGCGACGATGGCCACCGCCACGAACCCCCCGGCCGTCGGCACGGCGGTGGTCAGCGCGACCAGGCCCACCGTGACGAGCGTTCCCACCGCCGCGATGCGGAGGATGCGGTCCGCGCTGGTGCGGTCGGCGACCCACGACCAGATGGGGCCGCCGAGGAGCCGGCCAATGGGCACCGTCACCAGGATGGCGGTCACGGCGGCCGTGCTCCACCCTGCGTCCGCGAGGAGCGGGCCGAGCCACGGGGACAGCGTGGCCGACGCCGTCTGGGCGGCGTACCAGAGCACGAGGGCGACGGGTCTCTGCACGTGGGTCTCCTGTCTCCCGCTACCTCTGGAGCTGCCTTGAGGGCTGTCGTTTTCGGGATCGTCGTGCTCGCGTCGGTCGGCTGTCGCAGGCCGGTTCGCCCACTCCCGGCTGGTGAGGCGGGGGATGCGCTCTCGCTGCTCCGCGCCGAGGTTGCGGACCCGCTACGGGGGCGCTTCTCGTTCAAGATCGCGTCCGAGCCCCTGGGGCTGAAGGGGAGCACCGGAGGCGCGCTGATCGTGGACCGGCCGGGCCGGCTGCACTTCGCGGTGCTCGGGCCCCTGGGAGGACCGCTGGCCACCGCACAGACCGACGGAGAGCGGGCGTCCATCGTGATTCGCCGTGATGCTCGCCACTACTGGGCCGACGCGGTGGAGGCCACGGTTCGGGAGTGGACCGACGAGGAGCTGGGTGTCGATGGCGTGGTGGGGCTGTTCCTCGGCCAGGTGCCGGAGCCTGACCCCGCGGAGCTCGTCGCCACCCCCGACGGAGGACTCCGCTACGAGCGCAACGGGGTGCAGGTCGTGCTCGAGGACACCCCGCTCCGCCCTCGGGAGGTTCGGCTTGTCGAGCCCGACGGGACCGAGCGCCTCATTCTGCGCTACGAGGGCTTCGAGGTGACGGAGGCGGGCGTTCTACCGACGGCCTGGTCGCTGGCGGTACCGGCGCTGGAGCTTGCGCTCGACGTACGGTTCAAGTCCTTCGAGCCGCTCGAGGTTGCCCCCGAGGTGTTCGACACCGAGGCGCCCCAGGGCTTCGCGAGCGCCCGCTGGGAGGACGTGGCGAGCGCCCTTGTCGGCCCACGCTGATCACGGCACCGGGGACTGCCACACCTCGGTGCCGCCGGCCGGGTTGGTGAACACGACGAAGACCTCACCGGACTCCTGCTCGGGGTCGGAGAACCAGGTGAGGGTGAACCGACCGGCGTCGTCCGGCTCGACCTGAGGTGTCTCGAAGCCGCCGCTGGTCGCGTATCCGAACGCCGTCTCGGCGTCGCTGACCTCGAAGACGAGCTCCACCTCCGATCTCCCCCGGTCGAGGGCCACGTCCGGAGTGGCCACCAGGGTCGGGTTGACCAGGGAGGCGTCGATCGAGATGGGAGGAGGCCGAGACGCGGCGCTCACCCCGCCGACGGGGAGGTCACGCAGCCACTCGACCGGGTCGCGAAGCCGGTCCTCGGGCGGGCTGTCGAGGTCTCCGCAGTCCCCCTCGGCGCAGGCGAGCACCCAGATCGGTGCAGGCACGGCCGCCCGGGTCTGAACGATGGGCGGAGTGGTCTCGCCCGCCTCGGGAACCTCGGCGGTGAGTGGCTCACAGGGGAGCGTCTCGACGCAGCTCCAGGTGAGCACGTCGCCCCCGCGGTCCAGCGGGTCGGCCACCCACACCACGAGCTCGAAGGGCTCCCCCTTCTCCGCCGCGGCAGGCTCGGCCTTCGCGGCCACGACCCGGAGCTCGGTGATGCGCGTCTCGAGGTTGGGGCCACCCATGCAGCCCCCGAGCACTGACAGCCAGAGCGACCCGATCACCACGAACCCCGCAGGCCAAAGGCAGGCACGATGGGAATCTGCGTCACCGAGTCCTCCTCCGAGAAGTCGAACGTGTAGCCGATGACCTCGACGTTCTGCGCGTTGGTGGCGTTCTGGAGGTCCAGGTAGAAGTCGAGCGACCAACGGTCGAAGGTCCACTGCTTGTCGAAGCGTAGATCGAGCTGGAAGAACGATGGGAGTCGCGCGCTGTCGACCGGGCCGTAGACCGGCAGGAACTGCCGGGACGACAGATCGAAGAACCGGTTGACCACCGGCGTGTAGGGGTTGCCCGACGAGAATCGCGCCCGGGCGCCGAGCCGCCAGCCCCGAGGCAGCTCGTGGGACGCGAGGGCGGTGAGGACCACCGGCTGGTCGAACTCGAAGAGCTCCGTCGGATCCCCGGGCCGGTCGATGCGGGTCGAGCGCCCAAAGGTCCCCGAGAACCAGGCGGTGGTGCGCTCGGTCGCGAGCTTCACGAGGGTCTCGACGCCCCAGATGGCCCCTGTGCCGTCGTTCGCGTACGGAGCGGTGTCGAAGGGCCCGACCGGAGGAGGTCCCGTGAAGAAGCGGAACGCGTCCTCGCGGCCCGAGACCAGCTGTGAGAGTTGCTGGGTGTAGCCCGTGATCTCGACGGACAGTGAGGGGGTGATCAGCTGCTGTACGCCCACGGCACTCTGCCATCCCCGCTGGGCACCGAGCTCGGGCTGCTGGACGAGCTGGCGGACCGTCGGCCACTGGCTGTACAGTCCCGTGCTGCCCTTCAGGGTGGTGTTCCGGAGACGGATCTCGGTCGAGAAGCGAGGGTCGATGGTCCAGGTGGAGGTGATGTCGCCGAGGAACAGCCCGTCCACCCGCACCCCCGGAACGAGCCGCACCGCCCCGAGCTGGACGGTCGGCTCGAGGTAGGCCGCGGGCGCAGCGCGGAAGACGTCGGCCCCCTCCGGTTCCCCGAAGGACGGCACGTCGTAGCTGAAGCGGAACTGGCTGAGCTGGGTGTCGATGCCGGCCCTCAGCCCGACAGGGTTGGCCGCCACGAAGAGCTCCTCGCGGATCGACAGCCGGATCGGGTCTTCGAAGGCCTCGCCCTCGGGCAGCGCGAACGCCTGCCGCTCGCGGCCCCCGATGATCGACAGCTCGTTGCGCCAGCCGCCCCCGAGCTCGTCCCGGAACAGGAGCCGGGCCTTCCCGAAGGTGGTGGAGAACCCGATCTGCACATCCCCGTCGTCCTCGCCGTCGCCGACCACCCGAAAGCGATCGTCGGAGAACAGGAACAAGGCATCGACCACGCCGCCCGACCGCCGCCTCGTGAGCCAGCGGACCTGGAAGTCGCCGTAGCGGGGTGCCTGCACGGCGGGTCCGCCCTCGCCTGCGTTGAGCACCGGATTCAGGATGGCGTCGACGTAGGAGCGGCGCCCCGAGACGGTCAGGGCGTGGCGCTTGCCGATGCGCTGCTCGACGAACGCGGTGGTCTGGAAGAGGTCCACCGAGAGGTAGCCCCCCGACCGCTGGGGCAGCCGGTCCTCGGCCCGCAGGTCGACGACGCCGCCGAGCGTCCGGCCGTACCTCACGCCGTAGTTGCCGGGCAGGTAGGCGATCTCCTCGAGCGTGTCGCCGTTGAGCACGGTGGACAGCCCGCCGAAGTGGAACACGAGGGGGATGGGCGCCCCGTCGAGGTAGTACGCCGAGTCCTCGGGCGCGGTACCGCGGATGAGCAGCTGGCCGATGTTGAGCGGCGGTCGCGCCACCCCGGGCAGGTTCTGGACGACCCGCACCACGTCCCCGTTGGTGCCAGGCAGCGTTCGCGCGACCTCGGTGGGAATGACGCGCTCGGTGATCTCGGGGGTGACCCGCTGTCCGACGACCACGATCTCCGCGTCGGCGGTCCCCCGCTCCCACGGCGTGTCGTCGACCCAGAACATGGTGACGTCGGGCTCGCGACCGTTGAGCAAGGTCAGCGAGACGTCGTCGGTGCGGTAGCCGGGCGTTGCCGGGAACAGCGTCCAGGGTCCCACGGGGACGTCCTCGAATCGAAATCGCCCGTCGACGTCGGTGACCGTCTCGCGCGGCTCTCGGCCCGCCCCGCTTCGCAGACCCACCGTGACCGCCGGGAGCGGCCCGCGGGTTCCCGCCGAGCGCACCCGGCCCACCACGGAGGTCGTGACCACGGGAGGTGGACGGTCAGCGACCGCAAGCTGCATCGCCCACCACCAGAACAACACCGGTCCCTCCGTCGTCGCGAGTTTTCTTCCTCGCCTGGGGAAGCGGGTAACCGCTTCTGGACGACGGGTGGGACCTCGAGCTCGGGAGACTGCCCGATCAGGAGGGTCGAGCGTCGACGATCCGGAGCTGAAGCTTCCGGCTGCCCCCCCAGGTGTTCTCTTCGACGTGCACGAGCAAGTCGACGGCCTGGTCTCGGAGCTCGTCGATGCGGTCGGTCTGGTCCCACCAGATCGCCTCGAGCGCCTGCCGATCGTCGATGGGGACCTTGAACTTGAGGATGCTCTCCTGCTTGCCCTTGATCTCGAAGTCGAAGGGGCGGACCCCCCGCACGAGGAACACCGGCTCACGATTGGCGATGCCGAAGGGGCCGAGCTGGCGAAGCTCGTCGGCCAGACCGAGGGAGATGGCGCTCACGTCGAGCACCGCGTCGTACTCCAGCTCGGGACGAAGCTCCTCGTCGCCCGTCGCCCGATCGACGTAGGCACAGAGCCGTGCCTCGAGCTCCGGCAGATCGTCGGTGCGGATGGTGAACCCGGCGGCCGCGGGATGCCCACCGTACTTGACGAGCAGGTCGGAGGCCTCGTCGAGCGCACGCACCGCGTGGACCTCGGGGACGCTCCGCACACTGCCCACCGCGACGTCGCCCTGAATCGACACGATGGCGGTGGGGCGGTGCACCTCGTCTTTCACTCGGGCGGCTACGATGCCGACCACGCCGCGGTGCCAGCCGTGCTCCTCGGGTCCGGAGAGCACCACGAACGACGGCGGATCCTCGCCGAGCTCCTCGAGCGCTTCCTCGACGAGGCGCCGCTGGATGTCCTTGCGGTCGGTGTTGAGCCCATCGAGCTTGCGGGCGAGGCGCTTGGCCTCGTCGGTGTCTCGGGTGGTGAGGAGCTCCACGACGAGCGTGGCATCGGCGAGCCGGCCTGCCGCGTTGATGCGGGGGCCGAGTCGGAAGCCGAGGTCGGTCGGTCGGATCTCGCGGTTGGCGAGGTCGGCGACATGAATGAGTTCCGCGAGACCAGCATGGTGACGGTCCGCATTCAGCGCCTGGAGCCCGAGCGTCACGATGGCGCGGTTCTCGAGCGTGTCGAGGGGCACCATGTCAGCCACGGTGCCGATGGCCGCGAGCTTGAGCATCGAGCGCAGGATCGCGTCCTTCTTGGGGTGGCCGGTGAGCAGGGCCTCGGCGACCTTGAGGCTCACCCCGCACGCAGCCAGTGCGCCGTTCGGATAGCTGCACCCCTCCTGGGGCGGACAGAGCACCGTGGCCTCGTCGGGGACCGCCGCGCCCTTGGGGAGATGGTGGTCGCAGACCAGCACGTCGACGCCGGCGTTCGCAGCCTCGGCGATGGCGGCGTGATCGCGGACCCCGATGTCGGCGGTGACGATGAGCGACACCCCGTCACGTGCGGCCTTCTGGGCGGCAGCGACGCTGAACCCGTACCCCTCGTCGAACCGATTGGGGATGTGGTAGTCGAGCGTGACGTCGGGCCCCACGAGCTTGATCACGGCCTGCAGGATGAGCGACGAGGTGGTGCCGTCGACGTCGTAGTCGGTGACGACCCGGACGTGCTGACGGTCGAACAGGGCTCGGCGGAGCCGCTCCACCGCCCGGTCCATGTTGAGCATGGTCCAGGGGTTGTGGAAGTGGTCGAGGGTTGGCGCGAGCCATTCGTGGGCTTCCTCGACGCGGTCGCCGAGGCGGAGCCCGAGGACCTGGGCTGCCGGCAGGGACAGCCCGAGTCGGTTTGCGAGGGCTCGCGCGTCGGCCGTGGCTGACTCGGAGTCGGAGCCGACCGAACGCCAACGGGCGCCAGTGAGGCTGGGAGGGGCGGTGGTGATCACGGTGGGCACACGGGGGAAGTAGCAGGGAGACCAGCCACGAACTGACCGGCGGAGGGAAGGGACACCCAGCATAGATCAGGGTTGCCACCTGGTCCAGGTTCTCGGCCGATCACCCGTCAGGGTCGGGTCTCGGACCG
>CAZZLC010000021.1:0-49332 GCA_964655065.1 uncultured Enterobacteriaceae bacterium | reverse complement strand
GTGGCGCGCGTGCAGCGAGTGCAGGACTTCGTCGAGCGGAATCTCGCCGAGCCGCTGTCCCTCGCCGAGCTCGCGAGAGTCGCGCACTTCTCGCCCTTCCACTTCCACCGCATCTTCACCGCGCTCGTCGGCGAGACGCCCAGCGCCTACGTGCGACGGCTGCGGCTCGAGAAGGCCGCGACCATGCTTCGCCACCACGAAGGCCACAGCGTCACCGAGATCGCGTTCGACTGCGGGTGGCAGGAGGTCTCCTCGTTCTCGCGGGCCTTCCGGCGCCATTTCGGCGTCGCTGCCTCCGAATGGCGCAAGCAGTGCCAAGCGGTTCGCAACCCAGGACAAGTCGACGACGTGGGAGATGCGGTCCAATCGAGGCGAAAGGAGGGAGAAATGACGACCGAAAGCCTCACCCCGCTGTCCTCCGAGGTGGTGGACCGTCCCGCAATGACCGTCGCCTACGTCCGCCACGTGGGCCCCTACGCAGGGGATGGCGCGCTCTTCGAGCGCCTGTTCGGCAAGCTGATGGGGTGGCTGTCCGCCCGCGGCCTGATGGGACCCGGCACGCGCTCGTTCACGATCTACCACGACAACCCCGACGTCACCGACGAGGAACAGCTCCGCATCAGCGTGTGTGCGTCGGTGCCGGAGGACACGAAGGCCGAGGGCGAGGTGGGCATCCTCGAGATCCCGGCCGGGCCGTGCCTGGTGGCCTCCTTCGAGCTCACCCCGCCGCAATACGGCGAGGCCTGGCAGTGGGTCTACGCCTCCTGGCTGCCCGACAGCGCCTTCGAGCCCGACGATCGGTTCGGCTACGAGGAGTACCTCTCGATGCCCGACGACAGCGGCGTCCACAAGGTGGCGATCGTAGTCCCGGTCCGTCCGCGCCGCGGCTGACCCGACCTGCCTCGTGGGGCCTGTCGAGAGCGTGCTCCTCGTCCGGCCCCTTCACCACGCGGCGCGCGCGAACGGGATCAGAGCCTCGGACAGCTCTACCGCGTGGGTCTTCTGGACGTTGTGACCGCCCCGGGGAAAGTGCAGCCGAGGTCCCGCCGGAGCCAGGGCCGAGAGCTCGGCGAAGATCTCGGCTTCGATCATGGGGTCGTCGTCGGCCCACGCGACCAGCGCGGGCACGGACAGGCCGCCGACCTCCCGGCCCAGCCCTGCGAAGTCGGTGGTAGCGAAGCAGTGCAGCGTGTGCACGAGCTCGTCGTGTGGGATCGACCGTGGGAATCCCGCGAGCGCGAAGCCGTGGGGGAGCAGGGGTCGAAACAGTGCCCGCGTCAGCCCGCCCTCGAGCAGCCACGACAGAAGCTGCGGTCGGGACCAACGGAACGTGCGGTGGGGGCGAGGCCCTGGCGAGGAGAGGAGCGCGATTGCGGCGACGCGATCGGGGAACCGGGTGGCCGCGGCCACGGTGATGGCGGCGCCCAGCGAGTGGCCCAGCACCACACAGCGCTCGATGCCGAGGGCGTCGAGGATCAGCGGAACGAGGTCGGCGCGCTCGTGGGCCGAGCGGGCGGGGAGGGTCGCGAGCGGCGTGGCCCCGAATCCGGGCAGGTCGGGCCGCACGAGCCGCAGCGAGGGCTCGAGCCCGCTGGCCAGCCAGCGAAAGTCACGATGCGTGCCGGGGACGCCGTGCAGCGCCAACACGACGGGACCCACTCCGACGTCCGCGACGTACAGAGGGCCGTTTGGGGTCTCGAGCTCGTGGAGCGGTGGATCGGAGGGACGGTCGGGGGTCATGCGAGCGCTCTGGTATCTCGGAGGACGTCCCACCGACCCTCAATCTCCTCCACCGATTGGCCGAACGGGCAAGCACCACCCGGGAGGCTCCCCTGAAGGTCATGGTCACCGGCGGTGCCGGCTACATCGGCTCGCACGTTCTCGTCGAGCTGCTCGAGCGCGGCGACGAGGCGATCGTCTTCGACAGCTTCGTGCGCGGCCACCAGGAGGCGATCGACCGGGCCGCGAGGATCGGCGGCGGTCGCGTCTCGGTCGTTCGGGGCGATCTCTGCGACACCCAACTCCTCACCGAGGCGCTGCTCGCCCACCGACCCGACGCCGTGGTCCACTGCGCAGCCTACAAGTCGGTCGGCGAGTCGGTCGCCCACCCCGAGCGCTATCGGCGCAACAACGTCGCGGGGACGCGGTCGCTCGCCGACGCCCTCGCGGCCAGCGACTGCCGCCGGGTGGTGTACGCGTCGACGGGTGCGGTGTACGGGGACGCCGATCATCCGGCCGGCATCGACGAGACCGCCGAGCTCAGACCGATGAGCCCCTACGCGTCGACCAAGGCCGATGGCGAGAGGATTCTCGCGAGAGCGTCCGAAGAGCACGGACTCACGGGCGTCCACCTGCGGTTCTTCAACGTCTGCGGTGCCCACCCGTCCACGGAGCTCGGCGAGTTCGATGACGTCCCCACGAACCTCCTCCCTGTCCTCATGAAGCAGGTGGTCTCCGTGACGACGCCTCGCGCCACCGTGTTCGGGACCGACTACGACACGCCCGACGGCAGCTGCATTCGCGACTACATCCACGTCTGTGACATCGCCTCCGGCATCGTGGCGGCGGTCGACGCCACCGTCGAGGGGCCGCCGGTGCGGGTCTACAACCTCGGCACGGGCACGGGGTGCTCCGTCCTGCAGATGATTCGGGCCGTCGAGGCGGCGTGGGGCCGGAGCTTCGACACCCGGCTCGGGGACCGTCGCGAGGGGGACCCCGCCATCTGCGTGGCAGACCCCTCCCGCATCGCTCGCGAGCTGGGGTGGCGAAGCCGTTTCGAGCTGCAGGACATGGTCGAGAGCACGCTCGGCTGGACGGAGCGCCGCCAGGTGGTGCCGGCGTGACCCACGTCGTCCACGTCCTGACCGTTGCCGACTCGCTCGTCTTCTTCGAGGGCCAGCCGGGGTGGTTTGCCGAGCACGACGTGAAGCTGTCCTTCGTCGCGTCACCCGATCCGCGACTCGACGACTTCGGCGAGCGCTGGGGCGTCGGGACGCACGGCATCCGCATGCACCGCAACGTCACGCCGTTGCGCGATCTGGGCGCACTGGCGCGGCTGTGGTGGACGCTGCTCCGCCTTCGCCCCGACATCGTCCACAGCCACACCCCCAAGGGGGGCCTGCTCGGCATGGCCGCCGCGACGCTCGCCCGGGTGCCGGTCCGGATCTACCACGTCCACGGACTGCCGCTGGCCACCGCGAGGGGGATGCAGCGTCGGCTGCTGTGGGCGTCGGAGTGGCTCTCGTGCTGGCTCGCCACCGACGTGCTGTGCGTGAGCCGCGGGGTTCGCGACGTGGCGATGGCCGAGGGTGTCAATGGCGCGAAGGCCATCGAGGTGCTGCTGAACGGGAGCATCAACGGGGTCGATGCGACCGGCCGCTTCGATCCGGAGCAGCAGGCGCCGCACGGCAGGGTCGAGCGCGAGCGCCTCGGCATCGCAGAGGACGCCCTGGTGTTCGGCTTCGTGGGTCGTCTCGTGCGCGACAAGGGCGTGCTCGAGCTGGTCGAGGCCTGGAAGGTCATCCGGAGCGCCTACCCCGAGTCGCATCTCGTGATCGGGGGCGTCTTCGAGGAGCGTGACGGCGTGCCCCGCGAGATCCGCACCGTCCTCGAGGACGACCCCCGGGTCCACCTGCTCGGCTACCGCGCGGACGTGGAGCGTGTGTTCGCCGCCCTCGACGTGCTGGTGCTGCCGACCTACCGCGAGGGGTTCCCGGTGGTGCCCCTCGAAGCAGCCGCGATGGGGATTCCCGTCGTCACCACCGACGTCCCCGGTTGCACGGAGGCCGTGTTGCACGGGCGGACCGGCACGCTCGTGCCGCCTCGGGACCCGCAGGCGCTCGCCAACGCGATGGCGGTGTACGCCGCCGATCCCGCTCGTCGTCGCGCCCACGGAGCGGCGGGACGCCAGCGGGTGCTCGAGGACTACGCCCCCGAGCCTGTCTGGGCCGCACTCCGCCGACGCTACGAGGCCGCGCTCGCGCGGCTCCAGCTCGGCTACTCCTCGGGCGGCTCCTCGGTCACGGCGACCTGAACGCGGTAGCGCGATCCGTCCGCTTCGAACCACGCGGCCTCGTCGAGACGGTTCGTGGTGAGCCCGCGCAGGCGCCGGAGCAACTCGCGGGCCGTGGTGGGCGCGTCGAGGTCGATGCGCTGGACCGCGGGGTCGAACAGATCATCCTTGACGTGGGAGGTGCCGGCTTCGGGGTCCTGGACCACCGGGGTCAGTCGGTCCTCGACCACGGCAGGCCACGCCTCGGTGAACAGGGCGACTTCGAGGGCCTTGAGCTTCCGGTAGAGCGAGTTGGCGGTGTCGCCGAGCGTGGGCTCGAGCACCTTCTGGGCGAGGATGTCGCCAGTGTCGACGCCGGCGTCCATCAGGTGCAGCGTGGCCCCGATCGGCGTGCCCTCGAGCAGAGCCCAGGTGGGGGTGTGCCACCCGCGGTTGTAGGGCAGGTAGGCGGGGTGGAGGTTCAGGAAGCCTCGGCGGGGCAGGGCGAGGACCTCTGGCGGCACGATGTAGGGAAAGTGCACCGACAGGCACAGGTCGAGGTCGAGCTCGCGGAGGAACGCCTGCCCCTTGGGTCCCCGGAACCAGGTGCCCCGGAGAATCCGCTCTGGCGGCAGGAAGGGCTCGCAGAGGGCAGCGAGAGCATCGGCGTGGCTCGCCCGCTTGGGGCCGGCGAGAAGCAGCACCTCGGGGCGGTCGCCCCGCTTCAGGAGGAACTCGAGGCAGTCGACGGCGAGGTCGCGGTCTCCGGCGAAGGCAAAGCGCATGACGGCCCCTGCTGTGGTGGCGAAGTCTCCGTTACCGGTATCCGCGAACCGGATCTCCGTGGGGAAGGCCGTCCCGGTCCGCGCGGGTCGAGCCGGCGCACAGGTCGGCCGGAGGGCTCGCCCACGATGCGGAACCCGCCCCGCGAAGTAATGCCGGTGCGATAGTCGCCTCCAGGGCGAACCCATAGAGCCTTCCTCGACCAAGCGCAGGGGGTGTCGTGGGCCGGTGGACCGCATCGGGCCCGAGGGCGTGGCTTGCTCTCGTGGCTATTCTCGGTTGCCTGGGGAACAGCTTCCCCGCGAGCGCCACCGACTCGCCGGCCAAGCGGCCCCGACCGGTCCGTACGGCGCTCGTCGAGGAGGCCCCGGAGTCGCGCCACGTCGTTCTGCACGGCGTCACACGCTCCGCCGACCGGGCCAACGTGGGCTTCTCCGTGCCCGGTCGGGTGCTGTCCAGATCGGTTCGCATCGGCCAGAAGGTGGAGCAAGGCGACACGCTCGCGAAGCTCGACGCAGCGGGCTTCTCCAACCGGCTGCGCACCGCCCGGGCGGCCGTCGCGAGGCTCCAGGCTCGCCGCGACCAGGTCCGGCGGGACCGGGAGCGCCTCGAGTCCGCGGGCTCCTCGGTGCCTCCCAGCGAGGTCGACCGGGCTCGCGCGGAGGAGGCGAGCGTGGTGGCCGCGCTCGCAGGAGCTCGTGCCGAAGCGGACGAGGCCTACCGGATGCGGCAGGAAGCAGAGCTCCGGGCGAGCTTCGATGGGGTGGTCTCGGCCCTCTACGTGGAGCCTGGCGAGTTCGTGGCGGCGGGCCAGCCCGTGCTGGGCCTCACGGGCGCCGGCGGGATCGAGGTCGAGGTGCAGGCCCCCGAGGCGGTGTGGGCGAGTCTCGACGTCGGTGATCCAGCCCAGGTCGAGCTCTCCGGACTGGGGCGGCGGGTCGGGGGCACGCTACGATCGATCGCTCGAGCCGCAGGTCCTTCTGGACTCTTGCCGCTCGTGGTGGTCCTCGACGAGGACGACTTCGCGGTCGCCGGCCTCACCGCGGCGGTGGGCCTACGGGTGCCCGTCTCCTACGGGGTGACCGTGCCGTTGTCGGCGATCGTCGACCCTGTGGGGGGCCAGCCGACCGTGTTCGTGGTCCGGGAGAGTCGCACCGAACGGGTGCCCGTCGTGACCGGCTCGCTGCTCGGCGACCGCATCGTGGTCACCGGCGAGCTCCAGCCCGACGAGGCAGTGGTCGTGGCCGGACAGAGCCGCCTGTTGCCCGGTGACCGGGTGGAGGCGCTGCCATGAACGCCCTGGTCGCGTTGCTGACGCGTCGTCGGCTCGTGCTCGTGCTGGTCACCCTCCTCGTGCTCGTGGGCGCGCTGAAGTGGAACACGATGCCCCGTCAGGAGGATCCGTCCTTCAAGACGCGGATCGCGACGGTGGTCGTGCGATGGCCCGGCGCCGACCCGCTGCGGGTCGAGCGGCTCGTGGTGAGGCCCATCGAGGATGGGCTGGCCGACGTCCCCGAGCTTCGGAAGATCTCGGTGACCGCCCGAACCGATGGAGCGGCCTTCCTCCTCGAGCTCCGCGACGCCATCGCCGATACGGGTCCCGTCTGGGACGCGATCCGGGAGTCGCTCGACGACGTCGCCCAGACCCTGCCCGACGGCGCCGGCCCGATCGAGCTCAACGAGAAGCAGGGGGATCCCTCTGCCCTCGTGTTCCTCGTCACCGGAACCCACGATCTTCTCGCGCTGAGAAGCGCGGCCCGTGATCTCGAGGATGCGCTGCTGAAGGTCGACGGCGTCTCTCGGGTGGAGCGGCTGGGCGACCCGGGCGAGCAGGTGCGCGTGGCCCTCGACCCGGGGGTCGCCGACCGGCTCGGACTCGACCCCCAGACCGTGGCCGGGGCGCTCCGGGCTCGCAACGCGGTGGTGCCCGCCGGGGCCGCGATCGTGGACGGGCGCCGGGCGGTCCTCGCGCCCCGGGCAGAGCTGCTGGACGTCGATGCGCTGCGCGCCACGCCGTGGATCTTGCCCGACGGATCGGCGGTCCCGCTCGGCGAGCTCGCCCGGATCAGCCTCGGGCCGGTCGTCCCACCTCGAGCGCGGCTCTACCACGATCGTCGACCGGCGGTGGGGGTCAGCGTGATCCCAGAGCTGCCCCAGGACCTCGTGAGCTTTGGTGAGCGCGTCGAGGAGGGACTGGCCGCCATCGTCCCCGAGCTCTCGGCCCGAGGGCTCGTCGTCCACACGTTCTCGTCGCAGCCCGAGCACGTCGAGCGTCGGCTGGGCTCGCTGACCCGGACCCTGCTCGCCTCGGTCCTCGTGGTCGCGGGGGTGCTGCTTCTGGCCATGGGCGTCCGGCTCGGTCTGGTCGTCGCGAGCATCGTTCCGCTGGTCACCCTGGGTGCGGTCGCCGTCTACGCCACGGCCGGTGGCGTGCTCCACCAGATCTCCGTGGCCTCGATCGTGCTCGCGCTCGGTCTCCTGGTCGACAACGCGATCGTGGTCGCCGAGACCGTGCAGCGTCATCTCGACGACGGGCTCGCCCCGTGGGAGGCCGCGCGCCGAGCCATCCAAGAGCTCGCGGTCCCGCTGGGGACGGCTACGGGCACCACGGTGGCCGCGTTCGTGCCCATGCTCGCCTCCGAGGGGGTGACGGCCGACTTCACTCGCGCGGTGCCGATCGTCGTCGTCACGGCGCTGGTCCTCTCCTACGGGTTCGCGATGGCGGTGACGCCGGCGCTCGCCGCCCTCGTTCAGCGGCCGACCGTGCGGGGCGGCGCCTCGCGATGGCTGGATCGCTGGTCGCTGCGGCTGGGCGAGATGGTGGTCGTCGCGCCGCTCCGCGCCACCCTGCTCGTGGCGGTGGTGCTGCTCTCGTCGCTGGCGCTGCTGCCCACGGTGTCGCAGCAGTTCTTTCCCTTCTCCGACCGCTCCCGCGTCATCGTGACGGTGGAGCTACCCGAGGGCGTGGATCTCACCGAGACGGAGCGCGTGGTGACCGTGCTCGAGGACGAGCTCGTGCCCCGGTCCGACGTGGTCTCGGTGACGTCCTTCGTGGGGCAGAAGGTGCCGCGGTTCTACTACAACCTCACCTTTCCGCCCGCGGGCCCACACCGTGCGACCCTGGTGGTGACTGCCCCCGACGTGGCCTCGATTCCGGGACTGCTGCACGCGGTTCGCGAGTCCGCCCGGCAGGTGCCCGAGGCCACGGTCGTGCCCAAGCGACTCCAGCAGGGACCCCCCGCGGGGGCCCCCGTCGAGGTGAGGCTCAGTGGTGAGGAGCTGCCGGACCTCCAGGCCGCCACCGAAGCGGTCATGACGACGCTCCGTGCCCACCCCGCCACCCGCGACGTGCGGCACGATCTCGGGGTCGGCAGCCCACGACTGGGCTGGTCGATCGACGACGCCGCGGCCGGGCGCCGGGGGCTCGCGCGTCGTGACGTGGCGCTCTCGTTGCTCGGGCGCACCCAGGGCTTGCCGGCGGGCGAGGTACGGGGAGGTCGGGATCCCGTTCCCGTGGTGGTCACGACCCCGGCCGGCGAGCGCACCGACGTGGCGGCCCTCTCCATGACCACCATCGGTGCCCCGGGCGCGACCGCGGTGCCCATCGCGGCGATCGCGACCGAGGAGCTCACCTGGGGCCCCGCCTCGATCCACCGCCGCGACCGCTCACGCGTCGTCACGGTCAGCGCCCAGCTCGCGGAGGGCGCGACCTTCTCCGAGATCTCCTCGGAGATCGAGGCGTTCCGTGACGGTGTGCCAGCATCGGTCAGCGTGGATCTCGGCGGCGAGGCCGAGCGCTCGTCCGAGGCCAACACGGCGCTGCTCTCCGCCGTGCCGATCGGGCTCGGGATCCTGCTCCTCTTCCTGTTCCTCGAGTTCGACAGTCTCCGGCGGGTGGGGATCGTTCTCGTGACGGTGCCGCTCGCGGCAGTCGGGGTGGTGCCCGGGCTCGCGTTGTCGGGGGAGCCGTTCGGGTTCATGTCGCTGCTCGGGGTGATCTCCCTCGTGGGGATCGTGGTGAACAACGCGATCGTCCTCATCGACGTGATCGAGCGGGAGCGGCGCTCGGGCACGGCGGTACGGACCGCGATCGTCGAGGCGATCCGGCTGCGCACTCGCCCGATCCTGCTGACCACGGCCACCACGGTCGCCGGCATGCTTCCGCTGGCGCTGTCGAGCAGTCCGCTGTGGCCCCCCCTCGCGTGGGCGATCATCAGCGGGCTCGTCGCCTCGACCGCGCTCACGCTCGTGGCCGTGCCCGCTCTCTACCGCCTGCTCTGTGGGGAGGAGAGCCCCCCTTGGCTCGGCCGGCTCGCCCGTGGGATCGGACTCGGTGCGGCTCTGCTCGTCGTGTCGATGCCGGCCAGGGCAGGGGTGACCCTGGAGGAGGCCCTGGTCCTCGGCGAAGAGGCCCCGGCCAGCACAGCCACCCAGGCGGCCGCGCGAGCCGCCCGGGCGGAGGCCCGCACCGCCGTGTGGGCCGCCTTCGGACCCTCGGTGGGGGCCGAAGGTTCGGCCTGGCGTCGCGACAATCCCCTGGAGCTGAGCTTCACGGTGCCTCCGGACGGTCCCGCCCTGCGGATCCTCCAACAACCCGACGAGCTCGTGACGCTGGGCGCCGAGGTCCGGGTCCCACTGTTCGATCCGGCTGCCATTGCTCGCATTGGTCCTGCGCGTCGGTCAGAACAGGGGGCCCGGGCCATTGCGGCGCGAGCTCGTCACCTCTCTGCACTGGGCGCGGCCGAGGCATGGCTCGACGTTCGCATCGTCGATGCGCAGCGTGACGCCAACCTGGCCTACGTCGAGGCGCTGCGCTCGCTTCACCAGGACCTTCTGGCTCGGTACGCGGCGGCTCTGGTCGTGGAGTCGGACGTCCTGCGGGCGGAGGTCGCCCTGCTCGACGCCGACCAGCAGGCGCGGTCGCTCGACCGTCAGCGCGAGGTCGCGACGCGGCGGCTGGGGGCCGCCCTCGGACGTGCCGAGCCCGTCGAGCCGCTCGGCGTCCTGCCCACCCCTCCCGCGGGGGACGTGAGCGCCGCCCCCCGATCCGACCTGATCGCGGCCGACGCCCGGATCGCGGCTCGACGCGGTGAGCGTCGGGCGGTGTTCGCCGAGGGTCTCCCCATGGTGGAGGTCTACGGCGCCTACCGCACGCTCGACCAGGAGAATCTGGTCGATGGAGACTGGGTGGAGGCCGGAGTGCGGGCCCGCTGG
Organism: uncultured Enterobacteriaceae bacterium; assembly: GCA_964655065.1. Classification (GTDB taxonomy): domain Bacteria; phylum Myxococcota_A; class UBA796; order UBA796; genus DRPG01. The sequence goes on along the minus strand of CAZZLC010000021.1, from coordinate 39,344 downwards.
ACCCTCATCGCTCGCGGGACGCGACCAGGACGCCGCCGGGCGCTCGGAGCGAGGATCGCCGAGGCCGAGGCCGAGCGCACCCGGCTCGCACTCGGCATCGAGGTGGAGCAGTCGGCTGCCCAGGCCGCGCTCGAGGTGTCGCAGAGCGAGGTCGCGGTGCGGGAGCGGGCCGTCACCCAGGCTACCGTCGCCGCCGAGCAGGTGTCGGATCGCTACCGGCAGGGCCTCGTGACCCTCACCGATCTGCTCGAGGTCCAGGCCGAGCTCCGAAACCAGCGGACTCGCCACGAGGTCGCGAAGATCGAGGAAATCCGGGCCGCACTCCAGCGCCAGGTCGCGCTCGGTCACGCGCCGACCGTGGACTGAGCGCGTCGTGGGGCCTCCGGCGGGCTCAGTCCGCTCGAGCCGCCATTCGGAGCCGATCGGCGACCTCCTGAGCGGTCGACGGCCGGAAGGCTGGCGCGAGGGCGGTCAGCTCGTAGGCGAGACGGGCGAGCTGCCGTCGCCTTCCTCGCGCTCCACGGGTGACGAACCACCACTGCAGGTTCCAGAACCCGCGCTGGACGCGGAGCCCGAGTCCCAGGTTGGGGGGCCGGGTGTGGAACCACCGGGCCATCACGATCGCACCGATCAGGTACAGGTCGGTGGAGGGGCCGACCGACCAGCGCTTGCGCATCCGCTCGGGCGCGACGAACCCGGGGTCCTCGAGGGGGGAGAGGCGCGCGCGATCCTCGGCCGTCTCGGCGGGCAGCCCGTGCACGGAGAGAATCACCGGCTCGCCGGGCTCCACGACCTCGACCCGCGATGGCGTGAGGAAGAGGGGGGCCTCGCCGGATCGGTGCCGCTGACCGATCGCGTCGGCGAGGCGAGCGAGCAACTCGATGGCCTCCTCGTCGTCTCGCTGTCGCATCGCGAGGAGGAGGGGCTCGTCGACCCGGGGCTCCCGCAGGCTCCGGATGGCGGCTCGGATGCCTGGCGTGTCGAGGGCGTCGTCTGCGCGACGGAGCACCCGCACCGCCGCTTCGTCGTTGAGGAGCACGGAGATGCTGGCCGCGGCCCGGGCGAGCCGGACGACCTGGTCCACGGCGGCGGCTCGAGCGGCCGCACGGGCACGCGGCGAGCCTTCCTCCGACTCGGTCGCGTCCAGGTACACGTCGATGGCACCGAGCCGCGCGACGATCTCCTGGGGCCGCTCGCGGGTCACCCCCGAGAACGCGGCTCCCACCCGGGCGAGCGCATCCGCCGCGGCGAGGCGGGCCCCCGCGTCGGTCACCTCGCGCGAGCGCAGCTGGGCGTCGGCGATGTCGAGCGAGAGGTTGCCGAACCCGTTGGGGCGGGAGTCGCTCAGCGCCTCGCGGGCGGTGTCCAGGTACTCCCGCGCTCGGGCCGTCGCGCCAGCGTCCAGCATCTCGAGCCGAGCCCGGTCGCGCAGCCGCATCGCGAGCCGGAACCCGGAGAGCGCGCCGTCATCGAGCCTGGCCAGCCGCTCGCGGACCTCGTCGGCTCGACCGTCCCCCAGCAATGCGTTGAGCAGGGCGTTGTCGGCGCGGGCCCGCTTGACCCCCGTGACACCGTGGGCTTCGAAGACGTCGACCACGTCGCGCAGTGTACGGGCGGCTCGGCCGAAGGCCCGGCGGTCCGCCCAGAGGTAGCCGAGCTCGTACTGCGCGTCCGCGACGGCCACGGCGTTACCGGCCTCGCGCCACTGGGCCGCGGCGAGCTCGAGCAGTCGCTCCGCGGGCACGGCGAATCCCTGCCACGCCCGCAGTCGTCCCAGGGCGAGCCGAAGCTCGGCGACCAGGAAGTCCGCTCCGAGCTGCTCGGCCTCGCGCAGCCCCAGGGCGATCGCGTCCTCGGCCTCGGCGTTGCGGTTCTCGCGGACGAGAATCGAGGCCTTCACGAGTCGCGCGTGGGGCGCGACGTTCGGGCGCGCGAGATAACCGGGCAGGGCGGACTCGAGGCGCGCCAGCAGATCGGTGCGCCGCTGATCGGCCTCGAGTCCTGCCCGGACCAACTCGATGGCGGCGAGGTCGCGTACGTCGGGGTCCGGCGCCTCCCGAGTGAGTGGCTCGAGCAGGTCGGAGGCGGACCGGCCCAGCTCGGGACGGGGAAGTCCACGGCCGAGCTGACGCAGTCCGATGGCGAGGAAGTAGTCGTCGACACCGGCCGGTCCGTCGCGACGAGCGGCCGCCTCGACGATGGCCGGGAAGTCCCCTCGACGCACGAGGTCGGCCGGAGCGGAGTCGCTATGCGCGAGGACGTAGGGGGCGATGGGCTCACTCATGGCGTCACCTCGTGCATCGCTCGACCCGGACCGAGACCTCGGCGCCAGGGTCGCCATCGACGAGCAGGCGCGTCTTCCCGCCCGTCGGGGGCACCTCGAAGTCGAGGAAGGCGAACCCCAGGCTGCTGGCCCGCTTCTCCTCACGATCCCGCCGCCGCTTGGCGCCAGGGGGAATCACGATCGCCTTGGACAGGAGGTGCGCCTGGTGGTCGGGCACCTGCACCGACGCGAGCCAGTGGCCCGGTTCGAGCTCGACGTCGGCGCGAAAGCCGAGGAGCCCGGGAGGCGTCATCTCGATGCTCCGCGCGGGTCCGACCTCCTGGCAGAGGTTCTTGCCCCGGAGCTGCCGCAGTCGGGTGTCGCGCTCTCGAGCGAGCTCGTCGGCCGCCGTGCCGATGGTCCTCACGGCCTCGGTCCACCAGCCGTCGTCGATGGGGTCCCGCCCCTCGAGCATGGACAGGATCACGTCGGCGCGGAGGGCCCGGGCGTACCCCACGTTGACGCGGTATCGGCTCTGGTGCGCGTCGGCCGCGCTGACCACGGCGTCGCGCCCGAACGCGAGCATGTCCGCGCCGAAGAGCATGCCCACCACCTGTCCGTCGTCCTGGAGGACGGGGCTGCCGCTCGCGCCCCCCACGGCCGGGATGCGGACGACGAGGAGGTGGCGGAGCGAGGGGGCGACGTAGGCGCGGCGCATGGCGTCGGAGACCTGGGCCACGTAGCCCCGGTCGAACAGGGGGGCGGGCCGACTCCGGTCGGGTCCCGTCGTGGTCAGGTTCTCGAAGGGGTAGCCGAAGTAGTGCACGTCGGTCTGGACTTCCAGCGACTCGAGAATCGGGGTCGGGGCCACCTGCAGCGAGGGCTTCTGCTCCAGGCCCTCGGGCGGCGCGAAGAGGGCGACGTCGTAGGGGTTGGTCCAGCTCCGACGCCGATCGTCGTCTCGGACCTGCTCGAAGCGGTCGTACAGCGGGTGGATGCGCGCGCCGGCGAGCACGCTGCCGAGCTCGAACTCGTCGTCCCCTCGTCTCAGGACGGGGGTGAGCGTGTCCCGGAGCTGGCCGTTCAGCTCGCGCAGCACGTGGGCGTTGGTCACGACCCAGCGCGTCGCGCCGTCGGCGAGGAGCCACGCCGTGCCGACCCCCCTGAACGACTCGACCACCGAGTCGGCCTCGCGCAGGCCGAGGTACCACACGGCCTCGGACCCGTCGGCGACGAGCAGCGGCGCCGAGCCATTCGCGAGCACGAAGTCGGACTCCAGGGCCTGCTGGAAGAGGGACGCGTTGGTCTCGAGGAGCTGCGTGTTGCGCTGAGAGACCGCGAGCAGCGTCTGCTGGTTCTCCTCCAGGCGATCGACGCCGAGCTTGATCGCCCCGATGGTGACGCCGCCGATGCCGACCACCGCAGCGAGCAGCGCGAAGAAGTTCAGAGCGCTCTCCTGGCGATGGTGTCCCACTGCCTCCAGGATGCGCTCGGTGCGGTGCGCGCGCTGCCGACGACGGGCCCGCAGGTCCTGGACGACGAGTCGCAGCGCGCCTTGCTCGTAGAAGCCGGGCTCGTCGGCGCCGCGGGGGTCGATGGGGAAGCCGAGATCGAGCTCGACTGCCCCGCCGCCTTCGAACAGCACCTGCCGACCCCGCCAGCGGACGTGTCCGTGCCCGTCCTCGACCAGGTAGACCGGCTGATGGTCGACCACGTCGAGGACCACGCGGCCGTCTTCCTCCGAGAGCTCGAGGTGGTAGCTGCCCACAGCAGGACTCTGGAGGACGAGCGCATTGTCGGCGGCCCGGCCTATGGTCAGCGTGTCGACGAGCTCGCCTCGGAACAGCTCGTCTCCCGACTCCTCGGGACCCCACTTGGCGTGGATGGTGATGGCCATCGATCGATCCTGGACTCAGGAGGGGAACTGGTCGGGTCGGACGACCCCGTCCGGAACGCGGTCGTTGCTCTGTTGCCACACCACCAGCGCGTCGTGGGTGGCCCGGTCGAACAGCCCGCTGGTCGGACGTCCCACCACCCTCTGGAGCCGCTTCACCTCGGGGCCGGACGAGCCGAATCGCCAGCGCTCGGGGCCCCGGCCCTCGGCGTGCAGCCGCGCCTCGCGACCCGTGAGCAGCAGGTAGAGGTAGTGGTCGCCGTTCTTGCGCTCGCCGTCGCGATTGATGTCGTAGAGCAGCGCCGCGATCGAGCCCCAGTACGGGTTCCGCTCGGTGCCGGCGCCGCCTCCGTGCAGGGTGGTGCAGCCGGCCGACGCGAACGAGATCGTGCCTCCGCCGGTCGAGAACGCCCACGCGGGGTGGATGTTGTCGTGGACCTGCCGGCTCGAGGGGTCCCAGTCGAAGGCCCGGTAGCCCGGCACGTCGGTCGCGCGCAGCACCGGGCCGTACCACTGGTCGTTCTGCTTGGGAAGCAGGCGGTAGCTTCGGCCGTTCGCCCGGTGCGTCCCGATGGTCATCAGGTGCAGCCCCTGCCCGAGCTGGTTCGCGCGCCACCCCGGGAACGTCGCCACGCGCTGCATCTCCTCGGAGATGCGGTCCACGGCGGTGAAGGTGGGATCGTCCAGCTCCAGGCGGCCCTTCAGGTGCAGGTGGATTCGGTGTAGCTGCAGGTAGCTCAAGTGGGGCACGGTCGAGCCCGACAGCGCGCTCACCTTGCGAGTGCGGCGGTTCCACACCCCCACCGCACAGCGGCGGTTCAGGTGATCGACGGTCTGCTCCTGCAGCTCGACGGCATCGGAGGGGTAGGCCGCAGTGGCGCGGTTCAGGACCTTGCAGCCCCGCAGTGCGAAGATCACGATGTCGTCGGGCACCGACTGACCGGCGAGGGTTTGGCCGAACGTGCCCGAGAAGTGGTTGGCGGCGCAGAGGGACTCGAGCGTGGCGTGATCCAGCGCGAACGGGGCGCTCGACGGTGCCTCGGACACGAGGTGGGCGTAGTCGGGTGACTGGGCCGCGGCGGCGAGGAAGGGCGCGAACTCACCGCTCGCGATCTTGGGCAGCACGCGCTCGTTGCGGATCTTCTTGCGCAGGTCGTAGTCGAGCTTCCAGTCCTCGAAGGTGGTGGTCCCGTCCTCGCGGGAGAACCCGGTCTCGAGCGACAGCTGTTCGAGGTGCAGATCGTCGAGCTCCTCGTTGGAGAGCACCGCGTCTTGGTCCACCCCCTCGACGACGAAGTCCGGTCGCCCGGACGGCGCGCTCGGAGCGGGAGACGGGGGGTCCCCGGTCCCGAACCCGTTGCACCCGACGGTCACTCCCGCTGCGCTCACCCCGGCGAGGAACGTTCTGCGCTGCATCCACCCTCCGCTGCGCGACTATACGACAAGGAGTCGCGAGGTGGGCGCTACCCCCAGGCGCCGAGCAGGTACACCGAGAGCAGGGCGATGCAGGCCCCTCCGACCACCCCGAGCACTCCGTAGACCACCCCCGGGAGATCGGGCTCCGTCGGCGTCACGTCGACCTCGTCCTGCGGCGGAAGGTAGTCGAAGACCCGGCCGGCTTCGGGGGCCCCTGCGGGCACCGCGGGCGCCACGGGCTGGGACGCCGCAGGACGGTTCACGAGCCACACCCGGAGCTGACGCTGCTCGCCTCCACCCATGCGCTCCATGTCGAGGTCGACCCGGATGCGATCCCCCTCGATCACCGCTCGAGCGATCCCGCGGGGATGGCTGCCCACGAACTCCTCGGGCTGAAACGGGATCTCGATGCTCGGGATGCCCTCGACCCTGGGTGGCCGCTCCCGCTGGGGGTCCACCGTCTCGGAGTGCGGCGTGACCTCGGTGCGCGCGTGGATGTTCTCGACGTGACGGCGGATGACCTCGACGTCCGAGATCGAGGTGGTGTCGTAGACGGCGGTGAGCGTGATGGCGTCTTGGCCGGCCAGGGTGTCGCGGACCCGCGCGAGCACCGACGACGTGGCCTGCGCGAAGGTCTCGAGGACGCCCTCGCCGCCCTTCGCCACCGCGGCGACCACGGGGAAGTTGTAGGGATTCAGCTCGGCGACCACCTCGGCCACGGACCGGGCGTCGGCGGCGTCGGTGTGGTTGACCTGGATGGTCACCGGCGTGGCGGACAGCTCCAGGCCGATGGTCTTCAGGAGGGAGTCGAGCTGCAACAGGTGGTCGTGGTTGGTGTCGCCCCGGTCCGGGCGCGCGTCGACCACGAAGACCACGGCGTCGACGCCGTCGATGACCTCGTCGCGGTGGGCCTTGACGTCGATGCCGCCGGGCAGGCTGTAGACGCGCCACGACATCGAGAACCCCTCGATCGGGGGCTCCACGAGCGGGACGAAGTCGAAGTACCAGGATTCCTCCTGGCGTTCTCGCGGGCCGAAGCGGTGGAGCGGCGACTTGCGACGGCTCTGGACCAGCCGCCACAGCCGCTCGACGTTGGTGTTGCAGCCCGCGCCGCTCGCCCCGAAGTAGACGATCTTCGAGGTGATTTCGCGATTACCGAAGTTGATGGTCGCCATGCCGCGCCAGTATACCGTCGCAGGGTCGTCGTGAGCGCGGGGTCGCCCGTGACGTTACCGGGCCACCGCACTGGAGGAGCCACCCGTGACCGCGCTAATCCCCTGGTTCGACATCCCCGTCCTGGAGCTGGGCGACATCATCCCGGGCATCCCGGCCAACATCGAGCTGCACGGGTTTGGCTTGCTCGTGGCCCTCGGCTTCGTCTTCGGTGGAATGGCCGCGAAGTGGCGCGCAGAGCGGTACGGGCTGGACGCCTCCGCGATCGACCGGCTCATCACCTGGCTGATCGTCGGCACCTTCGTGGGGGGCCACGTCGGCTACGGCCTGATGTACGAGCCCGAGGAGTACTTCGCCGACCCCATCCAGTTCCTCTACTTCTGGAAGGGCCTGTCGAGCTTCGGCGGCCTCGTCGTCTGCGTGCCGCTGTCCGTCTACTTCTTCTACAGGGAGAAGCTGCCCATCTGGCCGTATCTCGACTGCCTCGCCTTCGGCCTCGCCATCGGCTGGTTTCTCGGGCGCATGGGCTGCTTCGTGGCGCACGATCACCCCGGGTCCGAGACCGACTTCTTCCTCGGGGTGTACTGCAGGCCCGTCCCGGGTCACATCATCGACCTTCCCGGTTGGTTGGTGGACGGCGACGGATCGGCCATGCGCCCGTGGGGACCCTGCGTCGAGAACGGTGCCATCGACGCGGTGTGGGACACGGGGCTGCTCGAGGCCCTGTGGTCGCTCACGATGTTCGGGGTGCTGGCCTTCATCGACCGGATGCCCACCGTGCCCGGCACGCTCACGCTGACCTACGGGCTGACCTATGGCCCCGTGCGGTTCACGACCGACTTCCTGCGCCCCGAGAGCACCGACCCGCGGACCTTCGGCTTCACTCCTGCCCAGTACTGGGCGGCCATCTTCATGCTGGTGTGTCTCGCCGCACTCTACTGGCGCCTGCAGTCCAACGACGAGCCGCTGAAGCCCGTCGACCCGGAGAAGCCGGCGGAGCCAGGAGAGGGGAGCGAGGGGGCCACGTCGGCGACGAGCTGATCAGCGTCGCTGAATGACCGGGAGTCGGGTCCCACAGTGGCCGCAGTTCCGCGCCTGCTCGCTCCACGCGCACCCACAGCGGAGGCAGATCCGGTCGATGCCCGAGAAGCGGTGTTGCCGGCGCGTGACCGCATCGTCCCAGTCGGGGAGCCGCGAGGGCGCGTTGCTGCGTCCCGCGCCGCAGGAGGGGCAGTGCAGGTGGTGCTCGGAGAGCAGGGGCTGCTCGCCGCAGTCGATGCACGTCCACTGGGCCTCGTGGGCGACGCGTTCGGCGCCGGTCGCCGTCGCCTCGATGGAGAGGCCGTAGCGCACGCCGGTCGAGAGGAGCCGGCGATGGCGCACGCTCATGCGCCGAGCCCCCGGCTCCAGGTCCTGGAACGCCGGTAGATCCACCGCGAACCAGGACGCCTGGCACAAGAACGGCTCCGCCTGGAGCACGAAGCGAAGCCCGATGCCCTCGGTCGACTGGTCGACCACCCGGGCCGAGAACCGTCGGGCGCTGGCCGGCCCCACGTCGAGCTCGACCGCCACGGGCCCGGCGTCCACCCGAGGCGGGGTCAGGCGGGGCCATTGACGGAGATCGGCCGGACTGCCGACGTCGCCGGGCATCGCCTCCGTCCACAGCGACGGGTTCTCGGCGTCGACCTCCACCAGGACCACGGAGGGGAGGTAGGCCATGGCGGTCAGCCGGGCCGTGCTGCTGCGTCCACCGTCGGCTCGCGCGGGGGTGACCTCGAGCTGAACCACGCTGCCCAGCGGGAGCCTGGTCGGTCCGTGCTCGATCGAGAACGCGAGCTGGGGTGGACCGCCGGTGAGTGGGGGGGCGAGCCGTCCCATCCAGCGGCGTTCACCCTGGGTCAGCACGGCGCTGGCGGCCGAACGTGTCTTGTCGGCGCTGGAGTTCACGAGGACCTTCCTGACCTCCCATCGGCCTCGACGGGGCCTCGGTTAAGCTCGTTGTGGGGGGGCGCTTGCGGATCGTCTCGATCGGGGCCGCAGTGGTCGGGCCGATTCTGCTCTGGGCGGCGGTTACCGCCGGGGTGTCGGGGTTTCGCGATGCCCGGCAGACGACCGCGCACGAGAACGCGGGCCGCGTGCTCAACGCGCGGGTGGTGAGAGGCGACGTCGTCGGCGCGATCGACCGGATGCTGGCCGCAGGTCGTCCGAGGGTGGTCGTGATCGGCCCCAGCTACGCGAACACCAACGTGGACCCCGCGAGACTCGCCGAGCACCTGCGCCTCGACCCCTCCGACGTCGCCCTCGTCTCGGTGCCCAACTCCGTCGGCTCCCACTGGTACGCGATCCTGAAGTACCGGGTGCTCGAAGCGGGCTACCGACCCGACCTCGTGCTCTTCGTGAGCGGGCTGCAGTCCATGCTGCTCACCACGCCGCTGTCGGAGTCGAGCTTCGTGAACCTCCGGGTCCAGCTGCCCGAGGCGGGCGATCCCGTGGTGGACGCCAAGGTGAGGGGTAGCGCCGAGCTGTGGCTCGCGAACCTGCGCGAGCAGCGGGGCAAGGTGCGCGGCGCCTTCTTCGATGCGGTACGGGACCTCGCGGTGTTCTGGCTCGACCCCGAGCCCACCCAGCGTGCCCTGGCCCGGGTGTTCGACGACGCAAAGGTCGACATGCGTCTCTACGGCCGCACCATGCCCGTGATCGAGAGTGGCGCGCGCGCGGCGCGCGGCTTCACCCCCGACCTCCTCCCCACCCCCGAGGAGAGCTTTCTCCGCGACACCACGGCGATGGCGACCGCGGCGGGTGTCCCCGCAGTGTGGGTCCGGCCGCCGATGTCCCCTCACGTCCCGCCCGAGCACGACGATGTCGTCCCGGCCGGGTTCCAGTCTCGGGCCAGCGAGATCGTGGCCGATGCGGGAGGAACCTACGTCGATCTGCGGCACCTCCACGTGTCGGCGCGCATGTTCCGCAACGAGGACCACATGAACGCCGAGGGCTCGCGGCGCTTCACGCGAGCCCTCGCCGCGCTCGCGGAGGAGCGAGGCTGGCTCGCCCCTTCGGACGTGCCGTGGCCCGTCACCGTGACCGGTTCGGCCATGATCGGCCCTGGCGAACGGGTGACAGTCGCCGCCCCCGAGCCCTGGCCCGCCGAGGCGGGACGCTTCGCCGTGTGGCTGTCCGCCGAGTCGGTCGGCGAGCGCGACACCGCACCGTTCACGCTGACCCTGGACGAGCACCCGGTTCCGATCGTGCGGGGCCGCGCGGTGTCCCGAGGTGACCGTGTCGTCCAGCAGTGGCACGCACGCACGGCACTCCCGGCCCCCGAGGGCCCGTCGACGCTGACCGTCGCTGCCTCGCGCTCGGGGCCAGGGGTTCGACTCCGGGCGATCGCCTTCGGCGAGTACGGCCGGCTCCACTACGCGGTCGGAGACGATGACGCGCTGCACGGCGTGCAGCTGGACCTCCTCGGCGGTGGCGGGGGTGTCGAGCTCGAGACCCCCCGCCCGGCTGCGCGGGTCCCGCGAGCGCGCCGCCCCCTGGTCCCCCGGCCCGACCGGGTGGCGGCCTTCGACACCGCTCGCCTCGCCTTCTTGTCGGACGAGGCGCTGCAGGCCCCGGTGAGCGGGTCCGCGCCGTGCTCGCCGCTTCGCGTCGCCGAGGATGGCGTCCTGCTGCCGTTCCCGAATGCCCCCTGCGGCGCTGTGCGCAGTCGGGGCCACGGGCGGACCTGCCACACGCGAGAGATGCTGTTCCTCACGGCCTCCGACGGCACGGACCCGGCTCGCAACGGTCGCGACTACGAGCTGCGGCTCGCGAGCTCGCGAGCCTGCGGCGAGCAGGTCTTCCTCTACCCGGGCGACCTGCTTCGGTTCTCGGTGGCTCCCGACCGGGTGGCGAGGTTCGACCGAGGCGCCCGCTTCCTGACCATCCGAGCCCGATCCCTCCAGCGGAGCGAGACGGAGCTCGCCGTCCGGCTATCGGTCGGGGAGGACACCGTACTCGACCGTCGCTTCGACGGGCGACGGTTCGAACGCGGTCCCGTCACGCTGCGATTCGACGCCACCGTGGTGCCTACCGGCGAGCCCTGGGTCGTCGAGCTGGAGAACCTGGATCGGACCTTCACTCTCGTGGAGGCTCTCGTGCTTTCCGAGAACCCGATCCGTCAGTAGCCGATCAGCTGCTCCAGCGTGACCTCGCGAACGCGTCCGAGCTGCTCCAGCGCAGTCCGGTCGATCCGGTCGAGGTCGCCGGCGATGGCGAGGGTGAAGGGCTGCTCCTGAAGACGGGCGTACCAGGGGGCGAGGTCCTCGGGGGTCAGGCTCTCGAGCGCCGTGATGCGCTCGGCCCGGGGGTCGGTCAAGAAGCCCTGGCGATGCCAGCTCGCGACCTGGGGACCCACCTGGCGGAAGGTGAGGCGCTGGGTGCGGATGGACTCGATCGCCGCGGCTCGGGCCCGCTCGTAGCGTGCAGCGTCGGGGGCGGGCGGGCGAAGCAGGTCCGTGACCAGCGCGGCGGCGCTCGCCGTCTTGTCGGCCTGGGTCGAGAGCGCGGCGTAGAGGTATCCGTCGTCGCCCGGCTCGGCCGGCGAGCGGTAGCCCCCGGAGGCGGAATAGGCGAGGCCGCGCGACTCCCGGACCTCCTGGAACACGAGCCCCGCGCTCCCGCCGAGCACCTCCCCGAGCCAGCGATGCTGGGCCTGAGCCTCGCGATCGAAGCGGTCGCCCGGCACGTAGAGTCGCACCGCGGACTGGACGGCGTCGACGTCGAGGAGCAGCACCTCGGGCTCCGAGCGACGGACCACGCGGACGCGGGGTCGCGTCGCGGCCGGGGCGAACGTGCGGTCACCCGGGGAGAGCGCATCGGCCACGTCGGCGGGCGACCGCGTGCCCACGTAGAAGAGGGTGGCCTGCTGTGCCCACAGGCGGGCGAGCTTCGCCTGCAGCACCGGCTCGGCGAGGCCGCGCAGGGCCTCGTCGGTGAGCACCGAGGCGAGGTAGACGCTGTCGGTGCCTCGTCGTGCGTAGTTGCCGAGCGCGTCGGCCTTGGTGCGGCTCGTGGTCTTCGCGTCGGTGCGGCTGCGGATCACGTCCTCGACGATCTTGGCGAGCTTGCCCTCTTCGACCCGGGGCTCGCGGATCCGACGCGCGACCATGGCCAACGCCTCCTCGAACTGCGCCTCCTCACCGCTGACCGTCAGCGACGAGGTGTAGCGGCTACACGAGGTGGAGATGCGGATCCCGCGGCGGTACCGGGCGAGCTCGAAGGCGGCGAGGTCGTCGTCTCCCGCGCCCGACGCGTCGAACAGCCGCCACGCCGTGCAGAGGCCCGGGTCGGCCTCCGCGCCGACCTCCCACCGCCAGGTGACCGAGAACAGGTCCGAGAACGGGTTGGTCGAGGCATAAAGCCGGCCTGCATCGGTCTCGACCACCGCGTAGTCCCGGTTCTCCACGACCGTCTGCGGGACCTCGTCGACGACGGGCATGGCCACGATCGCGTCGTAGAAGGGAGAGTGCGCGCCGGTGTTGAGCTCCACCGGAGGCAGCTCGGGCGCCACGATCGAGGGAAGGTCGGGCTGGCCCGTGGTCTTGCGGATCTGCACCCGATTCGGTCCGAGGTGGTCCTGGACTACGCGCAGGACGTCGTCACGGTCGACCTCGGCGAGCCGGTCCGTGAAGCCGAGCACCGCGTCGAGGGTGGTGTCGTACTGGACCGCCGCCGTGAGGGTCGAGACCCGACGGGCGTTGCTCTCGCGCTCGAGCTTGTCGGAGATTCGCGCCTGGAGCACTACTGCGGCGAGATCGTCGGCCGTGAAGTCGCCCTGACGCAGGTCCTCGAGGGCGCGATCGAGCAGGTCCTCCAGGTCGCCGAGTGCCTGCCCCTCGCGGGGGCGCGCGGTCAGGTAGAACGCGCCCACCCGCGTCTGGTGCCACGCCCCTGCCGACGCCCGCAAGACCCGCTTGGGCTGGATCAGGGTGCGGTCGAGGATGCCCGTGGCACCGTTGACGAGCAGGCTTCGCGCCATGACCAGCGGGAGATGGTCGGGGTGGCCCCAGGGCACGGTGGCCCAGGCGAGGACGAGCTCGGGAGCGCCTTGATGGACGATGTCGACGCGGCGTTCACCGCGGATGGGGGTGAGCGGGACCTCGGGCCTCGGAGGAGCCTCACCGCGAGGCAGCGCGCCGAGCTCGGCCTCGAGGAGGGGAATGACCTCGTTCGCATCGAAGTCGCCCGCGAGCACCACCGCCATGTTCGAGGGGACGTACCAGTCGCGAAAGAACTTCTCGGTCTTGGACACCGAGGGGTTCTTGAGGTGCTCGATGGTGCCGAGCGTGGGCACCGCGTAGGGGGTGTTGGCGAAGACCTCGGCGGCCAGCGTGCGAAAGACGGCGCGTCCGGGGTTGTCGAGCGACCGGTTCTTCTCCTCGTAGACCGTCTCGACCTCGGTCTGGAACGACCGGAACACGGGCGAGCGGAATCGATCTCCCTCGATGCGGGCCCAGTGGGCGAGGCGGTTGGCCGGGAGGTCGACCACGTACGCGGTGATGTCGCGGTTCGTGAACGCGTTGAGCCGCTGGCCCCCGAGCACGCCCCAGAGCTGCTTGAGCTCGTTCTGCACCGCGTACTGGTTGGCCTTCGCCGCTGTCTCCGCGATGCGGGCATAGATCGCGGTGCGCGCAGCCTCGTCCTTGGTCTCGAAGAGCCGGTCGTAGAGAGCGCGCACCTCGTCGAGGTGAGGCTTCTCGGCTTCCCAGTTCGTCGTCCCGAGCTGCTGGGTGCCCTTGTTGGCGAGGAGGTGCTCGAGGTAGTGGGCGAGGCCCGTCGCGTCGCGTGGCTCGTCAGCGGAGCCGGCCCGCACGATCACCCGAGCGGAGATCCGTGCGGTTCCCGGATTCTCCGAGAGCAGGACTCGCAGACCGTTCGACAGGACGTGGTCGACGACCGGGAAGGGGCGCGAGTCGCGATCCCTCGAGGGAGAGGCGGAGTCCACGGGCTTCACACATCCCCCACCGACGAAGACAACGACGATCCACCACCACCATCGCACGCACGACCTCCCCCGCCAACGCGCCGGCGGGGCCGGGGGCGTTAGCTCGCCAGCATGAAACACGTTTTGCTGGTTGGTGCGACGTCGCGCCTCGGATCCGAGGTGCGTTCTCTGCTCGCGAGCCGCGGTATCCGGGTGCGTGCGCTGGTGCGCCGTCCTGCGGAGGTGGACCTGCCCGACGGTGTCGACGTGGTCGAGGGGGATCTGATGGTCCCGTCGACGCTCCCTCGGGCCTGCGAGGGCGTCGACGCGGTGATCTCCATCGCGGGAGCACCGCTGCTGCCCTGGTGGACCCCACCTTCGCTCACCTTCGATGCCGTGGATCACCGCGGCACGCGGGCGCTCGCCCTCGCCGCCGCCACGGCGCTCGTTCGTCGCTTCGTGTACCTGTCGGTGGCAGGCGACTACCCCGAGGACCTCGAGTACGTCGCCGCTCACCGGCGGGGCGAGCAGGCGATTGCCCGAGCGGGGCTCGAGGGGTCGGTGGTGCGGGCGACGGGCTTCCACGGCCTGCTCGAGCCACTGGTCGATCTCGCGCGGATCGGAGTCCTCGTCGTGCCAGGGTCGGGCAAGGTGCGGACGAACCCCGTCGCGGAAGTCGATCTGGCCGAGGCGATCGTGGACCAACTGGATCGCGAGCCCGCGACGATCGAGGTCGGGGGGCCGGAGGTCCTCACCCGTCGGGCCATCGCGGAGTGCGCCTTCGCAGCGCTGGATCTTCCGCCCCGCATCGTGCGACCGCCCACCGGAATCCTCCGGCTCGGCGCGCGCGTGATGGATGCCATCAACCCCCGGCTCGCCGACGTGGGGGCTTTCGTGGCCCACATCCACGACCACGATGCCATCGCCCCGCGAGTCGGCACGAAGACGTTGCTGCAGAGCTTTCGGGAATACGCAGCTTCGGGTGGAGACACAGAGCCAGGGGAGCCCTGATGATCGTCGCGTGGATGATGGCGCTCGCGAGCGCCGGTGAACCGGGAGACGGGGACGCCGAGCGTCAGGCGTTCGAGGAGGCAAAGGCGCGGCACCTCCGCGTGCAGAGGCGAGGCATGGGCGTGCTCGCGTCGTGGTCCGTGTTGAACCTCGCCGGTGGCGGCGTGGGGGCCGCAATCGCCGAAGACCCCCGCGCGCAGCCCTTCTGGGGTGGCAATGCTGGTTGGAACGTCGTCAACCTCGGCATCGCGACCGCGGGTCTGGCGTCGGTGGGCGCCCGACGCCGCGCCGTCCAGGAGCCCGCGGATCTGCTCCGGAGCCAGCAGAACCTCGAGCGTTCGCTGCTCTTGAACATCGGACTCGACGTGGCGTACGTCGTGGCCGGTCTGGCCCTGCGAGAGCGTGGTCTACGCGTCGACGACCCTGCGCTGTTGGGGCTCGGAGACGCGCTGCTCGTGCAGGGCGGGTTCTTGTTCGCGTTCGATATCGGCCTGTTCACTGCGAGCAAGCGGTCGCGGAGGAAGGAGCGCTACTCGGTGCGCCTCATCGCGAGGCCGTAGAAGCCGTCGGACCCGTCGAGGTGAGGGGCGGTGCGAAGTGGTTGGGTCGAGGGCTCGAAGCGGGGGTGGCGGTGGAGGAAGCGATCCACCACGGCGTCGTTCTCGGCTCGGAGCACCGAGCAGGTGCCGTAGACGAGCTGCCCCCCTGGGGCCACGAGCATGGCCGCCCGCTCCAGGATCTGGCCCTGGAGCTTCGCCTGCTCGCTCACCGTGCTCCGCTCGATGAGGTAACGGTGCTCGGGATGGCGCCGGAGGACCCCGGTGCCCGTGCAAGGGGCGTCGACCAGCACGTGATCGGCGCGGCGATCGGCCAGCTCGGGTGGCAGCGGCCCCCGGCCCGCGATCCGGGTGACCGCGATGCGGGCTCCCGCCCTCGTGGCCCGTCGGTCGAGCTCCTCGAGGGCGTCGGCGCGGACGTCGAGGGCGGTCACCTGGGCCCCTCGGGCAGCGAGCGCGAGGGACTTGCCGCCGGCCCCTGCGCAGAAGTCGATCACGGTCGCACCGCGCTCGAGCGGTCCCACGAGGTTGGCGAGCCGCTGTGACCCTTCGTCCTGGACCTCGAACCAGCCCGCCTTGAAGCTCTTCAGCGCTTCGAGGTTGTGTCGGCCCTCGATCACGAGCCCATCGGGAGCCCGGTCGGAGAGCCGCGTGACCACACCCTCGGACTCCAGCCTCTCCCTGAGCTCCTCGCGCGTACAGCGCAGCCGGTTGGCTCGCAGGGTGACGGGGCCGCGCTGGTCGCTCGCGACCATGAAAGCCTCGGCGTCGTTGGGACCCAGGCTCTTCACGAGCCGCCGCGCGAGGTGATCGGGGAGACTGTGGCGGAGGGCGATGCGGCTCTCGGGGGAGCCGCCGTGGCCGAGGGTGGCGAACTCCTCGGCGAGACGGCTCCACGGTCCCGGAAGTACGCCCTCCGCAACGTCCGGATCGAGGCCTTCGAGGACCAGCCAGCCGATCCACAGCGCGATGGGCGCGTTCGTCCCGAGGAGCTCCGACAGGCCGCGCTGACGCCGCACCAGCCCAAACAGCCCCTCTTGGACGAGTCTTCGCTCCCGGGAGTGCAGATACTTGAAGCGACGCCCCACCGAGCGCAGCACGGGCCCGCTGCGCCGAGGGTCCTGCCGAACCCGAGCCCAGGTGCGCAGCGCCGCGTCGCGCACGCGTCCCTCACCCGAGGCCTTGACGAGCAATCGCGGGTCGAAGGGCATGGGTCAGTCCTCGCGGACCCGGCCGCGCAGGGCCTTGGTCTGGCCGCGCGACTTCTTGGACTTCAGACGGCGACGCTGGGACCCGCGGGTCGGCTTGGTGTCTCGGCGAGGCGGCTGGACCACGAGGGCCGAGCGCAGGGTGGCCGCGAGCCGCTCGCGCACGTCGTCCTTGTTGCGGGCCTGGGACCGGAAACGGTCGCTGTGCAGCACGAGCTCGCCACCCGACGTCAGCCGCGAGCCGAGACGCTCCTGCCAGCGCGACACCCAGGGCTCTCCCACCGAGCTACCCAGCACGTCGAAGCGGACGGTCACCCGCGACGACGTGGTGTTGACGTGCTGGCCACCGGGCCCTCCCGAGCGGCTCGTCGTGAAGGTGAGCTCTCCGCCGGGAATCACGAGACCGGGTCGGACCTCGAGGTCGTCCATCAGCTCACCAACGCCACCAGGAGCTCTTCGCCGGCCGCATGGCCCGCTCCACCCGCTCGTAGATCTCGAGCTCCGGATTGATCCGCCGAGCCTTCTTGAGCTGCCGGCGAGCCCCTGCGATGTCGCCCTCGGCGGCGAGCAGCCGGGCCTGGTGGGCGAGCAGCCCCGGAGACCGCTCGAGGTAGCCCCCGGTGAACTCCAGCAGTCGGGCGATCTCGCGGTTGCGGTCGTCGCGCTCGAGCGCGTCGCACAGGCGCTCGGCCACCTGACAGGCGATGGCCGCGGACTGGTCGTCGACCCCTTCGGAGGCAAGCACGCGCAGAGCCTCGTCCTGAGCCTGACCGCGTCGCTGGAGCTCCAGCAGCAGCTGCGCCTTGCGGGCCCGGATGTTGTTCTGGCCCGGGTTCTTGCGCAGTGCCTTGTCGTAGGCGTCGACCGCGCCCCCGAGCATCTGGGACGCGTGGAGCTGCTGGCCGTAGCTCGCCCACGCGACCGCCGAAGGGTCCTGAGTGCCCTCGACCCAGGACTTGGCATCGTCGAGAGCGTGCTCGGGCTCTCCGATGGCCGACAGGAGCCAGATGCGCAGGGCGCGAGCGACCTCGCCCTGATCGTGCTCGTTGGTGGCCGCGGCCGCCGTCGCGAGCTTGAGGGCGAGCAGGCGGCGCCCGATGCGGCTCGCCTGACGCGCCGCGTCGAGATGCGTGGCCTGCGGGTGGATGATCGCGCGCAGCTCGTTGTGCACCTGCGCGTCCTCGACCCTCGTGAGCCCGCAGTTGCTGCACTTGTCGACGTCACGCCGAGCGCCGCAGTTCCAGCAGTGCCCCGGGGCGAGAGGAAGCAGCGGCGGCTCCCAGTCCTCCTCGGCGTTCGGCGTCCCGCACACCTGGCACTGCAGTACGTCGACGGGGATCCGGCCCTTTCGGAGGGTCAGCCACCGAAGCTGGTCCGAGCTGCACTTGAGGCAATTGGTCCGGGTCGTGCTCACGCCCCCTCACGCTCCGACGGCTCTCTACCTCGCCGCGCCCTTCGTCGAGGGGTGCGGCCAATGCCGCCGTACCGTAACCCGAGCCCACCAAGATGGTGCCGAACCAGTGGTAGGGTGCGGCAGAGCTGGTCGAAATCCCGGAGCACGAAGTGTCTGGCCCCTCCCGTCGAGACGCCGACCCCGAGCATCACACGCCCAAGGCTCCGCCTGCCTTTCCCTCGATCCCGTTGGGCGCGCTGCTCGACGGAGCCGAGCCGGGCGCCGAGGTCGACCCCATGCTGGCTGCGACCACGGAGGAGCTCGCCGTCGAGCGACCCGCCCGGTCCACCGAGATGCGAGCGCTCGCGGTGGGCCTTGGCTGCGTGCTGGTGATCGCCTCTGGCGTGCTCGTGGTTGTCTTGACCGCGGCGGTAGTGTTCTGGTTGGGGCTCTTCGGCGCGTGACCCCCGGCATCGGGGGGGAGTCTCCGGCAATCCAGCTCGTCGCTGACTTCCAGGGAATTGGCCCATCATTTGCTAGGAATGACGGGCGGTGTACGCCAGCTGGACAAACCTCGACCGGCCGACTTCCGGGATCTGGGTGATGTGGAGAGAGGGCCCATGGCCCGACCACCTTCCGCCTGCCAGCGGACTGCCTCGTTCTCAGGAAACACCGTCCCTCCCCTCGCCGCACGGGGGAGGTTCACGACGATGCGGAGGCCATGCATGTCGGAGGCCAAGCCCGAGGGCTTGCTGGGGCTCATTGCCCAGAACCAAGACGTCACCCACTACCAGAACCTATTGTGGGAGGGCAGCTTCGGAGACTACCTCGAGATCGTCCGACAAGACGGTCGAGTCGCCCGGAACGCCTATCAGCGGCTCTACGACCTCATCGAGTCGTACGGCGCCGAGGAATACACCGAATACCGCAAGTCGATTCTTCGTCATCGATTCTTCGATGACCCGTTCGACAACGGTGCCGACGCCGTATTCGGGATTGACATCCACCTGATGAAGCTCGTGCGCGTGTTCCGCGCGGCTGCGCTCGGCTACGGTCCCGAGAAGCGCGTCATCCTGCTTCACGGCCCGGTCGGCTCGGCCAAATCGACGATCGCGAGGCTCCTCAAGAAGGGGCTCGAGAGCTACAGCCGCACCGAGGCCGGTCGGCTCTACACCTATTCGTGGGTCATCGACGGCGAGGAGATTCCGTCGCCGATGAACGACGAGCCCCTCCTGCTGCTGCCGGACGCCACGCGCGAGCAGGTCCTCGCCGAGCTCAACGCCTCCGGCTCCTCGCGGTACCGGGTGCGTCCGATCGGCGAGCTGAACCCGGTCTGTCGCTACTACTACCGCGAGCTGATGAAGCGTTACAACGGCGACTTCCTCAAGGTGCAGGAGCACATCAAGGTCCGCCGTCTGCTCCTGTCCGAGAAGGACCGGGTCGGCATCGGCACGTTCCAGCCGAAGGACGAGAAGAATCAGGATTCGACCGAGCTGACGGGCGACATCAATTACCGCAAGATCGCGGAGTACGGCTCGGATTCGGACCCGCGGGCGTTCAACTTCGACGGCGAGTTCTGTGTCGCGAACCGCGGCATCATCGAGTTCGTAGAGATGCTCAAGCTCGACGTGGCGTTCCTCTACGATCTCCTGGGTGCGAGCCAGGAACACCGCATCAAGCCCAAGAAGTTCGCCCAGACCTCGATCGACGAGGTCATCATCGGGCACACGAACGAGCCCGAGTACCGTCGCCTCCAGAACAACGAGTACATGGAGGCCCTGCGGGACCGGACGATCAAGATCGACGTTCCGTACATCACGAAGGCCTCGCAGGAATCCAAGATCTACGCGAAGGACTTCAACGCGCGCAAGGTGAGCGCGCACATCGCACCCCACACGGTCGAGATGGCCGCGTTGTGGGCCGTGCTCACCCGCCTCGAAGAGCCGTCCAACCACAAGCTCTCCGTGCTCCAGAAGTCCAAGCTCTACGATGGCCGCTCCGTGCGAGGGTTCACCGAGGACCACGTCAAGGAGTTGCGCAAGGCCGCCATTCGCGAGGGCATGATCGGGATCTCGCCGCGCTACGTGCAAGACAAGATCTCGAACGCGCTCGTGAAGGACCCCGACCTGCAGGTCCTCAATCCGTTCATGGTGTTCAACGAGCTCGAGAGCGGCCTGAAGAGCCACTCCCTCATCTCCAACGAGGACGAGCGCGAGCGATACCGCGAGCTGCTCGGGGTCGTGAAGGAGGAGTACACGGACATCGTGAAGAACGAGGTTCAGAAGGCGATCGCCGCCGACGAGGGCGCGCTCAACCGGCTGTGCTCGAACTACATCGACAACCTGCGCGCCTACGTCCTGAAGGAGAAGGTGAAGAACTCGTTCACCGGCGAGTACGAGGAGCCGAACGAGCGCCTCATGCGGGCGATCGAGGAGAAGATCGACATCCCCGATGCCCGCAAGGACGACTTCCGCCGCGAGCTCATGAACTACATCGCGGCGCTCGCGCTCGACGGCAAGTCCTTCAACTACACCATGAACGAGCGTCTGCACCGCGCTCTCGAGCTGAAGCTCTTCGAGGACAGCAAGGACTCCATCAAGCTCACGAGCCTCGTCTCCGACACGATGGATGCCGACACGCAGGCCAAGATCGAGGTCGTGAAGCAGCGCCTCATCGACCACTACGGCTACGACGAGGTCTCCGCGTCCGACGTGCTTCAGTACGTGGCGAGCATCTTCGCTCGCGGCGACGCTTCGCTCGGCGCGAAGGGCTGACGAGCCCAGCCCTCGTTCCCCCGCGTCCGTCCGAGTCGGCGCGGGGGGGCGCCGAACACGGCAGGAGCCCCGTGGCCGAAGGCACGTGGCCCACGTGACAGCGACACGCGCCGCACGATCGTGAGGTCCAGCGGGTCGTGCAAGGCGCCAGGAACCTTCGGCATCGACCCCGCGACCGAGCGACCTGTATCGCAGCCGTCCCGAGTGCGACCGGATAGGGGCGCTCGTCTTCCCGGGAGGGCTGGTGGCCAGACGATCCGGTCTCGCGTTGACCACGAAGGTTGCCTATGGCTCGGGCGACTTCTCGATTTCGAGCTTCACGACCTTCCGGCAGATCTTTCATGCGCTCTTCCTCACCAGTGTGGTGGGGCTCGACCCCCGGCTCGCGGGCGTGGCGGCGTTCGTGGGGGTGCTGTGGGACGCCTTCACCGATCCCGTCGTGGGGAGGCTCTCGGACCGCACGCGCACCCGGTGGGGTCGCCGGCGTCCCTATCTCGTGGTCTCGGCCGTCCCCTTTGGGCTGTCGTACCTGCTGCTGTGGTGGGCCCCTCCCTGGGAGGGCCAGGTCGCGCTGACCCTCCACTTCACGCTCGCCTACATGGTCGCGACCACGTTCCAGACCCTGCTCTCGGTGCCGTTCTACGCCCTCACCCCGGAGCTGACGCCCGACTACGACGAGCGCACCGGTCTCACCTCGTACCGCATGTTCTTCAACATCGCGGCGTCGTTGGCGGTGGCCCTGCTCGCTCCGGAGATCGTGGCGCAGGTGGAGGCAGCGGGGGGAACCGCAGCCCAGGGCTACCTCGCAGTGGCGTTCTGCTTCGGCACTGCGAGCGTCGTGCCGCCGCTGGTCATCGCGGCGGTCGTGCGTGAGGACCCAGACGTCGAGCCGCCTCCCCCTCGGCCCTTTGTCGACACGATCCGCGCGGCGTGGGCCAACGTTCCGTTTCGCTACCTCGCCCTGCTCTACATGCTCAACTGGATCACGTTCGACCTCGTCGCCCTGTTGATCCCGTTCTTCGTGGACTACCACCTCGACCCGGGCGGCGGGACCACGGTCGCCGTGGCCGGACTCTCGCTGCAGATCGAGTCGGCCATGCTGGGGGCCCTGCTGGTCGTGGCGCTGGTGGTCCTCCCGATCTGGGGGCCGCTCGCGAGATGGGTGGGCAAGCGTGGTGCCTATATGTTCGCGATGGCGACCTGGGCGCTGGCCCAGCTTTCCATCTTCCTCGTGGGCTCGGGCGAGGTCGACTTCGCGCTGGCGGTCGCCGTCGCTGCGAGCATCGGGGTGTCGGCCGCGCACGTGCTGCCCGACGCCATGATTCCCGACGTCGTCGACGTCGACGAGCTCGCCACTGGCGAGCGCAACGAGGGGATCTACTACGGGGCGAAGAACCTCCTTCGGAAGTTCACGGGTGCCATCGCCATCTTCGCGGCGATGCAGGCCCTCGGGTGGGCCGGGTTCCAGCCGGTGCCCAACGCCACCGCTCCCTACGTGCCACCCGAGGGTGCGATTCTGGTGGTGCGGGTGCTCGCGGGCCCGGCCGCGGCAGCGCTCCTGGTCGGGGCGGTGATCACCGCCTGGCGCTATC
The DNA here is from genome assembly GCA_964655065.1 of uncultured Enterobacteriaceae bacterium. Lineage (GTDB taxonomy): Bacteria > Myxococcota_A > UBA796 > UBA796 > DRPG01. The sequence continues at coordinate 17,099 of CAZZLC010000021.1, read as the reverse complement.
CGCTGACTCGAGCGCGCCACGATCGCATCCGCGCCGAGCTGGAGTCGCGCCGTGGCGCAAGGGGACCCACCCGAGGCGCGACATCTGATAGCGTGCGCGCATGATGACTCTCACTCTCGCGCTGCTGGCGCCGGCCTGCAGCCTCTCTGATGCCAACGGCGAGGATTCCGGACGGAGTCCCCCGGTCGACCCGATGCCCCGGGCGCCGACGGGAGAAACCGGCACGACGCGGCCCATCGACACCGGGACCGTCCTGCAGCCGGGGGATGGGGTGGACTGCGAGGGCGGCGAGACCTATCCCGCCGGCGCGGTCGAGCCGATGGCCCTCGGGGAGGTCTTCTCGCCGTACGCGTGGCCCACCGCGGTCGCTCACGCGAGCGATGGCGCCCGCTTCGCGCTCGATCTCGCGAACGTGCCCTGCGCCCTCGACCCCGATATCGACTGGAGCCCGTTCGACGTGCTCCTGTTCGTGTCCATCCCTGCTTGGTGAAGCACCTGTAGGGACCACGCCGGGCGCGTGGTGGGTATCGAGGACGAGATCGTCGCGGCGGGCGCCCAGATCGTGTGGGTGCTCGAGAAGGGCCGATCGTTCGAGGACGGCACGGCCGAGCTGTGCACCGAGTACCTGGCGACCAACGGGGGGAGCGGGCAGGGCTTCTGCGTAGGCGACGACGAGACGCAGCCCGAGCCGGGTACCTTCGACGACTCGCCGTTCAGCGTCAACCGCGGCTTCGACATCCTCGTCGACCGACGCACGATGCGCGTCGTGTGGGAAGCGAGCCACGGGTCCGTGTCTGGCAACGACAATCCCGACGAGGCCCAGATCCTGTCCGCAGTCGAGGCCGCGGTAGCCGCGGCGAGGGCGGCTCGGTAGCCGCCCTCGAGGGGGGCTTCTAGTTGTCGAGCTCGATGCGCTCGGTGATGACGCTGACCGAGCCGTCGCCGGGGAACAAGATCGAGCTCATGAGCGTGCGGTCCTCGGTCCACTTGGGGGCGCGGGGTCGCACGACGAGGCGGGGACCGGTGGAGCCGGGCGCGGTCTCGATCTGGCCGACGCCGTGGCTCTGCTGGCCGTTGATGTCGATCACGAAGTCACTGACCCGCTTGCCACCGAAGTCGGCCCACCGGTAATCGGGCAGGGGCGGGTTGAAGGTGACGGCGGTGACGGGCGTTCCGCGACCGTACTGCTCGACCCGGATGTTCTGGAGCTCGAGGTACGCCTCGGAGACCAGCTTGTAGGTGTAGGTCAGCGTGCGCTCGGGCGTGCTCTGGACGGCCTCGACCGTGTCACCGCGGCGGGTCACGATCCACTTGAGCGTGACCGTGGCGCCTCCCGGCAGCGAATGGATGGTGGAGAAGTTGCGGAGCGACAGCTCCTCGCGCAGGCCCTGGGTTTCGTCGGTCGCTTCGGCCTCGCCTTCGCCCTCTCCAGCGTCCGCGCCCTCGGCCTCGGGGAGGTCGTCCATGGGCGCCTCGTCGAGGTCGATGTCGTCGAGGTCGATCTCTTCTTCCTCGGCCTCGTCGCCGTCGCCTTCGAGCTCCATCGTGCCCTCACCGAGCGACGCGGTGGGCTCGGCCTCGTCGCCCTCGCCGGGCGTGAAGCCGAACGTCCAGCTCACTGTGCCGGTGACGATATCGTCGAACGACCAGCCGTCGACCGCGCGCGTGATGCAGGCCGTCATCACCTCGTCGGTGATGCCACCCTCGACCTCGGGAAGCGCGGTGCTGATGACCACGCCCTCGTCGATGGTGAAGTCGACCTGGAGCGCGCCACCGAGGTCGGCGACCTCGGCCACGCGCTTGAGGTAGCAGCCCTGCACGGTCGAGAAGTTCTGCGCGACGGTGAGGCTGACCGCGTCGCTCGGCTTGATCTCGACCACCGGGATGTCGTTCGGGTCCTCGGGGCGCTCGATGAAGGCCTGGCCATAGGCCGCGCCGCCGTGGGCCGGGCCGTCGGGCAGGATCTGGAAGCGGCCCACCGCGAGCCCGCCCATGGACTGGGTCTGCACGTAGCGACCGGGCACGATACCCGCGACCTTGCGGAAGCGGACGTCGGAGCCGTCGATCTTGAAGTCGGCCTTGAACAGGCTCTCCTGGGCGGGGACGTCGAGCACGGCGAGCACTTGGTTGGCCGCATAGTCGAAGGTGCGCGCGTTGCGCTTCTTCGCGGGCGTGACCGGTGCATCACCCTCGAACTCCGCGTCGACGCGGCTGCCACGGCTGTTGATGTAGGAGAGGGAGAGGTCGATGGTCTCGCCGTCGGACGCGTCTTCGGCCCGGAAGGTGGTCACCGGCTTGCGAGCCAGCGGGAGCTCCGGCATCAGCCCCTCGATGTCGTCGACGCTGGCCACCAGGGTCTGGTCGCCCTCGAGGTTCGTCTCGACCGCGAGCCAGAGCGGGCCGCTCGGACGGGAGAGCCGCGCGACCTCGATCTTCTCGAAGTCGTCGCTCTTCGGGAGCAGCGAGATGTCGACGTCGAAGTGGGCGCCGAAGGCGAGGAACGGCAGGGGCGGGGTCTGGACCTTGGGAGCCTGACCGCCGTAGCGGGACTGGGCGAAGGTGCGGTAGGCCGGGAAGTTCACCGTCCGCTCGTAGTCGGTCATCACCGGGCCCTTCGGCTTGTACTTCGCACCGCACCCCGTGAACATCAGGGCCGTCAGCCCAATCACAACCCAGCGCATGCCTTCTCCCTTTGAACTTGCCAGTAGCGGCCTGACTTCCGGCCCTGGTGACGCTTCTCGAATGCGCCGCTATTGCCCGCTGCCTCCGCGGACCGTCACCCCTATGTCCTCGGCGGGATCGGTGCAAGCACGATACGCTCGGCGGAAACAGGAACGGCCGCCGTTATCACGCGAAGCCGGGGCCGGGGAGAACGACGATGGCATTCGACGTGGGCTCGCTCACGCTGTCCTCGCGGCTCATCGTGGGGACGGGGCGCTACCGCGATCTGGAGCAGATGCAGGCTTGCCACCAAGCCTCGGGCACCGGTCTCGTCACGGTGGCACTCCGTCGGGTCGATCTGGACGGCCTCGACGGGCCCAGCCTCCTCGACTTCGTCGACACCGAGCGCGTCGCCCTGCTGCCCAACACCGCCGGGTGCTACACCGCCGAAGACGCGGTGACCACCGCAGAGATCGGTCGGGAGCTCCTGGGGACCGACCGGGTGAAGCTCGAGGTCATCGGCGACGAACGCACGCTGTTTCCCGACGCGGAGGGGCTGCTGGAAGCCGCCCGCGAGCTCGTGGCGAGGGGCTTCGAGGTCTGGCCCTACTGCACCGACGACCCGGTGCTCTGCCAGCGGCTCGCCGAGCTCGGGTGCGTGGCGGTGATGCCGCTGGGGGCTCCCATCGGCTCGGGCCTCGGGATCCGGAACCCCACGAACCTGCAGATCATCAGGAAGTTCGTCGAGGTTCCGATGATCGTCGATGCGGGGGTGGGAACCGCTTCGGACGCGGCCATCGCGATGGAGCTCGGCGCGGACGCGGTCCTCATGAACACGGCCATCGCGGAGGCCGGCGACCCCGTGGCGATGGCCCGCGCGATGAAGCTCGCCGTCGAGGCGGGGAGGCTCGCCTACGAATCGGGGCGCATGCCGCGGCGGCTCTACGCCACCGCGAGCTCGCCCCTCGACGGGATCATGGGCAGCTGACCCCGCTCCTCGCGATCTCCCCCGGCGACGATGGGTCGGGACGCGACCTCCTCGCCTGGCTCGGGCCGCTCGCCAACGCCGGACTCGGCGCCATCGTGTTGCGGGAGCCCCAGGTCACGGGAGCCCGGCTCGACGCGTTGTGCGAGGCGGCCGCCGCGGCCGGGCTCGCGGTGCGAGTGCACGACCGCCATCCCGAGGCGCGCTCGCGGCCGGAGCCCCTGCACCTCGCGGCGACGGGTGAACCCCCCGTCCACCGCGAGTTCGGGCAGAGCTGCCACAGTCCGGCCGAGCTGGATCGGGCCTTCGCGCGAGGCGCGAGCTACGCGCTGCTCTCGCCGGTGTTTCCACCTACCTCCAAGGGGCACGACACCCGCACCCCACTCGGCCCCGAGCGCTTCGTGACCTGGGCGGCCGGCCGCCCCGTCTACGCGCTGGGAGGGATCACGCCCGCGAACGCGGGATCCCTCCGGGCCGCCGGCGCGCCGGGCGTCGCCGTGCTCGGTGCGGTGTTCGGGCAGCCCACCCCGACCGACGGCGCCAAAATGGTGACAACACTGCTGGCTGCGTGGTCCGGCAGACTCTAAGACCTCACTGCCTAGCGGTCCCGCTCGCCTTCGCTGTACGCGCCTCGCGCGTCTCGCTCGGTCGTCTCCCCTTCGGTTCGCTCACGGGAGAACGCGGGACGGAACTCTCGTCCGAGGAGCTTCGCGTGTGGCTCGCACTCATCGTCGCCTGTGGGACCCCCGAAGAGGGGAATCCCGTGCTCGAGTCGACCTTCGCCCTGTCGTGGGGGGCCGCCAACCGCTCCGAGGGCGGGCTGATCACGGAGCGTCCCGAGGGGGGCTGGTACGTCGTGATCGACATCGCCTCGCCGGCGCGCACCGACCCGCGACTCATTGCCGTCGACGCGTCGGGTGAGGTGCAGTGGGAGGAGCAGTGGGGGCGCCCCGGCGACGACGAGGTCGGCGCGCTCGTGCCCCTGTCGAGCGGTCTCCTCGCGGCGGGGGGGCGGCAGCGCCTCCAGCCCACCGAGGACTCCGACTCCGTCGCCAACCTGACCCTCATCGATCCAGCGGGTCCCGAGATCGTCGACCCGATGTTCTACGAGTGGAACGCGAGCAGCGAGGCCGACCGCATCTCGGGCATCTCCGAGGTCGAGGACGGCACCCTCGCGATGGTGGGCGAGGCAGGGCCCCAGCTCTTGTTCGCCGAGGTCGACGTCGAGGGCGAGACGCTGTTCCAGCAGCGCACGGGTCCCGAGGAGCTCGACATCGCCGGCACGGTCGCGCTCGGCGACGGCGACTTCGTCGTGTTCGGAACCTCGCTCGACCCCCAGGACTTCAACGACGAAGGCCAGCTCTACGCGGCCCAGGTGACCCGCGGGGGCACCGTGGTGCGCGACGTTGGCGTCGGCGACCTCTACCAGGTGCGCGAAGTCGGGACCGATCTCGTGATCGTCGACGACGACTGGCTCTTCGTCGGCGAGACGGGCGATGCCGCCGACGCGGACGTGCGGATCGCGTCCTTCCGGCGGGGGATCGACCTCCTCTTCGACGTGACCTGGGACTCCGGGGGCCCCGATCGGGATCCGAGGCTCTTCGTTGCTCCCGACGGCACCGTGTGGGGCGCGGTGGTCCGCAACCGGGACGAGCTCGTACCCTTCACGCTCGATCCCTCGGACGGCACCGTGTCGCGCCTCACGGGCCTGGTCGGTGTCGACGCGGTGCGCGACCTGTGGGTCGACGACGAGCGCTTCTGCGTGAGCGCGGCCCTGCCGGGCGACGTGAAGGGCGGCTACTTCGCGGCCTTCGTCTGCGGGGCCTTCGACGGCGACGAGATCGTCTGGCCTGCGCTCCGCGAGGAGGCGTCGGCCGAGGGCGAGGATGCCTGAAGCCACTCCCTCGTCGTGGATGCTCGACGTCGTCTTCTTCGTCGGCGCCTTCTCGGCCATGACGTACGGCTTCATGTTCTTGCTGAAGCCGAGAACCGTGCGCCCGCCGGAGCCGGGCGACGAGGAGTGAGCCGAACCGCTCGCGGGCCGTGGGACCCCGCGCGGTGCTATGGCAGACCGGAAGCGCGAAGGAGCAGTGCATGAACGGAGGCGAACGCGTCGCAGAGGTGCTCCGCCGCCACGGCGTACCCTTCGTGTTCACCCTGATCGGTGGGCACGTCTCCCCGATCCTGGTGGCCGCGAAGGCCAAGGGCATCCGCGTGATCGACGTGCGACACGAGGTGAACGCGGTGTTCGCTGCAGACGCGGTGGGGCGGCTCACCGGAACCCCCGGGGTGGCCGTCGTCACGGCAGGGCCGGGAGTGGCCAACGCGGTGACCGCGGTGAAGAACGCTCAGCTCGCCCAGTCGCCGCTCGTCGTCATCGGCGGGGCGACCACGACCCTGCTGCGGGGGCGGGGCTCTCTGCAGGACATCGACCAGGTCGCGTTGATGAAGCCGCACGTGAAGTGGCTGGCCCGTCCGAGTCGACTCCGGGACGTCGTTCCGGTCCTCGAGCGTGCGATGTTCGAGGCCAAGAGCGGCGTGCCGGGACCCGTGTTCGTCGAGCTGGCGATCGACCTCCTCTACGACGAAGCCACGGTGCGCGAGCAGGCCAGCAAGCAGCTCGACCCGCCGAACCCGACCCTCGGCCAGCGGGCGGTCGCCGCCTATGTCGAGGCCCATCTTCGCTGGACCTACCAGCGGTCGGCGAGTCCGCGCTTCCACGACCCCAAGCCCGTCCCGGTGCCCCAGCCCGGCGCGGGTCAGGTCCGAAAGGCCGCGCAGTGGCTCCGCGACGCCAAGCGTCCGCTCATGGTGCTCGGCTCACAGCTGATGCTGCACCCCGAGCGAATCGAGTCGCTCGTGGCGTCCCTCGAAGCCCTGGGGGTGCCCTGCTACCTGTCGGGGATGGCGCGGGGGCTCCTCGGTCCGAGCCATCCGCTGCAGAAGCGCCACAAGCGCCGTCAGGCCCTCAAGGCCGCCGACGTGGTGCTTCTCGCCGGAGTGCCCAGCGACTTCCGGCTCGACTACGGCAACCACGTCGCCCGAGCCAAGGTCATCGGCATCAACCTGGCCGAGTCGGACCTCAACAAGAACCGACGCCCCGATCTCGGCATCCTCGCCGACCCGTGCGCGACCATCCTGCAGATTGCCGCTGCCGCCGGCCCCCGGCCCGACCGGTCGACGTGGATGGCGGAGCTCGATGCCCGCGATGCTGCGCGGAACGAGGAGATCGCCGGCATGGTCCAGTCGGGCGAGCTCCTCGACCCAGTCGGCTTCTGCCGACAGCTCGACGCGGCGCTCGTCGACGACAGCGTGCTGGTCGGTGACGGTGGAGACTTCGTGGCGACTGCCGCCTACACCGTGTCACCGCGGGGCCCGCTGTCCTGGCTGGACCCCGGAGTGTTCGGGACCCTCGGGGTGGGAGCGGGCTTCGCCATGGGCGCCAAGCTCGTACGCCCCGACGCCGACGTGTGGCTCCTCTGGGGCGACGGCGCCGCCGGTTTCTCGCTGATGGAGGTCGACACGTTCGCCCGCCACGGCATCCCCGTGATCTCCGTGATCGGCAACGACGCGGGGTGGACCCAGATCCTGCGGGACCAGGAGACCATCCTCGGCGACGACGTGGCCTGTCGCCTCGAGTACACGGACTACCACACCGTGGCGGACGGGCTCGGGGGCAAGGGCTTCGTGGTCCGGGACGCCGAGGCGGTCGCCGGGGTGCTCGCGGAGGCGGTACAGACCTCGCGGGCCGGATCGCCGGTGGTCGTCAACGCACTGCTCGGGCGCTCCCGCTTCCGCGAGGGCTCGATCTCGATGTGAGCCTGGGCCTTCCACGAGGATACCGCGGTGGCGAGCAACCACCACCCGGGGGGACCGTGCGGAGAGCAGAGAAGGCCAGTCGGATCCAGGGCATCCTGCAGGAGCTCTACCCGGACCCCCCGGTACCCCTCGATCACACGGACCCCTACACGCTGCTCGTCGCCGTCATGCTGTCGGCCCAGACGACGGACAAGAAGGTCAACGAGGTCACGCCGTCGTTGTTCGACTGTGCGTCCACCCCCGAGGCGATGGCCGCGCTCGAGGTCGACGAGATCAAGGGCTTCATCAAGCAGATCGGGCTGGCTCCCCGCAAGGCCCGCTCGCTCAAGGGACTGTCCGAGATCCTGGTGGCTCGACACGGAGGAGTCGTCCCGGCGGACTTCGAGGCCCTCGAGGCGCTGCCTGGCGTGGGACACAAGACGGCGTCCGTCGTGATGGCGCAGGCCTTCGGGGTGCCCGCCTTCCCGGTCGACACCCACATTCACCGCCTGGCGGACCGCTGGGGGCTGTCGGACGGCACCAACGTGGTGAAGACCGAGAAGGACCTCAAGGCCGCGTTCCCGAAGGAGCGCTGGAACGATCTGCACCTGCAGATCATCTTCTTCGGGCGGGAGTACTGCCCCGCCCGCTACCACGATCTGCGCGAGTGCCCGATCTGTGGGTGGGCGGCGACAAAGAAGCGAATCCTGTCCGAGGAGCGGGAGAATGACGCTCTGCGAGGTCGCCGCAGAAGCGGGAAGAAGACCCCGGCCCGCGCACGTTAACCTTGGCGGGTGAATCCTCCTCACGCCGGCACTGGGCGCTCGCCGCTGGCCATGGTCCTCGCCGGAGGCGCGGCCCGTGGCGCCTACGAGGCCGGTGTGCTCCGCTACCTCTACCACGAGCTCCCGCGACGACTCGGCTACCTCCCGTGGCCCGACATCGTGGCCGGGGCGAGCGTGGGGGCGCTGAACAGCTCTTTCGTGGCGGGCCGTGATCTGGACGGTCTGCTCTGGCTCTCGCAGGTCTACCGGAACCTGCAGCTTCCCGACGTGGTCGGGGTCAGCTACACCGACATCTTTCGCACCCTGCGGGACGCTTTCCGAGACGCACCGTTCTTCATCGCGGACCCGGAGCCCCTGCAGAAGATGGCGTTCCGCCACTTCCCGAAGCGCCAGATCCGGCGTGCCGTGCAGGAGGGGTTGACCTGGATTGTCGGCGCCACCGACCTGCGTACGGGATTCCAGGTGCTGTTCGTGGACAGCCAGCAGCGACCCGAGTGGGAGCTCCGACCCGGGGTCCACGTCGTGCACACCGAGATTCGCTCCATCCACACGCTGGCGAGCGCCGCCCTGCCGTTGCTCTTTCCACCGATCCAGGTGGGCGACCGGCTGCTCGTCGACGGGGGTCTGCGGATGAACACGCCGCTGCGGCCCGTGATCCGGGCGGGGGCCGAGCGCATCATCGTGCTGTCGCTCAAGCGACAGTCCCAGGACGAGGAGCGCACGCTGCAGGTGCCGAACCTGCCCTTCTTGGTCGGCAAGACCATCAATGCCCTGTGGCTCGACCCGATCGAACAGGATCTCTACGACGCCCAGCAGTTCAACCGGATCATCGAGTGGGGCGTCGAGCACTACGGGCCCGGATTCGCGGAGCGGTTTCGTCGCGACATCGGGCAGCGCGAGGTCGACGTGCTGTTCATCGCCCCGTCGGTCGACCTGGGGGAGGTCGCGGCGTCGATCTATGCGGATCGTCCCCCCCGGGTCTCGGGCGCGCTCGCCAACCTGGTGAACTGGGCGGCTGGGGACTCCGGGCCCGACGCGGACCTGCTCTCGTACGTGTACTTCGACAAGGAGTACACGGGAACCCTCGAGGAGCTCGGCTATCAGGACGCGAAGGCCCTCGAAGAGGACATCGTCGCGCTGCTGTCCGCCGAGGAGTAGCTATCGCCGAGGCGGGTACTTCCGGAGCTTGCGCTGCAGCGACTGCCGGTGGAGCCCCAAGCGACGGGCGGCCTCGCTGATGTTGCCGCCGGTGGAGGCGAGCACGTACTCGATGTACTCCCGCTCGTGACGGGCGAGGCTCGGCGGCTGGTCGGGCACCACCACGTTCGGGTCGCCGCCCTCGCGCTCGAAGGCCGACTCGATGGCGTCTGGATCGACGGGCTTGGTGAGGTAGTGGCGCGCTCCGAGCTTGGTCGCTTCGACCGCGGTCGCGATCGAGCCGTAGCCGGTGAGCACCACCGCCTTGATCTGGGGCAGGCGCTCCCGCAGGTCCTTCAGGACCGCGAGCCCGCGCTCTCCTTCCAGGCGGAGGTCGACCACCGCGTAGCCAGGGCGGTGGACCGCGGCGAGGCCGAGGGCCGTTCGGTGGTCCGGAGCGCCGAGCACCTGGAAGCCGCGCTCGCTGAACTCGAGCTCCATGGCCTCCCGAAAGGCGTCGTCGTCATCCACCACCAAAAGCTTCTTTGTCATCCGCTCCTCCTGACGCCTCGGGGAACCACCAGCGTGCAACCGTACCCTGGCTCCGCCGGGGGAGGTACTGGAGCCCTCCGCCGGCGCCGTCCGCGAGCTGACGCGCGACGAAGACGCCGAGCCCCGTCCCCGTGGACTTGGTGGTGAAGAATGGGGTGCCGACCTCATTGGTGTCCTCCCGGGGTAATCCGCAGCCGCGATCGGCCACCTCGACCACGCCGGAGCCGCCTTCGCGAAGCAGGCGAATCTCCAGAGGGTCGGTGGTGCCGATTTCCTCTTGCGCTTCGCGCGCGTTCTCGAGCAGGTTGGTCAGCGCCTGCTGGAAGGCCACGCGAGGCAGCTCGACCTGAACCCCGCCGCTCGCGTCGTCGACCCGGACCTCGAGGCCGTTTCCCTTGCACCACATGCGGACCGTCTCGTCGACCAGTCGCGACAAGGGACGGCGCTCGATGTCCCCCGCGGCGGGGTCGCCGGCGCCCACGAGGAGGCGCCTCACGATCTTCGTGCAGCGCTCGAGCTGCTCCTGGGTCGCCTCGACGTCACGCACCGTGGGCTCGTCGTCGTGGCGCCGCCCGATTCGTCGGATCCGCAGTGACATCGTCGACAGCGGCGTGTTGAGCTCGTGAGCCGCTCCCGCGGCGAGGGTGCCCACCGCCCGCAGCCGGTCCACCCGCGCGGTGCGGTCCCGGGCTTCGAGCAGCTGGTGTGACCGCCTCCGCAGCGTCGCGGCGATGCCGAGCACGAAGCCGGTCACCGACAGGCTGGTCACGCTGAACGCGATCCACTGACCCACCCGCAGGAGCGTCTGCTCGTCGACGGTGTGGCGCTCGTAGTGCAAGGGGAGATGGAAGGCGAAGAGCAGGCTGTAGCAGGCGAGCACGGCGACTGCGAGGGCTCCGGCGTACTGGGCGGGGAGCATCACCGCCGCCATCGCGATGTGCGCCAGGTACAGCACCGTGAACGGGTTGTCGGGCCCTCCGGAGATGACGAGCAGCGTGGTCAGCGCGGCCACGTCGAGCAGGAGGTTGCCGAACACCGCGCTCGTCGACACCTCACGCTGCAGCGAGTGGCCCACCACCCAGGTGTTGGCGACGACGAGCACCAACATGGTGACGACCCAGATCACGAAGCTCGGCCACCCATCGAGCATCTGGAAGACGAACGCGAACGTGACGGCCTGCGAGAACAGCGCGAGCCACCGGAGTCGGGACAGCCACGTCAGCCACAGCTGTCCCTCATCCGATGCACTGGAAAACAGGGGCGGGCCGAATCTGTGCATGAGGTTCGTCCGTAACCTCACGAAGGATGCGTCGGGTCCCTGCCGCCATCGGCCGCAGGGAGCGCGCCTCGTCCCAGTCGAACCATCGGGCGTCGAGCTCGGGCGAGCGCGTGGGGAGCGGCTCGTGCCACACGACGAAGGTGAAGTTCGTCACCCGATAGCCGGGGTCGTGCCCCACGATGACCTCGCGCTCGGCCACTGGCGCACCGTCGACGACGATGCCCGTCTCCTCGGCGAGCTCTCGCCGCGCCGTCTCGACGAGCGATTCCCCAGGGTCGCGGGACCCTCCGGGGAACGCCCAATAGCCAGGCCAAGGCCCGACGAGTCGGTTGCCGAGGAGCACGCGTCGTCGCGCCGGATCGATCAGCGTCGCGCTCGCGGCTGGCTTGCGCTCGGGCTGTGACGATGGGTGGTCGAGTCGGATCAGGGCCGAGCAGCCTTCGACGGAGCGGCCGGTCGGCACGTAGCCGCGCTCGATGAACCAGTCCTGCTCGGGACCTTCGGGCGGCACCGCCACGGAGAGTCCCGCTTCGTCGAGGCCGCGGGCGAGCTCGTCACCCCACCCGTGGCGGCGAAAGTCGGGCGTGAACCAGGGAGCCACCACGTCGCCGAGCCGAGCCGCGAGCCCCACGAGCCGATCGTGCACCAGAATCGGAAGGACCGGGCCGAGCGTCGTCGTCTCGCCCATGGCGCGCAGAGTGTCGTGGAACTCGTCGACCAGACGGTCGTGCCGCAGAGCCGCAGACTCGCCGAGGCGCGAGAGTCCGACGATCGCCCGCCCCCCGTCGGTCACCACCGCGAAGCCCCCGCCGGTGTAGGCACCCTGCACCGCGGCCTCGCCGAGAGCGTGGGTGACCAGGCTCCGGGGGTATCGTCCGGCCAGGGTGGGGAGGACGAAGCCCTCGGAGAGCTCCACGATGTCGCGCACCGGCAACGGGGGGCCCTCGAGCTCCGTCCGCGGCCAGGGAACCTGCCCGCGACTCGGCGCCGCGGGCCCGCGCACGTGCGCGAGCACCTCCGTGATCAGCTGCTCGGCGACCTCGGACTTGGTTCCGGTGACCGGGTGGGCGTCGGTCGCGCTCACGATGGTCCCGGGGTGCTGCTCGTCGCGGAAGTCCTGCAGGTCGTTGGCGAAGCACAGGTCGAGGTCGTTGTTGCGCACCAGCTCGCGAGCGGTATCGATCAGGGCGCTCCTCCGCACGCCCGACAGCAGCTTGAACCCGACCAGCGTAGCGCGGTCTCCGGCCTTGGCCCGGAGCGTCGACAGGAGCTTGGGGTTGCGCTTGAGGGTCAGGGTGAGCGTGTCGGACGTCGAGCGGATCTTGCCTCGCGTGGGGGCGGGCGAGTAGTCGCTCACCGCGGCGGCCATGAGCAGGATGTCGACCGGCTCGGCAAGCACCTCGTCGAGAACCCGCTCGAGCGATGCGAACCCCTCGAACGGCACGAGCGTCACGGCCTCGTCGATCCACTCGGGACGTCCTGCCAGATCGCGGCTCGCCACCAGCACGACATCGACGCCGCGTCGGGCCAGGGCGTTTGCACACGCGGCCCCGAAGCGGCCCGTCGACAGGTTGGTGATCACACGGACGTCATCGATCGGTTCGCGGGTTCCCCCAGCGGTGACCACGGCGCGCATCGATTACTCCACTCCGAGACCTCCCCCTATGGCCTCATGAAGACGAGCACACCCCTCTCCTTCGTACTCGCCGCCATCGTGGCCAGCGGGTTGTACGCCACCCCCTGGGTGCTCACGTGGGTCCTGGACCTCGCCCCGCCGGACTTCGGCGTCGAGACCCTGCCGCCGCCGCCCGACGCCGTGTTCGTCTCGCTCGACGTCGAAGGGCTCGAGGACGAGCTCGAGGACCCGCAGGACGTCGAAGGCGAGCTCGAGGACGACGACGCCGAGATCGTCGAGGATCCCGGCGAGGCGACCGAGTCCGAGGCTGGCACCGAGGAGGGCGACGGGCAGCCCGGCGGGGAGGCCGTCGAGAAGGGCGGGGAGTCGAAGGCGGTGGCCGGCGGTGGCGTGGTGGGCAAGAAGCAGCTCCAGGTGCAGCGTCGCCGACGTCGCCGAGAACGGTGTCGAGCCCCCCACCCCCACGTCCGGCAAGCCGAGGACGGCGTGATCGAGATCGACCGGTCCTTCGTCGACCAGACGACAAAGAACCTCAGGACGTTCATGAAGCTGGGCTACTCCCGGCCCTACCGCGAGGAAGGGGTCAAGGGCTGGTACATCTCGGGCTTCGGGTGTGCGAGCCCGGTGTTCAAGGCCGGCTTCCGCCGCAAGGACGTACTGCTGACCGTCAACGGGAAGAAGACCCGCACCGTCACGGGCGTGTTCATGCTCTACCTCAAGCTCAAGAAGAAGTCGGACTTCGAGGTCGAGCTGCTGCGTCGTGGACGGCCAAAGACCCTGCGCTTCCGCGTGGTTCCTGGCTGATTATCGCCAGAACATCGGGAAGCCGGTCGGCAGGTACCACATCGAGAGCGCGAACAGCGAAGGGAGGGTGAGGAGCGCTCCGGCGAGACGAACGGGAGATTCGATCAGCTTCGTCCACGTCTCTGTGGGTCGGGCCAGCAGGACGCCCAGGTAGATGCACCACAGGGCCTCCAGGGGGAGCCGGAAGCGAGTCATGCCGTACATGAGGGCAGTGACCGCGACGGTGTAGACGGCGGTGCCTGCGGCGACGATCAGGTAGGGGCCTCGTCCCCGCGCCCAGGCAGCCAGCGTGCCTCCCAGCGTCAGGGCCAGCGTGGTGACCACGATCCAGCCGCAGAGGACTTCCTCGAGCAACCACGGGAGTCCCGGAAACCTGCCCCAGCGGACGTGGCGGGTGAGGAACGAGTTCGGGTTGAAGAACTGGGCCATCCGCTTCGGAATCCGGCGTAGGAACTCACCTGGATTCTCCGCGATCCACGTCTTGACGCGGTCGACCTCGCAGCGGCTCGTGGGCACGGCCGGCATGTCCCGGTCGCACGGCGGCCGACCGGTCGAGGTCGTGCGGTGGAAGATGCCCTCGTTCAGCATCCCGTTACCGTAGTCAAACGTGATCGGCTGGTAGTCGTTGTTGCCCAGGTACAGCACGTGTCCGGTGGTCGCGTCGGTGAGCATGAAGCCGCCGTGGATGCTCGACGCGGCCAGCGAGTACGGCGCGATGGTGGCCACCCACGCGACCGCGTAGATGCCGATCTTGCGGAGGTTCGCCCGCAGCGAGCTCGCCCACGCGGACAACGGTGGAAACACCGACTCGTCGTCGCCGGCGGGCCAGAGGAGCCCGAGCACGAAGATCGGAGGCAGATAGGTGGCGACGCCGCGGAACAACACGGCGAGGCCCATGGTGAAGCCGAGCCCGGCCGCCCACCACAGGTTCGAGCGCTCGCGGACCTCGAAGACCAGCATCACCGCGGTGAGGAGCAGGAACGTGTAGACCGTCTCGATCCACATCGTGTTGGTGAACCAGGCGATCGTGGGGTTGATCGCGAAGAGCAGGGCGGCCACGCGCCCTGCGTGACGGTCGAAGAGCTTCGTGCCGAGCAGGTAGAGCTGAACGGTCGAGGCGAGCGAGACGACGACCTGCAACGCCTTGACGGACTGCGTCGACCCGAAGAGGAGCTTCGGGATGGCGAGGAGGTAGGGGTAGCCGGGAGCAGGCACCCAGCCTCGCATGGTCTCCCGCATGCCGTGGCCGTCAGCGATGTGACTCGCCATGGACCGGTAGATGCACTCGTCCCGCACGCAGTCGGTCGTGTACCAGAAGACCATGGGCAACACCCGCCAGAACAGGGCGATGCCGAGGATGATCCACAACCAGCGGTCAGCCTGGGCCGCCCGGCGGGATTCTGCGGAGAGCATGGGTCAGGTCCCCTCGGGGAAGCTGTTCGCGAAGAGCTCCTCGATAGCCTGCCGGCCAACCTCGGGGAGGGTCCGCGTTCCGGTACCACAGAACTCTCGGGTCGTGATTCGGGGTTGGCCGGGGCCGAACCCTCGGCCGCTCCACCGGTGCCACCGCGACGAGGGCAGGTCGAAGACCCACAGCTCCCGGCTCCACATCTCGGCGAGCTCCACCGCCCAGCCCGTGCCTCCGCGAACCGTGCCGTCCTCCTGGATGGCGCCGACCACGAAGACCTGCTGGGAGCGGCTGACCATGTGCCAGATCGTCTGGAGCACGCCGCGGATGAGGCTCTCGCGGTCGTGGTAGTTGCGGTGGAGCCGCTTGCTCACGTAGGCGAGCGAGACGTCGCCCATGGCGAGCTCGGCGGGGGAGAGCAGCGTCTGCCCCTCGGTGCGGGCCTGGCGGTGTCCCTCGAAGGTGAACGCGACCTCGCGAACGCCGTAGCGCGAAGCGACCTCGCCGAACACGGACTCCGCTCCTGGAGCTCCGCCCGAGTACAGCGTGCTCGTCCGCGGGTCGATGGTGGGCGCGCCAGGGCTCGGTGGGCTCTGCGCCGGCTGCAGGAGCAGCGACGTGGCGTCGAGAAGGTGGGGCTCGGCCAGGGTTCCGGGCGCGTCGCCCACGAGGGGCACGACCTGCAGCCCGACCGACGAACCGAGCGTCACCAGCCTCAGGAACTGGTCGGCGAGCGCGAGGACGTCATCGTCGGCCTCGTGGCCGGGCTCGCTGCGCAGGCTCACCCACACGGGGAGGTTGCGACGGCCGAGGCGTTCCTTCGCGGCGGCGAGCGACGTCGCCAGCTCGGGCTGGCGAGTCGACCAGCCGTCGATCACCACCAGTCGGGGCTCGAAGTCTGCCCACTCGGACAGCGCGTCGAGGGTGGCGTCGAGGCGCGCCCAGTCGACGTCGGGACCTGGGGACAGCACGAGGCGACCGCGCTCCACGAGCACGCCGGCCCCCTCGACCTGCAGGCGCTCCTGGACGAGAGAGAGCACCGCGTCGTGGTGCCCCACGGCGTGGGCCACCGACTGGTCCAGGGCGAGATGCAGGACCTCCTCGCCCCGAAGCAGGCGCGAGAGCGCCGCGTGGACGAGGAACGCCGTCTTGCCGAGGCCGGTCGGAGCCACAACGAGCCCGAGCTGGCCTGGCTCGAGCGCAGGTGCCGCCGTGACGGGGTTTCCTTCGTACGGTTCGTGCAAGCCCCCTCCTGCTCCCGGGCCTTACCCCACAAACGACGGAACCCCGGAGCGCGTTGCTCCGGGGTCCCCGAAGATCAGCGAATCACTTGCGCTTCTCTTCGAGCTCCTTCTGGTAGGCGGCCTTCAGTTCCTCGGCGATCGCCTCCGGAACTCGGCCATACTTCGCGAACTCCATCGCGAACTCGGCCTTGCCCTGGGTCTCGGACCGCAGCGCGGTGGAGTAGCCGAACATCTCGGAGAGGGGCACCTCGGCCTCCACCTTGGTGAAGCCCTCCTCCTCGGACTGCCCCATGATGACGCCACGGCGGCTGTTGATCGTCTTGGAGATGCCACCGAAGAACTCGGCGGGACCCTCAACGGTCACCGACATGATCGGCTCGAGAATGACCGGCCTGGCCTTGGCGTAGGCGTCGCGGAACGCGCCACGACCGGCGGCCTGGAACGCCATGTCGCTCGAGTCGACGGCGTGGGACTTGCCGTCGTTGATGGTCATCTTGACGCCCGTGATGGGAGCACCGACGAGCGAGCCCTTGTCGAGCTGCATCTGGAAGCCCTTGTCGACCGACGGGATGTACTCGCGCGGAATCGCACCGCCCACGATCTGGTCGACGAACTCGTAGTGCCCCTCCTCGAGAGGCTCCATCGTGCCCGCGACCCGGCCGTACTGGCCCGACCCACCGGTCTGCTTCTTGTGCGTGTAATCGAAGGGCGTCGAGGAGGTGATGGTCTCGCGGTACGCGACGCGGGGTGGCGACGACTCGACCGGCACCTTGTACTCGCGGCGCATGCGCTCGAGGTACACGTCGAGGT
>CAZZLC010000020.1:0-112052 GCA_964655065.1 uncultured Enterobacteriaceae bacterium | reverse complement strand
GGCGGTTGGCCTGCGACTCGCCCGCGAAGGCGTCCTTCAGGTTCTGGTGGGTCTTCGATCCGTTGAGCTCGGCCATGACTTCTCCCTGCCTTGGCGGTGTGGCCAAGGATGATGGCCATACGCTCGGATCTCGGGGACGGCAAGGGCCCGTCTACCGTCCGCGGACCGGCCCGGACAGGGTCAGGAAACCCCCCTCCCGGAGGGCCGGGTAGAGCTCCAGAAACGTCCGGAGGAACCGCTCCCATTCCAGATCGAGGGATCGGGCCACGTCGCCGAGGGACCGTTGCCCGTCGATCGCCCGGATCATCTCGGCGTAGAGCGGCTTCGGGGGTAGCGGGATCCGGTGCGAGGACCCGTTCGTGGTGATCGAGAGGGCACCGTCGCTGTCGAGCTGGTCCGCCAGGCCGTCGGAGTCGCGGAGGGTGGCGACCACGTCGGGACCTGGCTCGGGGGTGGAGACCACGTTGTCGTCGCGAACCGCAAAGAACGTGTGTCGGTCGATCTCGAACGACAGGAGCTCACCGATCGCGTAGCGCTCGAACCTCGACAGCGGCTCGATCGCGCCGCGAATCCAGGGATCCCGGACGTAGGTGGCCGCGCGGTAGCGGATCGCCGGCACGAAGTCGATCACGCGCATGGCGGTCTCCCGAGTCCAGTCCAGGATCTCGGGCACGGTGAAGGGCCGGTCGCAGGAGTGCAGGAAGCGCTCCACGACCTCGTTGTCGGACAGGGACGGGCGGTAGCCGAGCGGGTGGCCCGCGATGGGGTGCCGCTCGGAGAGCAGAGGGAGCATCCGGCGGGCGATCGCGATCTGCTCGGGCAGGGGGTAGGGCCCGGTCAGGCGCCGCAGCAGGTCCTGGACCGGGTACACCCCGAGGCGGCCGTACCGAGCGTTGACGGTGATGCCCATGGCGCCGTCGTCGGTGAGCAGCCGACGCAGGGCCCGCATGCCCGTCCGGGGGTCGGGGAGATGGTGGAGCACGCTCGCGCACTGGATGTAGTCGAAGCGGCCCAGCTCCTCGGGGGTCGCCTCGACCAGGGAGCCGTGGTGGACCGACACGCCGCGAACCCCCATGCGCTCGACCCGCTCGAGCGTGAGCGCGATGGCTGCCCCGGAGACCTCGAGGTGGACGATCTCGCCGCCGTGGTCCGTCGACTGGAGCTGGTGCGCGAGCTGCAGTGTGGCGTCGCCCGTGCCACCTCCGGCGACGAGGATGCGCAGGGGACGTTCGGGAGTGTGGCCTCCGAACCCGTAGTGCCTCATGAAGCGCAGGCTCGCCGTGGGGTCAGTCTCCCCGCAGACCAGGGCCGCGTCTTCCTCGGGTGACCGGAGGGGGTAGGGGTACTGCTCGTACTGGGCCCGAACCCGCGCTTCGATCTCGCTCGTCACACCGTCCCCCGGGAGCTGCCCCCAAGGTCATCGGCGGGACGGTCCGGTCGCTTGACGTCGCCGACGCTCGGGCAGTGCACCTGCGGGGTGAGCTCTCCGTGACGGGTGGTCAGATGGCCATTCCCGCCAGCCGTCCCGCGAGCGCGGACAGCCCCATCGCGAGCAACCCGCCCGCGACGACCCGCACGAGGCCCCGGCCCACCGGGGCCCCCGCCTGGCGAGCCGACACCACGCCGACCGCAGCGAGCGCGAGCGTCGCCGTACTCATCACCAGCGGCACCACCAGCGGCGGTGGCGCGAGGGCGGCGACCAGCACCGAGGGCAGCGCCCCTGCGGTGAAGGACCCCATCGACACGAAGGCCGCGAGCCAAGGGCTCGACAGGTCCTCCGGGTCCAGGTTGAGCTCCTCGCGGAGGTGCGACCCGAGCGCGTCCGCTCGCGTGAGCTGTTCGGCGACCTGTTCGGCGAGCGCTGGCTCGAGCCCGCGTCGCTCGAACGCCTCGGCGAGCTCGCGACGCTCCTCCTGGGGAAAGCGCTCGAGAGCGTACCGCTCGATCGTGATGTCGGCCTGCTGGGAGTCCCGCTCGGCGCTCACGCTCACGTACTCGCCCACCCCCATCGACAGCGCCCCCGCCACGAGCCCGGCCAGTCCGCCCAGCAGGACGGTGGCCGGGTCGGGGGTGGCGGTCGCGATGCCGGTCACGAGCGAGGCCGTGGACACGATGCCGTCGTTCGCGCCGAGGACGGCCGCGCGCAGCCAGCCTCCGCGTCCGCTGTAGTGGTGTTCTGTGTGGGGCACCGGCGTCTCCTCTGACGCAACCTCTCACGGCAGGTCGCGGTGCGCCGCAACAGGCGATAACGAGCCCGCGCTGCCCTCTTGGAGGACGATCCATGCTGCTGTCCCTTCTCGTCGCCTGCGGCACGTCCGAGCCCGAGGCTCCCCCGGCCGAGCCTGCGCCCGCCGCCGTGCAGACCGTGGCCTACGATCCGGACAATCCCGAGTCCTGTCGGCCCTGCCACACCGCGGTCGTGCAGGAGTGGGTCGAGAGCATGCACGCCAACGCCCATCACGACAACGACCCCATCCACGCGGGAATGCGCGAGCTGCGCATGGCGAACGAGGGCCCCGAGATTGCCGCGAAGTGCGCGCTCTGCCACGAGCCCCGCTCGCCCGACGACGTCGATGCGCCGGCCGGCAAGGTCGGCGTGTCGTGCTCGGCCTGCCACCTCGCCGACGAGGTTCACCTCGACCGCGGACCCGGTGCGAAGGCGCTCGTCTACGGCACCACGATGCGAGGCGCGCTCGGTCTCGGGGAGGGCGCCTCACCCGTCCACCCCACGGGTCCGGTGGCTCCCCACATCGCGGACGGGCAGACGCTCTGCCTCGCCTGCCACGACGCCACGAAGAACCCAGCCGGCATCGCGGCCTGCACCACGGGTCCCGAGCACCGGGCCAGCGAAGATGGCGAGTCGTGCGTGTCCTGCCACATGCCTCGCATCGAGGGGCCCTCGGGACCCATCTCGGTGCGCGAGAGCCACCGCTCGCACCACTTCCACGGACCGCACGACGCCTGGTACGGCGCGGACGCGTCCTTCCTCGCCGAGAGCCTCGACCTCTCCGCCGCCTTCGTGGGCAACCGGGTCGAGGTGACGCTGAAGAACCTCGCCGACCATGGCTTCCCCACGGGCTTTCCGGGGCGGATGGCCTGGGTGGCGGCGAAGGGCAGGTCGGCGAGCGGCGAGGTGGTCTGGACGTCGGGTGAGCCCACCCCCGACACGCTGATGAACAAGGTCTACGTGAACGCCGAGGGCCAGCCGGTGCCTCCTCCGATGGCCACCGAGCTGAAGGTCGACCGGCGGCTCACCGCCAACGAGGCCCGCACCTTCACGTTCTCGGTTCCCGCGGAGGTCGTCGAGGTCGAGGCCAGCGTGGCGATGCGCCTCCTCCCTCCCGGGCTCGCCGAGAAGCTGGAGCTCACGGAGGCGCTCGAGGGTCAGGCGCGTACGGTGCGTGTGGTCACCGCCACCCGCTGATCACGGCTCGATCGCCGTCTCGTAGACGCGGAACGTGCGCCAGATCTCCAGGCCCGCGTGCTCGAGGGTGGCCCGCATGGGCCCGTTGCGCTCGTCGACGATCGAGCCGTCGACGGTGCGGTAGCGGGCGCGCTGCAGCCCCTCGATGATGTTGCGGATGAGCACGGCGTGCAGTCCGCGTCCCCGGTACTCGGGAATCACGTACAGGAGCTTGAAGCCCGCCGTCTTCTCGCGCCGCACTGCGGCGAGGAATCGCCACCAGCCGAGGGGGAGCAGGCGACCCCGCGCCTCGGCCATCGCGTTGTTGACCTCCGGGAAGCAGGCGGCGAAGGCGACCGGCTGGTCGCCGACGAACGCGAGCTGGAGCAGCTCGAGGCTCGTGAACGGCAGATAGGTGTGCCCGAGCGCCATCCAGGTCCGTCGCGGCATGGGAGCGACGTCGGGAACCGTCACCGATGCGGCCTGGAGCACGTCGTGGGCGGCCCCGAGATCGCGGCCGAGCGACCGGAGCCGCGCGGGCCTCACCCGCAGATCGGCGACCTCGCAGGCCTCGGCCTTGCGCCGCAGGTTGTCGGGGAGCGCGCGAGGCCGGCCGGAGGGCTCGAAGAGGTTGGTCTCGTAGGCGTAGTGATCGTGGTGCTTCACGAGCCCGGCCGCCTCGACGTGGGCTGCGTACCACGCCTTGTGGTGCCCCTGCATCATGGGGGGGCGACGGTCGAAGGCGTCGATCGACAGCCCGATGTCCTCCATGCGGGTGAGGTTGCGGGGCCCCCGCAGGTGGGTGGCGCCCCACACGCGGGCCTGCGCCTCGACCGTGTCGAAGAGGGCGGACGAGACCTCGGGATCGTCGAGGGTCTCGAAGAACCCCCACCACGCGACGCGCTCCGGGGCGGCCGGATCGAACGCGTGGTCGCGAAGCGCCGAGATCGACCCCACGACCTCGCCGTCCCGCTCCGCGAGGAACAGCACCAGCTCGGACCGCCGGAAGAAGGGGTTTCGTGACGGATCGAGGCGTCGTCGGAGGAGGAACTCGAGCGGCTGCACCCAGCCCGGGTCGTCGCGATAGAGGCGCTCCCCGAGGGCGAGGTAGCGTCCGAGCGCCTCGGGGAGGCGGGCGGGACGGACCTTGACGGTGGCTTGCCGGATCGGAACCTCCGGGAGGGGGAGTCCCCCGATTATGGGTATTCCGATGGAGCCACGCGCACTCAGCGATGCTCGACGCGTCGTCGTGAAGGTCGGGACCAGCGTGGTGACGCGCCCTGATGGTCGGCTCGCCGTGGGGCGCCTCGGCGCGCTGGCCGAGGGGGTGGCCGCGCTGCACGAAGAGGGTCGCCAGGTGCTGCTCGTCTCGTCGGGAGCGATCGGGCTCGGCGTGGAGCAGCTCGGCTTTGCCCGACGGCCCCGCTCGGTCGTCGACCAGCAGGCCTGCGCGGCTGCGGGTCAGGGCACGCTCGTCACCACCTACGATCACGTCTTCTCGCGTCTCGGACTCACGCTGGCGCAGGTGCTGCTCACCGAAGACGACTTCCACCGGCGCGAGCGCTACGTCTCGCTCGCCCGCACCCTCGAGCGGCTGCTCTCGCTCCGGGCGGTTCCCCTCATCAACGAGAACGACGTCGTCGCGACCGAGCACCTCTCCGTCTTCGGCGACAACGACCGCCTGGCCGCGCTGGTGGCCATCCACCTGGCTTGTGACGCCCTGGTCCTCCTCACCGACGTGGATGCCGTGCGCACCGCGCCTCCTGGGCATCCCGACAGCGAGCGCATCCCCGTGATGGCCGACGAGCACGTCGTCACCCTGGGCCCTGCGTCGGCCGGCGGAACGGGAGGCATGCAGGCCAAGATCCGCGCGGCTCGACTGGCCGCGCGCGAAGGGGTCGCCGCGGTGGTGGCGAGCGGCTTCGTGCCCGGCGCGCTGGGCCGCGTGATGCAGGGGGACGACGTGGGGACGTTCTTCCCCGCCGCCCGACGGCGCCCCTCCCGCCAGCGCTGGCTGTCGCTGGCCACCGTCCCCAAGGGGGTCCTGCACGTCAACGAGGGCGCGCGCCGAGCGCTCGTCGAACGGCAGGCGAGCCTGCTGCAGCCAGGCATCACGCAGGTCGAGGGCACGTTCGACGCGATGTCCGTGGTCCGCATCGTTCACGAAGGCGTGGAGTTCGCCCGCGGTCAGTGCTCCCGCGACGCGGCGACCATCTCCGCCGCCCTCGGCAGCAGCACCCGCGACCAGGTGGTCGTCCACCGGGACCTGCTCGCGATCCTGAAGGAGACACCGTGACCCTGCGCGATCTCGCCATCGCCGCCCGGTCGGCGGCCCGCGACGCGGCGCGTCGGCCCGGCTCCGAACGCACCGCGGCCCTCGAGCGGATGGCCCGTGCGCTCGAGACCTCGCGCCCGACGATCCTGGACGCCAACCGCGCCGACGTGGCCGACGCCGAGCGTGCCGTCGCCGCCGGCACCATGACGCCCGCGCTGGCCCGACGCCTCGACCTGACGGAGCGCAAGCTCGATCAGCTCGCCGAGAGCCTGCGCGATCTCGCCGCGGCCCCCGATCCCGTCGGACGCACGGTCCACCACGTCGAGCTCGCACCGGGGCTCGTGCGCCGCGAGGTCACCGCTCCCCTGGGCGTGTTGCTCGTCATCTTCGAGTCACGGCCCGACGCGCTCGTCCAGATCGCGGCCCTCGGCGTGCGTTCGGGCAACGCGCTGTTGCTCAAGGGCGGCTCGGAGGCGGCGCGGTCCAACGCCGTCCTGCACGAGGTGCTTCGTGAGGCCCTCGCTCCCCTGCCCAGCGCCCTGCTCGGCCTGGTGCACACCCGCGAGGACATCGCCGCCCTGCTCGCCCTCGACGACCTCGTCGACCTCGTGATCCCACGGGGCTCGAACGCGCTCGTCCGCCACGTCCAGCACTCGACGAAGATCCCGGTGCTCGGTCACGCCGACGGAATCTGCCACGTCTACGTGGATCGGGCGGCCGACCCCGAGCGGGCCCGGGCCATCGTGCTCGACAGCAAGACGGACTACCCGGCGGCCTGCAACGCGATGGAGACGCTGCTCGTCCACCGGGAGCTCGTGGGGGGGCTCGCAGACGAGCTCGTCGCCGGGCTGAAGGCGGCCGGCGTCGTCGTCCATGGCCTGCCCGGCGGCCCGTGGCCCGATCTTCCGGCAGCGCCCCATCCGTCGCACGAGTACGGCGATCTCGCCTGCACGGTGGCGGTGGTCGACGACGTCGTCGCCGCGATGGCCCACGTGCACGAGCACGGGTCGGGCCACACCGACGCGATCGTCACCGAGGACCCCGTCACCGCGGGGGAGTGGCGCGACGGACTCGACAGCGCCTGTGTGTTCGTCAACGCGAGCACCCGCTTTGCCGATGGCTTCCGGTTCGGGCTCGGCGCCGAGGTGGGGATCAGCACCGGGCGGATCCACGCGCGCGGGCCGGTAGGCGTGCAGGGGCTCCTCACCACCCGCCACCTGGTGGATGGCGAGGGCGACACGGTGGGTCCGTTCTCGACGGGCGAACGCCGGTTCACGCACCGCGTCCTCGACGGGACCTCGGGCTGACCTTCGTCCCACGGGGGGCCGCACGTGGTCTACTTCGTCGGTGGCGCCCCAGGGGGTGCCTGGAGGATGACCATGACGCTTCGATCCGCGACCCTGCTCTCTCTCGCCCTCGCCGCTGGCTGCGTCGGCGGCTCCGACCGTCCCCGCGACGGCGAGTGGTCGGCCGACGCCCCGGAGATCGACGTGAACGACTGCGGCACGGACCTCGAGACCATCGGCGTCGAAGCGCTGACCGGGTTCTATCTGGTCCGTGAGATCGACGGCACCTACACGCTGCAGTCCACGACCGACGGGGCCGACGACGTGGAGTGCACCTACGAGATGGACTCGCTCACCTGCCAGGCCGACAGCTTCAGCGTGCCGCTCGGCCCCACGTCGCTCGACGTGCGGACCCAGCTGACCGTGCCCGAGACCGGCAATCCGCGTCGGCTCGACTTCGTCCAGTCCATCGAGGTCGACTGCGTGGGCGGAGCGGGCAGCAACGGCTGCGGCGTCGCCAAGAACGAGCTCGACGTCAAGGAACTCCCGTGCGCGGTCGCCACGTCGTTCGAGGCTCGCTGGGAGTCCGAGGAGCTCGGCCCGCTCGCGCCCGAAGACGAGTAGCGGCTACGGGAGCTCGCACGGGAAGGGCTCGACGCCGTCGATCGCGGTCACGAAGTCCCCCTCTTCGACCCGATCGACGAGGGTGGCCGGATCGTCGACGGCCCGCGCGAACCAGTCGCTCATGACCTCACCGTCGACGGCATCGAGCCACCGCTCCTCGCGGATGGTCACGACGTGGACGGGCTCGCTCGACACGCTCGTGAGGTACCACTGCACCCCGGGCAGATCGCGGGTGCGGCAGTAGCTCGCTCGCATCTCGTTGATGAACGAGGGCGTGTCGGAGAAGAACGCGTCGCGCTGCTGGATCACGTCGTGCTGGTTGGAGATCGGGAGCACCTGCTGCTCGGGCACCTGGAGCAGCCGGGGGGACATGGCGACCATCATGTCCTCGCCCACCGCGCAGTCGGGCCCAAAGCAGTACGAGGGGAGCTGCGCACCCCAGGCAGGGATCTTGACCAGACCGAGCCCGCGCACGCTCTCCACACCCCCCGAGTCCAGCGCGAGGCCCGCGTCGGGGAAGGCGGCGGTGCGCGGCCACAGCAGCTCGTCGATGACCCAGTGGTAGTTGTAGAGCGTGCCGTAGCCGCCGGCCGAGAACCCGCCGAACAGGGTGACGATCTCGTCGGAGCGGAAGCCCGCGCCGCCCTCGGCGTCCATCTCCCGCCAGAGCACGTCGCGGAACATCCGCATGGCGGCGCGGAGGTTGACCCCGCCGTACCGCGGGATGGTGACCGAGCCGAGGTCCTCGTCGACCCCGCCGCCCGCGAAGACATCTTGGTTGCAGTAGGGCAGGTACACCTTCGTCCAGGTCGCGAACGGGCTGACGTTCGGGTCGTTGGACGTGATGCCGATCTCGAGGGGCTCGTCGTCGCTGGCGGTGAAGAGCTGTGGGTCGGACTCGAGTCTCGAGGCGCAGTCTCCCTCGAAGATGCAGACGCCGCCGCCCTGAAGGCCGACGACCACCTGGTCGAGCGGCTCGCCTTCGGGCGCGAGGTAGACCCAGAACGAGTAGTCGGAGCCGTCCGCGCACTGGGCCCCCCAGATCTCCCGGTCCACGGGGATCTGGGTCCACTCGCCCCGCGCGGGCGCGTCGAACTGGGCGTAGCTCGGACCGCACTCGAGGCCGAGGTCCGACGGGGCGTCCCAGCCGGCGGCGGTCAAGCAGTCGACCTGAAGGTCGGCGCGGTCCACGAAGGTGGCGACGTCGATGCCCACGAGGTTCGGAAGCAGCGGGCACGCGGCATCGACCGTGGACGTGGCCGTGGCGCGCAGCTCGTCCCTCCGGCTCGCGACGTCGGCCGGGTCGCAGTCTTCCTCGGCGTAGCAGTCGGCGATGGCCGTCAACGAGGCCTCGGCGAGCTCGGCCGCAGCGGCGTGGGCGCTCGTGAGGCACGCCACCTGGTTGTCGTTGGCCGTGAGGGCGAGCGCAGCCCCCTGGGGGCCGCCCATCGCGCGCCACGCCATCGCCTCGGCCTCGGAGGCGCAGGCGTTCTGGAGGCGTCCGACCGTGGCGTCGGCGTCGAGGCCCGCGACCGTGCAGTCGCCGAGTCCGTCGGCGAGGGCGTCGAGCGCGGCGGTGGTGTCGGCGTCGTCGTCGGCACAGGCTGCGCCGGCGGTGCTGTAGCAAGCGGCGAGCGCATCGCTGTAGTCGGCCACGCAAGTGGCCAGCGGCGCGATCGCGCACGGGGCCTCGCTCTCGACGTTCTCGCCGCAGGCAATCACCCCGAGGGCGACCGGCACGACGCGGTAGAGCCACTTCAACGGATTCGGTACGGACATGCTTCCTCTCCTCCGCGCTCGGGTCAGCGCCCGGCGACGCGGCCGGCCATTGTATCAATGCCGTGACGCGGCCATGGCGGGCGATGCGAAGGAGCGCCAGTCCGACCCCAATCCGATAGACTGGCGCGATGTGGCACCGCACCTGGTCACTCTCCGCGCACGACGCCTCTCGTCTCGGGTCGCGACTCGCGGGACTCGGCTTCCGCCCTCGCGGGCCAGACTCCTGGGCTCGTGGTTCGACGTGGAGCTCTTGGTTCGGCATGGATCCGCGACTCTGGCAGGTCCGGGTGCAGTCCCGGTCGCGCGGGGCCGAGGTGGTCGTGACCTTGAACGTCGACGCCTACGGACAGATCGTCACGTCGAGCGAACGGGCCTTCTGGGTGCGGGAGATCCGGCGCATCGAGGCCGCGGTCCACGGCGAAGCCCAGCTTCCGATGGCCTTTGGGGCTCAGGGCGCGCTCGCGAGGGTCGAGAACTGGATGCTCACCGCCATTCCCGTGAGCACCGCCGTCGCGGTGGGCGGCGCGCTGATGGTCCTCGGGATGCCGCTCTTGGCCGTGGTGTTCGCCATCAGCACCCTCGTGGGAATGCAGCTGCTGCTGTTCGGTTGGGCCCTGTGGCGGCCCCTCACTCCAGACGAGCGGCTGGACTGACCGGCATGCCAAGATGGCCTCGCGGGCACCAGCGGACGTGCCCTCCTCCTGCTCGCGTCACTCGAACTCGGTGACGCCCCGGTCGAAGGTGTTGGCGGTGCCGATGTCGTCGTTGATGCCAGCGCCCGTCTCGATCAGGACGTCCCAGTCTCCGCGCGTGTCGACGAAGGTGCAGTCTCTCACCACGAGGGAGTCGACGGAAGCATCCACGAGCAGCGGTGCGGTGGGCTCTTCCTGGAACTCGTTGACAGGGTCGACGGGAGAGACGCCCCCGCCCACGAAATGCACGTGGGAGAGACGGTTCTCCGGCGCGTTGGACCAGTCGAAGTAGAGCCTGGCCCAGGCGTTCCCAGGTGCGTTCGTGAACACGACGGGTGCGGTGGGGGTGCCGTTCGCGATCAGCGAGCCGCTCTCCGACCAGGCAAACCCAGGCTGGGTCGAATACCCCTGAATGCTCAGGACGACGCGGTCTTCGAGCTCGAGGGTCGTGCCGGGTTCGATCACGATGGCGGAATAGAGCTCGATGTCGTCCGCGACGCGAATCACGCGGGCGGGCCAGGTGCCCGATTCGAACACGCTCCCCCCGGTCACCCGGAGTCCTCCTGGACCGAGGGTGTTGCTGTCGTCGATCGCCGTCAGCTGCTCGGCGGGAATCGAAAGGTCGGCAGCTGCATTGCGCTCGAAGTGATTGTTCGTGAAGTCGAGGAGGGCGCTGGATCGCTGGACTTCGATCCCAAAGCCCCCCGAGTCACGGAAGGTCGAGCTCGAGACCTCGATCTCGGCCTCACCCCTCACCCCCAGATTCGCCGCGCCCTGGCCGCCGATCGAGCCCGTGTCGAAGTCCAGTCCCCCGCCGTACTCGACGGTGAGGTGCTGCAGCCGGCTTCGCAACGGTCCGGCGCCGTCGACGTAGATGCCTCCCCAGGCCCCCGGCTCCGGGCTCGAGCTCGTGAACACGATGGGTGCCTCGGCCGTTCCGACAGCCTGGACCGACCCACCGTCCCATCCGTCGATGAGCAGCATCGTGTCCGGGGCAAAGGCGATCACCACCCCGGGCTCGATGATGAGGTCGACCTCGACGTCGAGGCCATGGGGGGCGTAGTAGTCGATCCGAGCGGGGTCCGCGTGCAGATCGGGCAACACGAGGGGGACGTCACGGTAGCCATCGGGGAGACGTTCCGCGTCGGGGAGAATCGGTGAGGTCGGTTCCGCGGGCTCCGGGGCCGGCTCGGGATCGACGGCGTCGGACGATCCCGATTGGCAGGCGAGCAGCCCCAGGCCAAGGACCCAGAGCGACGGGAAACGGTGGCACGTCACGGCAGCCTCGCAGATCACTGTTGCCCGCCCGGCTCTTCGGAAGACGTACCTTCGAACGAACGCGTCGTATAGGTCGTTGCCAGAGGCAGCGGGGGAGGAGTCGGGTCGAAGGCAGCCGCGAGGGCGGACGCGAGCGGCGTGTCGCCGCCGTGCACCCCGAAGTGCCAGTCCAGGTAGCCGGAGCGGCTGTTCCACTCTTCCTGCCAGCCGGGCAGCTCGCTAAGCTCGGGTCGAACGAGCTGGTTCGAGACGGTCGTGAGCCACCCGGCGGTCGCGACGTCTCGGTACCGCGGGATTTCGTAGTCGATCCACCCCTGCGAGCTGAGCTCGTAGAACAGCGCGTCGGACGCAGGATGGACGACGGTCCCGACCCGGGGTCCGGAGGGCACGGTCTGAAAGACGATCTCCGGGGTCGGCAGGGGATCGGGAACCCCGAGGTCTGGGGGCTCGGTACCCACGAACGTGGTGGTGGCTTGGCGCTGGCGATCGAAGCTCCACCTCGTGAGGGAATTGGCGTCACCGTCGCGGAGCGCTGCCGGGTCCAGGACGCGCACCGTGGAGTCGTTCAGCGCTCGGGGCATCCAAGCCTGGGTTCCGTTGGCGGTCCACAGCCCGACGGCAGCCTCGGAATCGTCCAGGGGGACGTCGAGCACGATGGTCTGGGCTCCCTGTCGGAGGTCGATCGAGAAGGGCTCGTCGCTGCGAACGTCACTCGCGACACCCACGAGCATCACGTCGACTTGCCACACGACGACGTCGTACACACCGGAACCCACGGTCTGCTTTATGCTCTCGCAGTTGCCGTGACGGTTCTGCCGGCCCAGACCGACCACACAGCCGTACCCGTTGTCTACCGCACCGTCGATCTGGCCGGAGAGCGTGTGCTCGACGGTGCTGCTCCAGCAACTCACGTCCACGCGGTCGAGCTCGGAATGGAGGGCCCGGAAGGAGCTGATCAGCGGCTGGTAGTCCGGGCACACGGTGACGATACCGTAGTGGTCGTCGGTTAGTGCGATCGGCTCGCCGGTTCCCGTGACCTCGGTCCAATCGCCGTCCCCGTCCTGAACGGCCAGGAACACCGGCGCCCGGCCAGGCCTCGAGGTCAGCTCCAAGGTGGAGGTCAGCCCACCCGAAGGTGCAGGGTCCGCGCATCCGACGGCGATGAACACCACTGGGAACCAAGGGGCTTTCTCGAACACTGAGACCTCCGGCACAACGACGTGGCCAGCCCGTACCCCTGCGGCGTCAGTATAGACCGCCTCGTCACGGTTCACTCGCCGAGTTTTGCGGGGCTCGAACCCGGGTCGACGAATTCGTTGACCCGACGACCACCTGCGTCGTAGGCAACCCCTGACCGACGGACCTACTTCGCGGCGGAGGCCTGCACGGCGCCTCGCCACTCGGTGAGCGCGGCGACCCAGCGGTCGAGCCCCTGCCCGGTCACCGCGCTCACCTCGAGGCAGCGGAGCTCGGGCATCACCTGCTCGAGCGACTGGTGGAAGCGCTCCACCGAGTAGCCGGGCAGGTGGGGCACGAGGTCGACCTTCGTGAGCAGCACGAGGTCCGCGTGAGCGAACATCACCGGGTACTTCAGCGGCTTGTCCTCTCCCTCGGTGACCGCGACCGCCACCACGTTCGCGTGCTGACCGAGGTCGTAGATCGCAGGGCACACCAGGTTGCCCACGTTCTCGACGAAGAAGAAGTCGGACTCCTTCACCGCGGCCCCGACGTCGCCGTGCAGCGCGTCGTGGACCATGTCGGCGTCGAGGTGGCACGCAGTGCCGGTCGTGATCGGCCACGACGGGATGCCTGCCGCGCGCAGCCGGCTCGCGTCGTTGTCGGTGGCCAGATCACCGCTCACCGCGGACAGCCGACCGTCGATGCGCGAGGCCGTGGCCTCGAGCAGAGCGGTCTTGCCCGCCCCGGGGCTCCCCATCAGGTTGATGACCGTCACCGCCGCGCGCAGGAAGTGCTCGCGCAGGTGGGCGGCCTGCTGGTCGTTGTGGTCGAGCAGCCGGGTGTGTACCTCCACGGGGACGAGCTTCGAGTCGCCGCAGCCACAGACGTCACACATCCACCACCTCCAGTTCCAGTCTTTCCAGGAGAACGTCCCCGCCCGCGGAGAGCTGAACGGGAACGTCACAGTCGGGACAGCGCAGCCGGGTTCCCGGAGCCGCCTCCCCGCCGCACAGCGGGCAGCACCAGCGCTCGGGCTCCGTGGTGAGCTGCAGCGTCGCCTCGGGGGCCGGGCCCACGGGCTTGAGCAGGTCGAAGGCGCTCCGGAACAGCTCGGGCTCGACTCCGGCGAGCCGGCCCACCTTGACGTGGACCATGCGCACCGTCGCGCCGGGATGCTCGCGGAGATGGTGCCCGATCTGGTCGAACAGCGCCTGGACGAGCGAGGCCTCGTGCATCAGGAAGCAACCTCCGCGGCCGCGCCGAAGAACCCGGCCACTCGGGCCTCCCGGATCGACGAGACCGGACGGCCCAGCCGCTCGAGCTCGGTAACCACGGCGTTCGCCGCCGGCCCCACCGCATCGGCCACGGCAGGGGTCAACGCCGTGCCCATCTCGGTGTTCTCGGGCACGACACCGATGAGCACGACGGTGCTGGGGGCGCGGTCCACGAGCTCGGCCAGCGCGAGCGAGTCGCGGATTCCTGGCTCGTGCGGGCTGACCCGCGGCCCCGTGGCCCCGCCGCTGCGGATCGCGTCGCCTTCGAGTCGCACGATGGTGCCCGGGTCGCCCGGCGCATCGATGGCATCCACGAAGATGACGACCTCACGGTCGAGGACGGCACCCGAGACGTCGAGCCCCGCCGTGCCGCAGTCGACGATCTCGACGTCGTCGACGTGGCCCAGCCGCTCCTCGAGGAGCCGGACCACGCAGGGACCGACCCCGTCGTCGCCCAGCAGGACGTTCCCGACACCGATGACGACGATGGAGTCCCGCACGTCAGAGCACCTTCACGCGGCCGATGGGCTGGCCGTCGGCATCGAACGTGTGGCAAGCACACGCCATGCAGGGATCGTAGCTGTGCACGGTCCGCAGGACCTCGAGCGGCGACTCGGGATCCGCGATGGGCGTCCCGAGCAGGGACTCCTCGTAGGGGCCGAGCTGGCCTTCCTGGTCGCGGGGGGAGGCGTTCCAGGTGGTGGGGACCACGGCCTGGTAGTTCTTCACCAACCCCTTCTCGACGACCACCCAGTGCGACAGGAGCCCGCGCGGCGCCTCGTGCAGACCGAGTCCCTCGACGGCCGTGTCGGGGAACTGCGGCATCTCGAATACCCGGCCGTCGCCCGACAGCACGTTGTCGGCGAGCAGCTGCCAGTGCTTGCCCGCGACCTCGGCGAGCATCGCGCTGCGGATGGCGCGGGCGACGTAGCGCCCCATCGTCGAGCGCAGGTCGTCGACGGTGACCTTGCGCCTCGACAGCGAGTTGATGATGCCGAGCGCCTTGTCGGTCCACTTGACGGTCAGGGCGTGGCCCTGGGCGTAGCCCGCGAGCACCTGCGAGACGGGTCCGACCTGCATGGGCCGCTTCTCGTAGCGCGGGGCCTTGACGAAGGTGTACTTGCCCTCGGCGTCCCAGTCCGTGTAGTTCGGCACCGTCTCCGCCTTCCACGGCTCCTGGGCGCCCTCGCCGGCGTACCAGGCGCGGGTGACGTCCTCGGTCACCGCCTTGCGCAGGCGCTCGTCCTTCCAGTTCGCGATGCCGGCCACGCCCGACAGGTCGCCCTCGAAGATGACGCCGCCAGGCAGCTCGAACTCGGTCGCCGCCGGGTCGATCGGAAGGTCGGGGGTGGCGAGGTAGTTGTCGACGCCCCGGCCGATGTCGAACCACTCCGGGTAGTTCGCGGCGATGACGCACTGATCGAGCAGGTAGACGTCGTGGACGAACGGGATGACCCGATCGAACAGGGACTTGATCTGGTACAGACGGTCCATGTTCATCGCTGCCTGACTGTCCAGGTTGACCGCGTTCATCACGCCGCCGACGGCGAGGTTCTGGATGTGCGGCGTCTTGCCACCCAGGATCCCGACGATCTGGTTGCACGAACGCTGGAAGTCGAGCGCCTCGAAGTAATGGGCCAACGCAATGAGGTTGACCTCGGGGGGCAGCTTCATCTCGGGATGGCCCCAGTAGCCGTGAGCGAAGATGCCGAGCTGGCCACTGTTCACCAGCGCCTCGACCCGCTGCTTGACCTTCTGCATCTTGACCGACGAGTTCCCTTCCCAGGGCGCCAGGTCGTTCGCGAGGTTCGCCGCCGCGATCGGGTTCGCGTCGAGCACCGTGGTCACGTCGACCCAGTCGAGCGCGGACAGGTGGTAGAAGTGCACGATGTGGTCGTGCAGGGCGTGCCCGATCAGGATCAGGTTGCGGATGTACTGGGCGTTGGGCGGAATCTCGAGGTCGATGGCGTCCTCGACCGCCCGCACCGACGCCATCGCGTGGACGGTGGTGCACACGCCGCAGAAGCGCTGGGCGAACAGCCAGGCCTCGCGTGAGTCCTTGGTGAGCAGGATGTTCTCGATGCCACGCCACATCGTGCACGCGGCCCACGCATCGCTGACCTTGCCGTTGTCCACAGCGACATCGATGCGCAGGTGGCCCTCGATGCGGGTCACGGGGTCAATCGTCAAGCGGGTTGCCATGCTCGTCTCTCGGGATGTGGGGGTAGAACAGTCGGGCGTCGTCCATCGTACGCTGCCACTCGGAGAGCGGTGCGGGGAGGATGGCGAACCACTTGACCGCGACCGCGTAGAGCGCCAGGGCCAGGCACATCAGGGACACGGAGATGACGATCTCCGGAATGGTCGGGAAGTAGTAGGCCATCTCGTTAGGCTGGAACGCGATCGTCGTGGGCACGAAGCGGTACATGAGCCCCCCGAGCGCCATCGCGAAGGATCCGACGAACACGGTCCGCGGTGACAGTCTCAAGCGAGCGCTTCGGAACGCGATCGCGGGGCCCAGCACGAGGAGGTTCTCGAGCCAGAAGGTGAACGCGAACCAGTCCTGGGCGAACGCGTAGCCGAGGGCGTCGCGCCACCACAGGTCGACCATCCGGAGGGTGAACCAGAAGAGCACGGTCCAGGAGGCCAGCGAGGCGAGCTCGGACAAGATCTTCATGTCGATCGGCCGGCGGAACGTGGCAGAGCTCGCCATGAGGAGGAAGGTCACGAACGCAAATCCGCAGATCGCCGCCTGGATGACGTACAGGTACGGCAGCATCAGGGTCTGGTACAGCGGGTGGACGTTCGGGCCGGCGAGCAGCATCAGGGCACCCAGCGAGCTCTGGTGGCCCATGGGCAGCAGGATCGCGCCAGCCACCATGAACGGGTAGATCGGCCGGGTCACTCGCGTGAACCAGTTCACCCGGGCGCGGGTCTTCTCGGAGCCCAGGTAGTACCACCGTTCCGTGATGAGGGGCAGGTTCTCGAACGCCAGAAAGACGGTGGCGTACAGCGGCATGGCGAGCGCGACCTCGAACAGGGCCGACTCGGTGTTCCAGTTCCACGGGGTGACGATCCAGACCATGTTCCAGGGGCGCCCGACGTCGACGAGGAGCGCCACGAGACCGGTCATGTAGAAGAGGAAGCTCGTGACGAGCGACACCCGCATGACGCCGTGGAGCTTCTCGTAGCCGAGCACCCACACCGCGAACCCCACGCCCATGGCGCTCGAACCGAGCGCGGTGAGGGTCATCACGTTGAAGGTCTTCCACACCCCCCACGCATACGAGTCGGTCATCCCCGAGAACGGGCCGAGCCCGCCGAACAGCCGGATGATCGCGAGCGTCGCGCCGACCGCCGTGACGAGCAGCAGCATGATCGTCTCGGGGGTGAAGGTCTTGCGGCGTACGGGCACGCCGCGGTGCCAGACGTCGGCTCGGGCCATCGCGCGGTCGCTCATAGCTGATCCCTCAGTCCGGTTTCCGACTGGACGTGCTCGGCGTGTTTCAGGTGAGTGCTCCACCGCCGCCAGACGATGCCCACGAGGAGCGCATAGAGCGCCGCGGGGATCGCCATCCAGTAGTAGAGCCAGTGCTGGATCGTCCCGGCCCAGCCGGGAATGGAGTAGTTCGGCACGTCGGGCAGACCGAGCTCCGAGAACGGGAGCTTCGAGAGGTAGAGCACGTTGGTGCCGCCGACCTCGTGTTCCCCGTACACGCGCTGCTCGAAGTACTCATCGGGCCTGGCGTCGATGCGGGCGTGCGCGTCGGCGAGCAGCTCGGCGCGGTTTCCGAAGATCACGGCCCCGGTGGGACACGCGTCGGTGCAGCCGGGCTCCTCACCCTCCGCGAGGCGGTGGCGACAGAACTCGCACTTCACGATCTCGGGGTTGAACTTCGACCACTCGAACTTCGGCACCTCGAAGGGACACGCGACCTCGCAGAACCGGCAGCCGATGCACAGCGACGGCGTCCACTGCACGACGCCGTCGTCGCGCTTGTCGAGCGCACCGAAGGGGCAACCGCTCACGCACGCGGGGTCGATGCAGTGCATGCACTGGCGCTTCACGAAGCTGTGTCCGTCTTCGTCCTGAGGGTCGCCGCACAGCGCGATGATGTTCATCGTCTGGGCGTTCAGCGCGGTGGGCGCCTGGTAGCGACCGTCCGAGACGCCCGGGTCCGGCGGGAGGTTGTTGACTTCGTTGCAGGCCGACACGCACGCCTTGCATCCCGTACAGATCGTGGCGTCGTAGAGCATCGCCACGACTTCTTCGTCGTTCTGCTCGGCCCTCGCGGAGGCGTGGGCGGTGGAGGAGACGAGCGAGGCGCCTCCGACCGCTCCGGCCGACACCCACGAGAAGAACTGGCGACGGTCGAGCTCCTGGGGCCCTCGTCGGGGGGGAGGCTCCTCGATCGGGCTCACGACTCACCTCCGGTGCCGTCGTCGACCGGGGCGTTCGCGAAGCGCTGGGAGCCGATGTAGGTCGCACCGGCCACCGCCCCGACCGTCAGGCCCACCAGCCCGGTGGCTACGGGGTCCAGCTCGCCCGACGGGGCCACGGGCCCCGGGTAGGTGCTGGGCGGGTTGATGGTGTGCAGATCGGCGTGGTCGAAGAACGGCCGCTTGAAGGCGAGCGCCTTCTCGGTGCAGCCGAAGCACGGGGCGCCGATGCCGATGGGCCAGACGCCGGGGATCTCGTTGAAGTGCCGCGTGCTGCAGGGAGCGTGCGTCTCGGGACCCTTGCAGCCGAGCTCGTACAGGCACCAGCCCTTGCGGTGGCCCTCGTCCCCGAAGGCGGTAGCGAACTCGCCCGCGTCGAAGTGCGAGCGGCGGGGACAGTGATCGTGGATGGTGCGGTCGTAGGCGAACAGCGGACGGTTCTGGTCGTCGAGCGCAGGCAGCGTACCGCCCACCGCGTACTGCAGCACCGTGGCCAGGAGCACGTACGGGTTCGGAGGACAGCCCGGGAGGTTGATGACCGGCTTGTCCTTGACGAGGCTGTCGACGCCGGTGGCTCCGGTCGGGTTCGGCGGCGCCGAGGGGATCCCCCCCCACGACGCGCAGGAGCCAATCGCAATGATCGCGGCTGCTCCCTCGGCCACTTCCTCGAGGGTGTCGAGGGCGGTCTTGCCGGCGAGCTTCATGTAGACGCCGTCCTTGGCCTCGGGGATCGACCCCTCGACGACCAGGACGTAGTTGCCCCGCTCGAGCGCCATCGCTTCGTGCAGGGCCTTCTCCGCGGCGTGTCCTGCAGCCGCCATCAGCGTCTCGTGGTAATCGAGGCTGATCAGCTGCAGAACAAGGTCCGCGAGGTCTGGTTCGGATGTGCGGAGCAGGGTCTCGGTGCACCCGGTACAGTCCTGGAAGTGCAACCAGATGACGGAGAGCCGGTGGGCGCTCTCCACTTCGGCCGCGACGGCCGAAGGGATCCCGGACTCGGTGAGCGCGAGGCCAACTGGCGCCGCGACCATGAGCTTGCCGCAGAAGTCGATGAGGCTCCGGCGGGAGATCCCCGCGCGGGAGAGCTGCTCTCCCACGGTGAGTGGTGGACGTTGGGACATACGGATCCTCCCGACGCCGAGTCTAGGAGAGTCCACCTGGGGAATCATCGAGTGTTTTCACACCCGGGAGGTGCGGCTCCCGCAGAATCGATCTTGACCAGCTTTCACCTGTACGAACGGTTCCGACGTTCGCGTAGGCTCGTGTGTCAGATCGCACAATAGTTGATTCATGACTTGTCAAGTCACAAATCGATGATGTGTCGGATCACCCCACCCACCGTCACCTGCACGCGGGTGGCCTCGGTCGGCGGCTCGAAGGTGGGCCCGGTAGCGGCGAGGATGACGTTGCCCAGCGGGTCGTAGGCGACCCACTCCCGGAGGGGCTCCCCCTCGTCGAACCCTCGTGCCGGTGCTTCGAGGTGGGGGCCCACTCTCCGAATCTCGGCGTGGCGCATCGGGATCGTGGCGACAGGAACGGTGCGCTCGCCGTCGAAGAACGCGAGGTCGAGCGGGTCGGCGCGCCAGTCACAGTGCACGTGGCTGACGTAGACCTCGACATAGCCTGCGCCCTCCTCCGCACAGGCGTCCGCGACGTCACCGAGCGCGCTCTCCAGCGGGTCGAGATCGAAGCCGTCGCCGTAGAGGTGGCGCGAGCTCCTGGCCGAGCCTGGCAGGGTCGCGTTGTAGGCGGGGCTCCGGAAGCCGCTGTTCACGACGACCGCGCCCACGACGTCACGCACGGCCTGGAGCCGGTCGATCGCGTGAGACTGCACGACCCCCCAGCGACCGTGGTTCCGGTTGGTGACCTCGCCGAGGGCGAAGTTCGGCGCGAGCAGCTGCTGCGGATCGCTGGTCACGAGGTCGAGGAACCGCTGCGGCGCACGGTACTGGGAGGACCCCTGGAAGGGCGGTGGGTAGTCGTAGCCGGTCGCCGAGGCGGGAAGGGGGTAGGCGTCCAGACAGGTGAGGCCGTCGCGGGTCGCCCCGAGATAGCAGGCCGGCACCGATGGACCGGGGGGAGGTTCGAGCTCGGTCGGCTCCTCGAGTGCGCCGGTGTCGCCGGTATCGCCGCTCGCGTCTGCGAACGGGCTCCCGTCGAACGAGCCCGGTCCGAGGTTGGACCGACAAGCGAACAGGGCCGAGACGACAATCCACTGGCTCGTTCGCACGTGGGCTCCCCCGGGGACCGCACGGCGTGTATCCCGGGTCCGGTTGTGATGCTGGCAATCCGCGCCCGTCGATCTGTCGCGTCGGCTTGACGAGGTGTCGCATGGTCTTTACAGCGCGCCATGCGAGCCGCGTCGAGCGAATCCACCCTCGTCTGCACGGTCCGGGCACGCCGGACCGAGGCCGGGCTCTCCCAGACGGCCCTGGCGGAGCGCGTCGGGGTGTCGCGTCAGGCGCTGTCCGCCGTCGAGGCCGGTCGACAGACCCCGTCCACCGTGCTCGCGCTGCAGCTGGCGCGAGCCCTGCGCTGCACGGTCGACGACCTGTTCCGGCTCTCCGGGGGGCCGGTGGTGCACGCCAGTGTGGCGGCGGGCACGCAGGGGACGCCCCGGGTGGTCGTGGGACGGGTCGACGACCGCCTGATCGCCCACCCCGTCGACGAGGAGGCGCATGCCGCGGACGGGGTGCTCGTCGCCCCGCCTGCCGGATCGGGAGCATCGCCGGTGGAGCTGTTCGGGGACCCCGCCGACCTCGAGTGCACGGCCCTGGTGGCGGGCTGCGCCCCCCTGCTCGGGGTGCTCGCGGAGCGCCTCGGCTCGAGGTATCGAGACGTGCGGGCCCGGCGGATCGCGGCGACCAGCGGACGGGCGCTCGAGCTGCTCGCCGCGGATCAGGTGCACGTCGCGGGCATCCACCTCGCGTCGGCCCTCGATCCCGCCGCCCACGTGCGAGCCGCCCGGAGTGCGCTGCCGGGTCGGCGTTCTGCGCTGGTGAATCTCGCTCGGTGGCGCCAGGGGCTCGTCGTGGCCCAGGGCAACCCCCTCGGGATTCGTGGGGTGACCGATCTGGCGCGGGACGACGTGAGACACGTGGCCCGGGATGCCGGGGCCGGGGCCCAGCGCTTGCTCGTGTCGCTCCTCTCGGAGGCCGGAGTGGTGGTGGGTCGCCCGGTGCAGGTGGCGGCGTCTCACGACGACGTCGCCCGGCTGGTCCGCTGGGGTGTCGCCGATGTCGGGGTCGCGATCGAGTCCGTGGCCCTCGCCCACGGACTCGGGTTCTTGCCGCTGGCCGAGGAGCGCTTCGATCTGCTGGTGCCCGAGCGCCGACTCGACGCGCCATCCATTGCCCGACTCCTCGATCTCGTCGATCAGCCCACGTTTCGCTCGGAGGCAGCCGGCTTGCCCGGCTACGACCTGTCGATCGCGGGTCACGCCTCGACGGTCGACGGGGCGGCCTCGTGAGCGTCTGGTGGCTCGGTCTGTTGCTCGGGTGCGCGCCAGACGGGGCCCGGTCCACGCTGTCGGTGCTCGCCGCCTCGTCGCTCACCGACGTCCTCGAGGACCTCGAGCCGTCCTTCGAGGCTGCGCACCCCGGCGTCGATCTCAGGCTCACCTTCGCGGGGAGCCAGGTCCTGCGGCTGCAGATCGAGCAAGGTGCCGAGGCCGACGTGTTCGTCTCCGCCGATCCGCGGCACCTGCGAGCCC
This sequence comes from uncultured Enterobacteriaceae bacterium, assembly GCA_964655065.1. GTDB lineage: Bacteria > Myxococcota_A > UBA796 > UBA796 > DRPG01. Next base: position 90,110 of record CAZZLC010000020.1, on the reverse strand, counting down.
TGGAGGACCAGGGCGAGGTCGTGACCCCGCGGGTGGTCGCACGCAACGAGCTCGCGGTCATCGTCCCCCTCGACGGCGACGCGATCGCCAGGTTCGACGAGCTGGCCGACGCGACGCGCATCGTGGTCGGCACGCCCCAGGGGCCGGTCGGGGCGTACACCCGACAGCTGCTCGAGCGGGCCCGCGACCACCTCGGTCACGGGTTCGTGATGGCGGTGGAGCGCAGCGTGGTGTCGGAGGAGCCGAACGTCCGGCTGGTCCGGGCCAAGGTCGAGATGGGAGAGGCCGACGCCGCGATCGTCTATCGGAGCGACGTCTCGCCGAGGGTCCGCGAGGTGGGGATCCCCGACGCCCTGCAGGTTCGCGCGCAGTACGCGGCCGGCATCGTGGCGCGGTCGGCCGCTCCTGACCTCGCCGTCGCGTTCCTCGACTACCTCGAGGGTGCCGAAGGGCATGCGATCTTCGCCCAGCACGGCTTCGTCGTGGACGACGAGTGATCTCGCGGCTCGCGGCCGGCCTCGCTGCCCTGCTGGTCGGATTGCTCGGGTTGCCCGTGGTGGCGCTGTTCCTGTCGAGCTCGCCGGCCTCGATCGTCGAGGGGCTCGGGCATCCTCGGTTCGCTCCGGCGCTGGCGCTGAGCCTCCGGACCACCGCGGCGAGCCTCTTGGCGGTGGTGGTCCTCGGCACGCCGCTCGCGTGGTGGCTCGCGTCGTCTCGCTCACGGCTCGTCGCCTTCGTCTCGGTGCTCGTCGACCTGCCGGTGGTCATGCCGCCTGCGGTGATGGGGATCGCGCTGCTGCAGACGTTCGGGCGCCGAGGGATGCTCGGCCCTGCGCTCGCCTCCGTGGGGCTCGCGGTTCCCTTCACGGAGGCGGCGGTGGTCCTTGCGCAGCTCGTGGTGGCCGCACCGTTCTACGTTCAGGCCGCCGCGAACGCGTTCCGCAAGGTCGATCCCGACGCCATCGTCGTGGCGCGAACCCTCGGGGCTCCCGCGGCGACGGCCTTCGTGCGCGTGGCGCTCCCGACCGCCCTGCCCGGCCTCGTCGCCGGTGCCTCGCTCGCCTGGGCGCGTGCGCTCGGGGAGTTCGGAGCCACGCTGTTGTTCGCAGGGAACCTGCCTGGGCGCACCCAGACCGTGCCCCTCGCCATCTTCGCGGCGCTCGAGTCCGACGTACAGTTGGCCGTCGTGTTCTCGCTCGTGCTCGCGGTCGTGGGCGCAGGCCTCCTCGTCGGGCTTCGGCTCGGGGTCGGGCGAGCGGTGATCCCATGATGGCCTGGTCGGCCTCGCTCCGAGGACGCCTCGGCACCTTCGAGCTCGACGTCGCGATCGAGGGCCACGACGGCGTCCTCGCCCTGCTCGGTCCCAACGGCAGCGGCAAGTCGACCGTGCTGCGAGCGCTCACGGGAGCCATCGAGCTCGAGCAGGCGGAGATCGTGGTGGGGGGCCGGGTGCTCGCGAGCCGTCGGCGCGGCCTGCACGTGCCGATCGAGGAGCGACGCATTGGCTACGTGCCCCAGAGTTACGGGTTGTTCGCCCACTTGACCGCGCTCGACAACGTGGCGTTCGGGCTGCGGGTGGGGGGCCGTCGGCGACCGGCGGCGCAAGCCCGCGCCCAGGCCCACGAAGCGCTCGTGGAGCTCGGGTGCGGCGATCTCGCCCAGCGGCGCGTCTCGCGCCTGTCGGGGGGCGAGCGCCAGCGTGTGGCGCTCGCCCGAGCGCTCGTCATCGATCCGGTGCTCGTGCTCCTCGACGAGCCGCTGGCTGCCCTCGACCCGGCCACGCGCCGCACCGTGCGGCGGGTGCTCGCCGCACGACTCGATCGCCTGGGTCGGCCCGCCTTGCTGGTGACCCACGACGTTCGCGACGTCGCAGCCCTGGCGGCCTCGGTGTGCGTGCTCGAGCGTGGACGGATCGTCCAGCGGGGGCGGCTCGCCGAGCTCGCCGCCGCGCCCGCGACCGACTTCGTCGCCGAGATGGTCGAGGGCTGGAGCGCGTGATCAGCGCCTGCGGGCGATGGTGAGACCGTCGCCCACCGGGACCAGGGCGAGGTCGACTCGCTCGTCGTCGCGCAGCGCTGCGTTGAGCTCGCGAATCGCGATGGTGGAGGCCTTCTGGTCGTCGGGATCGGCGACCGAGCCGCCCCACAGCACGTTGTCGAAGAGGATCGCGCCGCCCCGCCGAACGAGCTGCAGACAGCGCTCGTGGTAGGCGAGGTAGCTGGCCTTGTCCGCGTCGACGAAGGCGAGATCGAAGCCGTCGGCTTCGCCCTCGTCGAGCAGGCGGTCGAGCGTGTCGAGGGCGGGTCCGAGGTGCAGGGTGATGCGGTCTCCGAGCCCGGCTGCGTCCCAGTGGCGGCGTGCGATCGCCGTCCACTCCTCGGAGACGTCGCAGCAGGTGACCCGGCCGTCCTCCGGCAGGGCCAGCGCCATCGCGAGCGCGGAGTAGCCCGTGAAGGTGCCCACCTCGAGCACCTGGCGCGCCCCCACCAGCCTCACGAGCATCTGCATCAAGGCCGCTTGCTCCGGACTGATCTGCATCGCCGCGTCTTCGAGGCCGGCCGTCTCCTCGCGTAGCGCGACGAGGGCGGGATCCTCACGGACCCCCACGGAGATCAGGTAGTCTCGGACGCGTTCCGTGAGGTTCAGGGTTCGGGCCGACACGGGCGCTCTCCCGGGGTCAGGACTTGTGGGCGACGTGCAGGGCCACGATCCCGAAGCTCAGGTTGCGGTACCGCGCCCGGACGAACCCGGTCTCGCGGAGCATCGCGAGCAGGGTCTCCTGGTCCGGATGTCGGCGGATCGACTCGGCGAGGTAGCGATAGCTGTCGCTGTCGCTGGTGACCAGGCGCCCGAGAAGGGGCACGATCCCGAAGGAGTAGAGGTCGTAGGCTGGCTTGACGGCGGGCACCGGCTTCGAGAACTCGAGCACGAGCAGCTTGCCCCCGGGCTTGAGGACCCGAAACATCGACCGCAGGGCGGCGTCCTTGTCGGTCACGTTGCGCAGCCCGAAGGCGATCGCGACGCGGTCGAAGGTGTTGTCGCCGAAGGGCAGGCACTCCGCGTTGACCTGCGCGAGCGACACGTTGTCGACGCGCGTGGTGTCCATGCGCCGGCGCGCCTGATCGAGCATCGTCGTGTTGATGTCGGCGAGCACGACGCGTCCCAGCGGGCCTACCCGCCTCGAGAACTCGAACGCGAGGTCGCCCGTGCCCCCGGCGAGGTCGAGGGCCCAGTGTCCCGCGGAGAGGCGTGCGGCGCGCACCGCGACCTGCTTCCACCGGCGGTGGAGGCCCCCCGAGAGGAGGTCGTTCATGAGGTCGTAGTGATTCGCCACGGAGTCGAAGACGCCCCGCACCAGATTCGCCTTCTCTTCGACCGGCACCTCGCGGTATCCGAAGTGCGTGGTCTGGAAGGGCTTCCCTTCGTCGGACATCGGCCTCGATGTGAACGGGTTCGTGGCCACCATACCTTTGTGGACGCCCGAGCGGACGCTCGCGGACGGTGGCGCGACGATCAGGGGCTCGCGAACCGGAACACCAGCCCCTGCTGTAGGGTCGCGTCGAAGCAGCTGGTCTCGATCCCCAGCCCACCGGGGCCGCGGATCCCCGTCGTCGCGCTCGCTCCGAGCGAGATGCCCGAGATCACGACGGTGTCGATGTAGCAGAGGTCGATGTCGTTGGTTCCCTCGCGGAGGGAGGCGCGGATGTCGAGCAGGCCACCGCCCCCAAAGGGGGGCACCCGCCAGTGAACGTCGAACACCCGATGAGGGGCCGTGCCCGAGGTCCGCGTCCACACCTGCCCCCCCGCGGGGTTGAGATCGTCCCACCAGGCGAGGATGGTCTCGTCGTCCGCGTCGTCGAGGCACTGGTTCGCCGAGGGCGACCACGGCGAGCCGAAGGACAGCGTCCCGTTGGCGCCCACGAAGACGGAAGAGCGCGGGGTGCCGTAGAAGTCGAAGTCGAACCCGAGCGGGACCGACACGGTGCCCTCGTCGCCGAGCGGCAGGGGCGGACTGGCCGAGAGGTCCGGGCAGGTGGAGAGCGCGAACCCAGGGTCGCGGCAGGCCTGATAGCCGAACGCGTCGCTCGCTACGACCCGGCAGGTCTCGCTCTCCTGGGCGGCGGCGCTGCACTCGGGGTCGGCGGGGTAGTCGATCCGTCCGTCGCCGTCGTTGTCGAGTCCGTCGGTACATCCAGGAGCGAAGAAGGGATCGGTCTCGTTCGTGTCGTTGGCGGAGAGGCACCCGGGATCGTCGGGCCAGTCGATCCGGCCGTCGCCGTCGTTGTCGAGTCCGTCGGCACAGCCGCCGACCACGCCCTCGCAGTCCTCGACGTAGTCGATGGTGATCACGCTCCCGACGCCGGGCAGGCCGACGTTCGAGAAGCGGACCAGGTTGTTCGAGGCGTCGTAGACGGCGCGCGTCGAGACCGTCCCGTCCTCGCGCACGACGAGCGAGGGGCGCGCAGGCACGCTGGGAAGCGGGAAGACGAGGGTGGGAGCGACGGCCGCAGCGATGTCGGCGACCTCGGTGCCCCAGTCCGGCTGCAGGCCCCAGATGTTGTACTCGAGCCCTCCGGCGAATCCGACGAGCGTCCGGTACGCGCTGTTGAAGTAGAGCCCGACGAAGCCGTGCACCTGCACCTGGTCGGCGTCGCCGCCCTTCAGGCCTACCCAGTAGTCGAAGACGGTGTCGGGCGACACCATGCTCTGGTCGAAGCCATCGGAGACGAACACCACGGACAGGGTGGCGTCGGCGCGCAGGAAGCTGGTGCCGGGTCCGGCCGATCCGCCGGGCTGGGTCGCGTCGTAGGCTTGCTGGATGCCGGTCGGAGAAGCGAAGCCGTTCTCGCCGACGAGCACCTGGGAGCTGAACTCGGCGGCCGCGTTGGGGCTGGCCGTGATCACCGGTCCCCGGAGCTGGGGGGCCGCGGCCGTGATCACGGCGATGCGCCAGTCGAGATTGGCCGAGGCCAGCGCGGTCGCGAAGTCCGGAAAGGCGGCCGCGAGGCTCGTCTGGCGAGGCCCCATGCCGGTGGTGTCTTCGACCACGAACAGGAAGTCGACCTTGGGGGCCGGCGTCTGGGGGAACGTCAGCGTCCGGCTGGCCCCCACACAGGGGTCGCAGTCCGGGGAGCGGTCGGGGAACCCGTCGAAGTCGACGTCGATCGAATCGTCGAAGCCCGAGCACCGATCACAGGCGTCGGGTACACCGTCGGCGTCGCCGTCGACGCTGTCGTCGCCGCGGGGGCACCGATCGCAGCCGTCGGGGATTCCGTCGAGGTCGTCATCGAATCGGTCGTCGCGGCCGAAGCAGACGTCGCAGGCATCGGGGATTGTGTCGAGATCGAGGTCGAGGGTGTCGTCGGCGCCGGGGCACGCGTCACAGGCATCGGCGACACCGTCGTTGTCGGCATCGAGATTGTCGTCGGCGCCGGGGCAGGCATCGCACGCGTCAGCGACGCCGTCGCCGTCGGCGTCCTCGCTCTGGGGGCCCTGGACACAGGGGTCGCAGGCGTTGGGCAGGCCGTCGTTGTCGGTGTCGCGGGTGTCGTCGGCTCCGGGGCAGACGTCGCAGCCGTCGGCGACTCCGTCGCCGTCTGCGTCGGGGGCGTCGTCGAAGCCGGGACAGGTGTCGCAGCCATCGGGGACGTCGTCGCCGTCATCGTCGATGTTGTCGTCGGCGCCGGGGCAGACGTCGCAGTCGTCGGGTACGGCGTCGGCGTCGGCGTCGAGCGCATCGTCGGCGCCGGGGCAGGCGTCGCAGGCGTCGGGGATGGCGTCTGAATCGGCGTCGAGCGAGTCGTCCGCTCCGGGACAGCGGTCGCACGCATCGGGCACGGTGTCGGTGTCGGCGTCGAGAGCGTCGTCGCCGGTCGGACAGATGTCGCAGGCGTCGGGCACCGCATCGCCGTCGGCGTCCAGGGTGTCGTCCGCGCCGGCGCACACGTCGCAGCCATCGGGGACGGTGTCAGCATCGGCGTCCAGGGTGTCGTCGCCGCCCGGGCAGCGGTCGCAGCCATCGGGTACGGTGTCGCTGTCGGCGTCCAGGGTGTCGTCGCCGCCCGGGCAGCGGTCGCAGCCATCGGGGATCGTGTCGGTGTCGGCGTCCAGCGTGTCGTCGAACTCGGGACAGACGTCGCATCCGTCGGGCACTCCGTCCTGATCCACATCGAGGAAGTCGAGCGCGCCCGGGCAGGCGTCACAGTCGTCGGGGGTTCCGTCGTTGTCGAGGTCGACGCGGTCGTCACCGCCATCGCAGTCGTCACAGGCGTCGGGTACGGTGTCGCCGTCGGCGTCCTCGAAGTCGGGACCGCGCACGCACCGATCGCAGTCGTTGGGGATGCCGTCGCCGTCGCTGTCGAACCGGTCGTCGCCGACGGGACAGATGTCGCAGGCGTCGGGGATGGTGTCGCCGTCGTCGTCCAGGCTGTCGTCGAAGCCCGGACAGAGATCGCAGGCGTCCGGCGCACCGTCTTGGTCCAGGTCGACGCGATCGTCGCCGGTGGGGCAGGTGTCGCATCCGTCGGGGATGGTGTCCCGATCCGTGTCGACGTCCTCGGCGGCGCTGTCGCAGACCGCGTCGATCTGGAGCCCGACGATCGTGTCCGGTCGGAGGGGATCGTTCGTGGCGATGGTGAGGAAGTCCGTGAAGGTGCCGTAGGTCTCGGGGGTGGCCTGTACCCCGAAGGTCACGAGCTCGAGAGGAGCCACGCTCAGCGGGAGCTCCGGCGGATCGACGAGCGCGAAGATCGTCGGGGCGCCAGACAGGAAGAGCTCCCCGATCTCGAGGACGCCCTCACAGCCGTTGCGCACCACGACCGCGCCCGTGGCGAGGGGCAGTGAGCCGGGTGGGCGTTCACCGAGGTCGAGCACGCCCGGCAGCACCTCGATGCAGGCGCTGGGGGGAGGCGCCACTGGCGCTTCGGGCTCCGGCTCGGGCGGGGGCGGCGGCGTGTCGGCGGGGAGGATGCATCCCGTGACCATCGTCCCGAGAAGCCAGCCTGCGGCAACCATGGGCCCTCCAACGCGGAGCGACCAGGATGCCACGGTTGGTCGCGACTTGCATGTCGGGGCTCAGAAGATCCAGGCGATCCCGGCCTGCGGTAGGGGAAGGACGTACACCCGGTCGCCGTCTCGGGCTCCGAACGCGGTGGCGGTGACGTCGAACCAACCCGTATAGCCGCTCGTCCAGTCTCGACGGGTCTCGATGCCCATGCCGATGCCGGCACCCCAGATCGTGCCCACCCCCGACCAGCCGTGGATCGCGGCCCCCTCGACAATGTAGAGCCGGGTACGGGGATTCCTGCCGAGGAACTGCTTGAAGCGGGCTCCGGCGGAGCCGGAGAGCCGCCGGTCGAACACGATGGGGAGTGCGGTGAGCTGAATGCGGCCCCAGTTGCCGGTGGGGATGCCGAACGTCGGGCCGATGCCGGTCGCGAGACCTGCCGACAGACCGAACGAGAACCCGTTCTTCAGAGGGGGCACGTCGGCCACCTCCGGCTTCACGATCACCCGACGGGTCGGGATCCCGTCTCCGGTCACGATCTCGGCGGGAGGGGGTTCGTCGGCGGGTTGGGCGAGGGCGGTAGCGCAGAGGATGGTCCACACGTGTCTCTCCAGTCAGGACAACAGACACCTGAGAGGACCCGGAACGACCACTGCGTCGAGTCGACGGCAGAAGCCCGAGCTCCGGGATCGGCTTAAACGGTGACGGCTTGCAGCCCAACGAGGACCGATGGATCTCGCCCCAGGCGTCCACATCGACCGCTTCGTGGTCGAGGCGAAGCTCCGGTCGAGCGCGCTGGCCACCGTCTACCGTGTCCGCCACCTGGACCACGGGTCGCTGCACGCGCTCAAGGTGCTGTACCTCGACCGGCCGACCCTGCAGGACCGGATCCTGGCCGAGGGCCGTGCCCAGGCGTCGCTGCGGCACCCCAACGTGGTGGCGTTCACCGACGTACTCGACGTGGGCGGCAACCCGGGTCTGCTCACGGAGTTCGTCCGCGGGCCCTCGCTCGAGCGCGTGCTGTCCAGGGTCCGGCTCGACCTCGAGGTCGTCGAGCAGCTGGTGCCCGGCATCCTGGCTGGAGTGGCCGCGGCGCACGCGCGCCAGATCGTCCACCGTGACCTCAAGCCCGGGAACATCCTTCTCGACGTCGGGGCCGACCGGGTCGTGCCGAAGATCGCCGACTTCGGACTCGCGCGGCTCCTCGGCCAGCACCGCACCGGCATCACCGGCAGCGGGGCCACCCTGACCACCGCGAACTACATGGCACCAGAGACCATCCGGAACGCCCGGTCAGCCGATGCTCGCTCCGATCTCTTCGCGCTCGGGGCCATCCTCTACGAGCTCGTCACCGGGCACCAGGCATTCGCGAACGAGAACGTGTTCGCGACCCTCTCGGAGATCACGAGTGGCCACTACGTCGCGGTGACCGCGCGCCGCCCCGAGACCCCGCCCCGCATCGTGGAGGCCATCGAGGCCGCAATGGAGGGCGACGTCGACGCCCGGGTCGCCAACTGCGAGGAGCTGTGGGAACTCTGGGCGGGGCCGGGTGCCGAGGATCTCGCCACCGCGGCGGCGCGTCCGGCTCGACTGTCTCGCGCGTGGGCACTGCGCCTGTCCGACCTCGCACCGACCGTCGATGTACCGACCCGAGCCCGCGGGCCCGGTGTGCCGGGGGTGCTCTCCCGTCTTCCCGCGCTCGCGGAGGTCGTGACCTCGGGAACCACGCCGCTCGTGGGGCTGGCCGTGGCGACGCTGGTGCTGCTCGTCGGCGTCCTCGCGGCGCTGATCGCCTACTTGCCGTAGCGCTCTTCGAGGTAGCGAATGATGTCGCGGGACTCTGGCATCCAACGGACAATGCCGTCGGGGCTGGTGCACTGCAGCACGGGAACGGTGGGGCGACCACGCGCGGCGACGAGCTCGTCGAGTCGCGAGGGGTCCCGATAGATGTCGCGGAGCTCGATCTCGACGCCGAGCCGCACGATCGTGGAGCGGACCATGCGGCAGAACGGGCACGAGTCGAAGTGGTAGAGCGCGAGGGTCTCGCCCTCGACGGCTCCGTACCGCTGGAGGGTCTGCTCGGCGTAGAACCGAGGCCAGGGCGGCTCGCCGTCGCGAGCCTGGTGCTCCTGGTCGAGCTCGAGGAGCAGGACGACGACCTCGCTCTTGGTGAGCTGGGTGCCGAGCTGCTCGTTGAGCACCGGCGCGAGCTGCTCGGCGTACCACGACGGCCACTCGGGGTCCGCGCCATCGACCTCGATGAACGCCTGATGATGAGCGTGTGCGGTCTGCTGGTAGATCTGCTCGAGTGCGCTGACGTCGGGTCGAGCCACGGGCCCCTCCTCTGGGTGAACGAACGATAGTCGCGCCAGAGCGGACAGCGTTGCATCAGGCGCCGGCCGGAGCCTGCCCTGACCGAGCGTCAGCCCCCGTCGCGCGCGCAGCGGAAGCCGAGAGGGCCGTGGGCGCCCTCGAGGCTCACCTCGGTCCTGGGAACGGTCCGGGTGCTCGCCTGGCAGTCGTGACGCCAGGATGCACCGAGCGCGTGGTGATGACCTGCCTTGGGGGGCGGAAAGTGCGGATCGGGTGCCGTCCACTCCCACACGTTCCCGAGCAGGTCGTAGACGCCCTCCGGGGTCCGGTTCCGCGGCCTCGTGCCCCCGGGGATGGTCCCCGTGGCGCCGTGGGCCGCACAGTGGCAGGCCTCGGCATCGTAGTGCTGTCCCCAGGGAAACGCGCGGCCCTCGGGACCCCGGTAGGCCGCTGTCCACTCGACGGTCGTGGGGAGCCGCTTGCCTGCCCACTTCGCGCAGGCGGCAGCCTCGGCCCAGCTGACCCCGGTCACCGGATGGTCAGCGAGCTCGACGGGCATCTCCCCGCCTGGCCAACTCGCCGGTGGAGGAGCGCCCGTCGCCCCGACGTAGGCGGCGTAGTCCTCGTGGCTCACGCAGAGCGCGTCGAGCCAGAAACCGTCCACCGCTACGGAGCGACCCGCGATCTCGACGGTCCGGGGGCCGATCCACGCCATGCCGGTCGGCAAGCGAGCCTCGGGACGAGGCCGTGGCAGCGGCACGGCGAGGAGCTGGGGCCGAAGGGAGTGGCTCACCCCGAGCGGCTCGGTCAGGCGATCGTCCTCCTCGTCGAAGGGCGGCGGCTCGTCGGGCTCTGCGCGGTGGAGGTGGACGGCCCCGAGGGCCCGGTCGAGGGCCAGCGCGTCGTCGAACCGGTCCGTGGGCTCCTTGGCCATCGCGCGCTGCAGGACGGCGAAGAGCTCGTCGGAGAGGTGCGGTGAGCGGGGCAGAGGCTGGTCCTGGTGGCCCCAGAGCGCTCGGAGGGCGCGCTCGCCAAAGGGAGGGGCCCCGTGGGCGAGGGCGTAGAGCGTCGCCCCGAGCGCGTAGAGATCGGCCCGATGGTCCGAGGGGCGTTGGCTGACCCGCTCCGGCGGAAGGTAGGCGATCGTGCCCACGATCGGCTCGTCGGGACCTGGTTGATCTCGACCCATCCGCGCGATGCCGAGATCGACGATCTTGACGGCTCCGTGGGCGTCGATGATCAGATTGTGGGGCTTGATGTCGTTGTGGACCACCCCTTGCGCGTGGGCGTATGCCAGCGCCTGGGCAACCTCTCGACCGATCCGAACCACCTCGGAGAGCGGCACCCGAGCGTCCGGGAACCCGACTCGCCAGTCGTCGAGCGTCTTGCCTTCCACGAACTCCATCACCAGGAACTCGCGTTCGCCATCCACCTCGTAGTTGTAGATCCGGGCGATCCGAGGGTGGGTGAGTCGCATCGCTGCGATCGCCTCGGTGCGGAGGTTCGTGGAGAGGGCACGGGGGCTGACCATCGTGTCCTCGCTCCGTGCCGGCTGGGGAAGCGGGATCTTGACCGCCACCGTTCGCTCGAGGGCGAGGTCGGTGGCCTCGAACACCACCGCGGCCCCGCCGGATCCGAGCTTCTTCGTCAGCGCGTAGCGCTCGGCGAGCACGTCCCCGACCCGTGGGACGCGGGGGAGGCCGGAGACGTCCGGCTCTTCGTCCTGGTGGGCTCGTCCGTTCGGATCCAACGTCTGTCGGAGCCAGCGAAACATGTCGCCTCCCATTTTGCTCACGGACCCTTCGCCCCGCCATCAGAAGCGCTGGCAAGGACCGTGCCGTCAGCTCATTGCCTCGCGACGTGCCCTTCCTGGCAACGCTGGGGGCAAATGGCACAAACTCCTGTAGGCGATCACAACGTGAGAGGCGAGTCCTTCGACGCGGTTCGCAGGCCGGACGCCGTCGATTGCCGTCACATCGGTTGCGCAGATCGCAAACCCCTCTCGAGAGGCCGCCGACGCCCTCGGGGAGGCTCCGGCGACGGGCCCTGCCCGTTCCGGGTCGACGGATCGATCGGACGTGACGCAGGATGAGCCCTCGCCGATAGCTGGCGACGGCCTCAGCGGATACCCTCTCGGCCGGCGGGGCGGAGGACGAAATGCGAGCTTGGTGGTGGACGTGCTTCCTCGGCACCCTGGCGTGCGGCACCCCGACGGATCTCCGAGAGCCGTCTGGTCGTGACGAGCTACGCGAAGAGGTCACCCTCCCGCCCGCCGAGCCTCCCGACCCCGAGCCCACGGAGCCCCCCATCACCACGCCGCCGGAGCCGGAGGGCTGTGCCGCGGGGGGCAACGACGACGCTCGGGGGCGGTGCACGTCGGGAGCGGTCGCCGTCTTCGACGGCGAAGCCTTCTCGACCCTCCAGGGAGCGGTCGACGCTGCGCCGAACGGGTCCACGGTCTGGCTGTGTCCCGGTACGTCGACCGAGGGGATCGTCCTCGACGAGCGGGTGCTCCGCATCGAGGCCGCGCTGCCAGGCTTCGGGCGGCTCGACGGAGGTGACCAGCGACGCCTCGTCGACATCGAGGCGAGTCAGGTGACGCTCCGCGGCTTCGCGATCCGCGACGGGCGCGAATCGGCGGAGGGCGGGGGCATCCGGAGCCGCAACGGGTCCTCCCTGCGGCTCGAGTGCATGACGATCGTGAGCTGCGGCTCCGCGGTCGCCGGCGGCGGCGTGGCGTCGATCGACAGCGAGCTCGTCGTCGAAGACGTGGTGTTCCGCGGCAATCAGGCTCAGGTCGGCGGTGCCGTGCGGGTCGTCGGGTCGACGGCCGATCGACCGGCCCGGTTCCTGCGGGCGGACTTCGACGACAACCGAGCCGACAGCGGGGGGGGTGCGATCGCGGTCGGGCACGAGGCCGTCGACGTGCTGATCGTCGAGGACTCGATCTTCGAGCGAAACGAGACCGGGGGTCGGGGCGGCGCCATCACGGTCCTGGGCATTGCGGCTCCCATCGTCTCCGTGGTCGGTGGCGAGTTCGACAACAACGCCGCGACCCAGATGGGCGCTTCGCTCTACCTCGGGCACCTGGGTCCAGCCGACGTGACGTTGCAGTCCACCAGACTGGAGGATGGCGAGTCTCCCCTCGGGTCGGCCATCGCGGTGAGCAACGTCGTAGCCGGGGGGACGGTCGCGCTGGTCGACGTCGACGTGATCGACAACATCGCCGGCCCCACCCACGGGGCCATCCAGACCGAGGGCACGGCGGTGCGAATCGCGTGCACGGGGTGCGATCTGGGGGACAGCGTCTTCGACAACCTCCCCCACGACGTCGTGATCGAGGGCACGGCCTACGACTACGATGACGACCAGGTCGACTTCGTCTTGCCGACGTCGGCGACCGAGGCGCCTTAAGCGGCCTCGGCGGCGGCCACGGGCATGCGAGCGGCCACGAGTCGGAACGCCAGCGTACTCCCGAGCCCGACCGCCGCGAAGCCGGCGAGCACCAGAAAGAGGTGCTGGTGACCGGCGATGCCGGGCGAGGCGTCGAGCAGGACGCCCATCAGCGGACCGAAGAACACGTCCGGCGTATAGCCGAGGACCGACACGACACCGACCGCGGTGCCGGTGACCTCCCACGGCACGTGCCCCTCGTCGAAGATCGCGAAGTACACGCCGCGCAGGGCATAGACGAACACACTGGTCGCGAGGATGGACACGAGGAGCAGGCCGCCGACACTGGGCAGGCCAGCGATCCCCGCCACGAACAGCTCGACGGCGCCCATCAGACCGAACGACAGGCCGATGACCCAGGTCCCCGACGTACGGTCGGCCAGGAGGCCAGCGAGGACCGCGGCAAACGGGCGGACCCAGAACGCGGCCGTCCCCACCCAGGCCGCGCCGACGTCGTCGTATCCGAGAGCATCAGCGGCGAGCAGGCTGAAGTCGTCGGTTCCCTTGTAGCTGACGTACGCGCAGATCACGACGAGCGACTGCAGCCAGAGGGTCGGGATCGTGAACACCCGTCCGATCTGACGGATGTCGATGCGGGGCTCGGTGCGGGCCTTCTCGAGGACCGGTCGCTCTGGCACGAGGAACCACACGACGATCGCGGCCAGTGCGGTGCCGAGCGTGAAGTAGAGGATCGCCGACTGCAGCGCGTCCTGTTTGGCCTCGAGGGTCGCGTTCGCCGCATCGGGGAGCATGGCGGCGAAGATGGCGACCGAGAACGTGCTCACGAGCGCGGCGACCAGGCCGCGCCCGCCGTCGAGCAGGCCATAGGCCCGGCCCTGCGCGTCGTCGCCGCCCCACTCTCGCGTGACTCGGAGCAAGGCGGCCCAGAACGGCAGGATCGTGATGAACCCGAACCACGCGTAGAGCCACGGCAGCATGCTGCGGTCGGGCATGGTGGCGAAGTACAGGCCGCCGAGCGCGGTACCGAGCAGCGCTCCCGTCATGAGACGACGGGCGGGGAACCGGTCGGCCAGGGGTCCGCCGAGCAGATACGACGCCATCGCCACGATGCCGTACGCCGAGAATGCGGCACCGAGCTCCGTGTTGTCGATCGCGAAGACCTCGAGCACCGTCGGACGGAAGATGCGGACGAGCACGAACGGCAGCGCGAAGATGGCCTCGCCCGAGCACACCAGGGCGAGCATGACGGTCCAGGGATGACTTGAGCGGGTGATGGGCTCCCCCATTGCGCCGGGCGCGAGAAGACCGCTCCGTAGCTCGTGCGCGCCCTCCGCGCCGCCGGGGCACCGTCGTGACCGACTTCCTTTCTCAATCGAGCGCGCGGGGAAGCCAGAGCGTGAAGCGACTCCCCCTCGGCGTTCGAATCTCGGCGAGGACGTCTCCCCCGTGCTCGCGGCAGATGCGCCGTGCGATCGCGAGACCGAGCCCGTGGCCAGGCAGGGCTCGGGGTCCCTGCACGCCGGCTTCGAACACCCGCTCCAGCACCTCGCGGGGGATCCCCGGGCCGTCGTCTTCGACCGCGAGGCCGAGGCGACCGGGCTCCGAGACGGTGACCACGTTGACCCCGCCGCCCTCGGGCGAGTACTTGAGCGCATTGGCGACCACGTTCACGAGGACCCGGCGGAGCTCGCGGGGCCGGCCAGTGACCCGACCACCGACGGACGCTCGCACGCGGAGCTCCACGCCGGCGGACCGGGCCAGGGGCTCGAGTGAGCGTACCCAGCTCTCGACGGCGTCGTCCCAGAGGAAGGTGGTGGTAGGCGCAGTCTCGGCCGTCAACGTGCTGCTGACCATCTCGAGCGCGTGTCGCAGGGCATCACCGGCGAGCGTGGCGTCGTGCGGGTCCATGGTCCCGCCCTCACGGACGTCGTCGATCAGCATGAGCACGCCCGACAACGGATTGCGGACGTCGTGGGCGATCTCGCGGGCGCTCGTGATCCGGTGCTCGACCTCCGCGGTGAGTCTCGCGTGGCTCACCGCGACCGACGCGTGCGAGGCGAGGGATCGGATCAAGGCCACCGCGTCGCTGATGGCGCTGGGCGAGTGCCCCCGGCTGTCGAGGTAGAGGGCGCCGACCGCGGTGCCCGCGTCGAAGAGCGGCACGCAGACGACGGCTCGGAGCTTCATCGCCCTCACGCTGCTCGCGCCGCGGAGGTCCGCCCGTTCCTCGATGTCGGGGATGACGACGTCACGCCCGAGCTCGAGCACGCGGCGCACCACCGACATCGAGGGGCCCGTGCTCTCGAGGTCGTCGCCAGCCGAGGCCGCGACGCGCAGGTCGGGATCGTCGGCGAGCACGACGAAGGCGCGCTGGGCGTCCACGAGCTCCACCGCGGCGGCGGCGAGCTCGGTCAGTACGTCCTCGAGAGCGACCTGGGTCGCGACCCGGACATTGAGCGACGTCAGCAGCTCCAGCCGCCGGTGATCGGCGGGGATGGGCGAGCGCACGCGCGACAGCAGATCCTGGGCCCAGGTTCGCAAGGGGCGGCGCCCGAACTCGTCCGCGTAGGCGATGACGTCGTTGCAGAGTCGCCACACGCGGTCGTTGTCGCCGAGGACCGCCCACGCCTCGGCCACCCGGAGCTTCACCACCGCGAGCTCGCCGGCGGCGCCCAGGGTGCGCAGGGGGCCGAGCGCGGCGTCTGCGGCGTCTGCGGCGTCGGTGGCGCGGCCGGATCGGGCCAGGGCGAGCGCGCGGAGTGCGTTGGCGCGGGCGACCTCGGTGGTGACGCCTCTCAGCTCCCCGATGGCTCGGGCGTGCTCGGCCAGGTCCAGCGCGTCGGTCCGTTCCTCGAGGGCGGCGAGCTCCGCGCGCCGTCGGGCCAGCTCCACGCGGAGCTCCTCGAGGCCGTGGACCTCCACGAGGCGCGCGGCCGCGTCATAGTGGCGAGCCGCTTCCGGGTACCTTCGACGCCACAGAGCCACGTCACCGAGGTTGCCCAGCGCTACCGCCTCGAAGGCGGGCGCGCCGCTCCGCTGGGCGATCTCGACGGCTTCGACCCCGGACTGCATCGCCCGCGCCCATCGTCCGAGCTCCGCGAAGCTCTGGCACAGGTTCACCTGCACCCTCGCGATCTCCAGCGTCGCTCCGAGCTCCTCGAACGCGAGCAGTGCACGCTCGAAGCCGAGGACGGCTCGCTCGACGTCCCCGGCCGTGTACCAGCACAGGGCGGCGTTGTTCTCGTTGCGCGCCCGGTCCACGGTGGCCAGGGCCCGTCGCTGCGCCGCCACGCCCTCGAAGGTCGCCGCCGCCACTCGCGGGCGCCCCGCCATCCACTGGAGCCGACCGCGGACCGACTCGGCGAGCGCTCGATCTCGCGTGCCTTCGCCGAGGCCGGGGGGCATGGCGTCGAGGGTCGAGAGGCCTGCCTGCGGACCGTCGCGCTCGGCCCGCACCTGGGCGAGGAGGCCGCAGGCAGAGAGCCACAGCGGCTGATCGAGATCTGCGGGGAGCGGGCAGAGCGGAGCGCAGAGCGCCTCGGCCTGATCGAGCTCGCCCGCCCGGAAGGCGGCTCGGGCGTCGAGCAGGGCGATCTCTGCCGGCACGTCGTCGCCGACGACCTCGCGCGCTCGTCGCGTCCAGTGCCGGGTGGACTCCGGGTCCTCGGAGACGAGATCGGCGAGGCGAGCCATCGCGAGCAGGGCGGGCAGGTCATCGGAGGTGGCCGGCCGTCCCTCGAGCCAGGCTCGTCCGGCGGCGCGGGCCTCGTCGAGGCGACCGGCCTGTACGCAGACGTCGATGTGGACGCCGGCGAGCTCCGCGGTGGGGGCGGCAGTGAGCAGCGCCGTCGCGAGATCGGCCGCTTCTCGAACGTCGACGTCGAGCGTGGCCCTGACCACGCGGGGTCCATCGCGTCGCATGGCGGCGACGTCCCCCGACCCGAGGATGGCACGGCCGAGCGACGGCCAAGGGACGGGATCCTGCTCGCGGAGCCACCGGGCGATGTGCGCCCAGAGGGCGTCCAGGTCCTCCACGGCGTCCCGCAGGCGCGCGGCGGCCCGGAGGTCCGGACAGGTCAGCTGAACGCTGCCCTTCACGAGATCCGCGGTCGCCAGCGCCTCGAGGTCGGTGGCGTCTGCTCCGGCGAGCGCGAAGGCCTCGTCGCGCCCGATCGGCTGGAGCAGGGCGATCGTCGCACCGAGTCGGCGAGCGGACTCGGGAAGCTCGGGACCGGGGACGGATGTCGCGTCGGGTCGGACGTCGAGCCGTTCGAGCGCGGGCTCGTCGAGGACCCACGTCCGCCGTCGGAGCCTGACCGCACCGGCTCGCACCGCCGCGAGCACGTACTCCACGATGTGGCCTGGCCACCGTCCCACCGCGTCCCGCGCGTGGGCGGCAAGGCCGACCGCATCGACGTTGCCGAGCCAACCGGCGACCAGAGCCTCGCACGCGGCGGTCGGCCAGGGACGCAGGGCGACCGGCACGTCGATCCACTCGGGCAGCTCGCGACCCGCGACGAGCACGGCTCCTCCCGCTGCAGCGAACGCGCGGACGGTGGCGCGCGTCCCGTCGTCGGCTTCGTCCAGATCGTCGACGAGCAGGCACGGTGGGCGGCCGTTGGGGCATCGCTGCAGCAGCGCAGACGCGGCGTCTCGGGCGCGCGTCAGGAGGTCGACTCCCGGGGGCAGCGGCAGGGGGGAGCCCGGAAGCGAGGGGTCGGCCAGCACGGCCTCGATGGGTCCCCAGGGACGTGCGCCGGGGACCATCGCAATCGCGAGCGCACCCCGGGCGGTGAGCTCGTGGCCGGCTCGCCGCAGGACGTGCGAGCGGCCCGAGGCGGGAGGACCCACGATGGCCACCGACCCACCCTCCTGGATCCAGCGGTCCACGATCTCGTCGACCCCGGGCACGGGCACCTGCAGCGTGGCGGCCCGTCGGTGGAGCTCACCGCGGGTGGGGGCCGCGACCCGGTATCCCTGCGCGTCGAGGGCGTCGGCCACTCGAGCGGCGCTGGGTCGGGCCGCGGGTGCGGGCTCGAGCATGGTGCAGATGAGCTCTCGCAGCCAGTCGGGGCCCTCGGTCGGGGCGGGGATCGGCTGCTTGCGTGCGGCCAGCTGTTCGTGCAGTGCGAGCTGCCCGTGGGGCAGCGCCCGGTGAAGCAGGGCCCAGGCGACGAGACCGAGGCTGTACACGTCGGCCGCGGTCCCCCCCGTTTGTCCGTCCAGGACCTCCGGCGCGGCCCAGATGGGGGTGCCGCCCTCGAGCCCGGAGAGACCGAAATCCACGAGGGTGACCCGGTCCGTGTCGACCATGACGTTGGCGGGCTTCACGTCGCCGTGGGGCACCCCCGCGGTGTGGCAGGCGGCCAGCGCATCGGCGATCGCGGCGACGATTCGGCAGACGTCGACCTCGTCCCTCGGGCGGCAGGGGTCGAGCGGCTGTCCGGGGGCAAGCGTCATCACCAGGTGGGGCAGCGGTGTGGAGCCGGCCCCGAGCAAGCCCACCACGGAGGGATGATGGACCCGCGACAGGGCCCGGATCTCGGCCCCCGGTGGCTCGGCCAGGAGCTTCACCACGCACGTCCGGCCGTGCTCGTCGACCGCACGCCAGGCGGTGCCGTGCGCACCGGAGCCGAGGCGGGCGACGAGACGCCACGGACCGATCGGGCCGGGGACCTCGGGGAGACTGGGCGCTTCCGTCGTCACACCAGCTGCATCGGCGTGAGGCGCCGATACACGAGTCGCGTCTCGGTCACTCAGCGCTGGGCGATGATCTCCTTGCCGAGCAGATAGGAGGCGCGCGTCGGCGTCGTGCCGATCCGCACCACCGTCGACGTCAGCCCGTCGCCGAACCGGATCGCAACCTCGTCGTCTCCCGCGAAGCGCACCTCTTCTGCTCTCGCCGAGGTCGGCAGCCGCGCTCCCCACCACGCGCCGTGCTCCCAGACGTCGACCTGACCGTTGCCGACCAGGACGCGTCGCCCCGAGGCGGAGATCGCCATCGCCTCCGCGGCTCGGTTGCGCGACAGCGGCTCCACTCGCGAGGCACGACCGGTCTCGAAATCGATCTCAGCGAGCTCGCCTCCATCGCAGGTGACGATGGTGGGGCCGTCGAGCGTCGCGCAGCGACCCAGGAACCAGGCCGCGGGCGCGTGGGCCCAGCGGGCCGACTCCGTCTGTCCCGAGCGCAGGTGGTGGCGGAGCGCGGTCATGTCCCGACTCTCTGCGGCTCCCTGGAGCAGCACGATCCAGGCGCCGTCGCTCGAGCCGAGCACCCGCCACGGCTCGTTCTCGGTGAGGGCCTGCCGCCAGGCGCCCGTGCCGCTTCCCGCCTCGATCACGGCGAGGACCGGAGGGTCCGTGAGCTCGCCTCCGCGGATGTCGACCGCGCCCGTGATCGCCCAAGTGCCCGAGTCGCCGAAGGTCCCCGCGTCCCAGCAGTGCTCGGCCAGGACGCGCTGCTCGAGGCGGAGCTGTGCGGGCGAGCGGCCGAGGTAGGTCCGGAACCTCGCGCGTACCGCGAGCCCCGACATCGGGGGAGGAGGCGGCTCGGCAGCGCGCCGCAGCCAGAGTCTACGCTCGTCGGGAAGGATGGCGAGCACGCTACCCGCGGGAACCGTACGCTGCGCCTCGGCTGGATCGAATTGCCGGAGCCCGTGGCCGAGCAGAACCTCGTTCGCGTAGCGGAGCCAGGTGCGCGAGCGGCGCCGACCGGGGATGCCGAGCAGCGCCTCGGCCGCGTTCCTCCAGTCTCGGTCGAGCCTGGCTTCGTCGACCTCGTCCAGCGATCGCGCGGCCACGATGGGGGTGGTGAGGCCCCATCCGGCGGCCGCGACCGCAGAGAGGAGGGCCAGGGCCGTGAACGCGCGGGCACGACGACGACGAGGCAGGGTGAAGCGGCGCACGATCGCCACGACGACGTCGGCCGAGGGCTCGTCTCCCGCAGCGTCGACGTAGGCGATCTCGTCGGGGTCCGAGGGCCGTCCGCCGAGCGAGAGCGTGGCGACGTCCACGCCCCGCTGCCGGGCGACCTCGCGCTCGAGGTCCATCCAGTAGGTGGAGGGGTCACCGGCGACCTCGAGGCGCAGCACGAGCCGGGATCGCCCGATCTGCCTGACCGCGGTACCCGTGAGGGATTGACCCTCCCGGAAGTCGAGATCGTCGAGGTAGCAGGTCAGCCCCGCGTTCACGAGCGCGGCCCGCAGGTTGCTCGCGTAGGCGCTCGTCCGTGCGTGGGCGTAGGAGATGAAGACGTCCCGGCGGGGCAGGAGCCACCTGAACCGATCGGGGTGCTCCCACAGGAGCTCGCTCGCACGTCCGGCAGGGTCGAGGGCGTCGTCGTCCACCTTGGCGGTCCTCCCCACCCCTCGTAGCGAGTCCGAGCTCCCCTGGGCTCGCGAGTTGCCGGCGATGGCGGGCGCGGATCGATACCCGACGTCCATGCCGTACCTCTTTGCCGTTCTGTTTCCGGCCTGCGCCCCCCTCACCCAGCCCGTTGCGTCGCCGACGGCGGAGACGCCCGCGCCCGTACAGGAGCTCCCCTTCGAAGAGCAGCTGACGGGCGGGGCGTCGACCGACGCGACGCTGCCGCTCGTGGTGACGCTGCACGGCAGGGGAAGCGACCCCGTCCGCTTCCAGAAGTTCTTCGCCAAGCTCGACGCGCCGCTGCGCATCGTGCACCTCGAGGCCCCGGTCGAGGAGCACGACGGGCGCGCCTGGTTCTCGTTCCGCGGCAAGACGCGGGCCACCCTGCAGGCGGAGGTCGACGCCCTCGCGGATCGGGCCGTGGCGACCACGCGTGCGCTGTCCGCGTCACGTCCGACCGTCGGCAAGCCGGTGGTCGTGGGCTTCTCGCAGGGGAGCATCGTCGTCTACGCCATGGTGCTGCGCCACCCGGAGGTGTTCGAGAAGGCGCTGCCCATCGCCGGCGGCATGATGACGCAGATGCCCGCGGATGTGCACGACGGCGAGGTCCAGATGCCGAAGGTCATCGCCATGCACGGCCAGCGCGACCCCGTGATGTACCCGGGGATGAGCGCCGAGGCGGCTGCCGCGCTCGAGCAGCTCGGTTTCCCCGCCGAGGTCCGCTTCTTTCCCGAGAACGTGCACTGGATCGACGGCGAGCTCGAGCTGGCACTGCACCAGGAGCTGACGCCGTCGTCGAAGCTGTGATCAGCGCATGTCGGGCCACAGTCGGGTGATCGACGCTCCGGGGTCGGAGCTGCCGAGCTCGATGGCAAACAGGTCGCCTCGCTTCCAGAGCGTGCCGTCGATCCGAACGGGTTCGGCGATCCAGTCGAGGATCGCCTCGTGCACGTCGCTACGATCGGGCCCGACCACCAGCAGGTGGTTGCGGCGGCCGTCGGGAGCGTGGGTCACGAGGACCGGCGGCACCCCTCCCCGCACGCAGAGCTGGGCGCAAGCGCGGTGGGCCTTGCCGTTCCCCGGTCGCATGCGGCCGTAATAGCACTTGGAATCCACGATTTCGCCAGAGATTTCGACGGGGCCGAGGTCTTCCCAGGGGGCTCGCCTCACCATCTCGAGTTGGTCCGCGGGCAGCTCGGCCTCCTTCAGGCCACCCCAGAGCTCGAGGAACCGCCGACCGTCGCGGTTCATGCCGAACCCGCGACCCGTCACCACCTTCCCGTCGAGCTTCGGGAAGTAGCCCTGGATCCCGGCCTTGTTGCCCGAGGACATCAGCACCGTGGCGGCGCCGTCCTCCGTGGGGACCACGAGGTGCGGGTAGGGGTCCTCGAGGAAGAGGCCGACGTACTCGGTCTGCATGCGCTCCGAGACGCCCGGCGACGACTGGAGCTGGGTGACGAGCGCCGCGGTACCCGCGAACAACAGGAACAGTCCGCCCGAGACAGCGGCGAGGAACCCGAGCGACCGGCGCGAGGGGCCCGCCCAGCCGATGAAGAAGTCTTCCTGATCAGCCATCGGTGCCCTCCTTCGGAGTCGGGTTCACGTAGACGCGGTCTCCCTCGATCTTGACGGGGTAGGTCGCGACCTCCTCGGTGAAGGGGGGCGGCGACTTGCCGGTGTCGGGGCGGTACTGCCAGCCGTGCCAGGGGCAGGTGAGGCAGCCGTCGATGATGCGTCCTTCGTCGAGGGGACCTCCCTGGTGCCGGCAGACGGCGTGCAGGGCGTAGACCTCGCCCTCGTGCAGCATCACGGCGATGCGCTCGGCGTTTGGTGGGGTCACCGCGATGGGCTTGCCCTCGACCAGGGCGGACCGGGGGCCTGCGTCGATCCAACCGTCCTCGACGGGGCTGTCGACGTCGGCCGCTCGACTTCGGAACGCGGCGACGACGTGCAGGCCGCCGACCCACGCCACGCTGCCGCCGAGGAGGAGCGCGTTGCCGACGTGGGTGTCGAACTGCATCGCGCCGAAGGCGACGTGGAGCACGGCGAGCGCGTAGACGAAGTAGACCCCCAGGTGCAGGGTCTTCCAGCCCCACGCGCCCAGGTTCTTGTTCCAGAAGTCGTGGCTCGTCGCCGCCATCAGGAACAGGTACGCGAGCGCCACCGCCCCGAAGATCTGGAAGGGCAGCGAGGCCACGTGCCAGCTGGTGTCGTGCAGGAACAGCGACTCGAGCTGCGGAACCCGACTGTTGCCGTGGTACCAGTCCAGCACCTGCTGGGCGTGGTAGGCGAGCACGAAGAAGGTAATCACGCCGAGGTGACGGCGGTTGTAGAGCAGCGGCAGGAATCTCCGATCGAGACGCGCCAGCGGCCCGATGGAGAGGATCAGGGTCAGGAGCACGAAGCCGCAGGCTCCCCACGCGCGCATCCCGATCGTCTCGGCGATGAAGCGCTCGTTGCCGGTATAGACCGCGCGCGACCAGGTCTCGAAGACCTGCGTGAAGGCCACCACGAGGACCACGACCACGATGTCGAAGCCGATCTTGAAGCGATTGACCTGAACCGGAGCGTAGCCTGCGCTCACGGGGCACCTCCGGTGAGCACGGCTGGCGGCTCGACCACCGGCGGGTCGGCGGGGAACAGCGACGCGTAGATGACCGCCGCCAGGAGGAGCGGCGCGATGGTCAGCCAGATGCGCTGGTGTACTCGGCGTTGTCCTCGCCTCACGATGCCTCCTCGGTGCTGGGCTGGCCCTCGGCGAACGACCGCCCTCGGACCCACCAGTACAGGACCAGCGGCCAGAGCGCCGCCACCCCGGGCAGGATGACCGGCCGGAAGGTCCACGACCCTCTTGCGTCCGGGTCCACCCGATTCACTCCGAACAGGACGAACGGAACGCCGACGAGCAATCCCACGCCCAGCCAGCCTCCGACGGCCCAGATCACCCACTCTGCCTCGGTCACCTGCCCTCCTCGATGCCACGTGCTACTTCGGGCCCCGTGAGCACCCAATCCCCGCGTCGCCGCGTCTTCATGGTCGATGTCCTACGGATCATTGCTTCGTTGCAGATGATCAACGGGCACACGTTGGATTCCCTGCTTCTCCCTGAATGGGAGAGTGGGGCGATCTTCGCCCGGTACACCTGGTACCGGGGCCTCGTCTCGGTCGCCTTCCTGCTCGTGGCAGGCATGGCGTACTATCTCGCCACGCTGCGTCGCTTCGAGGCCCACAAGTCCGATCCCGACGCCGTGCGCCGCCGCCTCCGTCGTGGCGTCGACCTGATCTTGATCGGGTACTTCCTCCGCTTCCCTTGGGGCATCTGGAACGCCGACCCGGACACGGCAGTTCGGCAGTTCAACTACCTGCTGAACTGCGGGGTGCTCCAGTGCATCGGGGTCACGTTGCTGGTGCTCGAGGGCATGACCCTGCTCTTCAAGAAGCCCGAGCACGTCGTCGCCGGTGCCGCCGTCCTCGCCACGTCGCTCGTGACCCTCGCCCCGTGGTTCGACACGCTCGCTGTCGACGGGCCGTTTCGCTTCCTGCTCAACTACGTGTCGCACCGGGGGGGCTCGTTGTTTCCCATTGCCCCCTGGGGCGCGGTGATGCTCGGCGGCGTGGTGATGGGCGCCTGGGTGCTGCCCCGGGGGGCGGAGACCCCGCTGTGGGGGCGACTGCTGCGCCTCGGGTTGATGTTCGCGGTGGTCTATGGGCTGTATCGGGGCTTCAAGGTCTTCGACTTTCCGTTCGTGACGTCAGAGACCACCTACTCGGCGAAGCCCGTCGCGCTGTTCGACCGCTTGCGGGGCATCACGGTCTTTCTCGGCGTGCTCGCCGTGGTCTGTCACCCCATCCGTCGACTGCCCCGCATCTTCGCCATCGTCTCCGGGGAGACCCTGGCGGTCTACGTGATCCACCTCGTCATCTTGTTCCACCCGCCGATCTCGCTGGCCAACAACCTCGGTCACTCTTCGTGGAACCTCGGCCCTGCCCTGCTCGTGTCGCTAGGCATGATCGTCTCGACGATCGGCTTGACCTGGCTGTGGCACGAGCAGAAGAAACGCGGATGGCTCCGGACGGTCCGAAAGGAGATCGTCGGTCGGATCTTCGGGAGCGACAACAGAGATGCCCGCATCGCCAAGTAGGGACGAGGTCGGCGCCACGTGGCGGCACGTGGTGCTCGGTGTGGCCCGTCACTCCGCCAGCACCGCGCGCCACCTGGAGGGGTTGCTCGACCGAGAGCCAGGTCACGTCCCGGGTCAGTGTCTCCGTGGCTTCGCGCAGCTGTTCAAGGGACGCCGGAGCCTGCGATCCGCGGCCCTGGCCGCAGCCGCGCACGCCCGAGCCCTCCTCGATGCGGGCGGGGGAGACCCTGGTGATGCCGCACTCGTCGATGCGCTCGACGCGTGGGCCCGCGACGACCTGGTCGGCGCCGAGGCGGCGCTGCGGCGTCGGCTCGAGGTGCTTCCTCTCGACCTCTTCACCGTGAAGCTCCAGCACGGGCTCCTCTTCATGATGGGCGAGGTGGGCGATCTCCGTGCGCGGGTGGAGGGCCACCTGGCGGATTGGCCGGTCGACGACCCCGATCGAGGCTACGTTCTCGGCGCCACGATGTTCGCCAGGGTCGAGTGCGACGACCTCGAGGCGGCCGAGGCGGCGTTCGGGGAGTGGGCAGAGCGTCCGCTCGAAGACGCGTGGGGGCTTCACGCCGTCGCTCATCTGCTGCACGAACAGGGCCGCTACGGAGACGCGCTCGCCTGGCTCGACGGCCGGAGGGACCGCTGGTCGGGCTGCGACCGGTTCGGACGCCACCTCGACTGGCACCGGGCGTTGCTGCACCTGCACCTCGGGGGACCGCGGGCGGCGCTGGCCATCTTCGACACCCACCTGAGAGGGGTGTTCGACGGCGACTACCGCGACATGAGCAATGCGGTCTCCATCTTGTGGCGGCTCGAGGCGCTCGGCATCGACGTGGGTCCCCGTTGGCACGAGCTTGCCGCGGTGTCGGCGGAGTTCGCGAGCGATCACGGCTCGGCCTTTGCCGACGCCCACTACGTGCTCGCCCAGCTCCACGGCAGCTCGCCGGCCGAGGCGGACGCCCTGGTCGCCTCGATGGCGTCGGTCGACGGCGAGGGGTTTCAGGCCGCGGTGGTGCGGGAGGTGGGGCGCCCGCTGTGCGCCGCCCTGGCGCGATGGCAGGCGGCACCCGAGGATGCGCTCGAGACGCTCCGGTCGGTCAGGCCCGAGCTGGTTCGTCTCGGAGGGTCAGGCGCCCAGCGGTCGCTGTTCGACGACGTCCTCGCGCATCTGGAGGCGACGCGCTGAACCCGCTCAGGCGGGCACGGCGAGGCGTTCCTCGGAGATCTCGACCGGCAACCAGACGTCGAAGGTCGTCCCCTCGCCGAGCACCGTCTGCACGTCGATCCGTCCCCCGTGGTCGCGGGCCACCCCGAGCGCGGTGGCGAGGCCCAGGCCTGTCCCCGCGGAGCCCTTGGTGGTGAAGAACGGCTCGAAGATGGTGTCGAGGATCTCGTCGGGAATGCCGGGCCCGGTGTCCTGGATGGTGATGCGCGCCCCGTGCCCCGCGGAACCGCGCTGGAGCGACGTCGCGACCACGAGGTGTCCCCGACCGTCCATGGCGTCGCGGGCGTTCACCACCAGGTTCACGAGGATCTGCTCGAGCTGCGTCCGGTCTCCGTCCACCGTCGCACCCGGCGCCTCGAGCGTGACCCGGAGCGAGATCTCGGCCCCCACGAGTCGTCCGACGAGGGCCAGCGTCTCCTCCACCAGGGTGTCGACCGCGATGACCTCGCGGCGCAGGGGGCGGCCGCGCGAGTAGATGAGGAGCTGCCGGACGAGGTTGGACGCGCGATGTCCCGCCTCGAGGGCGTCGTCGATGGCGTCCAGGTCTTCGCCGGACACCCGATCCCGCACGTCCTCGACGTTCCCGAGAATGACGGTGAGCAGGTTGTTGAAGTCGTGGGCCACGCCGCCCGCGAGACGCCCGAGGGCTTCTCGTCGCTGCAGCAGCAGCAACTGGCGCTCGTTGTCCTCGAGCGCGCGCTGGGCCTCGAGCCGCTGCTCGGCTTCGTGCAGGAGTGACGCCTGGGCGGCGGCCTCCCCGAGGCGGTGCTCCGCGAAGCGCACGGCGAGCGCGAGCGCGGTGACCGCGAACTGCCAGGCAAACGCGTACCGCGCAGCCTGGACGGACCAGGGGATGGGGCAGGGCAGCCCCAGGTTGGCGGCAAACGCCGAGACGACCACGAGTCCGAAGGGAAGCCAGGCCACCAGCATCGCGCCGGACCATCTCGCGCCGCGGGCGATCCCGTACACCGACGCGCCGACGATCGCGATCGACCCGGTGGCCATTGCCGCGGTGGCCAGGGGGGCCGAGACGAAGACGGGCAACACCCACACGCTCACCACGGCCACGCCGAGGGCGACGAGGAGCACGCGCTGCCCCCGGTCGAGCGCGAGGGCGTCGAGCATGAGCCGGGCGTGAACCACTCCGGCCGCGATGCAGAGCGTAGCCAACGTCTGGACGGTCGGCGTGTCCGCCCAGCCGGGCAGCAGAGCGGTCAACCCCGCGGAGACGGCGACGTGGTAGGCAAGCGCGCAGGCAGAGTACGTAACGAAGGCGCCGAGGACCCGATCCCGGCCGACGAGCGCGAACACGGCGAACAGCCCCGTCACCGTCCACAGCACACCCTCGAACCGATGAAAGCCCCGGCGCTGACGGTCGCGCTGCTGGTCGGCGGTGATCGGGTCCCGGAGCTCGGCGTCGAGCGACACGACCGAGGTGCTCTCGACCCGCACCCAGACGTCGAGCGGACCCGGAGAGGCGTCGGCGAGGGGGAGCAGGACGGAGGGCCACGGTCGGGCCCGGGTCTCGTCCTCGGCGGCGATGCGCTCCCCCGTCCGAAGGGAGTGCCGCGAGGGGCCGACCCACACGTCGACGCGATCGGTCTGCGGCTCCCCGATGGCGAGCTCGAGGGCATCGGGGTGGCCGGGCTGAAGGTCGACGACGGCGTGCAGCCAGGCGGCGCCGCGCACGTAGCCGAGCTGAGCGGAGTGCTCGGAGCTCGGCTGCCACGCCGTGGGCTCGGTCAGCTCGTCGAGCTCGGCCTCCCCGCTCGGGTCGACCCGCCACTCGCTGCACGGCGAGAGGTCCAGCTCCACGGGTGCCGGTCCGACGGGGCACGGCTCGAGCCCCCGGCTCGCGGAGGCCGACACGATGATCACGAGCCAGAGGAACGCACCCACGTCATCGGGGTAACGGGGTCGCCCCGTGGCAAGGCCCCACCTGGGCCACAGTCCGGACTGGCCCCGACCTCGGGCCTCTGGCCGCACCGGTCGAGGGTGTCTCGGAGTGCCCGCGCACGGACGTGGTCCACCGCCGTGTGACGTGTCGCAGGCGATCGAGTAGGGGAACCGGATGGCGCAGCTCGAACCCATCGCGAGGACGGTCGGCACCAAGGTTCCCTTCGACGAGGACCGCCAGCGGCTGCTGGCCTACGACCCTCGCCGGGACGAGTTCGTGGAGTCGCGGCGCTGGGCACCGTTCAAGCGGCTCCAGCTCTGGCTGGTCTCGCACCACGGCGACCCGGGGGCTCGGCTCGAGGGCGAGGTGGACTGGCACCTGCCCGGCCTCGACGGCGGTGACGGTGTCGACGTGCGTACGCGCTACGTCCTCGCGTGTGCGGCGGGCCACGAGGAGCGCTTCGTCCGTGCCTGGGCGCTCGACACCGAGATCCCCGCCGAGGATCGAGTCCTGGACTTGCTCGCCGCGGCCGCGTCCGGGATGGAGCCCGACGAAGCGCAGACCGGCGAGGCCTGGCTCGCCGGGTTCGCCAAAGCGGCGACCGTCCGCGCGATGGAGGACGGGGCGCTGTTGTCGACGACCTCGGCGCTGCTCGTCGAGGACGCGGCCTCCCTGTGGGACGTCGTGCGGTTCACGCCGCCCGGGGGGACGGAGCGCGAGGCCGAGGTGGAGGTGGTGGTCAAGGCCGACGTGGCGGCGACGCCGGTGCGGGGTTCGCGGCGACACAGCGAGCGAGCGCTCCGCCAGCGGCTGCGTGAGGGCCTCCAGGCGGGGCTCGTGGAGCACATTGGACCGGGGGACCCGCTGTCGCGACTCTCGGCGAGCGGTCGGCGCGTTCAGGCGGCGGTCGACGAAGCGGCGCGCTCGCTCGGGCGAACCGTCAGCCAGTTTCGCCTCGCGCCGTTTGCCCTGTCGTCGGAGGCCGCCGGCGAAGGGGCGGCTCACGAGGCGGCGTCCGGCAGGGTCGAGGCGCCGCGAGAGCCCGAGTCGGAGCACCCGCCATCGCGGCTCGCCGCCCTCTCCCAGCGGCTCGAGGCCACCCTCGACGAGGTGGCTCGCGTCGACGGCGCCTCGTCCGAGGCCGTCACCTTCCACGCCTTTCACCCCCGCCGCGCGCGTGCGGGTCGCGCTGACACCTTCCTCGTGTTCGCGGACCCGTCTGCGGCGGGCATCCGCGAGGGAACGCCGGTCACCGTGGTCCTCGAGCCCGACGGCGACGATGTCGTCATCGAGCCCCGGGCCATCACCACCCCGTGGACGGGTCGGCGAGTGCGCTACGCCTTCGACGTGTGGCCCGGGGCGGCGCGCCGGCTGATCCGGGTCTCGGTGCAGGTGGCGGGCATCGAGATTGGGCGGATCGCCCGGTGCGAGGTCGAGCCCGTCGATCAGGGCGACGGCGAGCGAGCGACCGCGTCGGGAGCTCTCTACCAGCGGATCTTCGTGTCGTCGGCCCCCGGCGAGGCCGGGGTGGTCGAGCGGCTACGGGCCGTGCGCGAGGCGGTGGGGCCCGACGCCCTGGTGGACACCGCGGCGCTGCGGACCGCTCCCGACTGGCGCTCGGCGGTGCGCACCGCCATCGACGAGGTCGACGTCTTCCAGCTCCTGTGGTCGGAGGCGGCCGCGCGATCGGAGGCCTGCGCGTTCGAGTGGCGACGGGCCAAGAAGGTCGCTGCGGTGCGGGACGGCCATCTACGCGTGACCACCCTGACCGACGATCCCCCGCCGCCTCCCGACGATCTCGCGGGCTTGCGGTTCGTTCCTTTGCTTCCCTGAGGGCCGCTCGACCTCTCCGGTGCCTGGCTTAAGTCCCGGTCATGACCAATCCGACTGCGCTGATCCACCTCTACCGCGGCGAGCTTGGTCGCCTGACCGCGTACCGCATTCGCCTCGACACCACGTCGAACTGGGCACTCGGGGCCACCGTGGCGATCGTGACCTTCGTGCTCGGTGACGTGCGCGTTCACCACGCCGTCTTCCTGCTTCCCGCCGTGCTCACCGCGGTCTTTGCCCTCATCGAGGCGCGTCGGCTGCAGGACCTCGAGCTCATCCGGGCTCGTGTCCGATTGATCGAGCAGGGGTTCTTCGCCGCCGAGCTCGGAGGCCGGGCGCCCGAAGACTGGGAGCGCCGGCTGAGCGAGAGCCTCGCCGAGCCCACTGCCCCCATCACGCTGTGGCACGCTCTGGCAGCGAGGCTTCAGCGCAATCACGGCTGGATCTTCGTCACGATCTACGGGGCGTGGTGGCTCAAGATCCTCACCACTCCGGACGTGACCCTCGGCACCGCGGCCCACGTCGGGCCGATCCCCGGGATGGTGGCGATCGGGATCGCGACGGTCGGGGTTCTCGGCGTGGCGGTGGTCGCGGCCACCGCTCGGCCGGTGCTGCCGGGCTGACCCCGGTCAGGACGCCGAGCGCCGATGCTCGACGAGAGCGACCAAGGCCTGCTCCTCGATGTGGAAGAAGCCGGGGTCCAGCTCGCTTCGAACGTCGTCGAATCGGTCCTGCAGCTCGCCCTCGACCAGGGCGGCGAGCCGTCGCTCGAGCGGCGTGCGCAGGTCGAGCCCGGCGAGCACGGTCGCCGCTTCGTCCGGCCGACCGAGCTCGTGGTGGACGAGGGCGAGCCCGAGTGTGGCCAGCGCGGGAGGATCGGCGGTGGCATCGGCGAGGCTCTCCTCGTAGCCCGCCCGGGCCGCGGCGAGATCGCCCCGATGGTGCGCGAGCTCGGCCAAGGCACAGGTCGCCAGGGCCACGGAGCCGGCGACGCCCATCTCGCGGGCCCACTCCCGGACGTGTTGCCACTTGGACCGGGCCCGCTCGGGATCGGGCTCCATACGGGCGCGGGCCTCGGCCACGACGAAGAGATAGTGCTCGTTGCCGTTGGCTCGAGCCCCTGCTTCGACCTCGACCAGGACCTCCTCGGCCTGCTCGGGCCGCCCCATCACGTAGAGCGCGTGGGCAACGTCGTAGCCGACGCGGTACGGCGTCTTCTGCGGCTCGTGGCGGATCTCCTCCCAGGCGGCTCGGAGCTCCGGCCAGAACGACCGAATCTGCCCGGAGTCCAGGTAGAAGCGCAGGAGCATGTTGAGCGTGGCCAGACGGCCGAAACCTGGTGCGGGCGGGTCGTCGTACCAGGCCCGGCGGGCGACCTCGAAGGCCTCGGTGAACCGGCCCCGGACCCGCAGCGCCTCGACCACCCGCGCTCTGGCAAAGGCGAGGATCCTCGGAGCGACGTCGTGCTCGTCCAGCCACTGCGAGAAGCGCAGCGCTTCGTCGATCCAGTCGCCAGAGGGCTGCAGGTGGGACCGAACGAACAGCCACGTGGTCCAGACCTGGGGCAGAACCACCGTGATGGCAGCTTGGTGCGCCGGACGTGGGGCCTCGTCGCTGGCGCCGAGGTCGCGGGCTCGCCGCAGCGCGTCGTCAATGGGGGGCTGGGCGTCGGCCATGTGACCCGTGAGGTACGTGAACCCGGTCTCGAGCAGCCGAACCAGGGCCGCGCACACCGGCTCGCACGCGTCGAGGTCCACCGACCGCAACAGCGGCAGCAGCGAGCGATCCAGGTGCGTCTTCAGCGCCGCGAGACCTACGCCGACGGCCAACCACCCGCGCGTGGCGGGCTCGACGGCGAGGTTGAGGGCGCGCTCCCAGCTGGCCTGGTCCTCCGCGATGGTGGGCCAGCGCTCGCCATGACCTTCCAGGGCGTGCCAGCGAGGGAGGACCGCGGCGGCGCACCATGACACGAAGGCGGCGGCCACCTGGGGGGTCGCTCGGGGGAGCACGAACTCCCGGGTCAGATCGAGCACGGACCACCGCTGGTCGCGGAGCTGACACAGCGAGCTGCGAGCCAGCACGGCGAGCTCGTTGTCGACCTCCGGACCGAACGTCGTGGTGAGGGCGTCGCGAGGACAGCTCGACGGAAACTGCGCGACAAATCCGAGCACGTCTCGCTCGCGCGGGGAGAGCAGCTGCCAGCTGGCCTCGAAGGTGTCGGTGAGGGACCGGCGCGGACCGTGCAGAACCGACAGCGGGTCACGGAGGAGTCGGTCGCGGAGGAGGTCGGGATCGAGCACGAGGAGCTGACCGGCCGCGAGCTCGATGGCCAAGGGCAGATGGTCGAGGCGCTCGACGATGGCAGCGATGTCGTCGCCGAGATCGATCTGCTGGTCGACGGCCTTGGCCCGCTGCTCGAAGAGCTCCGCAGCGTCGTCGGCGGGGAGGGGGCCGAGCGCCACCCGGCCCTCGAGGTCGACGACGACGCGCGACGTGACGAGGACCGACAGCTCGGAGGCATCGTCGAGCCACCGTCGGAGAATCGGGGTGAGCTCCTCGATCACCGACTCCGCTCCGTCAATCACGAGGAGGCTGGACGCTCGATCGCCAAGCGCCTGGCCGATCGCCGCGACCACGTCGCCGGACACCGGCACCCCCAACCGCTCGCCGCAGGCGGTGAGGACCGCCCGCACCGAGCCGAGGCCGGAGACGCCGACCCACAGAGGGTTGTCGGCGCGCCGTGCGTACACGCGCGCCAGGCGGGACTTGCCTACGCCTCCTGGTCCGTGAATCGTGGCGATGCGGTGTCTCGCCACGGCTTCGGCGACCTGGACGAGCTCGGCGGCTCGACCCACCAGGGCCGGGTCCGGCGAGACGTCGAGGCGATAGCCCCGACCTCGGATGGTGACGATGCGCGACCCGGCCTCGTCGAGCTTGGCGCGTAGCCGCGCGATGACGTGGGCAGGCGCCCGGCTGCGCACCGACGGCGCGTAGCCCCACACTTCCCGGAGCAGCTCCTGCTGCGACACGAGATGCGGGGCCTTTCGGGCGAGGTAGACGAGGCAGTCACTCTCGAGTCGGGTGAGCGGCCGGGTCGAGTCGTCGCAGACCAGCTCGCGGGACCGCGGCTCGAACTCCCAGGCGCCGATGCGTATTCGATCCTGACCTGCCACCCTGCGTCACTATCGAGGACCGAGCGCCAGGCAACGTCGAGAGGGACCACCACGTGCGGGACACGTAGGCCACCTGCAGCACGCGTCCAGTTCCGTCGAAGGCGGGGACCGCGGGGCGCCGAGTCGTCGGGCACCGCCGCCCGTCGACCAGGAGCAGGTCGCCCTCGATCAGGAGGTCGCCCTGCGCGACCCGACCGAGGCGCAAGAGCGTCTCGCGGCCTCGCTCGTCCGGAGCCACCACGAAGTCGTGGACGTCTGGGCCCGCTCCGAGCTCGAGGGTCCCCTCCGTCGCCTGCGCCGCGCTCGAGGCGACATCGGCCCGACCCCGGTGGCACCGGATGAGCACGAACTCCGAAGGTGGCGGGTGGCCGAGCGCTGGTCTGGGGACCGTCTCGTGGTGGGAGAGGTGTCCATCGCGAATCTCGGCGTAGGCCCGGAGCGTACCGAGGCGCCCGGCCAGCCTGTCGAGCCAGCGTCGCGATCCGCGGCCGGCCTCGGACCCGGCGGGGGCCTCCGCCGGCGGAGGCAGTCCCCTCACCCACAGGGCCACCGGCCCCTCCCCGTCCCGAAGCGACGCCCAGAGTCGGGTGACCGATGCGGGGAGGGCGCCAAAGAGGTCGAGCGCTTCGAGGTTCCGAAGGCCCGTGCCTCGACGCGCCACCCAGGTCCGGAGGTCGACCCTGACGATGTCGTCCGCGTGCGATGGGATCGAGACGCACGAGTCCGCGGGCGTGGCCCGCCAGGAGCCCGGCATGTTCTGGTTCCTCCCCCAGGAAGGTCTGGCGAAGCGCCAGACGCGAGTCCCAGTCGACGAAGCGTAGCGCGACGCCCATCGCGTCAGTGTCGCAGGGTCTGCGACACGGATTGGACGGTCGGCCCGTCCTCGCTCACGTCAGGGGCTCGAGCGTCTGGCGGTGGCCCACCCAGCGACTTCCCGCCACCGCGAAGCGGAGCGGAGCGTAGCGGTCGGCGGGCTTCGCGTAGTCGATGCCGACCCGTGGGCCGACGAGCAGGCCCTCGGGCCTCGCGCCCGCCCGGACCTCGAGGCCGCCGGGCGTGTAGACGGCGTGGTCGGTCCACGTCACGTCGACGGCCAGAGCCTGGCCGACCTTGCCCGGCCCGTCGAGCAGGGTGGGTCCCGAGCGTCCTCCGCGCCGCGCCTGGATGGTGTCGAGCCCCGCCACGGGCTCCGCGGCGCGCACCAGCACCGCCGCTCCGTCGGCGGCCGTGACGAGGTTGAGCAGGTGGTGCATGCCGTACACCAGGTAGACGTAGGCATGGCCGGGGGGACCGAAGAGCGGAGCGGTCCGCGCGGTCCGGCCCGCACGGGCGTGGGCGGCGGAGTCGTGGGTACCGAGGTAGGCCTCCACCTCGGTGATCCGCATCTCCACGTCGTCGCGTCGGAGTCGGGCCCCCAGGAGGTCGCGGGCGACTTCGACGACGTCACGGTCGAAGAACGACTGGGGCAGCGGCTCGCTCATCGGACCCAGCAACCTTCGACGTGGTCGTTCACGAGCCCCATCGCCTGCAAGAAGGCGTAGACCGTGGTGGGGCCCACGAAAGACCACCCCCGACGCTTCAGGTCCTTCGACAGCCGGGTGCTGGTGGGGGTCTTGGCCATCTTCGTGATCGACGCCCGGTCGAAGCGCTCCGGCCGCTCTCCGGGCGGGGGCACGAACTGCCAGAAGTAGTGGTCGAGCGACCCTTCCTCACGAGTGAGCCGAACCGCGGCCCGTGCGTTGTTCAAGGTGGCCTCGATCTTCTTGCGATGGCGCACGATGCCGGCGTCGCCGAGGAGTCGCTCTACGTCCGCGTCCCCCCAGCCCGCGAGGGTGTCGAAGTCGAAGTCGGCGAACGCGCGGCGGAAGTTCTCTCGCTTGCGCAGGATGGTCAGCCACGACAGCCCGCTCTGAAATCCCTCCAGGCAGATCTTCTCGAACAGACGCCGATCGTCGTGGACGGGGCGCCCCCACTCCGTGTCGTGGTACGCGGCGTAGTCGGCGGACGACGCGCCCCACCAGCACCGGGCCTTGCCGTCCGTCCCCACCACGAGACCTTCGCTGGAAGTCTCCACCCGCTTGCTCCCTTGTCCAGCCCGGACATATGGTCGACCCACTGGAGGCGCGATGCTGTTTCGTCAGCTCTACGACACCACGTCGAGCACGTACACCTACCTGCTCGGCGACCCGGCCACGCGCGAGGCCGTGCTGATCGACCCGGTGTTCGAGCAGCACGATCGGGACGCCGCGCTCGTCCGCGAGCTCGGCCTGACGCTCCGCTACACGCTCGACACGCACCTTCACGCCGACCACGTCACGGGCGCGTGGCTCATGAAGGACGCGCTCGGCTCTCGGATCGCGCTGTCTTCGGAGTACGGGGCCGACGGCGTCGACCTCGCGCTCTCCCACGGGGACGTGGTGACCTACGGGGAGCGCGAGCTCGAGGTCCGGGCCACCCCCGGGCACACGGCGGGGTGCCTCACCTTCGTCGACCGCGACGCGGGCCTCGTCTTCACCGGTGACACGCTGCTCGTCCGCGGGGCGGGGCGCACCGACTTCCAGGGGGGCAGTGCGGCGACGCTCTTTCACTCGATCCACGAGCAGATCTTCAGCCTGCCCGACGACTTCACGATCTTTCCCGCCCACGACTACCGGGGACGCACCGCGAGCACGGTGGGTGAGGAGCGCGCGCACAACCCGCGCATCGGCGGGCAGGCCCGAGAGGAGGACTTCGTCGGGTACATGGACAACCTGGGACTGCCGCACCCGAAGAAGCTCGACGAGGCCCTGCCCGCCAATCTGCGCGTGGGGCGGCCGGAGGAGGGCCAGGCGCCCCCCAAGCCCACGTGGGGCCCGGTGTTCAGGACCTACGCAGGCTTTCCGCAGATCGACGCGGAGTGGGTGGCGCGCCACCGGGACGCGGTGCGGATTCTCGATGTCCGCAGCGCCGACGAGCTCGAGGGCGAGCTCGGTCATCTGAAGGACGCGGTGGTGATTCCGCTCGACGAGCTCCGCGATCGTGTCGGCGAGGTCCCGAGCGACCGGCCGGTGGTGGTGGTCTGTCAGTCGGGCCGCCGGTCGGCGATGGGGGCCACGATCCTGGAGAAGGCAGGCCTCTCGGCGGCGAACCTCGAAGGGGGCATGCTCGCGTGGCGGGAGCTCGGCCTGCCGGATTGATTTTCCGCCCCGGATTTCGCCGGCGATCCGTTCTGCCAGGTGTGGGAGTGTACGTGCGGCGATGGGTTCCCCTCGGTTTGTTCGCCTGCTCCGTGGCCTGTGGCGACTCGCTACGCTCGGGCCCGGTGCTGGACGAGCTGTTCGGCCTCACCCCCGTGCCGGAGACGGTGGCGTGGGAGATGCGGTGGTTCGTCGGCGCCGAGCACCTCGTCGTGAGCTGTGATCTCGCGCGGGCGCGGGTGGTCGAGGACGAAGAGTCCTTTCTCGGCGAGATCCGCGTGTCCCCGCCTCGCGCGCAGCCGCCGGGCTTCGTGGAGACCGAGGGGGTCGACTGGGCGCTGGGTTTTCCGGTCCTCGTGGATGCCGAGCGCTATGACCCCCACCTGCCGGACGATCCACAAGAGAGCCTCGAGGACTGGCGCGGCGTGTGGGGCGCGCCTCCTGGCCTGGCTCTTCTGGTGGCCGATGGAGATGCCGATGCCCTCGAAGATGAGCTGCTCGTCGACGGAGAGCGGGCGCTCGAGGCGGGCGCGGTCTGGGTCGAGGTGGTGGCCCCCGCCGTCGCGATCAGCGGCCGGTTCGAGGGCGCGCTCCTGGTGGTTCGGGACTTCGTCGACGACATCCTGGTCTTCCAGACCGAGAAGCTCGACGACGAGGTCCACGAGGTGTGGTCGGGGGCGGCCATCGGCTGGCTCGAGCCGGACCACTGCGAATGACCCGCGAGGAGCTCGACGGGCTCTACCGCACCTACGGACCTGCCATCCGCGCCCGGTGCCGCGCGATCTGCGGCAACGCGACCGATGCCGACGAGGCCTTGCAGGACACCTTCGTCCGCGCCTGGAGGGCTCGGCGTCGGTTCGACGGTCGGCACCCGCTGGCGTGGCTGCAGACCATCGCCCGCAACACCTCGCTCGACCTGCTGCGTCGGCGGCGCCCGTGGGTCGACGACCCCCGCGCGTGGCTGGACCTCGCCGCGCCCCCCCGCCCCCTCGCCGCGGCGGTGGACAGCGCGCGGCTGCTCTCTGAATTCAATGCCGAGGACGCCGCGATCCTGCGACTTCGTCACGCCGAGGGGTGGACGCTCGCCGAGATCGCGGACCACTTCGCCACCTCCCAGCGCACGCTGCGCCGCCGCCTCGAGCGGCTGGAGCGACGAGCCCGCGCGTTGCTGCGCATTCCCGAGGAGCCCGAGTCCGATGCCATCTGAGCCGGTCACCCGTCTGGAGCTGGAGCAGCTCGCCTTGGGCGAGCTTCCCGTGGAGCGCGTCCGGGCCATCGAGTCGGCGGCGGCCGGTGACCCGGAGCTCGCCTCTCGCATCGGCTGCGTGAGGACCGAGATCGACGCCGCCGCCCGCGACCTGCCGCCGCTGCGCCTACCTTCCCCGGCCCCCGCCTGGGCACGCTGGCCGCCGCTCGTCGTGGCGGGACTCGCGCTCGCCGCGGCGCTCCTGTTGTGGCTGCGGCCAGGTCCCTCCGAGACGTTTCGCGGGGGCTTCGACCTGAAGGTGGAGCGCCTGCGCAACGGTCGCGTAGCGGAGGTGGGGCTCGTGATCGACGTCCGCGAGGGGGATCGCATCCAGTACGTCGTGACCCCGCAACGCGACGGCACCCTGGGCGTCTTCGACCTCCAGGACGACGGTGAGCTGTTCACCTGGCTCGCCCCTCGCGAGGTCGCCGCCTTCGAGCGGGTGACCGGCGCGGCCGAGCTCGACGACTACACGGGCTCCGAGCGCATGTTCGTCGTG
This sequence comes from uncultured Enterobacteriaceae bacterium, assembly GCA_964655065.1. Lineage (GTDB taxonomy): Bacteria > Myxococcota_A > UBA796 > UBA796 > DRPG01. The sequence goes on along the minus strand of CAZZLC010000020.1, from coordinate 52,830 downwards.
TTCCATCCCGACGGCTTCACGACCGCCGAGCTCGAGGAGGCCCTCGAGCGCGTGTGGCGGACCCCTCTGCTCGCGCTCGACGCCCTGCCGATCGACGCGGATCAACGTTCGGTGGTGCTCCTTCGCGGAGAGACCCCATGATCTGGCTGCTCTCCACCGCGCTGGCCGGCACGACGCGGATCGGACTCTTCGTGGGCAACAACCTCGGCTTCGGGACCGACGAGCCGCTGCGGTACGCCGAGGAGGAGGCCCGCAAGGTGGCCCGGATCTTCCACGAGATGGGCGACGTCTCCCGGGACCGGACGACGCTGCTCCAGGGGGCGAAGGCCGACCAGATCGGGGCTGCCCTGCTCGAGGTCGAGGGCCAGGTGCGCGAGGTCGAGGCCCGCGGCGACGACGCCATGGTCGTGTTCTACTACTCGGGCCACGCTTCTCGCGAAGGCCTTCACGTGGGCGGCACCCTCTTTCCGCTGGACCGGCTCGATCGCTGGCTGCAGGGCTCGGGGGCCAGCGTCCGGGTCGCGTTCGTCGACGCTTGCGAGAGCGGGAGCCTGGCGAGGACCCGCGGGGGACGGCCCGTCGAGCACGTCGTCGTCGAGGTCGACGACACGCTCACCTCCACCGGCCTCGCGGTGGTGACGTCGACGGGACCGCTCTCGGCAGCGCGCGAGTCGGAACAGTTCGGGGGCGGCGTGTTCTCCCGGGCGTTGATGCTGGGGCTCCGGGGCAGTGCGGATCAGGACAACGACGGTCAGATCACGCTCGACGAGGCCTACCGCTACGCGTTCGAGCAGACGGTGAGCAGCACCGCCCAGGGCAGCTCGGGGATCCAGCGTCCCGAGTACCGCTACGAGATCACGGGGGTGGGGCGCGTCGTGCTCACCCGCGTGCCCGACCGGGCGGCCGCCCTCACGCTGCCCGAGGAACTCGAGGGCGTCTACACCGTGGTGTCCGTGGGCACCGGCCAGGTGGTGGCGCGGGTCGACAAGCAGCCTGGAGAGTCCCAGCGGCTGTCGCTTCCCCCGGGCCACTACGTCGTGCGCAAGGTCCGCCGAGAGGACGTTCTGGTGGCCGAGCTCGACCTCGTGTGGGGCGGCGACCGGTGGATCGAGGACGCCCAGATGTCGTCGGTTCCGGTCGGGGATCCGCTGGCCCGGGGGGGATGGCGTCCCCGGCCGCTCCGGATCGGAGCCTACGGTGCTGGTTCCTCGGGATTGCTCGTCGGTAGCCCGCCCACCCTCGGGGGCGAGGTGGAAGTCCGGGCCCGCATCGCTCGCGGCCTGCACCTCGGGCTCACGGCCGGGCATCAGCTGGGTCGGCGGGTCGAGTGGCGGGGGCGGCTGGACGCGAGCGGCACGCAGGTCGGGCTCGGCCTCTACGCCCATCGCAGCTTCGGTCGGGTCGAGGTCTGGGGGGGCACCGGTCCCCTCGTCTCGAGGGTCACGCAGCGCATCGGCACCTTGAACTTCGAGGACGAGGAGCTCGACAGCATCGTCTACGAGGCGATCCAGTGGGTCGGGGGCGGCTTCGCGGCGGCGGGGCTGACGCTCCAGGTCGGGCCCGGTGTGGGCCTCGATGCCGGGGTGCGGGCGCAGCTCCTCGCCGCACAGGTCGACGAGCAGCCCCGGGGGCTGTTCCAGGCCGTGCCCCGGCTGGGGGTGACGCTGTCGTTCCGGACCCGGCGCGTCGCGCGCGCCCCCAAGGACCGTCGGTGACGCAGAAAGCCGCCCGAGATCGGGGCGCCGTTCGTTTCGCTCGTGTGTCCAACGAGGAGAACGGATGCTCTTGCTCGCCTCGGCCCTCGTCGGTTGCTCGTCGACCGACCCGGGCGCCCGACCTCTCCGTCGGCTGACCCCGACCGAGTACAACCTGACCATCCGCGACCTGTTCGGGGTCGCGCCCGAGACGGCGTGGCCTGGCGCCGACGAGGAGGAGCTCGACGCCGCTCCGTGGCCCTACCGACTGCCTCCCGACGTCGAGGTCCACGGGTTCGACGGCATGGTGGAGGGCCAAGTGGCCTCCGGCTACCTCGTCGAGCAGTACCAGGCGGCAGCGGCGCACTTCGCGCCCTTAGCCATCCGGTCTCCCGTGTTCTGGTCGTGCGATGGCGCGACGCGACTCGCCGAGGTGGAGGGGCTCGAGGACCCGTCGGCGTGTGCCGCGACGAGCCTGCGTCGGTTCGCCAACCGGGCGTGGCGCCGGCCGCTTACCGAGGCCGAGCTGCAGCGCCTCGACGCCTTCCACACCTCGATGGTCGGTGCGTGGGGATGGCGAGTGGGCACCACGCTGGCCGTTCAGGGGCTGCTGCAGGCGCCGCAGTTCTTGTACCTGATCGAGGAATCGACCACCCCGCTCGACGCGTGGGACCGCGCGTCACGGCTCTCCTACCTGCTGTGGGACTCCATGCCCGACGCGACGCTGTTCGAGGCGGCCAGCCGCGATGCACTTCGGACCCGGGGGCAGATCGAGCGACAGGCGAGGCGGATGCTCGACGATCCCCGGGCCCGCGACGGGGTGGTCGCGTTCCACCGCCAGTGGCTCGAGCTCGAGGACGTCTATGCGAGCCGCCCCTCCATCGACGCGTACGCCCCGATCTGGCTGCCCGAGCTCCCGGGTCCCGACGCGAACTGGGTCGAGGAGGTCGAGGAGGTCTGGTCGAGCGCGATGATCGGCGCCCAGGCGGCGATGGACCGGGAGGCGGAGCGGTTCGTCGAGCGAACGCTCTTCGAGGGCGAGGGCACGCTCGCGGCGCTGCTCACCGACAACCATGGCTACGCCTCGGAGATCCGGGCGTACGGGCCATTCGACACCTTTCGCCTCTACGGGGTGACCGAGGGCGACGTGCTCCAGAGCCGAGAGTACCGCTACGCCTTCGACGACGGAAACCTCACCTACGGCCTCCACCTGAAGCCGGTCACCTTCCCCGCCGACCAGCGGGCTGGCGTGCTCACGATGGGTGCCGTCCTGGCGGCCAAGGGCCACCCCGTGCACCCCGCGCCGGTGCTCCGGGGGGTGTTCGTGCTCGAACGGCTCGCCTGCGAGAACATCGGGCAGCCCCCCGAGGATGCGGTGCTCTCCGCGCCGGCCGACGTGCTCACCTCCAACTCGACGAACCGCGAGCGGCTCGAGGCGATCACGACCGATCCGGCGTGCAGCGGCTGCCACGACCGAATCAACCCGCTCGGGTTCGCGTTCGAGAACTACGACTCGCTGGGCGGCTGGCGGGACACCGATGCCGGGCGACCCATCGACGCGTCGGGCACCCTGCGGCTGTCCGGTGAGGACCCGAAGCCGTTCACCGGTGCGGTGGAGCTCGCCGGCCACCTGGCGGCCTCCGACCGCGTCCACGACTGCTATGCGCTGCAGTGGACCCGCTACGCGACCGGGGTCGACGTCGAGCCCGACGATCCGGCCCTGCTCGACATTCAGCAGCGGTTCGCGAACCGCCACCGGGGAGACGTTCGCGAGCTCCTCGTCGACCTCGCCATTCACGTCCTCGGGGAGTGATCATGAATCGACGACAGTTCCTCACCGCGCTGGGCCTGTCCGGCGTGGGCTCGGCGCTCGCCCGCCCCTCCTGGGCGGTCACCGGTCCCGCACCGAAGCGCCTCGTCATCCTCTCGACCGGCCACGGCACGCCCTACCCGCACTGGCAGATGCGCCCCACGGCCGCGCCGGACGACGCGGCCTGGGTTGCGGACCTCGACGGGCTGGCCGCCACCGACTTCAGCCGCTCGCTCGCGCCGCTGCACGTTCACCGGCGTCGCCTGCAGTGCCTCGATGGCCTGTCGCTCGCGACGGCGGAGCTCGACATCCCCGGCTACCGCCACGAGAAGGGCTGGCTGCACGCCTGGACCGGCGCTTGGGTCCACTTCACCGGGGCGGATCTCTTCTCGACCGAGCCGAGCCTCGACCAGATCATCGCGCGCCAGATCGCGCGGCCCGACCGCCTGCCTTCGCTCGAGCTGACCATCGGCGGGGGCCGTCCGATCTGCCACGCGGGGATGGCGCAGCAGATGCCGCTCGAAGGCGACCCGCGGCGGATCTGGGATCGCCTGTTCGGCGTGGGCTCCTCCGAAGACCCGAGCATCGCGGCCGCCTCCTCGGTGCTCGACTTCGCGAAGGCCGAGCACCAGGCCCTCGCTCCGAACCTCGCTGCCGCCGACCGCGCCAAGCTCGACACCCACTACGAGCTGGTCCGCCAGCTGGAGCAGCGACTGGCCGGGTTGTCCGAGGCGGCGTGCGACGCGCCCGACATCGCGTCGCTCTCCGCCAGTGCCGAGGGCTACAACGCGCTGTTCGACGCCTTTGCCGAGCTCGTCGGGGCGGCGTTCGCCTGCGACCTCGTCCGCGTGGTGACGGTCTCCCTCGGGGACCTCCCGTCGCGGGACTTCGGGTGGGGCCACTACCTGTCGGGCGACGCTCACAACGACTTCGCGCACCGCATCTACGAGGATCCCCTCGCAGCCGAGGCGATGAGCGACTACTCGGCCCACCACGCTGCCCAGGTGGCCCGTCTCGTGTCCGTCCTCGAGGCCATTCCCGAGGACGGGGGCTCGCTGATGGACAACACCCTGATTGTCTGGGGCAGCGAGCTCGCCGATGGCTGGCACACCTTCGAGAAGTACTGCGTGAGCCTCCTCGGCGGGAGCTGGGCCTGGGAGACCGGTCGCTACCACCACTGGCCGTGGGACACGACGCCGGTACCCATGGTCGCGTACTCGGGGCCGACCCGAGGTGCCGGCCGACCTCACCAACAACTGCTCACCGAGGTTGCGCGGGCCATGGGGGTCGAGGTCGACCACGTCGGGCTCGACCAGGTGACGACCCCGGACGGCCACCGCGTGGATCTCACCGGAGGACTCGGACTGTGATGCGAACGACGTGGCTGGCCGGGCTCCTGCTCGGCTGTGGGGACGGTGGCGAAGCGGGGCTCGCGTGGTGGGAGGTGCCGACCACCGAGGTGTGGACGGACGGCAACGCGGGCGAGGAAGAGGGGGAGGAAGACGACTTCGGAGAGCCCGAACAGCGCTTCTGGGCCGAGCTGCCCGTCGGCGACGACGCGCCCACCGGAAGCGGCGAGGCAGGGATCTTCGTGGTGGACGAGGCAGGCCTCCGCTGCGACGGGTTCTGGGAGGTCACGCGGGTGCAGGCCGCGACCGAGCCTTGCTCGGCGTGCACGTGGTCGGGCACGATTCAGCTCGGCGAGCTCGTGCTGGAGGTCGACGACCCGTCGTGCGCGAGCTTTGCCGTACTGTCGGCGAACACGATCGACGTGGGTCACTCGGGCGAGACGGCCTACTGGCGGCCCGACAGCGAGTGGGTTGGCCAGGGCCTGGCCGAGCTCGACGCCGAGGTCTGGTTCCTCGAGTTCCCCCTCCCGGACCCCTGATTCAAGGGCGAACCAGCCGGGCGAGGGGGCGGGAGCTGCTGGACCGAGCTGCCCCCGACACCGGGAACTCCAGGAAGAACGTCGCGCCGTGGCCGAGCTCGCTCTCGGCCCACAGGTTGCCGCCCATCTCGCGAGCGAGGCGTCGGCTGATCGCGAGGCCCAGCCCCGTGCCGCCGTAGGTGCCCTGGACCTCGTCTGACGCCTGCTCGAAGGGAGCGAAGATCGCCTCGAGCCGGTGCGGCGGAATGCCGGGGCCGTCGTCGCTGACCGCGGCGCGAAGACGGTCGCCCTCTTGGCGGACCACGACGGTGATCGTGCCGTGCTCGGTGAACTTCGTCGCGTTGCCGAGCAGGTTCGTCAGGATCTGGCGCGTCCGCAGGGGATCGAGCGACGCGGGCTCCACCGGCTCGAGATCGAGCACCAGCCGATTGTGGCGCTGGGCGAGCTGCGGCCCCAGGATGTCGCCGACCTCCCGGGCGAGCTCGTGCAGGAGCACCGTCGACCGCTCGAGCTTGAGCTTGCCAGCTTCGATTCTCGACAGGTCGAGGACCTGGTTCACGAGGCTCAGCAGGTGCTGGCCGGCGCTTCGAATGTGCTCGAGGTCCTCGGGGTTGACGTGGCGATCGTCCGTCAGATCGTCCTGCGCGAGCTCGGCGTATCCGATCACCGCGTTCAGCGGGGTGCGGAGCTCGTGGGACATCGAGGCGAGGAAGCTGCTCTTCGCGCGGTTGGCCTGCATGGCGAGCGAGTGGGCCTCCACGAGCTGCGCCCGGGCTTGATCCGCCTCCTGCAGGGCGTGGAGCCAGCCTTTGCCCAGCCACCCGAGCACGATCGTGGAGAAGGCCAGCACCAACAACTCGGCGACCGCGCTGGTGACGACGGCCCAGTCTGCCAGCACCGAGACGTCGATCACGGCCTGGGCGACGTAGCCGAGCGCCACGAGCCCCGCCACGCCGCCCCCCAACCGGGTGGCCTTGTGAGCAGGGTGCGTGAGGTGCAGGAGCAGGATGGTGAGCATGGACAGCGGGAAGCCGAGCCCCGTCTTGACGGGGAACGGAGCGAACACCACCAGCACACCGAGGTAGATCCCGCACGTCGCCACGAAGAGCGTGCGCGCGAGCGTCTCCCGTCCGTTGCGGGCCATCAGCCACGCCACGAACGACATCAGGCAGACGAACGAGGGCATGACGAAGGCCATGGGGTCGTCGCCGGTGATCACCTGGCGGACGCCGAGGAGCGCCCCCACGCCGAACAGGCTCGCGAACAGCGCCGTAGCGGATCGGAGGCTCGTGCTGCGAAGCTGCGTCGCGAGGTTGGGAGCCCCAGCCGGGATCGACATGTCTCTCTCCTCGTCCCCGGGCCGCTCTCCTTTCAGGCCCTCGATTCGAGCCGAGAGTGTAGCCCGGGGTCAGTCGCGCCACTCTTCTTCGTCGTGCTCGTGACCATGACAGGTCCCCTCGCAGGTCTCTCCGTCCCACGCCACCTCTTGCGTCTGCACCTGGGCCACGCCGTCGACGTGGAGCGTGCCGTCGACGATCCGCTGCGTGGCGTCGGCCGTGAGGCCGTGGCAGTCCGCGCAGGTGACGCCACTGCGGTTCAGGTGCTGGAGGTGTCGACCCGACATCCGATTGAGTTCGGCTCCGTTGCTGCGCTCGTCGGGATGGCATGACCGACAGGTCAGCTCCTCGCCGACGGCCACGGTGCCGTTGTCTCCTCGTCCGTCGCCGTGGCAGTACAGGTTCGAGCAGGTCCCGAAGAGGTAGGTTCCTCGCGGCGAGAGGCCCTGGGTGTAGTCGAGCTCCCCGAAGGTGGGGGTGACGTCGCCGAACACGTGTCCCGGGTCGAGGACGTCCGAGCGATCGGGGTGGCAGTTCGTGCAGGCGTACGCGGGGTGGTCGCTCGCCGTCACGTGCTCGCCGTGGGGCGGAAAGGCGAGCGACTGGTCGCTGCCGTCGATGTCCTGCGGAGGAGCCCCGGTCGCGTTCTCGACGCCGCCGTGGCAGAACGTACAGTTGGTGCGCCAGCCGTCGGCGTGGCAGGTGTCGCAGGAGATGCCCGCGTTCTCTCCCTCACGGCCGGTCAGGTCGACGCCGTGGCAGATCCGACAGTCGCCGTCGGTCTGGAGGTTCGTGGCGGTGCCGTGCTGCTCCGGGCTCACCCAGCCCGGAGGATGGGGACTGGCCCCCGGCTCCTCGAGCACCGGAGGCGGTGTCTCGACGTCGCAGTCGTCGGGGGCGCCGTTCGTGATCCAGTCGGCCACGACGTTGACGAACCCGGCCTCGAGGACGCCGGTAGGCGGCATCACGCCCTCGCCGGGGGTGACCATCCGCAGGTAGAGGAGCGAGCGACTCGGCGATCCTGGCTCGACGAGGAGGGCGCCGGTGCTGCCCCTCACGCCGACGGTCGCCCCGTAGGGGTCGGTCTCGAGATCGAGGCCACCGCCAGGCACCGCCGCCGAGTGGCAGCCCGCCACGCACGTCACCTGAAACACCGACTGGACCCCGCAGAACTGGCCGGTGAGAAAGCCGCCCACGTAGGGGTTCGCCGGTGCGTTGCGGAGCGAGGGTGGCGCCTCCTCGGGCTCTCCCTGGCAGCCGGAGATCGTGAGGATTGCACCCAGGAGCCGGATCATGGCGCCTCCAACCTTGGGGCCCCACGTACCATCCCGAGCGTACACGGGCCGCCGGACTCAGTCGTCCGATAGGGGAGTCCGATCGGCAAGGGGGGAGGTGTGATGGAGCTGCTGACGGGGCTGGTGGAACGCGTGCACGGGGTGGTGTGGGGTCTGCCCATGCTGATCGCGATCCTGGGGACCGGGCTCTACCTGATGATCCGGCTGCGGTTCGTGCCCATCCTGCGCCTTCCCGACGGCCTGCGGCTGCTGTGGCAGGGACGACGTCGGGGCGGGGACGACACCGGGGAGATCAGCCCGTTCAACGCCTTGATGACCGCGCTCGCGGCGACGATCGGCACCGGGAACATCGCGGGCGTGGCAGTGGCGGTGGTCACCGGCGGACCGGGGGCGCTGTTCTGGATGTGGTGCACCGCGCTGGTCGGCATGGCCACGAAGTACGCCGAGGCAGTGCTGGCGGTTCGCTTTCGGGAGGTCGACGAGCTCGGCAACCATGTCGGCGGGCCCATGTACTACATCGACAAGGGACTGCCGGCGGGCCTACGCTTCCTCGCGCCGACCTTCGCGGGGTTCGCGGCGGTGGCGGGCTTCGGGATCGGCAACGGGGTGCAGGCCAACTCCGTGGCCGACGTCATGAACGAGGCGGCGGGGGTCCCCGCCTGGGCGACCGGGCTCTTCCTGATGGTGTTCGTGGGCGCGGTCCTCATTGGCGGGATCCGTCGGATCGGCACGGTGGCCGGGGCCATTGTTCCCGTCATGGCCGTCGCCTACCTGCTGGCCGGGATCGGCGTGCTCGCGGTCAATGCCGACAAGGTCCTTCCCTCGCTCTCGCTCGTGTTCACCCACGCGTTCACTCCGATCGCGGCCCAGGGCGGCTTTGCCGGTGCCGCGGTGTGGGTCGCCATGCAGTCCGGCGTGGCGAGAGGGGTGTTCTCCAACGAGGCGGGCCTCGGGAGCGCGCCGATCGCCCACGCGGCCGCGACCACGGAGCATCCGGTGCAGCAGGGCATGGTCGCGATGATCGGCACCTTCGTCGACACCTTGATCGTCTGCACGCTCACGGGACTCGCGATCCTGACCTCGGGCGCCTGGCAATCCGGGGGCAACGATGGCGCTGCGCTCACCTCGCAGGCCTTCGAGGCCGCGCTGCCTGGGTTCGGGGGGGCGGTCGTGGCCTTCGCCCTCGCCATCTTTGCGTTCACGACCCTGCTCGGGTGGAGCTTCTATGGCGAGCGCTGCGTCGAGTACCTGTTCGGGGTCCGTGCGATCCGTCCGTTCCGGATCGCGTGGATCCTGGCGATTCCCCTCGGTGCCGTGGTAAAGCTCGATTTCGTCTGGCTTGTCGCGGACACCCTCAATGCGATGATGGCGCTACCCAACCTGATCGCGCTGGGACTGCTCGCGCCGGTCGTGGTCGGAATCACGAGGGAGTACTTCGCGAGATGAGCACACTCACGGGAAAGGTGGTTCTGGTGACGGGGGCCGCGTCGGGGATCGGTCGGGCGACCGCGGCGCTGATGGTGAAGGAGGGGGCCCAGGTGGTGCTCACCGACCGCGACGTGGCAGGCGTCGATGCCGCCGCGGCGGCGCTCGGGGAGGCGGCGATCGGGATGGCTCAGGACGTGACCGACGAGGATCGCTGGCCCGAGGTGATCGAGGCGGCCGAGGCGCGGTTCGGAGCGCTCCACGGTCTGGTGAACAACGCGGGCGGTGGCATCAACAAGGGTCTCGAGGACACCACCCTGGCCGAGTGGCGCAAGGTCCAGGCCCTCAACTCGGACAGCGTGTTCCTCGGCACCCGGGCCGCGCTGCCGGCCATGCGCCGAGCGGGCGGCGGCTCCATCGTCAACGTCTCGTCGGTGGCCGGCATCGTCGGCGACGGAAACCTCACCGCGTACTGCGCGAGCAAAGGCGCAGTGCGCACCTTCACGAAGGCGGCCGCCATGTACTGCGCGCAGCGAGGCGACCCGGTCCGGGTGAACTCGGTTCATCCGGCGTTCGTCGACACGCCCCTGGTGCAGGCGATGATCCACCACTCGCCCGACCCCGAGCGGACCCGCCGTGCGCTCGAGCGAGCGGCCCCGGTGAACCGGCTCGGTCGCGTGGAGGAGGTGGCGTCGGTGATCGCGTTCCTCGTCTCCGATGCCGCATCGTTCGTCACCGGCGCCGAGTGGACGGTCGACGGCGGGCTCACCGCCCGTTGACGGCTCAGCCCTCGTCGGAGGCGACGAGCTCGCCGATCGTGGCGTCGACCAGCTCGAAGTGCTCCCCGGCGCCCGAGTTGGTCACCGCAAGATAGGCGCGATCGATGTCGGGCGCGATCCAGACCGACGCGATCCACAGGGTGTTGCTCCCGTAGTGCGAGAGGGTGGTGCCGCCGGACCACTCCCGCGCGGAGACCCCCCAGCCGAGTGCGTAGTCGTCGATGGGAGCGTCGTGCAGCGTCACCCAGGTCGCTGCATCGACGATCGGCGCCTCACCGGCGGGGCCCACCAGGTTGGCCCTCGCGAACTCGGCCCAGGACGCCATCGAGCAGTGGACGGTCCCCGCGGGCCCCAGGGCCGGCGGGTTGTCCAGGTCGGGCTGGGGCGTACCGGTCGCGTCGTGGCCCGCGGGCTGCCCCGCCCCAGGGGGCCCGAAGCCGCACTCCGTCATGCCCAGCGGCTCGAGAACCCGCTCCTGCAGCAGGGTCTCCCACGACGCGCCGGCGATCGCCTCGAGCGCAGCGCCCGCGAGGACGTAGCCGCCGTTGGAATAGGCGTACGTCCCGACCTCCAGGGGGGGCGCTCCGGCCAGCATCTCGACCGCATAGTCGGCCCGCAGTGCGGTCACCTCGCCGCCCTGGAACCACCTCCCCAGGGTGGCGACCGGGATCGCTCCCACGCCCGCCCGGTGCCGCAGCAGGTCCCGCATGGTCACCGCATTCCACGCCGGGTCGGCGGCCAGGTCGGGGAACAGCTCCGGCAGTGTCGAGTCGAAGGTCAGCGCGCCCTCGTCCACGAACGTGGCGACGAGCGTGGCCGTCATGGCCTTGGTGCACGAGCCGAGGTGCCATCGATCGTCGAGGGTGACAGACGCACGACCTCCGGCCCGACGCTGCCCGGCCGCTCCCAGCGCGACGAGCCCGTCTCGATCGACGATCGCAGCAGCGAGGGCGGGCGCGCTGCTGTCGCTCAGGAGGGCGTCGAGCCTCGTCGAGAGGTCGGACGGCTCCGAGGTCGGCGGGGGCGCCTCGACGTCCTCGGACGGGGTACAGGCGGCGAGAAAGGCGACGAGTCCGGTCATGGGTCCTCCGAGAGCACTCGGTGGGGTCAGTCCCCGGACCCGACCGCTCGTCACGGTACTCGGCGCGGAGGCGTCCTGCGCCGACGGGCCAGCGCGGCGAGACCGAGGAACCACCAGGGCACGGACCCCGCTCCGGCCCCCGAGCACCCGGAGCAGCCCACCTGGGGCACCACCTCGATCGTCACCATCGCGGGATCCGAGGTGTAGGTGCCGTCGGTCGCGACGTAGCGGAACTCCTCTCGCTCGAGGAACTGGACGTCCACTTCGGGAACGTAGACGAGGTTCGGCGCATCCCCCTCGAGCCGTCCGAGTCGGAGCTCGTCGAGGATCTCGTACCGCAGGAACGGGGTGTCGGCGTCGGTCCCCAGGAGCTCGACGTCGAGCGAGCGGCCGAACTGGACGCGGTACTCGAGATCCTCGACCACGGGCGAGGCCCGCCCCAGCGCGATGCCGCTGAACAGCAGGATGCGGTCGTCGGGGCCGTGGGTCCAGGTCGACACCAGCAGGTCGTTGGTCCGTGGGCTGTCGAACTCGAGGCCCCACGGCCCTCGACCCAGCCCCTCGGCGAAGAGCTCGACGACCGGGTTGGGGGTGCCGTTCACCGCCACACCGCGCTCGGCGTCGATGGCGAAGCCGGTGTCGGGGTCGACGCGCAGCCGACGAATGACCCCGGCGTTCCAGTCCGTGAAGAAGAGGTCGCCCTCCCAGGGTCCGCGGGGCACGAAGGCGAGCCCGCCCGCTGGCGTCTCGAGGTCCACGAAGCGCCGCGCGGCGTAGCGGAGGAAGTCGCTCTCGGGCAGCAGGTAGAGCGTCGGGGCGAAGCCGACGCTCACCAGCCACTCGTCGCGCTGCGGCGAGCGGGCGAGCCCGTTGACCGTAGGGGGGATGGGCAGGACCACGCGCTCGGCAGGTTGGTAGAGCAACTCCACGTCGTTGGGGCGCTCGCGGAGCTCGTTCTCGCCCCAGGACGGGTAGACGAGTCGACCCTCGGCGTCGCGCTCGAGATCGGCGCCGACCCCGACCGGGCCTCGCACGGGGGCGTCAGAGCGGCTGTCGAAGGCGACCCGCGGCGTCACGAGCTGCACGATCCGACCGCTGGGCCCGCGAACCACGTCGAACGCGTAGACGACGCTGTCGAAGGTGTTGCTCCGGGTCGCGACGAGCAGCCGAGCACCACCGTCCACGAGCTCCATCCCGCCGAGCTTGTCGGGGATGCCGAGCTCGGAGGCGAACCACGTCTCGAGCAGCTCGAAGCCCGCGGGCGTGACTGGAGCGATCGGCGGGTCGGGAGGGGGGCCCTCGTCTCCGCAGTCCGTCAACGGCGCGGCCGCGAGGTTGTCGTCGGGGTTGGTGTCGATGTCGGGGTCGAAGCGGAGTCGGCCGACGAGCAGATCGTAGCAGGCGGGATCGTGGGTGATGACCGGCCGCACGGTGACGTCGAACGATTCCGTCTCCCCGCGCGCGAGGTCGACGGTGAAATCCCAGCGACCAACCTCCTCGTGGGGTCCCACGAGCGCGTCGTCGGTGGCCAGGACGGCCTGGAGCTGCAGGGTCACCGGCTCGGTGCGGACCAACGATTCGTTGCGCACCGTCATGCCCAGCTCGAGTCCGTCCTCGTCGAGACCCTGCACCTGGACATCGACGATCGCGAGGTCGGGCGCGGTCTGGGCCAGGGCCGTGGGCGGCAGCAAGGCGAGCGTAGCGAGGCCGACGAGGCAGCTCTGCGAGTGGGACATGCAGTCTCCGGATCGGCCGCGAATGGCCGTCCAAGCCTATCACCTTCACCACCGGGCGATTCGGTGGGCCGGGAGCCCTGTCGATAAGATGACCGGAGGGTCTCTTTGCAAGCTGCGATCTACGACGCCTTTGGTGGCCCAATCACCCTGACGTCCGTGCCCGATCCCGAGCCGCCCGCCGATGGGGTGGTGCTCGGGGTCAGGGCCAACGGCATCTGTCGCTCGGACTGGCACGGTTGGATGGGGCACGATCCCGACATCGTGCTCCCGCACGTCCCGGGCCACGAGATCGCCGGCGTGGTCGAGGAGGTCGGACCCGAAGTGAGGCGTTTCGCCCCCGGAGACCGAGTGGTGGTGCCGTTCATCGCGGGCTGCGGACGCTGTGGGCCGTGCCGCGAAGGGCACACCCAGGTCTGCGACGACCAGTTCCAGCCCGGCTTTCACGGGTGGGGCGGGTTCGCCGAGCGCGTGGCTCTGCGCCGCGCCGACGCCACACTGGTCCGACTGCCCGATTCGCTCGATTTCGTGACCGCGGCGTCGCTGGGCTGTCGGTTCGCGACCTCGTTCCGCGCGGTCACCGCGCAGGGGCGCGCTCGACCCGGCGAGTGGGTGGCCGTCCACGGCTGCGGCGGGGTCGGGCTCGCGGCGATCCAGATCGCGCGCGCCGCGGGGGCGTCCGTGATCGCAATCGACATCTCGCAGGCGGCCCTCGATCTCGCCGGGAAGGCAGGAGCTACGCACCTGATCGACGCTACGGGAGCCGACGACGTCGCCGCCCGGGTCGTCGAGCTCACCGACGGGGGCGCGCACCTCGCGCTCGACGCGCTCGGTCACTGGCAGTGCGTGCGGGACGGTCTGCTCGGGCTCCGCAAGCGCGGACGCTTCGTGCAGGTCGGTCTGCTCCCCGAAGGACCGACGCCCGTGCCCCTGGACCGCGTGATCGGGTGGGAGCTCGAGATCGTGGGCAGCCACGGCTTGCCCGCCCACGACTACGGTCGTCTCTTGACCCTCGTGGCATCGGGAGCCGTCGAGCCGGGCTCTCTGGTCACCCGACGGGTCCCTCTCGAGGAGGGCGCCTCGTTATTGCCCTCGTTCGGAGACTTTGGGACCGCGGGCATCGTGGTCATCGATCGATTCGGCCCGACCTAGGTTGCACCTGGACTGTTGCGCAGTCGACACTCGGCGGCCAACGTTGCGTTTCCGAATTGCCAAGCCTCGCCGGAGCCGTTCATCGTGATGGCGGCCCGCTCCTTCACTGAAGGGTGAAACTGACTCACCCGTCGACCCGGCGAACCCGAGGCTCGATGTCGTTCGGGCAACCGCGAGAAGCGAAACCGAACTGTCGCGAGGTGGGGGGAGTGCCGTCACTACGGGGCCCCATCCTGCTCGGGAACCGAGAGGAGTAATCCCACATGCGCAAGATGTTCCTTTTCGCAATCCTCGGCCTCGTGGCCTGCGAGGGTCCCGAGGGCCCCAAGGGTGACGCTGGCGACGCCGGTGCCGACGGCGCCGATGGTGTCAACGGCCAGGACGGCCAGAACGGCAGCGACGGCAGCGACGGGGCGGCGACGCTCATCGCCACCACCGAGATCGACCCGGGTGCCGAGTGCACCTTCGGCGGCATCCGCATCGACAGCGGTGTCGACGACAACGGCGACGGCGTCCTCGATGCCGGCGAGATCGACGCGACGAACTTCGTCTGCAACGGCCTCACCGAGGACATCGATCCGGCGACCGCGCCCATCGCGACCCGCCAGCTCTCCTCGATGGTCGCGGTCGCGCTCGACCAGACCAGCGCGTTCGGCAGCATCCCCGACTACGTGAAGAGCCTCGTCGACCGCTACAGCGAGGGCGAGACCATCTTCGAAGGGAACTTCCCCCTCGGCGTGCCGTCGCGCAGCCTCGACATCGCGGGCGAGCTCCCGAACCTCAAGTCGAACGTGGTCGTGTCCTGGTTCGACGCGATCACCCCCGACCGCGCGGCCGACGCCCCCCGCTTCGGCGCGAACAACGACTACCTCGCCTACTTCGGCGACGACTGGGACAGCGACTGGACCAACGGCGTGGTCGGCAGCGGCCCGATGTTCAACGGCTCGCCGGACGGCGGCTGGATGTGGTCGAACCACGAGTACATCTCCAACGCCGAGCCCGAGCTCAACCTCGCTCCGCAGGCTGGTGGCCAGTACGAGACCCTCGCCCTGTACCTCCAGGCCAACGGTCTCCTGAACATCGCGGACGTCACCGACGACAGCCAGTGGACGCAGGCTCTGGTCGACGAGCACGTCACCTGGGAGAAGAAGCAGCACGGTGGTAGCTGGCTCCGCGTCGAGCGTGCCTTCGACGGCTCGTGGCGCATGATCCCGCACGCTGACGCCAAGCGCTACGACTCCACCGACAGCACGCTTGCCCGGATCACCGGCTACACGCTGAACGCGCAGGACACCGACGACAGCGGCAACGCGCTGCCGCAGGACGTCGTGGTCGGCATCACCGCCGACTGCTCGGGTGGCCAGACTCCCTGGGGCACCGTGTTCACCGCCGAGGAGAACGCGCAGTCGCAGTGGGGCGACTTCGAGACCGCTTGGGCCTCCGACCGTCAGTTCATCCTCGACAACCCCGAGTGGGGCGCGGGCCAGAACGTCTCGCCGATCTACACCGCTTCGGATGCCTCCGAGTTCGGCCGTCACTCCGACCCGAACACCAAGCACGCCCGTGAGGTCTACGGCTTCCTCGTCGAGATCGACGTCGGCGCCGATCCGGCCGACTACTACGAGTCCAACGCCACCGGCGGCGACGGCAACGGCCACCGTAAGCTCGGTGCCATGGGCCGCGCCCGCTGGGAGAACATGGACACGGTCACCGACACCAACCAGGAGCTGATCGACGGCCAGCCGATCGTCCTGTACGGTGCGAACGACCGCCGTGCCGGCCGCGTCTACAAGTTCGTCAGCGCGGGCACCTACACCGACGGCATGACCAAGGCCGAGGTTCGTGAGCTCCTCGACGACGGTACCCTCTACGTCGGCCACTGGGAAGACCTCGACGCCCTCACCGGCCTGACCCGCTTCGACGAGTCGGACCCCAACTGGGCCAACTGCTCGGGCGCCAACATCAACGGCCCCGACGGCGCTTCGCTCGACACGGTCATCGCGAACTGCCCCGCCCTCACCGAGGACAACCCCGGTCAGGGTCGCTGGATCGAGCTCTCCACCACGAGCACCGACCTCGCCCCCAACGGCGCGGCGAACGGCAACGCGGCCCAGACGGTCGGCGCGGCCCTCCAGGACGTGAACTGGAACGGCGTCGGCGGCTTCCCGACCGACAACGCCGTCCTCGGCGCCCTGTTCACCGCCTCCGCGAAGCTCGGTGTGCGTGAGCTCAACCGTCCCGAGGACGTCGAGTGGAACCCCTTCGACCAGTCGCTCTACATCGCGTTCACCTACCACGGCCGCACCATCGGCATGAAGCAGGACGGCACGCTGGTTCTCCGCAACACCAACGGTGAGAAGGTCGACGCGGCCGGCACCGTTCTCCCCAATGGCGAGCCCCTCGCCTCGCGCGGCGTCTCCGACCTGCACGCGTTCGTCCGCGCCGACAACTTCGGCTCGATCTTCCGCCTCGTCGAGACCAACGGCGCGAACCCGTCGCAGTCCGACACCTTCACCTTCTACCCGGTGTTCTTCGGTAGCCAGGGTGACTCGGCGTTCGACACCGCCCGTCCCGACAACCTCGCCATCGACTCCGACGGCGGCGTCTGGTTCGGCACCGACGGCAACACCTCGGGCAGCACCAACCGCTCGGCCGACGGCTTCCACTACCTCGACCTCGACCCGAGCCACAAGGCCGGCGAGCCGGGCATCGTCAACCCCACCTACGGTGTTGCGTTCCGCGTCCTGAACAGCGCGAACGACGCCGAGGCGACCGGCCCCGTCTTCAACTCGAACGAGGACACCATCTTCTACAACGCCCAGCACCCGGGCGAGTTCCGCGCGTCGTCCTGGCCGTCCAGCCAGCCCGGCATCCGCTGAGCTAGAATTCGCTAGCGGGTAAAACCGCGGGAGGACCCTGATGAATTGGCCTGTTCGTTTCCGTGTAGCGTCCCCTGCTCTTGCACTCGTTGCAGGCATGGCTGCCTGCGGAGGCAGTTCCGACCAAGACTCCAAGAGTCCTCCCGCGCCTGAGCCCGCCCCCACCGGCTCGACCGGGGGCACGGAGGATTCGGTGGTGACCCCACCGGTTCCCACCGGTCCCGAGCTGCCCGCGGTCGTGCCGTACCCGAACGGGTACGATCCCCTCGCCCTGGCCACGGCCCTCGGCGACCAGACCGGCAACCCCGAAGCGCCCATTCCGTCGCAGTGCTACACCAAGACGGACGGGATCTCGAACCCCTGCTACACCTGCCACACGACCCTGAACGGTCGCAACGAGATGATGGACTGGCAGCTCCAGCAGGAGTACGCCTTCAGCGACGTCGGGCTCGTCAATCACTGGACGAACCTCTTCGAGGACCGCAGCGCCGCGATTGCCCAGATCAGCGACGAAGAAGCTCTCACGTACGTCCGGCAGGACAACTACACCGCTCTCGTCGAGCACTTCCGCGAGCTCGACGACTACGTGGGTTGGCGACCCGAGATCGAGGGACTCGCCGCTGCCCGTGACGTCGCCTTCGACGAGGATGGGTTCGCGCGCGACGGCACCGGCTGGCGCGCCTTCCGCTACAAGCCGTTCCTGGGGACCTTCTGGCCCACGAACGGCTCGACCGACGACGTGATGATCCGGCTCGCGGAGAAGTTCCAGCAGGACGCGAGCGGCCAGCCGAACCTCGAGATCTACAAGATCAACCTGGCCATCGTCGAAGCTGCCGTCGCTACGCGCAACACGGTCCCGCAGGACCGGCTGAACCGGAAGGTCGAGCCAATCAGCGAGGTCCTCGCCAACGTGGACCTCGACGGCGACGGTCAGCTCTCGCCCTCCATCACGCGCATCCAGACGCTCCCTGCCACCTACGTGGGCGGGGCCAGCGACGTGGCGGTGCAGCGCTTCATCTACCCGCAGGGGACCGAGTTCCTCCACACGGTTCGGTACATCGATCCCGACCAGCCCGACCTGATTGCCGCCCGCATGAAGGAGGTGCGCTACGCGAGTCGCGATCGTCCGATCTCGCTCGAGAAGCTGCGTGCCAACTACATCGCGGAGCAGGAAGCGAAGGAGCAGGGACTCCTGCCCCGCTTCTCCGGCTCGGCCATCGTGGGCCTGCGGAACGAGTTCGGCTGGCGCTACAAGGCGTTCATCGAGGACAGCGACGGCCATCTCCGCGCGCAGACCCGTGAGGAGCACCTCTTCTGCATGGGCTGCCACACCAACCTGGGCATCACGGCCGACCAGAGCTTCTCGTTCCCCCGCAAGGTCCCCGGGGCGGACGGCTGGGGCTACCAGAACGTCGCGGGCATTCAGGACGTGCCGCAGACCGGTCACGAGACCCCCGAGATCCTCGAGTACTTCCAGCGCGTGAAGGGCGCCGACGAGTTCCGCGCCAACGACGAGGCGCTGGCGCGCTTCTTCGACGGTGACCAGGTCAAGGAGGACGAGGTCCGCAAGGCGGCGCCGGGCGGTCCCCTCGACATCTCGCACCTGATCGCGCCCTCCCGCGAGCGCGCGATTGCGCTGAACAAGGGGTACATGGCGCTGGTTCGCGAGAACGACTTCCAGTACGGTCGCGACCCGGTGCCGCGGCCCGCGACCCAGGTCTTCCAGGAGATCGAGGGCAACGGCTCGACGGCACTGGGTGACGCTGGGCTCATCTTCGCCGATGGCCGCATCTGGCTCGACTGGGAGTAGTCTCCGTCGTCCAACGACGGCCCGCCAACGCGTCATGGCGTTGGCGGGCCGTCTGCGTTTGGAATCCAGAGGATCGACCTACTGACAGCCGCCGTTCACATCGTCGCAGGTGAAGCTGGACACCCCGTCGACGTTCCAGAACGAGCCCGTGGCGAGGAGCTCGATGTCGTTGGGCAGGTTGTCGTTGGGGGCCATGCCCCAGTCCGTGTTGGTCGAGATCAGCACGGCGTTGAAGAGCTGCACGCCTCCGACGTCGCCGAGGGAGCTGCCCACGCCGTTGTTCTGGACCGTACAGTCGACGAGCTCGACGGTGCCGCCGTTGACCTCCATGGCTCCGACATCGACCCCTCCGAGGTTGTTCTCGAAGGTGACCCTCGTGAACAGGTTGTTGCCCAGGGTCACGACGCCACCGTTCGAGTTCGATCCGAAGTTGGACTGGATCCGGCAATCGGTGACCCGGAGGTCCTGGCCGTAGATGGCACCGGCCGACACGGCCTCGTTGCCCACGAAGTCCACGCCGCTCACCTCGACGCCGAAGCTGGCATCGAGCCCACCGCCGGCCAGTCCGCCGTCGTTGCCCGTCACCGTGGTGGTGCCGTTGCCCTCGATCACGACGTCGCGGAGCACGTGAATGGCCCCTCCACCGAAGGCCGCCTCGTTGAGCGCGAGCGTACTGCCCGACATCGTGATCGACGACCCGTCGTCGGCGTAGATCCCGCCGCCGAGGTCCGCCTCGTTGGCCTCGATGATGGCGTCGACCAGGCGCAGGTCGCTATTGGGTCCGAGCAGGACACCGCCGCCGTGGCGCCTAAGTCCGACCTCGGTGCCCTGACCGCCCGTGAGCGTGACCCGCGTGAGGGTCACGGGGTCGGAGGTGCTCACCGTGAGCACCGTCTCCACGTCGGTGGGGGCGATCCTCGTCACCGGAGCGGTGAACCGACCCTGGATCTCGAGTGCGCTCGTGACGTCCACGCCGGTGACCGAGTGTAGACCCTCGCAGATCTCGATCACGTCACCGTTGTTGGCGGCGGCCAGCGCATCCTGGAGCGTGGGGTAGCTGTCTCCGCCGATGGCCACCGCGCCCGGGGTCTCCTGGGTGGTGGGGTCACAGTCGTTGTCGGACCCGTCGCACGTCACGGTCGGCGCAGATGGGTAGGTCGCCCCGTCGGCGTCGTTGCAGTCGGTGTTGTCGGCGACGTGGTCGGCGGGCGCGGCGCAAGCCTGGACCGACTGATCGGGATCACCGTAGGTGTCGTCGTCGTTGTCGAGGTACCAGATGGGCGCGTCCTCGGGCGCCGGGCTGTCGATGGTCCCGTCACAGTCGCGGTCGACCCCGTCGCAGGCCTCGGCCGCACCTGGAAACACCTGGTCGTCGCTGTCGTTGCAGTCGGTGCCCGTGTGCTGGTCGCTGTCGAACCCATCGCCGTCTGCGTCGAAGTCCGAGTCGCCCGCGCAGTCCGAGTCGATCCCGTCGTAGGGCGTGTCGGGAGCGCCCGGGTAGATGGTGTCGTCACCATCGTCGCAGTCTTCGTCTTCGTCGAACCCGTCCCCGTCCGCGTCGACGGGGCCGTTGGGATCCGGGTCCGTGGGGGGTGGGGCGCCGGTGGGGTCGGTGCCTCCTTCGCCACTCCCCTCGCAACCCATCACGAACAGAACGAGCCACACCCATTCACGACGCACGCGCACCTCCCTCGGGCGGAGGCCAGAGAGACCGCATCCGCCGTGGGAGGAGCCTATGTCACTGGCGGAACCGAACCCAGTCGATCTGGTCGATGTTGAAGTCACGCCAGTCGTAGAAGTCGTTGATGGGGCTGAGCCCGTTCTCCTCGAGCGGCTGGGGCTCCCCGATGCCCGGGCGCTGCCCGATGTCGGGATTGCTGCCCTCACCCTGGACGAACTCCGCTACGGTGTCCCACTCCTCGACCTCGACGGTGATGCGGCCCAGGACCTCCTCGGCGTCGTCGAGGCAGTCGACGATGTAGAAGGGGTTCGGGCTGTACACGCGGCCGGTGAGCGGGCTCTGGTAGGCCGTGCTGAACGCGAGGGGGGTGGGGTCGTTCGGGTTGACGTAGTTCGCCACCGTCACGTTGCTCGCGAACGGCTCCTCGATCGGACCGAAGAAGAGAACCTCGGTGGCCGTGTTCGCGCCCTCGTCGATGTCGAAGATGAGGCGGAAGGGAAACCCGTTCGCGTCGAGCGCGGTGACGTTGCTCGCGAACGCCGCTCCGCCGAAGCACTCGCCAATGGGACCGCCACCCCAGTAGTACGGGCCGGTGGTCGCGGCGGGGGTGCCGTCGGTGTAGTTGACGGTGAGGTTGAACTCGCCGTAGCAGCAGTTCGGGAAGAGATTGTTCTGCTGCGAGTAGTCGAAAGCACAGGTCGGAACGCAGTCGAGAGCGGCGGTCTCGTTCACGCCGGGGAGGCAGAGCCCCGAGTCGGAGTCGATGGTGTACGACACCTCGGTGGGACCATTGCCGATCTCCCACGCCATGTACACGTAGTTGCGAACGCCGAGATAGGTGCAGGTACCCGCATCGACCAGCGCGTTGTAGCCCCAGCCGTGGAAGAACAGATCGAGCTCGTTGGCCTCGAGCCGGCAGCGCTGCTCGACGAAGCCTTCGGTCGTGTCGATCACGCAAGGCTCGTTGATGTCCTCGGCGAGCCCGAAGCGACCGTCGAACGCGAGGATGGGACTCAGAGCGACCTGGCCGCCGAGCGCCGGCTCGGGTCCCGTGTCGACGGTGCCGGGCTCGTTGGGGTCGGTGGGGGCCCACGGCGGGGGCTCGACCGGATCTTGCTCGCAGCCGAGTGCGAACAGCGGGACGGCCAGGAAGGCCAAGCGGAAGCGAAGCATGGGAACCCCTTCTCAGTTGCCGGTGGGAGCGCCAGTCGAGCCATAATCGGCAAAGCTGGCCGTGAATTCCTCGAAGATTTCGACGCCGACGGTCTCGGTGAGTACGCCGAACAGGCCCACCCGGAAGGGGACCAGCAGCTCCCCACCCGTGTAGCGGTCGAAGACCCAGTCGAGCTGGTCCTGGTCAGCGCCCCGCAGCACGAGCTGCGCGGTGGTGCCCTCGATCTGCGGGATGGAGATCGCCTCGGCGAGGATGGGCGAGAACTGGTCGCCCAGCCCGTACTGGACGCGGTAGGCCTGCCACTCGAGCTCGCGCTCGAGCTCGGCCCCGAGCTCCTCGAACCGGACGTTCACCACGATGGTGTTGTCGACGCCATCAGCGACGGTCAGGGGGTTGAGATCCATTCGCCAGGTGGGCGGGTCCTCGTCGAGGGTCAAGGTGATCCGGCTCGCGACGTCTTCGTCGCAGCCGAGAAGGGAGAGACCTGCAATCCAGCCGTACATGGGAGCCCCACTTGCGGTGACGGAGTACCACATCGGCCAGAATCGGACAACGACGAGCTCGGATCGACCCTCGAGCCCGTTGGTGTCGGGTTTTGCATCACGGTTCGCGTCAACTCGCGGACGCGAACCGTTTCCGTCACGGTTGGACGGCCCGCTCGTCTTCACTGGCCATGAGGCCGGCGACACTGGCGAGGAGGGCGCACGCGAAGACGATTTCGAACGGCATCGGGAGCTCCGGGGTGGGAATCGAGCTCCAGGTACCCACCTGGTGAACGGGCGTCCAGGGGTCAGGCGACGATCCGGTCGAAAAATGTCCGGACATACGTTCAGGATCGGCGTCGTCGGCTCACAGTTGCCGGTTGAGCACTGCCTGCCTCTCCTCGGTCGTGCCGCGATCCCGCTCTGCCGACCCGAGCGCGTCCGCCGCCGAAGCCTCGCGCGGCGGCGGCTGCATCCGCTCGGTGGCGGCGGCTTCTGCACGCTCCTTGGCCGCCTCCTGCACGACCTCTGCGAGCACCGACTCGAGCGCCCGGATCTTCTCGTCCTTGACCGACGAGCGGCGGGCGGCGGCGATGATGCCGGTGAGGGCGGCGCCGCTCAGCAGCGTGCTCGCGAGCAGGAAGCCCGCGATCAAGGTGCTCGCGCCCTGCTCGCGTAGCGCCAGGGCATAGCCGAGCGCCAACGCGGCCACCGTCAGGATGGCCTGGACGACCACCCCGGTCGCCACCTTCACGAAGAGGGGGTCCGGATCGAAGAAGCGCACTCGCGTCTCCCACCGAGGGATAGCACTTCGGGGCGGCCGAGGAAAAGGTCGGCAGGCGACTCTCGCATCGCGGTACGGCGTCGCACCGCCCGTGGCTCACTCGTCGGTCCACTCCCAGTCGGCATCCTCGGCGCGCCACGCGTCGGCGAGCACCGACCACGCAATCGCCGTCTCCTGGTCGGGAGCTCGCTCGATTGCGGCGAACATCGCCGTGAACGCGCGCGCGTCCCATCGCGCGCGGTAGGCCTTGGCGAGTTCCGCGAGATCGTGGGCATCGGGCACCCAGGAGACGGGCACCTGGGCGTGGTCGGCCATCAGCGCGTTGTTGGCCTTCTGGGTGCTTCGGTGCAGGTTCAGCGGGGCCGAGTACTCGATGATCATGTTGTCGTCGGTGTTCATCGGCACACCCTCGCCGATCCGGCGCATCGCGTCCTGGTCGAAGGTGTAGAGCGCCAGCAGGTCGGCGGGCGTCTTCAGGGCGACGTGGTGCTCGTCGTCGGCGAGTTGAGCGTCGACCCTTGCCAGCTCCTGGCGCGCTCCTGGCCAGGCCAGGAGGTGCCGTGCGGCCTCGAGGCTCGGGGGCAGCGGCTCGTCGGACGCCACGAGGACCAGGTCAGCGTGGTCGAGCGCGTACAGGTTCACGTAGGGGAACACGTCGGCGACGGTCCGCAGCAGAGTGCGAAGGTCGTCGGGGGCCATTCCGTACATCTGGATCCACTGGGACCACACCCCGCCCGGCGCGAGCCGTGACCGACCGATCTCGAGGAACTCCCTCGTGAACAGGTTGGATACGCCCGTGATCCACGGGTTCGACGGCTCGCTCACGATCACGTCGTAGGTGCCTGGCTCCGCGAGCAGCACGTGGTTTCGGCCGTCGTTGAACACGAGCTCGACGCGAGGGTCGTCGAGGACGTGGTGGTTGTGGGGGCCGAAGATCCGCGCCGCGTCCTCCATTCGTGGCTCGAGCTCCACCACCTCGATGTGGTCGATGCTCGCCACCTGTGCCAACGCTCCGACGGTGATTCCGCTCGCGAGCCCGATCACCAGTACCCGCTCGGGATCGGCGGCATACTGGAGGGGCAGCAGGGAGCAGAGGACCTGGGTCGGCAGGTCCCCCTCCGACGAGGCGTCGATCTTGCCGTTGTTCGCGAGCCACAGGTTCCCGGTGCGGGGACTGCGCGCGACCGTGACGACGGTGGACAGGCCCTCGGCGTAGTACAGCAGCTCGAAGCGCTCGACGGCGTACTCGAGAATGCCCTCGCGGCTGTGGTCGCCGAAGTTGTTGGCGTAGGTGTAGAGGCCGGCCGTCATCAGCATGGGGTTCCAGGGAGGTCGTCCTGCCACCCCGCCGAGCAGCGCCCCGATCGCCACTGCGCTGGCCCCGGTGGCAAGGGCGATCCGTCGCCAGGCGACCTCGCGCGAGATCGCCGCCAGCAGGATTCCGGCGGCGACGAGCTCGACCAGCGCGGCCACGAAGATGGTTCCCTGGAGCTGCACCGTGGGCAGGAGCACGAACCCGGCGAGGAACGCGCCCAGCACGCCGCCCAACGTGTTCACGCCGTACACCATGCCCACGGGCTCACCGAGGCGGGCCTCCTCGCCGACCACCGCGCGTACGGCGAGCGGAAAGTGCAGGCCCATGAGCACGGCGGGCGGGGTCATGACGAGCGCCGACACGAAGAGCGAGACCTCGAGCGCGCGCTCGGGCCGCAGGGCCACCTTGAACGCGTCGAAGAGCCAGGTGTAGACGAACGGGAGATGACCGTGGAGGTACATCGTCGCGACCGAGCCGAGCGCGATCGCGATCTCCACCATGGCGAACGCGAGGACGACCCCGGGCATCCCGCGACGCGCAAAGAGCCGGTCGGCCCAGGCGCCGCCGATCGCGCCGCCCAGCGCGATGCCGACCAGGAACGACAGCAGCATCGTCGAGAACGCGTAGGTGGACGCGCCGAGCATCAGGCCGAGCAGGCGCGTCCACGCGACCTCACAGGCGAGGGCCGAGAACCCGGCGAGCCCGATGGCCAGCGCGACGGGGAGTCGCCAGGGACGCGAGTCCTCGGCCCGAGGGACGTCGAGCGCCACCTCGAGCCGACCTCCGCCTGCCCACGCGGACAGGGCCACGGCCGCGAGACCGAGACCCAGGTTGGCCCCCGCAGCGAGGCCGGTGGTCGCAGCCCGGCCAATGGCGGGGAGGAGCCAGAATCCGCACACCGCAGTTCCTGCGACCGCGCCGAGCGTGTTGACGGCGTACAGCGTCCCCACGCGGCTCCCTGCTGCGCCGAGCCGTTCGGTGGCGAAGCGCGCGAGCAGGGGCAGCGTCGCGCCCATCGCCGCAGTGGGCAGCACGAGGGCCAGCGACACGACCGCGAACTGGATCAGCCCGAAGGTCACGGGATCGGGGCGGAGGCTGCGCCAGGCGTCGAGGTAGGCCGGCTGGAGCGCCTGGACGATCCACGGAAAGAGCAACGCGTAGGCGCCGATGCCGATCTCGAGCCACCCGTAGAGCCGCAGCGGACGGGTGAGGCGGTCCGCGAATCGGGCCATCGCGAAGCCCCCGACCGCGAGCCCCCCCATGAACGAGGCGAGCACCGTCGAGATGGCAAAGGTCGAGGTTCCGAACAAGGTGACCTGTAGCTCGCGCACCCACAGCGTCTGGTAGGTCAGCGCGGTGGCCCCCGAGAGGAAGAACAGCGGCAGCAGAAGGTCGATGGCGCGGCCTCGCCGATGTGCGGCAGTGAGCTCGTCGATCACGGGTCCTCCGGGAACCCGCATGCTACCTCCTTCGGCGGCTCGGGCGGAGGACGCGGGTGGGCCCGACGGCTGCTAGACTGCGCCGAGGCAACGGGAGCGTCGATGCGTGCTGGATTCGTTTTGCTTGGGATCCTCGTGGGCTGTGAGGACGAGGGCCCGCCCCCCGGAACCTCGGTGGTGGACCTCGACCTGGACGGCTTCGAAGACGGCGAGGACTGCGACGACCGAAACCCCAACGTGTTTCCCGGGGCCGAGGAGCTCTGCGACGACCTCGACCGGGACTGCGACGGCGACCCCTTTGCGGGAGCGACCGACACCTCGGCCTGGTACCTGGACGGGGATACCGACGGCGTCGGCGGCGACACCGTGGTCGAGGCCTGCGAGCCACCCGCTCGCCACGTCGCGGAGACCGGCGACTGCGACGATGCCAATCCCTACACCTTCCCCGGCGCCGTCGATCTGCCGAACGACGGTGTCGACTCGGACTGTTCGGGGAGCGACGCGGTCTTCCTGACCTGCGGGCGGGTCTTCGACGGGGATGTCACCTTCGACGGCAGTGATCCGGACGCCCAGCGGGCGTTCTGCTCGCGCTACACCGACGTCGTGGGCAGCGTCTCGATCTCTGGCGAGGCGGAGGTCGGCGTGTTCGACTGCACCTGCTCCATCGACGGCGACCTGGTGATCGACGACAATCCCGACCTCGTCGAGATCGAGGTGCCTTCGGCCGAGGTCAGCGGCACCGTCCGCATCGAGGACAATCCCCGGCTCGAGCAGATCGTGCTCAATCTGGGCGACGCCGACGTCGTCGAGGTCGCGCTCGTGGATCTGCCGGAGCTCGTCATCGCCACGATCGACGAGGCCGCGCGGGTCGGCACGCTCCGCGTCGGGAGCGGGGTTGGCGATGGTCAGGGCCTGGTCATCCTCGAGAGCCCTTCGGACGAGGTCCTCCTCGAGGACAACGATGGCCTGTCCGGGCTCGCCATCCAGGGACCGGTCGCGGAACGCATCGCCGTTCAGCGCAACAGCGCCCTCGTGGCCCTCCGGGTGTCCGCCACACCGAGCCTCGCGGGCGACCTGTCGATCGAGGAGAACCCGCTGCTGTCCCAGCTCGAAGGGCTCTGGCAGACGCAAGGCGATTGCCCGGCCGAGGCCCTGGCGTCGATCGGTGGAGACCTCGTGATCGTCGACAATCCGGTGCTCGGACCCATCGACGCCGACTGGAGCTGCCTCGCGTCCGTCGACGGCGCGGTTCGGATCGAGAACAACGGCCTCCTCGACTGGCGGTTCCTGTCCGGACTTCAGACCGCGGGGACGAACCTGACCTTCGACTGGGGGGTGGCCGACGACCGACTCGGCACGGCCACCGTGCTTCCCGAGCTGCGCTCGGTGGCGGGCACGCTCCGGCTGGTCGACGTTCGCACGTCCGTTTCCGCGCTGCCCGTGCTCGAGACCGTGGGGTTCGACCTCGCGCTCGACGGCGTGCGGTGGACCGAGCTCGGGGAGAGCGCTGCCCAGCTCACCGACATCGGTGGCTCGCTCGTGCTCTCGGAGTTTGCCGGCCCGCCCACAGGTCTCCCCGGCTTCGTGTTCCCGGTGCTCGAGACGGTGGGAGGCCGGCTCGACGTCCGCGTCGTCTCGAAGTTCGAGGCCGGGCAGCTCGCGAGTGTCGGCGGGGACGTCTCGCTCGTCGCGATCGACAGCTCGGCGCCGTTCACGTTCCCCGCCACCAGCGTCTCGGGCAACCTCGTCGTGGCCGGCGCGGAGCTCCGTGCGCTGCAGCTCGGCGTGGCCAGGGTCACCGGCTCGGTGGCCTTCCGCGACCCGAGTCTCGCCGGGGCACCCACCGATCCCATCCCCGTGCTCCCGCTCTCCGACATCGGGGGGGATCTGGACATTCTGGGTCCGATTCCGGATCTCGGATTCTTGGGGCAGGTCTCGGAGGTCGGCGGGCTGGTGAACGTGAACGCGGCCCAGTCGCTGAACGGCCTCGGGCAGCTGACCCGGGTGGGGGCGCTGCGAATCGTCGGCACCACCTCCCTGACGTCGCTGACCGGTCTCGGTGGGCTCCGTCAGATCGACACCTCGCTCACCATCTCGTCGAACCTGCTGCTTTCCGACGTCACGGCGCTGTTTGGCGTGGCTTCGGTGCAGGACGTCGCCATCACCTCGAATCCGAGCCTGCCGACGTCTGCCGCGCAGGCCCTGGTGTTCGCCATCGCGCCGAGCGGGTCCGTCACCATCACCGGCAACGGACCCTGACTCGGGCGCCCGCTACGGGTGCTCGAAGCGAACGGTGAGGTCCTGGACGAGGTTGCCGGCGTTGCAGCTGAACTCCAGGAACGACGTGGTGGAGTGTTGGATGCCCGCGGTGGCGCTGAAGCCATTGGCGAGCCCCGGTCCGGCTGCGGTCGAGACGTAGCAGATCTCGATGTCACCGGTGGCCTCGTGGAGCACGGCGCGAACGTCGACGTCGGTGAAGCCGTTGTCGTGGGGTGCCTGCCAGTGCACGGCGAACGACCGGTTGGGCGCGACGCCTCGGGTACGGGCCCAGACGTCGCCCTGGCCGGGATCGAGGTCGTCCCACCAGGCGAAGATGGCGTCGCCGAGTCCGGAATCCGGCAGGCAGACGTTGCCGGCCGGCGACGCCGGGGAGCTGAAGCCGAGGGACCCGTTCGCGCCGACGAAGACGCTGGTGTAGTCGACACCGTAGAAGTCGAAGCCGAAGCCGAGCGGTAGCTCCACGGAGCCGTCGTTGCCGAGCGACAGCCGCGACGCGCTCGACGCCGAGAGATCGGGACACGTGGGTACGGTGGCGGGGATCTCGCACATCGTGTAGCCGCCCTCGTCGGTCGCGAGCTCGAGGCAGTCCTCGTCGCCGTCGGATGCGGCATCGCACTCCCCGTCGGCCGGCCAGTCCGTCGCGCCGTCGCCGTCGTTGTCGAGGCCGTCGATGCAGGTGGGCGGCTCGAGGGGATCGCTCTCGTTGCTGTCGCCGCGGCTCGCACACCCCGGCTCCTCCGGGAAGTCGATCAGGCCGTCGTTGTCGTTGTCGACGCCGTCCGCGCAGGCCCCGAGCGTCCCGTCGCAGTCCTCGACGTAGGTGAGCTGCAGGGGGCCGGAGAACGAGGGCCCATCCGGGAACACGATCGCGTGCTCGAACGGATCGTAGAACCAGTCGGCCACCGTCACCCCGGCCATCTCGACCTCGAGGGTCCCGGGGACGAGAACCACGTTGCCGGGCAGCGGGGCACGCGGGGAGAGGTCGCCGACCACGAAGGTCGCGATGTCGACGGTGGCCGTCGCGAAGACCGTGGACGGCGCGGGGAACGACGGCCCGCCGGACAGGTCGACGAGGGTGTTGACGGGGTCCGGGGCCGTGGAGTCGATGGAGCCGACACGGACGTCGGCCGGGCGACTCTTGAGGGAGACCCAGTAGTCGAACACGGTCTGGGTCGCGATGGGGCTCGTGTCGGGCGAGTCGGTCACGAACACCACGCCGAGGGCCGCGTCGGACCGCAGGAAGCCCGTCGTCGAGCCAGGCCCTGCGTCTCCGCCTGGCTGGGTGGCGCTCCAGGCCTGGGCGATGCCCTCGGTCACGGCGCTCGCGGACAGGCCGTAGGAGCCGAACTGGGCGACGAGCTGTGCGAGCGCGTTGGGGCCGCCGGGGATGACCGGACCGATGAAGGTGGGCGAGCTGCTCGTGATCAGAGCGAGCTGCCAGTCGGCGCCGAGCCCGTTCATCTGGTTCACGAAGCCCGTCACGCCGGTGGGGATGGACGACAGGTAGGGCTGCATGGCGAACGTGTCCTCCACGACCAGCAGCACGTCGACCTTCGTGCTCGGGGCGACAGGGGCCGACAGCGCGAGGTTCGCGGTCGCGCCGACGCACGGGTCGCACGCGTCGGGGAACCCGTCGAGATCGACGTCGACGCCATCGTCGGCGGCGGGGCAGGTGTCGCAGTCGTCGGGCACGCCGTCGGCATCGGCGTCGAAGCCATCGTCGAAGCCGGGGCACCGCTCGCAGCCGTCGGCGACGAGGTCGGCGTCGGCATCGGCGAGATCGTCGAAGCCCGGGCAGGTGTCGCAGCCATCGGGAACCGTGTCGCTGTCGTCGTCGAGGACGTCGTCCGAACCGGGGCAGGTGTCACAGCCATCGGGCACGGTGTCGAAGTCGGTGTCGACGAAGTCGTCCGAGCCCGGGCAGACGTCGCAGCCGTCGGGGATGCCGTCTGCGTCGTCGTCGACGGCGTCGTCGGAGCCACGGCAGGCGTCACAGACGTCGGGGACCCCGTCGAGATCGTCGTCCAGGGCGTCGTCACCTCCCTCGCAGACGTCGCAGCTCGCCGGAGACCCGTCGCCCGGTACGCCATCTCCGTCGGTGTCGACGTTGTCGTCGAACCCGAGGCAGAGATCACAGCCCTCGGCGTCGGGATTGCCGTCGCCGTCGAGGTCGATGCGATCATCGAAGCCGGGGCAGGTGTCGCAGCCGTCGGGAACCGTGTCCTGATCGGCGTCGAGCGTATTGTCGAAGCCGGGGCACGCCTCGCAGTCGTCGGGGATTCCGCTGCCGTCGACGTCCTCGAGGTCGTCGCCCGACGGGCAGACGTCGGCGCAGTCGGGCACGGTGTCGAGGTCGGTGTCGATGCGGTCGTCGGCGCCGGGGCACTGATCGCAGGCATCGGGTACGGTGTCGGCGTCGGTGTCGACGTTGTTCGGCCCGAGGGGACAGACGTCGTTGCAGTCGGGGATGCTGTCTCCGTCGTCGTCGACGAGGTCGTCGGGCCCGGGGCAGACGTCGCAGGCGTCGGGTACGGTGTCGCCATCGGCATCGTCGAGGTCGTTCGCCCCCGGACAGGCGTCACAGGCGTCGGCAACGGTGTCGAGGTCGGTGTCGACCAGGTCGTCGCCGAGGAGACAGCGATCGCAGCCGTTGGGGACGGTGTCGCCGTCGTCATCGACCAGGTCGTCGAACCCGGGACAGCGGTCGACGCAGTCAGGGACGGTGTCGCTGTCATCGTCGAGGCGGTCGTCGACCCCGGGGCAGGCGTCACAGGCGTCGGGAACGGAGTCCAGGTCGGCGTCGAGGAAGTCGTCGCCCCCAGGACAGACATCGCAGTCGTCTGGCACGAAATCGGCGTCGACGTCGTTGCGATCGTCGAAGCCGGGACACAGGTCGCACGCGTCGGGAACGGAGTCGCCGTCTCCGTCCAGGGAATCGTCGCCGAGGTCACACCCGTCGCAGAAGTTGGGGATGCCGTCGGCATCGTCGTCGAGGGCGTCGTCGCCACCCGGGCAGAGGTCGCAGTCATCGGGGACGGCGTCACCGTCGTCGTCGACGGCGTCGTTGCCACCCGGGCAGACGTCGCAGGCATCGGGGATGCCGTCTCGGTCGTCGTCGAGGGCGTCATCGCCCGCGAGGCAGGCGTCGCAGCCGTTCGGAACGCCGTCGCCGTCGTTATCGACGTCGACCGCCACGCTCTCGCAGACCACGGCGAGGGTGACGTCGACCGCGGTACTCGGGGCGTCGGGGTCGTTGCTCTCGATGGTGACGACGTCGTCGAAGCGCCCGTAGTCCGGGACGACGGCTCGGATGGCCACCGCCACCGCCTCGCCCTGCTCGAGTACGGTGCCTGGCGCCGGGACGTCGTCGATGACGAAGGTCTCACCTGTCTGCAGTGCGACGGCTCCGAGCACCAGGGAGCCTGCGCAGTCGTTGGCGAGGGTCAGCGTCGCCGGGGCGGCGTCGGTGCCGAGCCGGACCTCCCCGTAGTCGATGGCGACTGGATCCACGCTCAGGCAGGGCGGATCGACGGGGGCGCCCGTCTCCTCGGGGGGCACGACGTCGTTGCCCGCGCAGGCCACCCCGAGGGTGGCGAGGACGCCCAGTGCGATGCGCAGTCTGCCTGCGCGGTGTCCTTGCTGCATCTTGTCTCCCGGATCGCGTGGGTTTGGAGCCTTCGAACCGGTGGCGACGGTAGCCGTCGGCTCGCCGCACCGTCAACCAGCCGTCGAACTTCCCTCCGGGAGGAACTCGACGATGTTCGCACGCGGCTCCGTGGCCACCAGGAGGTCCCGGGTCTCCGGTCGGCAGGTGAGCACGATGACCTGGTGGTGCTGGCTGACGGACTGCAGCACGCGGGCGAGCTGTCGGGCGCGCTCGGGGTCCTGGTTGACGAGCACGTCGTCGAGGAGCAGCGGGAGCACGGTGCGCTCGGAGTGCTCGAGGGCCAGGGCGAGTCGAATCACGAGGTAGAGGAGCTCGCGACTGCCTCGGGAGAGCTGCTCGGGGGCCCGGGCGCGACCGCCCGGTGACTCGACGAACAGCTGGCGCTCGCGCTCGCGCACGCCGGTCATCGCGCCGTCGGTGGCCTGCCGAAGCAGCTCCGAGGCGCGCTGCAGCACGGCGGGCTGGGTCTCCCGGACGTAGTGCTCCCAGGTGCGGCGCAGCCACCGCGAAGCGAGCTCGATCTCGGCGAGCTCGAGGCGGGCCTCGCGCAGCTGGGCCTCGAGCTGGGCCACCCGGTCCGCGGCCTCGACCACCCTCGCGGACGCCGAGAGCTCGTCGATCGTCTGCTTGAGGGCGCCGCGCTCCTCGACCCGCCGGTCCCGCGCGACCGCGGTGGTCGAGGCATCGTTGGGGTCGACGTCTTCGGGAAGGTCGCGGGATCGCCACGCGGTCCAGCTACCCTTCGCCGCGTCGAGCGCGGCGCGGGCCTCGTCGAGCTCGGCGCGGGCCGCCTGGTGGAGCCGATGGCGTCGTGTCCGCAGTCGGGCCGTGTCCAGGGCGACGCGGGCGCGCTGAAGGCTGGCTTCGCGACTGGACACGGCCTCGGCCCGTGCGGCCTGCTCGGAGGCGCGACGCACGGCCTCGGCGACCGCACCGTGAAGGCCCTCGATGGTGCTCACCTCGGCTCGAGCGAGGCTGTCGGCAATCTGTGCCTCCTCGCGCCCGACGCGCTCGCGCACCGGAGCCTCGTCGCGAACGACGTCGTCACGCTGGCCCTCGAGCGCGCGAGCGTCGAGGCTGTCGGCCAGCCAGTCCGACCAGTCGGCGGGCGCCAGGCCTTCGCCACCGAGGGTGATCATCCTGGCGCGAAGCGCGACTTCGCGCGGGTCCTCGGCCGCGAGCGCGCGGCGTCGGGCCTCGAGCTCGGCGATGACGGACTCGATGTCGGCCTGCTCGCGACGGCGAGTCTCTTCGGCGACCGCGGCCCGGCGAGCCGCCTCGCGACGCTCGCCGACCCGTTCGGCGAGTCGGAGCGCGTCGGGCACGGTCGCAGGCTCGGTCGCGTCGAGCATCGCGGCCACCGCCGCGCCTCTCTCGACCCAGCGCGCGAGGTCTTCGCGGCCGGCGGCTACGTCGGACTCGAGGGCCTCGAGGTCGCGAAGCCCGGTCAGCCAGCCCGGTGCCTGACGAGCCAAGGTCACGAGCTCTCCGGCCGAGACCCCGTCGAGACCTCGCACTCCGGTCAGGTGGGCGGACAGCCCGGCCAGCGTGTCGCGCACGGCCCGAGCGGACTGCCGCGTCGCGTCCCGGACCTGCTCGACCAGCAAGGCCACGACGCCGAGCACCGCAGCCACCAGGACGATGGCCGTGGCCCGCTCCGCCAGCCCCTCGAGCAGCGCGAGGACGCCGACCGACACCACGAGGAGGAACAGGAGCACGAGCCCGGTGCGCAGGGCGAACCGGGCTCGGGTGTGTCGGCCGCGGAGGTGTGCCGCGAGCGCGCTCGCCCGGCGGCGAAGCAGCGGAGTCGTCGCCCCCGAGGATGGCAGCGGGATGTCTGCGAAGGCCCGGTCTCGGCCGGCCGTCGACGCCGACGCCTGCTCCGCCAGCGCGGCGACCTGGCGCCACGGCACTGCAACCCAGGAGGCCAGGACCTCGCGATCCAGACCCGGACGGGCGTGGTTCAGCGTGGCGGTGAGCGAGGCGAGGAGCTGCTCCGCGCGGGCCTGCGATCGTTCCACGGCCTCGGCGCGCTCGGCCACCGCGGCTCGCCGGTCGGCCCAGGCCACCGCCTCGGCCGGCGTGTCCGTCACCGCGACCGGCGGACGGCTGTCGAGCCGACGTCGAGCCCGCGCCAGCTCGTCGTCGAGCGCGTCGAGGGCGGCGGTCCGCGTGGCTTGGTCGGCCTGCCACCGCTCGAGATCGTGACGCAGCGCCCGCAGGGCTTCGGCATCACCCTGGGCGAGGGTGGACCAGCGCGAGGCGAGCTGCACGAGCCGGGCGTCGATGGCGTTCCGGCGTCGCGCGAGGCGTGCGAGGGTGTCCCGGTCTTCCCGTGCCCGCGCGTGGGCCTGTTCGAGGGCCTCGACGCGGTGCTCGAGCGCCAGCGCCGGACCGGGGGCCGGGCACGCCCCGGCGTCGCGGCGGGACTCGGCCAGCGCGCACTGGGCCTCGGCAACCGCGGCTTCGAGCGTGCCCAGGTCGTCCAGCTCGCTCCCGCCCTCGGTCACGGTCTGCTCGGTGACGGCCCGGGCGCTCTCCACGCGTCGCTCGAGCGCCTCGAGGTCGGGAAGGCGGCCGTGAGCCTCGAGAACCGCAATCTCCCGGTCGAGCTCGGTCAGGCGGGCCATCAGATCGGGGAGGCCCCCGGCCTGGTCCCGAGCTGACCGCAGCTCCGCCCGGGCCTCCGCCAGGCTTCGCTCGAGGGCGTAGATCACGCCGTTGCGGCTCTGACGGTGGAGGTCTCTCCGGCGCCGGTGCCAGCGCCGCTCCACCCGCTCGACGTCGACGGCCGTGCCCAGCACACTGCTCGCGAAGAGCCTTCGCCGAAGCTCGTCGGACTCGAGCGCCCCCATCTGGCGGAGGTCGTCGAGGTCGCAGGCGAACACGGCGTCGAACGCCGACTGGTCGAACGGCCCCAGCCGGTCGTCGAGGGCGCTCACCGGCTCGGGAAGGCCTCCCGAGGTGACCGTGAGCTCGCGTCCCGTCCGGTGGACGACGAGCGGCTCCGGCCCGAGCCACACGGTGCCGCCGTGTCGCGTGCCCACCAGGGGCTCCCCGCGGTCGGCCAGCCGTCGTGGTGGCCCGTAGAGCACGTAGCGGACGAAGCGGAGCAGCGTGCTCTTGCCCGCCTCGTTGGGGCCGTGGACCACGTTGAGGCCCGGACCGAACGTGATGGTGACGTCGACGAGGTGGACAAAGCCGTCGATGTGAAGCCGGCTCAGCCCCCTCACGGCTCGCCCGCGTGCAGGGCGTCGACCGCCCGGTAGAGAGCGCGACGGATCAGATCGTCCAGGTCTCGAGCGTCGAGCTCTGCGGCGAAGTCGCCGAGTCGCCGCACCTCGCGCAGCGCGGCGCGGGCCTCCTCTGGATCGGGCACCTGGCGAACCAGCGCGCCGGCGAGACCTGGCTGGTCCGCGAGCGAGCTCCAGGGGAGGTCGGGGCGCACCTCGCTGCGAAGCTCCATCCACACGGTGTCCACGCCGGTGGCCTCGTTCAACGCGGCGAGCAACTCGGCGCGTTGCTCGCCGTCGTGCAGCGGCTCGAAGAGCGAAGAGCGGCCCGTCAGCTCCGCACGGAGGAGCAGCGTGGCGGAGCTGGCGGGGATCGCCCCCAGGAGCTCCGCCTGCACCACGGCGAGATCGGCGAGTCGCCCGACGTCGAGACGGACTCGCTCGAAGACGAACGGCGCCAGGGACTGGTGGTTCACCGTCAGGTCGTGGGGCGTTCCCTCGACCAGGAGGGCGCCTCGTGGCCCGCACTCCAGGAAGTGTCGTCCCTGGAGATTGCCGGGGTAGGCGACGACGGGCGGACCACGGTGCAGAACCTGCGGGTCGTGGACGTGGCCGAGCGCCCAGTAGTGAAAGCCCGTGCGCACCAGCGCGTCGACGGTGGTCGGACTGTAGGGGTTGGGGGTGTCGCCCGAGGTGATCTCGGTGTGGAGCACCGCGACGTGGAGCCCTTCGCCCTCGGGCGCCGGGTAGGTCGCGGCGAGGGACGTGGTGACGTGACGGCTCGGAAAGGACTGACCGGTGAGGGTGACCCGTCCCGCGGGGGTCTCGAGCCGAATCACCTCGGGCGCGCGAGCCGAGAACAGGTGCGTGGACTCGGGCCACGAGCGGACCGCGGTGTAGCCGAGGTCGAGCGGATCGTGGTTGCCGTGGAGCATCACGAGCGGGATCCCCGCCTCGTGCAGGCGTCCGGCGGCCCTTCGGAGGGCGAGCTGGGCCCGCACGCCACGCTCGAGCCCGTCGTAGAGGTCTCCCGCGAGCACGACGAAGTGACAGCCGGTCTCGATGGCCAGCGCCACGAGACGATCGAGCGCGGTGAGGCTCGCGTCACGCAGTCTTGCGGCGAGCTCGGGCGCCTGCCTCGCGAGTCCGCGAAAGGGGGAGTCGAGGTGGAGGTCGGCGGCGTGAAGAAATCGATGGGGCTGGGACATCGGGGGCACCTACTCCGGTGCCCGGACACGGACTGTCCGCCAGGCGAATACGCGCTCGGCGACGCTCTGGCTGCGATGCTGGGCGGTCCCGCTCCCGCTCGCCGTCGCGAAGCGCGGTGCGCTCCGTCGTCTCCCCCTCGACGGCTCGGGTGAGGGCGTATAGTTCAAGAATCAATGAACTGTTGGAGTGTTCGCTTGGCCGAAGTCGTACCGACCTGCACGGAACACGAAGCGCACGTGCACGAGCTCCTTCCCGAGGGGGTCCTCGAGCGCGCGGCGGCATTGTGTTCGGCCGTCGGGGATCCTTCGCGGCTGCGCCTCCTCGAGCTGCTCGTCCATCAGCGGCACTGCGTCTCGGAGCTCGCGGCAGAGACCGAAGCCTCGATGTCTGCCGTGTCCCAGCGACTCAAGCTCCTCGCCCAGGCGCGCCTGGTGAAGCGCACCCGCGAGGGCAAGCACGTCTTCTACGCCCTGGCGGACGACCGCGTCCGCCGCTTCCTGCACGAGGTTCTCGACTATGCCGACGAGTAGTGATTCCGGCCCTTGCACCGTCCATCCCGAGCACGATCACGTGCACGGCGCCGGCTGCGGTCACCTGAAGGTCCTTCACGAGGGCCACATCGACTATCTGCACGACGGTCACCTTCACCATCCCCACGAGAACCACGTCGACGAGCACGTCATCGCCGTCGGGGCTTCGAATCCTGTCGCGTGCACGCCGGACCACGCGTGCGGTGGGCACGACGCGGATCACGTGCACGGCCCCGGCTGTGGACACGAGGCGGTTCCCCACGGTGACCACGTCGACTACCTGGTCGACGGTCACCTCCACCATCCCCACGGCGACCACTGCGACGACCACGGTTCGCTCGAGGTCCGCTGAGCCTGAGCGACGGTCCGGCCCGCGCGTCGCCAGCCATCGAGACGCCGGACTCGGTGGCTTCCGTGGCGTGCGCTGACGTGAGACTCTCCCGCGGGAGGGCTCGTGTACGCACATCGGCACATCAGTATCCAGGCGACGCTGCGGTTCAGCTATCGCGGTGGCATCCTCGCAGGCGTGTGGGCGCTCGCCATCACGGCGGTCCACGTCCTGTTCGAGCTCGAGTGGATGTCGCTACCGGCCCTGCCCGTCACCGTGCTGGGCACTGCGGTGTCGTTCTACCTGGGCTTCAAGGGGAACGCGGCGTACGATCGGCTGTGGGAGGCCCGCAAGATCTGGGGCGGGATCGTCAACACGAGCCGGACCTGGGGCGCCCACGTCATCACCATGGTCACGGACCGTCGGGTGTCGGGACCGGTCGCGACGCCGCTTGCCGAGGTCCATCGCGAGCTGATCCTGCGGCACGTCGGATGGTTGGGCGCGCTGCGCACCCAGCTTCGACGCCGCAAGGCCTGGGAGCACGACCTGCCGGGGAACAACGCCTACCGCGAGGCGCGAGGCTTGCTCGACATGTCGGCGGGCCGTCTGCGTCGACGGCTCGAGCCCTACGTCCCCGCCGACGAGCTCACCGCCCTCTTGGGCTACGCCAATCCGTCGACCCAGCTCGTCCGCCGCCAGGCGGAGCGACTGCGAGACCTGCGCGAAGAGGAGCGCATCGATGATTTCCGTCACGTGGCGCTCGCACGTCTGCTCGAGGAGCTCTACACGCTGCAGGGCAAGTGCGAGCGAATCAAGAACTACCCGTTGCCGCGGCAGTACGCCTCGGCGAACCAGTGGTTCATGCTCGTCTTCCTCGCCTTGGTGCCCTTCGCACTGCTCCGCGCCTTCGATGGAGCCGACCACGGAGCCGTCTGGCTCACCGTTCCGACGTCGATGTTGGTGGGATGGGTCTTCTACACCTGGGACCTCGTCGTCGACTACAGCGAGAATCCGTTCGAGGGCCTGATCAACGACATCCCCATGGACGCGCTGAGCCGGACCATCGAGATCGATCTGCTCGAGATGCTCGGCGAAACCGAGCTGCCCGAGCCCATTCGAGCGAACGACAACGGCGGGCTGTTCTGAACGTCGCCTCGCCTCGGGCAGCTCGGCGCACGGAGCTTGCCTCGGTGCTTGTTCGGCTCGGTACGCCTCCGGTATCGTCGCCCGGGGCTG
This sequence comes from uncultured Enterobacteriaceae bacterium, assembly GCA_964655065.1. Lineage (GTDB taxonomy): Bacteria > Myxococcota_A > UBA796 > UBA796 > DRPG01. The sequence goes on along the minus strand of CAZZLC010000020.1, from coordinate 14,589 downwards.
GTCCGCGCGCTCGGTTCAGGGTGCGCCACGGCCACTCCGGGGAGCTCGTCCATGTCGATTCGACGTCGCTTTGCCGCCGTGGTCGTGCTGTTCGTCTTCTGTTCTCCGCGCATGGGCCTCGCCCAGTCCGTGGAGGCCCCTCTGCCGGAGGTGAGCGACGATGACCGTCACGCGGTCGTCATCTCCGGAGGGGGAGCTATCGGCTCCTACATGGCCGGCAACGTCTTCCTGCTCGGCCGCGCCATCCATCGGATGGACTGGGTGCCGAAGGTCTACACCGGGGCATCGGCCGGGGCCATCCTCTCGTTCCTGGCGGTCCTGGACGCGTGCGCCGAGAACCCGGTCGACGATCCTCACGAGAGCTTCTACTGGCGAACTTTCGTGCCGTTCGGGTTCCGGGAGTTGACGCCCGGCCCGGACGAGCCGGTGGTGTCGGTCCTGAGTCGTGAGGCCCTGGAGCCGTTGGTGAGCGACCTCGAGCAGGCCTGGAACACCAACGTCGCGGCCGGCTGCGCAGTGCGTTTCGGCGCGCCGATCACCCGCGCTCGACCCGTCTCGCGCCGGCTGTTCGAGGGGGCCCCCGTCGTCCCGCAGACCGTGGAGCCGATCCTCGTCGACATCGTGCAGGACGAGGTCAAGGCTCCGCCCGGCCAGCGCCCCCCTCGGGTTCGGCAGGACATCGATCTCGACCTGGGAGCTGTGGTTCTGCCCTTCGGTGAGGGCGACGACTTCGAGCTCCTGCGCCAGGTGCTGTACGCATCCTCTGCCTACCCCTTCGCCTTCCCCCCGGTACCCGTGGACATCTGTCCGCTCGACGCGTCAGACGGTGAAATGGGTTGCGGCGGTACCGCGGTGGAGCGCCGGCAGTTCGTCGACGGCGGCATTCTCGACAATCAGCCGCTGGGGCTCGCGCTGCGGGCGCTCCGAGACCCCGCGGACCCCGATGGAGGGGGAGGGCTGATCTACTTCCTCGATCCGTGGGACCCGACCCCGGTGTCCGAGGAGGATCCGGCGCTCACCGCCGTGGGGTACCTGGAGACCCTGCTCGGACAGGTGGAAGCCGGGCGCAAGAGCGAGCTGCGAAAGGCGCTCGCAGCCCCCGGGCTCGCCGAGCGACTGGTGGTGTCGGAGCGACACCTGCCTCCACTGTCCGACACGTTCTCGGGCTTCGTCGACCCCACCTTCCGCGAGTTCGACTTCTACCTGGGGATGTGGGAGGCCTCCCGGGTGCTGGAGAACGGCACCGGCGACTTTTCCGGGGCATTCGGTGCGTTCGACCAAAGCCTTCCTGACTCCGAGTCCTGGACGCCCTACCGCTGCCTCCGGACCCTGCTGACTCCCGAAACGCGCGGCCGCGTCGACGACTCGGACTGTGTCGAGTGGATGAAGGAAAATCGGCAGTTCGCCGTCCTGCTCCAGGTATCGGCGGACAGGCTCTTCGACGCCTGCCAGACAGAGACCGAGCTGGACTGTGCGCTCGCTGCGCTGAGGGTTCCCGGGATCGACCGGCTGCCTCCAGCAGACCGGCGCAAAGCCCTCGGTCAGGGCGACCTGGACTACGTGCTCCGTTTGCTCGCGGACTACCGCTACGCCTTCGAAGACCTCGACCTGCCGGGGAAGCGGGCCCGGCAGGCGCGCAGGAAGCTGTCCTATCAGGTGGGCGGGCTGGTCGACCGGTTCGCCCGCCGACAGAAGCCGCGGCTGATCGGGGAGGCCGTGGGACGAGTCGGGGTCGCGACCCTCCTCGGCTACCACCCACCGCGCCACAGCGCCTACCTCGCTGTCGGACCCAGTCTGGAGCTCGCCTACGGCCCCACCGTGGCGTCGGAGCGGCTGGACTGGCTGCGCGCGTCCCTGGCGGTGGAGCTCGATGGGCTGACGACTCAGTTCAGCGACAGTCCGTTCGTCGGGGTGGTGCCCCAAGCGGGACTCGAGATCGACCTCTCCAATCGCTATGCGGCGTTTCTCCAAGTTCGGACCGGCGTGAGGGCGCTCTACTACGCGAGCAGCGGGGACGACTTCGGGTCGGGGGACTGTGCCGCGGGTCACGGGCGCAGCGTGCCGTGCTCGAGCTTCGGCGGGAAGGTCTACGTGGCGTTGGGCGCCCTGGGTCTGCTCCGCGTCCAGTTGGCGGGAACCGTTCTGCCCCCGCGGCCAGGGACCGACGCGTGGTGGTGGTCGCTGCGGCCCAGCCTCGGCCTGCAGATCGAGGCGCGATGACGAGGTGCCACGGAGGGTCTCGCCACGCTTTCGGCTACAATTCCGCCGGGACGAGGTTCCTTCGGAGGCAAGCGATGGCCGAGACGGTTCGAATCTACAGCTTCGGAGACTTCGATCGGAGCGGGAAGGTCCGCTGGCTGGCCGAGGAGCTCGGGCTCGCGATCGAGGAGCAGCCCGTTCGTCCTCCGGCCCATCGTGAACCCGACTACCTGGCCCTCAATCCGCTCGGGCAGGTGCCCACCGTCCAGTTCCGCGGTCGCACCGTGGTCGAGAGCACCGCCATCTGCCACCACCTCGCCGAAGCCGTCGACGAGCCGAAGCTCTGGATCGGGCGCGGTGAGCCCGAGCGCCAGGCCTACCTGTACTGGCTCGCGGCATTCGGGGAGACCTGCGAGGGCAGGCTCGTCGAGTGCGCAATCAGCAAGAGAGGAGTCATCGGGCCCGAGTACTTCGACCTTCACGCGTCGGCGCTGCGCCGGAAGCTCGGGGTGTTGGCCGAGCAGCTGCCCGATGAGGGGTACCTCGCCGGTTCGTTCCTCAGCGTGGCCGACGTGGTTGCGGGGTACAACCTACGGCTTGCCGTGCAGACGGGGTTGCTCGAGCGTGAGCGAGTGGAGCCCTACCTCTCCCGCCTCGTGGAGCGTCCCGCAGCGGTCCGGAGCCGCATCTTCGCCAGGCTGCCGCAGGGCTGAGCCCGAACGTCATCGGCGTTCAGCCCCGCTCCGGCTGGGCCACGAACCGGTAGGCCAGCGCCCCGAGGACTGCGCCGAGCGTGGGGGCGACGAGGTAGAGCCACTGGCTCTCGACGACGCCAGCGACCAGAGCTGGACCGAGCGACCGGGCCGGATTCATCGACGCCCCGGTCAGCGGGCCACCCATCAGCGCACACATCGCGACCGTGCCTCCAATCGCGACGCCCGCCAGCTGACCGTGCGCCCGCGCGTCGGTCGCCACCGCCGTGATCACGAACATGAGCATCGCCGTGAGCAGGACCTCGACGCCGAATGCCGGGGCGAGCGCCACGGCCGGCATGGTGGCTCCGAGCTCTGCGGGGCGCCCGACGAGGCTCGCCAGCGCCAGTGCGGCGGCGGTGGCCGCGACGAGCTGGGCTCCGACATAGGCGGGCACCTCTCGCCACGGAAACGCGCCGATGGTGGCGAAGGCGACGGTGACAGCCGGGTTGAAGTGCGCCCCGGACAGGTGGCCCGTCGCGAGGATCATCACGCCGACCACGAGGCCGAACGCGACGCTGACCCCCAGGTGGCCGAGGCCCCCGTGAGACGCGTCGACCACGATGGCCCCGCATCCCACGAACACGAGGGCGAAAGTGCCGATGGCATCGGCGAGTGCGCGTCTGAACACGGGGGAGTGCACGAGCTTCCTGCTCCTGGATACATCCGGAATTCCGGATGTGTAGCACGCCGTGATCCGATTCTCCCCCCAGCTCGATGACCAGGCCGCCGTGCTCAGGGCGCTCGGCGAGGCGACCCGGATCCGCATCGTGGCGATGTTGAGCCACGGCGAGCTGTGCGTCTGTCACCTCGTCGAGGCGCTCGGACTGCCCCAGTCGACGGTGTCGAGGCACCTCGGCATCCTGCGGGACGCGGGCCTCGTCGTCACCCGCAAGGCGGGTCGCTGGGTCCACTACCGACTGGCCGCGCCGCCGGGGGGGAGTCGGCAACTGGTGGGCGAGATCGTGGCGCAGCTCGGCGCCGACGCAGACCTGGCCTCGAAGGTGTCGCGCTTGCAGCGGTCCTGTGGTCCGGACGCGTAGGCGCGTCTCGCGGGCAGCGGGCAACACTCTTCGTGCAGCGGGCCCCGTTCGACCCCGCAGGCCTCCACCGAAGCTTCCGCCGTGCGGTATACGATGCCGTCGGCAGGCTGTCGACCGAACGACAGCGGGGAGGGCACTTGCGCGAATGGCTGATGGTTGGCGCACTCGGCGCCACGGGCGTGGCGTGGACGGGGTGCGCCGACGGCGTCTCCGGAAACCGTTCGCCAACCTCGGACACCGGGTTGGTCGAGCCCGACTGGGTTGCCGAGATTCCAGGTCTCTACGACGGCAGGGAGGAGAGCCCGACGATCGGAACGGTGACCGCGACCTTCGAGGTCGTGTACGACGCCGAGGATGACCACTTCGACGTGTTCTTCGCCCCCGACGGGGTTCGTCGGTACCAGAAGCTCCACTTCGGCGACGTGCAGCTCGCCGATCAGCCCAACGTCGGGCTCGTCGTGGTACCCGACCAAGTCTACGCCGAGGGACAGACCGGGCCCGCGACGCTGAGGCTCGAGGGCGCCGGCACCGTGGGGCCCGAAGGTCGGGACGGGCGCGTGGACCTGGAGCGCGGCCGAGTGCGGCTGCAGGCGCGAATCAGGGCGTCGGGCGAGCCCGAGGACTTCACCCTGACGCTGGACCGTCAGTAGTCCGCTCGCGCGGCGTCGCGAGCCGAGACGTCCGAGGGCGCGGGCCGCCTTCCCGAGATTCTGGGCTCGACTTCGAAGCTGAGAAACGGTAACGTTACCGTTGATTCAGAGCGGAGGTTTCGTGGAAGATCGTGCATCTCGTTCCCTTCCCTTGCGTCGGGCGCTGCTCGGCAACGCGGCGTTCTCGACAGCATCGGGTCTCCTGATGGTGGGCATGCCGGGTGTGGTGGCGTCGTGGCTCGGCCAGGTGGCTCCGTGGCTGCTGCAGCTCGTCGGCATCGGCTTGCTCGTGTTCGCGGCCGACCTCGTCCACCAGGCCACGCGCGCCCACCTCTCGCCGATCCGGGCCCTCGGGTCCTCGGTCGCCGACTTCGGGTGGGTGGTGGCCACCCCCGTGCTGGGGTGGGGGGCTGGCGATGCGCTCTCGTCGAGCGGCATCGTGCTCGTCACCGTCGTCGCCGTCGGGGTGGCCGGCTTCGGCACCGCACAGCTCCGGGGTCTCCGAAGGCTCTACACCGAGCTGCGCCCCGACATGGGGGCGTACTACGTCTGCCTCGCCACCGAGGTCGACGTGGCGCCGGCCAAGGTCTGGGCGTCCGTTCGCAACGTGGGGCGCATCGTGGACTACAGCCCGGGGCTGACCCGGTCCTTCGTTCGTGGTGACGAGCCGGCGGCCCCGGGGGCGGTTCGGGAGTGCCACGACACCGGGGGCCAGCGGTGGGCCGAGGAGGTCCTGGTTCTCGACGACGAGGCGCGTCGTCTCGAGCTGCGCTTCCTCGCCGAGGAGGCCGACTTCCCCTTTCCGATGGACGTGATGTTCGGGGGTTGGCAGGTCGAGTCCACGGCGACAGGAAGCCGCGTGAACGTCTGGTGGTCGGTCACCCCCCGCCAGCGATGGCTCGCGCTCGTCCTGCTGCCGCTGATGCAGGCCCGGCTGGCGGTCGGGATCGCCGACATCGTGCGTCGGATGGCCGGGGTCCCGGGCGGGGCGGCGCCCTCGTCCTCCAGGCTCGCCGTGGCGTGCTAGACCCCCGCATGACCGAGATCCCGCGCGGCCACGCCCGCCACGCCATCCTCGAGGCTGCGGCCGCCGAGTTCGCCGACCGCGGCTACGACGGGCTGCGCATGGAAGGCGTCGCCCGCCGGGCGGGCGTCAACAAGTCGCTGATCTACCGGTACTTCGGCGACAAGGACGGCCTGTTCCGCGCGACCCTCCAGCGACAGTTCCAGTACCGTGAGCAGCTGCTCGACAAGCTGCCCTCGTCCTTTGCCGAGATGCTGGTGTGGTGGACGCGCCAGCAGCGTGACGACCCCCACTTCATGCGGTTGATCCAGCGCGAGGCGCTCCAGGACGATGGCTCCGAGCCGGTCGAGGGGGAGGCACGGCGCGCCTACTACGCCCGGCAGGTCGAGATGATCCGGGAGCTCCAGCGCCAGGGCGTCATCGACCCGTCGTTCGATGCCGACGTATTGTTCGTGGCCCTTCTCGCCATCGTGGTCTTCCCCGACACGTTCCCGCAGATCGTCCGTCTGGCCACGGGTCTGCACCACCACAGCGAGGACTTCGGCGCCCGCTGGTCTGCGCTCCTCCGCAAGCTGGCGGGTGCACTCGGTTAAGGCGTGCGGTCGGGGACCGGCCAGCTCGGGAACGTGGATGCCACCGCGTCGAGGGCCGGCTCGAGCTCCGTCCAGAGCTGGAGCACGTCTTCGTTCTCCGGGTCGTACAGGTTGTCGAGCTGCTTCGGATCGGCCTCCAGGTCGTGGAAGAAGCGCGGGCCGCCGAAGTTCAGCGTCAGCTGGTGGTGGCCCTGGACGACGGCCACGATGTTCTCGTCGTTGTGCTCGTGGACCAGCCAGATCGCGCGGTCGGCGGGCGCGGTGCCCAGGGGCAGTCCCCGGATCGGCCGCTCGGGAAGCGCTTCGAACAGGGTGTACAGCGTCGCGGCCAGATCCTCGTGCACCGTCCGGGTGGTCACGGTGAGCGGGGCGAGGTTCTTGGCCCAGAATGCGGCCACGGCACGGTTCTCCTCCGCGAAGAGGTCCCAGGGGTGGTCGACGATCGGCCGTCGCTCCATGAACTGCTCACCGTGGTCCGAGAAGATGACGACGAGGGTGTCGTCGAGCGCTCCGCGCGCCTCCAGGCCCTCCCACAACCGCCGTAGCTGGTCGTCGAGGAAGCGCATCTCGCCTCCGTAGAGGAACTCGAGGTGGGCCCGGAAGGTGGCGCGCTGATCGGCGTTCCCGTCTCGCCACAGGGCGTTGAGGGTCTGGCGGTACTCCAGACAGAGGTCCAGGTCTGGACCGAGCGGCGGCAAGGCCGACTCGCCTTCCCGGTAGGCTTCGGGCGGACACAGCGGCTTGTGCGGATCGAACAGGTGCCCGTGGAGGTACCAGGGACTCGCTGGGTCCAGGGTGGAGTCGTACTGCTGGAGAACGCCGTCGACGACGCGGTCGGCGGTCTCCGGGTAGGGAATCGCCTCGATCACCTCGAACCCGAGCGCGTCGCGTTGGGAGAAGTAGTAGGTGTTCGCCGTCACGAGCCGCGTCTGGTAGCCCTCCCGATCGAGGACGCGAGCTACCGTGGGCAGCTGGGCGGCCACCTGGCGCGGCTCGAACGCACCGACATCGATCGGGGACAGACCCGACGTCGCGCAGAGCATGGACGGCGCGGTCCAGTTCGAGCAGGAGTGGTGGCGGTCGAGCACCACGGACTGCTCCAGGATCCCGTCGAGGAAGGGCGTGAGGGAGTCGCCGTCGGCGTAACGACCCACCCGGTCCCACCGCACCGTGTCGAGAGACAAGATCAGGAGGTTCGTCGGGCGGTCGCCTTCGAACGCGAGCACGTCGGGCGCCGGTGGAGGGGGCACGGTGGGGGTGGCCGTCTCGTCGGGCGGTGTCGAGTCGGCGGGCTCCGGCGGCTCGGTCGGTCGACAGGCGAGGAACCCGGCGAGGATCAGTGGCAACCACGACTTGGTCATCGATGTCTCCTTTGGCGACGCGGCCTACTGCGCCGGGTAGGCGGTCCAGCCCGCGGTCCAGTCGTCGCGGCCCACCGCGCCGACAATGTCGGTCTCCTCGAAGAAGGGGTCGCTCGGGCCCGTCGCGGCCACCGTCTCGGACGAGCCGAACGTCGGCGACTCCACGCTCGTGGGGTCCCCCAGCCAGGCGACCGTCGGGGCGCTCACGTTGCCTCGCGCGGCGTCGGCAAGCCACGCGAGCAGATCCAGGGGGTCGGCGGGGTCGAAGACGCCATTGTCGGTGAGGTCCTGATCGTCGACGACCGCCAGGGTGGAACACGCGAAGCGACTGCCGCGAATGTCGATGGCGCCGGTCTCGACGCCATCCCACGTCGCGACGTCGTCGATGTCCAGGCAGGCTCCAGGGAAGTTGCTCACGAGGGCGCTCCACACCTCGCCCTGGGTGCCCTGTCGCAGGAAGAGGCCGACCGGTGAGCGAGGGGTGGCGAGGTCCCCGACGAGCGTGACGTTCGCCAGGACGGGGTCGGAAGTCGGAGGCCCCGCCGTCGGGTCGATCGCGAGGTTGCCGCCTTCGATGCCCCGGCTGCTCGCCTCTTCTCCCTGGGGACTCTGCACCACCACCCACTGCGCCTTGCCCGTCCAGCCTTCCGACCAGTCCAGGCCATCGTCTGTCGTCTGGGAGATCACCGCGTGCTTCAGGTTGACGGTGCCGCCAGTCAGGCCGATTCCGTCACCGTTGGAACGATGAATCTGTACGTGATCGATCGTGGTCTGGCTTCCGACCGCGTTGAGCTGCAATCCGGGCAGAGGCTCGTCGGGCTGGAGCTCGGTGCCCGCAAACTCGATACGAACGTACCGGAGTACGCCGCTGTCGTCGTCGTCCGTGGCGCCCCCGTACGTACCGGTTTCGCGGCGCGGGGAGGGGGTCCGGTTGACCCGGGCCCGTCCATTCACCACGAGCCCCCCCCAGTCGCCCCGAGCGCGACTGCCCGCGGGGTTCGACGAGGTCATCACGATGGGGGAATCCCGAGTGCCGTCGGCCACGAGGTCGGCTCGGCGCGCGACGACGAGCAGGCCCTTGGTGTCGACCTCGCCGAGCACCGTCGTACCCGGCTCGATGGTGAGGGTCACCGGATCGGTGCCGTTGCCCACCACGACCGTTCCGCGCAGCAGGTAGGCGTTGCCCGCCCGGAACGTGGTGTCTTCGAGGATCGGGCCTTCCACGAGGCAGAGTCCGTCCGGGCACTCGGGACGGGAGATCGCGCCGGTGTCCCCCGTCTGCTGGGGAGCGCCCGTGTCCGGGCCCGGGCCCGGTTCAGGTTCGGGGTCGACAGCGGTGGTCGTGCAGCCGGTGGCGACGCAGAGGATCAGCCAGACCCTGGTCATCGATGCTCCTACAGGTGGTCACGCCAACGGAACTAAACGACGCAGAGCCGAAGGGAGAGCTCGGCTTACGGCTTCGCCTCGACGTGAGCTCGGGCGTAAACAGACCTGCGGGTGGGCACGGGCTGGAGCGGAGGTCGGGTCACGGTCGATCGACCTGTTGATCGCCCAACATCAGCATCGCGAGGCTCACGTACCCGACCTGGTCGCCTTCGTGCCCGGTCTGCTTGATGATGCGCTTGATCTCGGCGGCCGCATCGAAGAGGACCTTGCGAATGCGCTCCCGATCCTGCTCGCTGAAGATGCCCACGAAGACGTGGTGCCGATGCAGACGCCCCGTGTGGAGGAGCTGGTGGATGCGCCGCTCGGCGGGGCGAGGGGGTGGGGGAAAGAGCGTGAAGCTGAACGGGGGAGTGCGGCGCACGACCCAGTGCGTCTCACCCATGTCGATCGACCCCAGGCGCTCGAGCTCCGCGAGGCCGGCGGCGGCCTGCTCCTCGGTCTGGCCGGCCATGCGGGCGACCCAGGCGAGATCGTGGCGCGGGAGCTGTCGGTAGGCCTCGAGCTTCAGGGTGAGCGCGACCTCGCGACCGAGCTCCGACAGGCCTCGATACGGCGGGTCGCCCATCGAGAACGCAGGTGCGAGCAGGTGGACCACGGTCTCCGCGAGGGAGACGGCCTCGAGGAAGGCGATGAACTGCGCCAGCTTCGGCTGGCTCGCGGCGCGTAGCCAGCGGGCGAACGTGCTGCGGTCGACTCCGACGGCCTTGGCGACGGCGGTGGGCTCGCGCTTGCGTAGCAGATCGTTCATCAGCAGGGCAATGCCCTCGGTGGACGCGGTGTCGACGCGCGACGTCCAGTCGCTGCTCACCCACGAGCTGAGCTGCTCGAGGGTGCCCGGGCGCGCGAGCTCGGCCATCCGGAACGCCACTGTGGTCTCTGTGCCGTTCCGTCCGGACTCCCAGTGAGCAACCGTGCTGGCGTGCACCTCGAGGGTTTCTGCCCACTGGCGCTGGGTGTGGTCGCCGCGCCAGTGCCGAACGAGCTGGCGGGCCGTGGTCTCGGGGTCCCTCATGGACGTTCTCCTGCAGCGGACGCCGTAGGATCGCACAGTAGCGGGCGTGCCACCACGGATGCTGCCGCGATGGCGCTCTTGGCCAAGGCGCCGAGCAGGAAAGGCCGTAGGCCGTGTTCGATCGCGGAGGACCAGCCGACGTGGAGGGCCAGCACCACGGTACCCGAGGCCAGCACGACGGCGTGGCCGAGCAACCCGGCGACCAGCCACCTCCCGAAGGACGGGCGCTGGCCGAGCCAGCCCACCAGCGCTGCAGCCGGGACGAAGCCCACGACGTAGCCGGCAGACACGAGCTCGACGAAGGCCCGGCCGCCGCTGGCCTGACCACTCGACAGCACCGGGAGTCCCGCGACCACGAGGCCCAGGTACAGCGCGGCGGACAGCGAACCGCCAACCGGACCGCGCCACAGGGCGAAGACGACGACCGCGAAGGTCTGCAGCGTGGTCGGAACGGGAACCATGGGGAGGGCAACCTGGGCACCGAGGGCGACCAACAGGGCGCCGCCGATGGGCCACGCGATGGCGCGAAGCGCGTTCATGACGGTGGCTGTACTTCGGCGCGGGCCGCCGGTCAGGCGAACGGCGGCCCCCGATCCGGCTGTCGCGGTTCGCCTGCGCTCGGGGCCGATCACCAAGGTCTCTCCATTGGCACGAGGCTTGCTTTTCGAGGGTACGGGCCGCACACGAGCGGCCGAGGAGAAGGTGATGATGTGGAGCGCGTTGCTGGCCATCTTGGGCTGTGAGTTGCTCGAGACGCAGTGGGAGCCGGTGTCGTACATCGACGAAGGAACGGTGTGCCTCGAGGATGACGGCTCCGACGTCCGGGTGACCGTCACCGCGCCGGATTGCCTGTCGTCGAGCTGCAGCCGCAACCTGGGGGGAAGCTGCGAGGCCACGGTCGAGGGCTCGACGATCACGGTGACGAGCGAGATCGTTTGGGAGAATGCGGTGTCCGGGCCGAACCTCTCGTGTACGGACGACTGCGGGCTGCCTCGGGTCGCGTGCACCATTCCGGGCGGCCTGCCCGAGGGGGAGTACGAGGTCGTGATCGGTGACGACGTCCAGGCCATCGACTTTCCGATGTCGTCCTGCGATCCCTTCTGACGGGACCTGGTAGCCGCAGAGGTCCGCGAGGCACGCGCCGTCGCCGAGTCGGGCTACGTTCATCAGGTCATGAACGCCTATACCGAGCTCGAGCAACGCTTCGCCCGCCTCCTCACCCTCGGGGAGGTGGAGGCGGTGATGCAGTGGGACACCGCGACCATCATGAGCCCCTCCGCTGCGGCGAGTCGGGCCGATCAGATGGCGCTCCTCCAGGTCATCCAGCAGGAGCTGCTCACCGCGCCCGACACCGCAGAGCTGCTCGCACGGGCGGGCGACGAGGATCTCGACGACTGGGAGCGGTCCAACCTGCGCGAGATGGAGCGGCGCTTCCTCCACGCCTCGGCCGTGCCGAAGGATCTGGTCGAGGCCCTCGCCCGGGCTTGCTCTCGCTGTGAGCATCACTGGCGAACGGCGCGGGCCGAGAACGACTTTGGCGCCATTGAAGGCGATCTGACCGAGGTGGTGGCGCTCGTCCGCGAGAGTGCCCGGGCCCAGGGCGAGGCACTCGGGCTCACGCCGTACGAGGCGCTGCTCGACGAGTACGAGCCTGGCACCCACTGCGCTCACATCGACCCGCACTTCGATGCCCTCGCAGCGTGGCTCCCGGGCTTCCTCGAGGAGGTCCAGGCGGCGCAGGCGGCCCGGCCCGCGGTCCTCCCCCTCGAGGGCCCGTTCGACATCGGCGCGCAGCGGCGCCTCGGTGAGACCCTCATGAAGGCGGTGGGGTTCGACTTCTCGCGGGGCCGCCTCGACGTGAGCCACCACCCCTTCTGCGGGGGCAATCCCGACGACATCCGGATCACCACGCGCTACGACGCCGACGATTTTGCCTCGAGCCTCATGGGCGTACTCCACGAGAGCGGCCACGCGATGTACGAGCGCAACCTTCCGGCGGCCTGGCGCTCGCAGCTGGTGGGCAAGGCCCGTGGGATGGCGGTGCACGAGAGCCAGTCGCTGCTCGTGGAGATGCAGGCGTGCCGGAGCCGGGCCTTCTCGTCGTACGCCGCCGAGCACGTGCGCGAGGCCTTCGGGGGGACGGGGCCCGCCTGGGACGCCGAGAACCTCTACCGCCGCAACATCCGCGTCTCGCCCAGCTTCATCCGGGTGGACGCCGACGAGGTGACCTATCCGGCGCACATCCTGCTGCGCTATCGCCTGGAGAAGGCCCTCGTGCGGGGGGATCTCCAGGTAGCCGACCTTCCTGGGGCTTGGAACGAGGGCTTCGAGGGACTGCTCGGCCTCACGCCGCCCGACGACCGTCGGGGGTGCCTGCAGGACATCCACTGGTTCGATGGCGCGTTTGGCTACTTCCCCAGCTATACGCTCGGCGCGATGCTCGCCGCCCAGCTCTTCGCGGCGGCCGACCGTGCACTCGACGACCTCTCGGGCTCCCTCGCGAGGGGCGACTTCGGCCCGCTGGTGGGGTGGCTTCACGATCACGTTCACCAGCACGGCAGTCGCTACACGACCCCCGAGCTGGTGGAGGTCGCTACGGGCGCGCCCCTCGGTCTGGAGGCGTACCAGACCCACCTGCGCGAGCGCTACGTGGACGCCGCGCGCTGAGCTCGCTCCGGCCGCTGACCCCGTCAGGGTAGGATGCACCCGTTGACGTCACAGGTCGCCGTGAACCCAGTCCCCAGATCGGTCAGTTCGGGGGCGTTGTCGAAGAGGATGTCGGCGGGGCCGTTGCCGACGTTCGTGACGGGATCGACGAAGTCGCAGTCGTCGAACGTCGCGCTGGCGTCGGTCTCCAGTGTGATGGCCCTCGTGTTGCCGTAGAGCTGCGAGTTCACGCACGACAAGGTTCCCGAGGGCCGGATCCGGATGACTACCTTGTTGGTCTGCCCAGAACCCCCATTGTCTCGGATCGTCGTGTCCTCGAAGTTGAAGCCACCTCCCACGCTGATGTAGATCGCAGGCCCATTGGCGCTGGCGAGATTGCCGTGGACGGTCGAGTCCCGCAGGGTCACCGTGCCCTGCGTGAGCACTGCACCGCCAAAGCCGGCCTCGTTGTCGCGCAACACCACGTCCTCGCCAATCAGGCTCGCGTCACCGAGGACCCGCACGCCTCCACCCTGGGTCGCCTGACCGTGCTGAATGGTGAGGCCCTGCAGCCCCACGTCGGTCGTACTGGCGACCGTCAGCACCCGACCCGTCGTCGCCCCGTCGAGCAGGGTGACCTCGGGCCCAGCAGGCCCGACGATGTCGACGTCGGCCTCGGCGCGGAGATGGACGAACCAGGTGCCCTCACAGACCTGGAGGACACCAGGGCTGTCCAGGGTGAAGGCTGCAGGTTCCACCTCTGTTCCGGTGAGGTCGTCGGTGAAATCCACCGTGACGTCATCGCCGAAGAACGTGGCGAGGCCGGCCTCGGCGGTGGAGGGGTCACAGTCGTTGTCGACGCCGTCGCAGACCTCGAGGGCGTCAGGATGGACGTCGTCTCGGGTGTCGTCGCAGTCTCGATCGTTGTCGACATGCCCAGCGGGCGGCTCACAAGCGATCACGGGTGCGTCGGCACTGCCGAACCCATCGAGGTCCGCGTCGGCGAAGTACGCCTGGCCATCCGTGGGGTCCTCGTCGACCTCCCCGTCGCAGTCATTGTCGATGCCGTCGCAGACCTCGTCCGAAGCGATGCAGTCCGTGCCGGTATCGGTCGTCGACGGTTCGAGATCTTCGGGGGTGTCGGGTCCGGGCGGTTCCGCGGACTCTGGAGTGGAGCATCCCACGAACAGAACGAGGGTCAGGGGAGTCAGGTAGCCAGTGCGCACGAGGGGCCTCCGTTTCGGAACACCCGCCCTGTAGGCGCCGCCCTCGATTTCGGACACTTAAGCCGGCATAATTGAATCGCGTGGGGTGCGGGTGAGTCTGCTGGTGCGGATGGCCGCCCTTCACGGACGGGGCGGGTTGACTGCCACTTCCGCAAACCCGTTGTCGAGTGCGGCCTGCTCGACCTTCGCGACCCACGCGTCCGAGACCTGACCCACCACCTCGACCCGCAGCGTGTCACCGTCGGCGGAGAGGTCTCGGAGCTGCGCGGCGATGTCGGCCTCGCTCACGATGCCGTCCGCGAGCTCGAGTTCGCCGTCGCGACGCAGCTGGACCACCTGGGCCGCGAAGGCCGGGTGGGCCGTCTCGGGAGCCTCGGCCGCGCTCGCGGCGGACGGAACGGGAGTCGCCGCGTCGAGGCTCGGGGCGGGCGGGGACGAACGGGCGCAGCCGGCGAGCAGGACGAGGCAGATTACGCGGATGGTGGTCATGAGTCCTCCTGCCCGGATCCCTAGGCTCCGCGGTACGCGCCTTTAAGCCAGGTCGGGAGCCTCGACCTTTGACCTTCCGATCCGCGTCCTCGTTCCTAGTACGCGAACCCCGAAGTGCTGTCCGTGTTGATCCAGCGGCCGGGACAGG
>CAZZLC010000019.1:0-115841 GCA_964655065.1 uncultured Enterobacteriaceae bacterium | reverse complement strand
ACGCCCGCTCGACAGCAGGCGTTCCGGGAGCGCGCTCAGTCGGAGACCGAGACCCGCAGGGGAGCGCCATGGTCACCGCTCGCGCGGTGACCGGGCGCGCCGCTGTGCGCGTCGAGGCGCACGCGGTGACCGCGATCAGAGCTTCTGGGAGTAGAACTCGATGATCGCGTTCTCGGAGAGCTCGAACGGCAGGTCCGCACGGTCCGGCTTCATCAGCAGCTTACCCGCTGCCTTCGCCGGATCGAACTCCAGCCAACCCGGCCGGCTCACCGACATCGTCAGACCGATGATCTCCTCGGCCCACGGCTTCTGACGGCTCTTCTCGCGCAGCGCGATCTCCATGCCGGGCGCCACCTGGAAGCTCGGACGGTCGACCCGGCGCCCGTCGACGGTGATGTGACGGTGCACGACGAGCTGCCGCGCCTGCGGGATCGTGCGTGCGAGGCCGAGGCGCCACACCAGGTTGTCGAGCCGGGACTCGAGCAGCGTGACGAGGTTGATGCCCGCCGCGCCCTTCATGCGCGAGGCGCGCTTGACGTAGCTCTGGAACTGCTTCTCGAGAATGCCGTAGTGCCACCGGGCCTTCTGCTTCTCCTGCAGTCGGACCTTGTAGTCGCTCGGCTTGGCACGCCGCTTGGTTCCGTGCTCACCAGGGGGAAACGGACGGTCGAGGGTAGGCGCCGTCGTAAGCCCTGGAAGCACCGTGCCCACGGCCCGGCATCGCTTGAGCCGGGGTCCACGATAACGAGCCATCGCTCGCTCCTTGGTGCATGTGTTGGGATTTGGACCACGGGCCGGGGGCTCTCGTCGGAAGACGTGGGCCGGACCGCGGGGTGCGCCCCGAAAGACGCGAATCGCCCTACTTGACCTCGCGGTGCACGGTGTGCCGCTTGAGGAAGGGGTTGTACTTCTTGAGCTCGAGGCGCTTCGGCGTGTTGCGCTTGTTCTTCTGGGTCGTGTAGCGGCTCATCCCGGGCACGCCGCTGTCACGCTGCTCGGTGCACTCGAGATGGACGACCTGCCGGGCTTCCTTCTTCTTGGCCATGGTCTCGCTCGGATGGATGAGAATGAGGTTCTTCGCGCACACGTCGGCACGCGTGCCCCAGCGGGCGGGGCAACGACCCGAACTGGTATCCCAGCGAGCCGCCGGCGCGCAACCCAATCGGCTGAAACATCCACCGCCCCTCCACGTACCGCCCCCACCGATCCAGAGCGCAACCACTGGGAGGGAGCGTGGACGACACCCCCGATCTGGAAATCGTCGAGCTGCGCGACGCCGCCGAGACGGCCGAGCGCGCGGTGGCCCACTGGCAGGCCCGCGTCCAGGAGAACCTCGACGCCGTCCGACGACTCGGCGGGTTCTTCTCCTGGCTCGAGGGAACGATTCTCGGTACCCGCCAGCGGCAGCTCGACGAGGTCGTAGCCGCGGTAGAGAGGGCACGACAGCGACTCGACCAGGCCCTTCACAACCGCGACGAAGCCCTGGCTCGCCTCGCCGCCGCCGAACAAGATCGCGTGGACCGTGCCGCCGCCGACGAGGCGAGGCGCGCCCGGCGGGAGGATCTGGCCGATCAGGTGAGGGTTGCCACGCACCCCCTGGCGCGGGCGTTCAACGAGCTCGAGGCGCGACTCGACACGCTGCGCCTCGAGCACGATGCCGTCCGACGCGCCTACCTGGTGGGGACCAGCCTCGTCGCCTCGCTACGGTCCGCGATGGGACGTCACGAGCGCCCGACCCCGTTCGGTCTCGTCGACCGCGACGAATCCCACGAGCCCACCTTCGACCCCGTGCTGGCGCAGCGGCTCGAACGCCAGGCTCGCGACTTCGAAGACGCGTGTGCGGTGATGGGGCTGTCGGTGAGCGTCCGCGTCGCGGCCCCCGTTCGCGACCGGCTCGGCAGCTTCGTCCGCACCTGGGGACACTCGCTGGTCACCGGAGCCGTGGGCCACCTGGAGTCCCAGCAGTTCCAGGCCTCGCTCGAGGGCGCCCTTCACGAAACCGATGGCGCGCTCGCGCCCATTCTCGCGACGCTCGAGGGTCTCCGGAACGAGATCGACGACCTCGAGCAGCAACGCGACGTGATCCTCGATCGGTTCGATCGCTGAGGTCCCCATCGGGGGCCAGGTCAGGGAAGCTCGAGACCGTCGTCGCGCTGGCCCTCGAACTCGGACCGCTCCGCATCGGTGATGGGGCTGTCGCTCTCCTGCACGACGGCATCGAGCCAGTCTGCGACCTTGCGCGCGGTCAGGCGGCCCTCCGGCGTCGAGGCGCGCGTGGCCCAGTACTCGAGGACGTGACGCCGACGTGCGGTCCGCGTGTCCAGCGTCGCCATGCCGACGAGCGGCGTGCCGTTGTTCCACACCCCGTCGAGCCGGTCGGGGAGGTCGGCGAGGCGCTCCTGCAGTGCCGTTCGCGCCACGACGGCGTTGTAGCGAGAGAGCTCGGGCCCTACCGCCTCGACGACCTCGGCACGCAGGGGCTCGACCTTCTTCTCCGAGGGCAGGAGCCACAGGCGCAGCCCATAGCCCTCGGTGGGCGGCTTGTTGGGGTCGATCCGCCTGAAGAGCTCCATGTTGACGGAGTCGTCCGGCCCGGCGAGGCCCGCGACCGACCGACGGAACTCGAGCTGACCGTCCTCGAGGATCGCCTTGCCCATCCAGCCGAGCGGAGGCTTGAACACGACCCGGTCGCCGTCGCGGCGCGCGGTGTACCCGAGGTACTCCATCTTGTCGACCACGTCGTCCAGCGCCCGGTCGATGGCGAGCCTTCCGTAGACGGTCATCTCGGCGTCGACGTCCTCGTCGAGCTCCGCGGCTGCTTCTTCGTCGTCGGACGCGGGATCGTCCGGCGTCTCGGAGTCCTCGGAGGGGGCCTCTTCTCTCGGGTCGGCCTCGCCTGACGGGGTCGGACCGGCTGACGGAGCCGGTTCGGACTCTGCTTCCTGAGCCAGAGCCGCGGGGACGAGCCACCACATCACGCTGCCTCCGTCCAGGGGGCCAGACGCTCCCGGAAGTCGCCCGTCCAGGCGATGGGTCGCTGAGTCCGGGGGTCGACCCGCACGATCGTGCGAGTCCCGGTGGCGAAGTCGACGTCCTCGTCGAGCGGCATCATTCGGAACGCGAAGGTCATGGAGGTCCTGCCGATCTTGCGGATCCAGAGTCGGACCCGCACCCGCCCGGTGAAGTTCACGGGGCGAAGGTACTCGATCACGTTGGCACGCACCAGATGGTGGTGGTCGCCCTCCGTGTTGGGTTCGAACGCCCCCATACCGACCTCCTGCCAGAACGCCCCGATGGTGCGCTCGAACAACAGCAGGTACTTGGCATTGTGCAGGATGTAGAAGGCATCCAGGTCGTCGAAGTAGACGCCCATCACCATCTCGAAGAACTTCACGCGAACCCCGGTTCCTCGTCGGCACCGTAGCCCCGCGACATCACGGCAGCACGACCACCTGCTGTCCGTCACACGCCGGCCGGCGTAGCGCCCGCGGACTCGCGTGAAGCAGCTGGATGCGCCCCGATCGGGCGCGGTCCTGCACCACCTGTCGCGGGAGCTCGAGCACCTTCGCCAGCAGGCGGTCGAGGCGCACCTCCAGACCGACCGGGATCTCGAGGTGTGCGACGAACGGGACCTCGGGTCGCTCGCCGCAGACCTCCCAGGCCGCCACGAGGCCGCGATTCAGCGCCTCCGCGTCGGCCCGAGCGGTGTCGTTTCGGGTGTACGCATCCCGATCCGATGCGGCGAGATCGTCGGTGTGCACGCGCTCGAGGATGGGCAAGCGAACCACGCGCTCGCAGACGGAGCAGCGCAAGAGGAGCCAGACGTCGAGACGCCTGCGGTGGGCATTCACGCGGAAGGCCCTCGCGCTGACGAACGTGCGAGGCACGTCGCAGCGCGGACATCGACGCTGCAGGGTGGGAGGACCGAGGGGCTGGACGAGCCAGCGATAGCAGGGAAGCGAGCCGAGAGAGGGAACCGAGACGAACGAAGGCAGCCGAGCCACGAGCGCTCCAGGTAGCCGCGCTCGTCGAGCGCGGCCCCGGGGCGGAGCACGGGCGGCCGCAGACCGCCGCGCTGCGAAGGAACGACACCCGCGCGGTGGCTGCACTTCGGACAGTCGAAACCCTCGAGAACCATGGCGCGTGCCACGGACTCGTCCGATTTGGCCCCGTGCCCCGTCCCCGATTGAGGGACGAAGAGGAAGCGGACCAGGTTCTAGAGGGCTCGAGACGGCTGCATGGGAGCCAGATACCGCGCCGTCGTTTCTCCGCAAAGCGTTGGCCCGCGACGCGGCCTCGGGTAAGGTCTCGTGCGGCGCGGATTGCAACGGCGTTGCTCGCCGAAAGGAGTTCCTGCCTTGAGACCAGCCCTTCCCGTCGTCCTCCTCCTCGCGCTCGGGGTCGTCGCCTGCGACGAGGCCCCGACCGAGGTCTCTGCCCCGTCGGCCGAAGCCGAGCCCGGCACCATCGAGAATGCCGGCGAGCCCTTCATGAAGGTCCAGGGCTTCCAGGTCGGCCGACGCGAGGTCGAACAGGTCTTCAGGAACAAGGGCGTGCCGGAGCCGATGATCGAGTCGGCCATGACCTCGCCCGGCGGCTTCCACGTGCTGGAGGAGTACGCGCTCGCGACCGCGCTCTACCGCGCCGCGATCGACGAGGGACTTCACGAGGACCCACAGGTACAGCTCGAGATCGCCTTCGCCGAGCGGCGGGCGCTCTCCCGGGCCATGCAGCGGGTGCTCGCCAAGCGCCAGCTCACCGACGAGCGCGTGGAGGCCTGGCTCGAAGACAACCGCGAGCAGTTCGCGCTGCCGCAGAAGCAGGGGCGCGAGATCGTCGTTGGCTCCGAGTCCTACGCCCAGGAGCTGATGGACCGGCTCGAGAGTGGCGAGGACTTCGCCAAGCTGGCCCGCGACCACTCGCTCGACACCCGCACCGCGAGCAACGGCGGGTACCTCGGCTGGTTCTCGATCCAGGACCGCCCCGACCTCGGCCGGGCCATCTTCGCGCACGCCACCAACCGGGTCCTCGGGCCCCTCGAGTCCAAGGCGGGCTGGCACATCGTCGAGATCCTCGACTCCCGCGACGCGACCCCGCCCGAAGAGCAGAAGCTCATCGCGCGCTCTGCGCTCGAGGCCAAGGCGCTCACCGAGGCGTCGAAGAAGCTCCGCGAAGCGCTCGACGTCGAGATGCAGTTCGCGGGGGCAGGCGGTGATCCCCACCTGCCCGATGGCCATCCCCCCACCGACGAGGGCGAGGGCTCGAATCAAGCGCCGGCCGAGGCCGGCTCGGACGCCTCATCGGGCGACGAGGCAGGAGAAGAGTAAGTGGCAGACTGGGCAGTGATCCTGGGGGCGTCGTCGGGCTTCGGCGCGGCGGCAGCGCGGAGCTACGCGAGGGCAGGCTACGGCATCTTCGGCGCACATCTCGATCGCCGAGCCGCGATGCCGGAGATCGAGGCCCTCGTCGAGGAGCTGAAGGGCCACGGCGTGCCGGTGCACTTCTACAACGCGAACGCCGCGGGCGACGACGAGCGGGCCGAGGCCATCGAGTGGCTGAAGTCCCAGGCGGGGCCCAAGTCCGTGCGCGTCTTGCTCCACTCGCTCGCGTTCGGCACCCTCCGACCCTACTTCGGCGACGGTTCCCTGAGCCGCAAGCAGATGGAGATGACGCTCGACGTCATGGCTCACAGCTTGGTCTATTGGGCGCAGGATCTGGTGGAGAGCGACCTGTTCGGCGAGCACGGTCGCATCTTCGCGATGACCTCGTCGGGGTCGGTGGCGATGTGGCCGGCCTACGGCGCAGTGTCGGCCGCCAAGTGCGCCCTCGAGTCGCACATCCGCCAGCTCGCGGTCGAGCTCGCGCCGCGGGGAATCACCGCCAACGCCATCATGGCGGGGGTGACCCCCACGAAGGCCCTGGACAAGATCCCGGGCGCGGCGGACATCCAGGAGCGCGCGGCGGCCCGTAATCCCTCGGGGCGGCTCACCACCCCCGAAGACATCGCCGAGTGCCTCCTCGCCTTGTCGGCACCCGGAACCCACTGGCTCACGGGCAACGTGCTTCAGGTCGACGGCGGCGAGGTCATTGCGGGCTGACGTCGGGGTCGACCCCCAGCTCTCGGGCCAGGGCGTCGTTGTGCGCCCGCACCCGGTCGACGAGCTCGCGACGCTCGTACTCGAGGTCGAGGTCGCGCATCAGGCGATTGGCGCGTCGCTGGGCGTTGCCCCCGAAGACGAGACCGCCCACCAGCGCCGATGCGGACCCGATCAACCAGGGTCCCCGGTCCTCGTAGGGGAGCCGGTAGGCGACCGCCGCGCCGAGCAACCCGAGCGCGCTCACCGCGGTCCACGCGTTGGCCGTCCACTGCTTGCGCTCGATGCGCTCGTGGAGCAGCGCCGGATTGTCACCGAGCGTCTCGACGAGGGTGGGAACCGAGAGGAGCCGCTCGCCGCGGGCGACCACGAGCCGCGGCGCGAGGTCGACCGCGGCGGCGTTCACGCCCTCGGCGAAGTCGAGCGTGTGGGCCTCGGAGGTCGGGCCGAGGGTGAAGCGCCAGCCCCGTCGCTCCGCGGGAAAGATCCGCAAGCGCCGCTCCTCGTACTCCGCCATCGTCGCCGCGGAGACCCCCAGTCCCGGTCTGTCCTCGACGGGCTTGATCACGGTCGGGGGCGGCGGCGCGGGGATGGCGAGGGGTTCCTGCGCGAGGACCGGAGTGAGCGTCCACAGGATGGCGAGCATCGTTCCTCCGTGGCAACTGGCGTCGCTCTCCTGACGGTACCATTGCGAACCCCCACACGTGCGGAGTCTCTGTCGCCAGAGGTCGCCGCGCACCGTCAGTCGGCGGGATGGTACGACGCCCATCATGGAACACGCCCCGATCTACCTGGACCACCACGCGACCACCCCGTGCGACGAGCGCGTCGCGGAGGCGATGTGGCCCTACTTCACCGCCCACTTCGGCAACGCGGGCTCGCGGTCACACGCGTGGGGTCTCCGCGCCCGCCAGGCGGTGGAGCATGCTCGCAGCCAGGTCGCCGCCTGGCTCTCGGTGTCGCCGAAGGAGGTCGTCTTCACGTCGGGAGCCACGGAGTCCGACAACCTCGCCATCCTCGGGGTGGCCCGCGCCGCCGACGGCCCGCGCCACGTGGTCACGGTGGCTACCGAGCACCACGCCGTGCTCGACCCGGTCGAGGAGCTCGCCAAGGCGGGGGTCGAGGTCACCGTCCTGCCGGTGGGACCGGACGGGCGGATCGACCCCGACGACGTGAGAAACGCTCTGAAGCCCCACACGGTCCTCGTCTCGGTCATGCGCGTGAACAACGAGACGGGCGTGATGCAGCCGCTGGGCGAGATCGGAGCGGTGTGCCGCGAGCGGGGCGTCTGGCTGCACACCGACGCCGCCCAGGCCGCCTTCGTGCCGGTCGACGTTCCGGGCCTTCAGGTCGATCTCGTCTCGGTGTCCGCGCACAAGATCTTCGGTCCCAAGGGCATCGGCGCCCTGATCGTGCGGCGCACCCGGCCTCGAATCGAGGTGGCGCCGCTGCAGTTCGGTGGAGGGCAGGAACGCGGTCTGCGCTCGGGTACCCTTCCCGTTCCGCTCATCGTTGGCCTGGGCAAGGCTGCCGAGCTGGTGGCCCAGGATCTGGCTGCGGGTGCGCCCGCTCGGCTGGCCGCCTTGCGTGATCGCCTGCGAAGCGGGCTCGAGCGGGAAGTCGGAGACGTCACCGTCAACGGCTCCATGGAGCATCGGGCCCCGAACAACCTCCACGTGTCGTTCGACGGCGTCGAGGCCGCGCCGCTCATGGCTGCGCTGTCCGACCGCGTGGCGCTGTCTTCGGGCTCCGCGTGCTCCTCGGCGTCGCTCGAGCCGTCGCACGTCCTCGACGCCATGGGCGTGGCGCCCGAGCGGGCCCAGCGCTCGGTCCGCTTCGGGCTCGGTCGGCCCACCACCGAGGCGGACATCGACGCCACCATCGGTCTCGTGGCGGACGCCGTCCGCCGTGTCCGCGCCTGATCAGAGCGCGAAGGACTCGCCGCAGGAGCAGCTGCGCTTCGCCGCCGGATTGTGAAACACGAAGCCGTTGCGGACCAGCGTGGTCTCGAAGTCGACCTCGGTCCCCACCAGGTAGAGGTAGGACTTGCGGTCGACGCACACCCGCAGCCCGTCGAAGTCGAACTCCAGGTCCTTGTCGGCGGGCGCGTCCACGAAGTCCATGAAGTAGGACAGGCCGCTGCAGCCCCCGCCGCGGATGCCGAGCCGCATCCAGGGGAGGCCCTTCTGCTCGACGAGCTCCTTGCCGCGCGTGACCGCCGTGTCGCTGAACTGGATCGCCATGGGTAGCTCCTCGGCCGGCCCGTAACATGCTCTTGGAACGACGAAGGCGCCGGAGCAGTGCCCCGACGCCTCGTTCGAAGAGAATGGACCCGCCCGCGGGCGGTCTCGGCTCACTGGGCGCGGAGGCTCACGCCACCAGTGCCGGTGACCTCGGCATCGAAGGTCAGGGTGCCGATGGCGCCCGAGGCACCCTGAAACGCGGCGACGTCGCGGATGGTGATCACAGCGACCGCCTGGACGGGAAGCTCGCCGTTCTCGTCGTCGAGGGCGTCGTTGAGCTCGGAGAGGAAGAAGTCGTCCTGCCAGCGGCCGTCATCCTCGGGGCGCTCGACCACGGTGACCTCGCCGCCGCCACGGATGGTCTCGTAGTCGGCGTCGGTGAGCGAGAACAGGATTCGGTCGTCGGTGACGGGCTCGAGGCCGACCTGGAGCGACGCAGTGGTGCCCGGCGGCAGGTCGCCGGTGAAGCCGGTGAAGTCGATGCCCGTCGCGTCGACCTTGACGGCCTCCACCTGGGTCCGGATGTTCTGGTTGCCGTTCGTGGAGTCGTCGATGTCGGTGCGGATCTGCTCGACGTCGAAGAGGGCCAACCCGTCACACGTGGTGGTGATGATGCACTCGCCATTGTCGCCTTCGGACGTCACTGCGGTGCAGCCCTCCGGCGCCTCGTCGACGGTGCAGTCGGTGCCGATGTCGCCAATGGCGAAGTCGACCTCGCCGTCGGCGTCGAAGTTCAGGGAGATGGAGCAGGCAGCAGCGAGAGCGGGAATCGCGAGAAGGGAAAGGGTGCGCATCGGTCCTCCAAAGTCACGAGTCGAGTATCGCACGCCCACGGTCGGGGCAGCCCGCGACGGTTCCAGCGTCACGGTCGTGTCACGCTCCCTCACTGCGTCCCCGACGTTACGGAAGTCTGCTGCACAGAACGGGAAGGACCATGGGCAGGAAGTGGCCACCGACCGCTCGGGAGGCAGGCAGCCCGATGGGCAGGGCCGACGCCGTGTTCGAGCTCGTGAGCGACCACTCGCCGACGGGTGACCAGCCCCAGGCCATCGAGAAGCTCACCGCCGGAGTGAGGTCCGGGGTTCCGCACCAGGTGCTACTGGGCATCACGGGCTCGGGCAAGACGTTCACCGTCGCGAACGTCATCGCCCAGGTGAACAAGCCGACGCTGGTGCTCGCCCCCAACAAGACGCTGGCCGCCCAGCTGTTCGGAGAGTTCCGCAAGCTGTTCCCCGACAACGCGGTCGAGTACTTCGTCAGCTACTACGACTATTACCAGCCCGAGGCGTACGTCCCGAGCAGCGACACCTACATCGAGAAGGACAGCCTCGTCAACGAGGCCATCGACCGGCTCCGGCACGCCGCTACCAAGTCCCTGCTCGAGCGCAACGACGTCATCATCGTGGCGAGCGTGAGCTGCATCTACGGCCTCGGGAGCTCGGAGGCCTACGAGGGCATGCTCCTGCTGCTCGAGCAGGGCCAGGAGGTGGCGCGGAAGGACATCCTCGCCAAGCTCGTCGAGATCCAGTACGACCGCAACGAGCAGGACTTCCACCGGGGGACCTTCCGGGCTCGGGGCGACGTGATCGATGTCTTTCCCGCCTACGAGGAAGACCGGGCCGTCCGCATCGAGCTGTTCGGCGACGAGGTCGACGCGCTGTGGCTCATCGATCCGCTACGGGGCAAGAAGCTCGACAAGCTCGCGAAGGTCGCGATCTATCCCGCCTCCCACTACGTCACGCCCAAGCAGCGCATGGAGCGGGCGGTCGAAGGCATCGAGGCCGAGCTCGGCGAGCGGCTCAACGAACTTCGGGGCGCCGGCAAGCTGCTCGAGGCCCAGCGACTCGAGCAGCGAACCCTGTTCGATCTCGAGATGATGCGCGAGATCGGCCGGTGCAAGGGCATCGAGAACTACAGCCGGCACTTGTCGGGGCGGGCTCCGGGCGAGCCGCCGCCCACCCTCATCGAGTACTTCCCCGACGACTGGCTGCTCGTGGTCGACGAGAGCCACATCGCCGTGCCGCAGATCGGGGGCATGTTCCGCGGCGACCGTGCTCGCAAGGAGGTCCTGGTCGAGCACGGCTTCCGGCTGCCCTCGGCGCTCGACAACCGCCCGCTCCAGTTCGAGGAGTTCAACGAGCACGTGCAGCAGGCCATCTACGTGAGCGCGACCCCCGGCGCGTGGGAGCTCGAGCAGACCGGTGGCGCGACGGTCGAGCAGATCATTCGGCCCACCGGCCTGCTCGATCCCACCATCGAGGTCCGACCGCAGCAGATCCAGGTCGACGACGCGCTGCACGAGATCCGGCTGCGCACCGAGCGCTCGGAGCGCACGCTGGTCACCGTCCTCACCAAGCGGCTCGCCCAGGAGCTCACCGACTACTGGCTCGAGCTCGGCGTTCGGGTTCGCTACCTCCACAGCGACATCGACACGCTGGAGCGCATGGAGATCCTGCGCGACCTGCGGGCGGGCGAGTTCGATGTCCTCGTGGGCATCAACCTGCTGCGAGAGGGCCTCGATCTGCCCGAGGTGAGCCTCGTGTGCATCATGGACGCCGACAAGGAGGGATTCCTGCGCAACGAGCGCTCGCTCATCCAGACGATCGGCCGAGCGGCGCGCAACGTCAACGGACACGTGATCCTCTACGCCGACCGCGTCTCGGAGAACATGCGGAAGTCGATCGACGAGACCCGTCGCCGCCGCGAGATTCAGGAGGCCTACAATCGGGAGCACGGCATCACGCCGATGACCATCCGCCGCGAGATCGACTCCCCCCTCGCCGCCCTGGTGTCCGCCGACTACGTCGAGGTCGATCTCGAGCGGCCCAAGCCGAAGCGCACGAGCGATCCGATTCCCGAGGACCCGCGCAAGATCCCGAACCTCGTGAAGCGACTGCGCAAGGAGATGCGTCAGGCCGCGGGCAAGCTCGAGTTCGAGCGGGCGGCGGAGCTCCGCGACCGGGTTCGCGACCTCGAAGCCTACATGATGGACAACGACATCACGTAGGTTGTCGAGACCGCGTCCTCGTAGGTACGCTGCGTCTCGACAGGGGGTCTCGTGTACCAGATGCGCGTAATCTGGCTCGGTTCGATCGTGGCGTGCGGGTCGGAACCCGACGCCGCGCCCGACGTCGCCGAGCCGCACCCACCCACCATGCACGCCGAGGCCTTCGTGCTCGACGAAGGTACGAACCTGTGCGCCACCGTCTCCGCGGCGGATCCCGACGGCGACGCCGTCCGGTTCAACATGGTCACCGAGCCGAAGCACGGGTCGGTGCAGCTCGACGCCACGGGACACTTCCTCTACGTGCCGAACCCCGACTACGCGGGGTCGGACTCCTTCACCGTCGTCGCGACCGACGGGGCGGCCGACTCCGACGAGACCACCGTCGAGCTCACCATCTTGCCACGGCCCGCCTCGCCACCGACGGACTGAAACCGAGTCCGGCTCCACGACCTCCGCCCCCGCGCCGAGGAGCGCTCTACCTGTCTCGGTAGGTTCGTGGGGACCATGCGGCTCGTCCTGGCCATGCTCGCTTCGCTCTGCCTCGTCGGCGAAGCCCTCGCCCAGGTGTGGGTGGCGCCCCGTCGCGCGGGCCAGACGATCGTTCGCTACAGCGCCCACGACTGGCGGACCATCGATCTGCTGGTCGGCGCCGAGCTCGGCGAGGACGCGCGGCCGGCGGGCGGGGTTCGCCTGTTCTTCTACGAGGCGGAGCGGGACTCCGCCGAGCGCGCGGCGGCCCAGCTCGAGGGCGCGTACCGAGAGCTCGTCGACAAGTTCGACTTCGTGCCGCCCGAGCGCTTCGACTACGTCGTCTACGGGTCGTACCAGGAATTCCTGCGGACCAACCTCTTTCCCGTCCAGGAAGGCGTCCTCGGCGCGACGGCTCCGCGAGGCCTCGAGGTCGCGCTGCCCTACTTCGGCGATCATGCCTCGTTCGACCACACCTCGACCCACGAGCTCGGCCACGAGTTCACCATTCAGAAGGTCCGCGCTTCGGCGAGCCACGCGAACCTCTGGGGCGACCCGCTCGAGTCCCTGCCACTGTGGTTCGTCGAGGGGCTCGCCGAGTACGTGTCGCTGGGTCCCATCGACGGCGAGAACGCGATGCGGGTGCGTGACCTCGTGGTCAACCCGGACCTGTTCCGCGGATACGGCCTGCTCGGCTTCTTCAGCGACTTTCCCGGGCACGTGCTGTGGACGTACGCGGGCGGGCACGCCCGACTCACCTTCCTCGAGGAGACGTACGGCGCAGGCACCTTCGACAGGATCCTCGAGCTCACCGGGGCGATTCTGTCGCGAGCGGGAACGGCTCGTCGCATCGACCGCTTCGAGCGACTGGTCGAGGAGGTCACCGGCGACGACGAGAGGCGCATCGGCGCCCGGTTCGAGACCTGGATCGAGCGGCGGGCCTTCCGGGACGCGCTCCAGGCGACCCAGTCGCTCGCCGACCTCGACCCGCTCGGTCGCGTGATGGGCGTCCCGTTGGCGCTCGACGCCTCGCCCGACGGTGCGCTCCTCGCGTACCGAGCCATCAGTCCGGACAACGGCCGTACCGGACTGTACCTCGTGGACCCGCGCCGTCCCCAGGCCACCCGGCGCCTCGTGGCCGACCGAAGGCCCGGGGTGGAGTCGCTACACCCCATCGATCCCCGCAACTTCGATCTCGGAGAGGGCCGCATCGCCTATGTCGTGGAGCGACGGGGGCGCGACGAGCTCGTGATCCAGGCGATCGCACACCGGGCGACCGAGCAGGAGCCGCTGCCTGCCGACCCGAGCGATGCCGCTGCGACCCTCGAGGTCTTCGACCTGCCCCGCACGGCTGCCACGCCGGAGACCTTCTGGCGCGTGAAGATCCGCAAGGGAGCTCGAACGCGGGTGAAGCTGGATCGGTTCGGCCTGCTCGCCGCGACCTCGGTAGCCCTCGAGCCCGGAGGCCGGCGGGTCGCGGTGGTGGCGCTGTCAGAAGAGGGGACCCGCGACATCTGGATCGTCGACCCAGGAGGGGTGCGCACCGCGACCCCGGTCGCCCGCCAGGTCACCCACGACGTCCATGCCGAGCGCGACGTGGCTTGGGGACCGGGCGGCCTCGTCTTCGCGAGCGACGCGTCTTCGGACGGCCAGACCCACCTGTTTCGCCTCGACCCCGATGCCGTCTCCTCCGACCCGGTCCGACTCACCGACCGCGACCGCGACCACCACTCCCCTGCGGTCCTTCCCGACGGCAGCGTGGTCTACTCGGCCTACCACGACGGTGCGGTGCAACTGTTCCACCTCGACCGGGGGAGATCGGAGCGAATCACCGATCTGCCCACCGGGGCCTTCGATCCACAGCCTGGAGGCGCGAACGCACTGTGGACGTTGGTCCAGCACTCGGGCCGCCTCGTGCCCGCCCGGCTCCCCGACGCTCGCCGGCTCACCGAGCCCGACACCGCCCCTCCCTCGGCGTCGGGCCCCGCGGTCCAGCTGCCCCGGCGCCCGCTGGACTCGGCCACGCCGTACCGGCCATCCTCCCTGCGCCACTGGCAGCTCGATGGCGGATTCGCCGCCATCGGGGCCGGCCCCGGCGGCATCTTCGGCCAGCTCTACCTGTCCGCCACCGACCGCCTGCGCGACCACGCGTTCGTGATTGCGGCCCAGGCCTACGGAACGCCCGAGCTGTCCGACGTGATCGCGCTGTACAGCAATCAGCACGGCCGGCTCTCCTGGGGCGCCGGCCCCTTCCACCAGCTGCGGTTCCGAGACGACCAGACCGTCGACACCGACACCCTCTTCCAGTCTGGCGAGCGGTTCTACGGCGGCCAGGTCTCGCTGCGCTACCCGCTCGACCGATTCGCCTACCTCCAGACCGACCTCGCCGCGGGCGGCGTCAGCTACTTCCTGTTCGACGAGGACGCCTTCCTGTTCTCGCCCATCGCGGGTACCCTCGACGGGGCCCTTCGCGACGAGTGGGAGGAGGTGAACACCGCCCCACGGCTGCAGCTCGAGGCGGTCGGCCGGCTGGGCGTCGACACCACCCGCTTTCACCCGAAGACGGGGCCCGTGGCGGGCAGCACCCTGCTGCTCGAGGGCTCGATCGGCGCCCAGCCGATCGACGGGGAGATGTACGGCAGCGCGCGAATCGACGCCCAGCAGTACCTGCCCCTCCCCCTGGTCGCGGGGGCCAATCTCGGACTTCGGATCTCCGCCGGCACGAGCGGGCTCGGCACCTACGCGCGCGGCTACTGGCTATCGAGCTACGACACGCTTCGGTCCTACACCTTCGGGGATCCGGACCTCCTCGGGCGGCACTACTGGTTCGGCAACGCCGAGCTCCAGGTCCCCCTGGACGCACTCCTTCGGGTCGCCCTCGCGAGCGGCATCGAGGGGGTCGCGGGGCTCGACTTCGGAGCGGTGGGCGACGATCTCGACGGCACCTGGGACCGCCGGGTGCTCGACGTGGCCTTGGGCAGCAACGTCAACGTCGGACCGCTGGTGCTGCGACTGCACTGGGCGAGAGCCCTCGACATCGGCGCACCGCTGCCCGAGACGCCGCGGCCCTGGGTGACCAACTTCTCGATCCGGTGGCTCGGTCAGTAGACCGACGGGACGGCCACGGGCCGCGGTCCCGCCCAGGGACCGCTCGCCTGGGGGCCCCCGGCGCCGAGATGCTCGGTGAGCCGGTCCAGCATGCGCTCGACAGACTGGCCGTCGGCTTCGAGGGCCCGAGCGACCACGCGCCGCGCCGCGGCCTTGTCGCCGTCGCTGGGCACGGTAGGCAGCAGGCCGAGGATCGGTCGGTTCGTGGACAACGCGACCGACAGGCCGGTCGCTCCGTCCGACAGAAGGTCCACGATGAGCAGGCCGGCGTCGGACAGCGCTTGCTCGGCCTCGACTGGGTTCTGCGTGTCGATGACCCGCCACCCTTCGTCTTGGAGAGGACGCAGCGTGCCCCGCCCGCCGCCGAACACGACCACCGGCTGGTGCGGGTGCGCGAGCGCCCGCGTCCGGGCGAGCAGCCGCAGGCGGTCCGGCGGGAGGGCGAGGACGCCCTGCAGCGGCAACACGACGCCCCGACCCCGCCGGGACTCGTCGGTCGACGTCGCGACGCCGAGGATCGGCGTCTGGGCGAAGGGACCGCGCTGGGTGAACCGCACGAGCTCCGACCACGGGTCGCCGCGCAGCAAGGAGATGTCGACGATGGCCGCCGACGGGCCCAGCGACTCGGCCGCCTCGAGCGCCTCCGCGGCGTGGGTCATCGACACGACCTGGACGCCGCGAGCTCCGAGCCCTGCCTCGACGAGCCCGCGGAAGGCGGCGTCGTCCGTCACCACGATCACACGCCCGGTCTGGTACTGGGCGCGCGTGCGGACGAGCCGCTCGACCCGCACCTCGTCCTGCGCGACGGGAAGCTGCAGGGCGAACGTGGTGCCCGAACCGACCTCGCTCTGCACCGAGAGGTCGCCGCTCATCAGCCTCGCGAGCTCGTAGCTGATCGCGACCCCCATGCCGGCGGCTGCACGCTTGCCCTGAAACGCCGTGAACAGCGTGCGGCGCTCGGCCACGGGGATTCCGGGCCCCGTGTCGACGACGTCCAGGCGCACCCGTGCGGACTCCCCGCGCCCGCTGGGCGCGAGCAGACGACCGCGGATCTGGATCTGCCCGTGCGTCGTGACCTGGGCCGCGTTCGTCACCAGGGTGAGCAGCACCTGCCGGAGCCGTCGTCGATCCGCACGCACGGACGGGAGGTTCGGGTCCAGCACCTGCTCGAGGGTCACCCCGGGGTTCACGAGGGGCTCGACCGACTCCGCGACCTCCGCCACCAGCTCGTCGAGGTGTACGGGCACGAGGTAGAGCGCGAGCTTGCCGGCCTCGATCATCGCCTGGTCGTGGACCTTCTCGACCACCTCGAGCACCTGCTCCGTGGCCGCCCGCACCCGGCCGAGGTCGCGGAACACCTGCGACAGTCCCTGCTCCTCGACCTCCTCCTGGATGATCTCGAGGTAGCCGCGCATCGACGCGAGCGGGGTGCGCAGGTCGTGAGCGAGCACGGCGAGGAACTTCTGCTTGGCGTCGTCCCGCGTCACGGCACGATCTCGTTCCTCGGCCAGGGCACGGTTGATCCGGCGCTGCCGGCTCGCCATGACGTGGTCTTCGGTGACGTCGCGGATGGCGTGGAGGACCGTCTTGTCATCGCCGAGGCGGGACGAGGCGATCTCGACGTGGATGGGGCGGCCGTTGACGTCACGGGCCTCGTGGAGCCACGCGAGACCGAGCAGCACGCCCCGCGCGGTGGCCCGCACCACCTGGGTGCCTGCCTCGGACTCCTGCCAGCGCGGCACGAAGCGGTCGAGGGGCTCTCCGACGAGCGCTGCGGGGTCCATCCCGAAGATGCGCGCCCCGGCCTCGTTGACGCGCGCGATCGCGCCGTCGTGGGTGACCACCACGCCGTCGACCATCGTCTCGAGGACGTCGCGGTACTGCTGCTGGCGCTCGAACTGCTCCCGGGTGCGCAAGCCCGCGGCGACCAGAGCGTCGGCGCGATCGACGCGGCGGCCCACCATGGCGCCCCACAGCCCGAACGCGACCACCGCCAGATCGGTGAGCCACAGCACGGGGTTCGCCTGGTGGGCGCGGACGAGGCCGTCCAGGGTGAACCCGTGGTGCCCCGTCGAGAGCTCGACGACCCACGCCGCGAGGACGCAACCGAGTCCGGCGGAAACTCCCCACAACGTCGACTGTACGGTTCGTGCACCCATGCTCAACCCTGCTCGTGATGGCCAGCCGACTCGCCCGCATCGTATCCCAGGCGGTCGCCGGGACGCAGCCGGGCCCCGTTTGCCCAGGAGCGACCGTCGACTGCGGTGCGACCCGGGGCCTGAACGGTGACGAGCTCGAGTGCGCCCTCGCCGCAGGCGACGACCAGTGGATCGACGGAGAGGACCGTACCGGGGACCCCGGCACCCTCGGACAGCGCGACCGCACGGAGCTTGAGCGGGCCGTCGCTACCGGGCAGGAAGCCCCCCGGCCACGGGGTCATCGCCCGCACCCGTCGATCGCACTCCACCGCGGACCGGGAGAGATCGATGCGGCCGTCGGCCTTCTCGATCTTGGGCGCCCAGGTGACGCCCTCGTCGGGCTGGGGCGTGGGGATCATCGGCGGCGTGGCCGACATGGCCTCGAGGGTGGCCACCGCCACCTCGGCGGCGAGCACCGAAAGGCGGTCGTGCAGCGACGCGGCGGTCTCGTCGGCCGCGATCGACGTGCGACGCTCGACGTAGACGGGTCCGGTGTCGAGGCCCGCCTCCATCTGCTGGGTGCACACCCCGGTCTCCGCGTCGCCCGCGAGGATGGCGTGCTGGATCGGAGCCGCGCCGCGCCAGCGCGGCAGCAGCGAGGCGTGGACGTTGATGCAGCCGAGCCGAGGGGCGGTGAGCAGGTGCTCGGTGAGGATGCGGCCGTACGCAATGACCACGCAGACGTCAGCGCCGACGCTCGCGTACCGCTCGGGGAACGGTCCCCGCTTGATCGCCCGTGGCTGGGCGAGGGGCAGCCCGAGCGCCTTGGCGCGCTCGGCGACCGGCGGTGAACGTAGCTGGTTGCCGCGGCCCGCCGGGCGGTCCGGCTGGGCCACCACCAGCCCGACCTCGTGTCCCGCGTCGATCAACGCGTCGAGGGTCGGGACGGCGAAGTCCGGCGTGCCCATGAAAATCACTCGCATGGCGACGCATAACGCAGCGCCACCACGACGCCGTGACCCCGCTACTCCTCGCCGGGAGCCTGCCGCTTGGCGCGACGATCGAACTCGGGGACGGGATCGCACATCAGGCTGCGGCGCCGCAGGCGAGCCTCGGTAGGCGGGTCCTCTTCGAAGCCGTTGACGTCGAGGATCCGGCGGTAGATCGACCCGAGCGGCGGCACACCGTAGGCCTGGCGCTTGGCATTGTCGACCGTGCCGTCGAGCTCGATGAGGCAGCGCCGGTTCTCCTTGTCGACCCGGGTCTGGGTGCCGAACGACTGTCGGTAGCCGTCGGCCGTGCGCATCCGGTCGTAGGCGTAGGCGGTGAGCCACGCACCCCGGGGGACCCGCTCCTCCATGCTCTCGGTGGCGAGCGCGTACGAGCGCTGAAGGTCCTCGAACTTGGTCGAGGACTGCATGACCCAGGCCGCGTACCACTTGTCCTGACCCGTGCAGAGGCGGTCCTTGGCGTCCAGCTTGACGACGGTCTTCACCCGTCGCCGGTCGGCCTTGCGCGCCTCGTCGGACAGGAGCTCCGACGCGGTGCGATCCTCGCGCGCCGACTCGTAGTCGTCGTAGAGGTTCTGGAGCACCGCGGCCTGCTGCTCGACGAGCTGGGGGTCGGTGCAGGGGTTCTTGGCGACGGCGACGACCGCGAGCAACGAGAGGATCATGCGGGCACCTGGTTCTTCTTGGCCTTGGAGACCTTCTTGAGGTAACGGCTGCGCTTGAAGCGGCTCGCGCGGTCGAGCAGGATCGTGCCTTGGAGGTGGTCGATCTCGTGCTGGACGATCACGGACTCGAAGTCCTCGAACCAGCCGGACCGGGTCTCGCCGTCGCCCGGGTTCTGCCACTCCACCTTGACGACGCGATTGCGCTGGACCTCGATCTCGAAATCGGGGACCGACAGGCAGGTCTCGAGCCACGGAATCGTGTCGTCGCTCCGCTGGACGATCCGCGGGTTCACGAGGGCGAAGAAGCGCTGACCACGCTCGTGCCGCTCACCCGGATCGAGCACGATGATGCGGCGACCGTCGCCCACCTGCGGGGCGGCGAGCCCCACACCCGGGGCCGCGTACATCGTCTCGGCCATGTCGGAGGTGAGGCGCTCGAGATCGGGTCCGAATTCGTCGGGCCGGACCACCCGGGCGGGCTGCTCGAGCACCGGATTCGGGGCGGTGATGATGTCGAGAAGGGCCATGGTTGCGATGCTCCTGAAGGGGGCCTCGTAACATCGCGAGAGAGACGCGCCCGGTCTTCCCCGAACGGAGAAACCGAGAAAAGTGGCGGTTGGGCCCATCCGTTTTTACACCCGTCCACCGCAGGTCGCGACACGGACCGACGACGTCGGTGGGAGCGAGCGTGGGTGAGCCATCGAACCTGCAGTCCTGGAACCAGCTCCTGCAGGCGATGCAGGCGTTGGGGCTGCAAGCAGAGTTCCTCGATCCCGACGGGCCCGTGGTCGCCGAGACCACCCCCGGGCTGCTCGGGCTCGTGGCGTGGGCCCATCCCGAGCGCGGTGTCTGCGTGACCGAGACGTTGGTGCCTTCCGTACCCGCCGGTCGCGCCCGGGCGGTTCGCGACTTCGTCCTTCGCGCGAACCACCACCTCACCGCCGGCACCATCGACTTCGACGTCGACGAGCGGCGGCTGAACTATCGGGTGGGCCTTCACCGCGAGGGCACCGAGGACCCCGTCCTCGTGGCGGTGACGATCGAGGAGTGCCTCACCGGCATGCACCGGGTGATCGACCCGCTGCTCGAGGTCGTGGAGGGCACGCACGCCACCGAGGCAGCCAACGGAATCTACGTGCCGCGGGGCGAGCCTCGCGAGGAATGGATCAGCGACGTGGCTGTGCTCGCAGAGGCCATGCGGGCCTTCGACCTCGAGGTCGACGTGCTGGAGGACAACGGCACCTGCCAGGCGATCCTCCACACGCCCGATGGCGTCCCCGCCCTCGGGTGCCTCGCCTGGGTGGAGCCCGAGAAGGCTCAGCTCTGCGTCACGACCATGCTCCCGCAGGCCATCCCGTGGGGCAACCTCGACGCGGTGGCCGAGTTCGTGCTCCGGGTCAACCAGCGCTTCAGCATCGGCGGCTTCGACCTCGATCTCGACGACGGCGGACTCCGCCACCGGGTTGGCCTCATCTATCGAGGCGGCCAGCTTCACCCGGAGCACGCCGCCTTTGTGGTCCAGAAGGCCCTCGAGCGAATGAAGGCCGCGATCGAGCCCCTCGAGCTGGTCTTTCAGGGCACGTCCCCGGCCGAGGCCGTGCTGCACTACGAGTAGTCCGGTCACGTGGTACGGTGCCCGTTCGAGAGAGGGGAAGCACCATGTCAGTGACCAGATGGACAGCGATTGCGGTGGTCGTCATCGCCGGGTGGGGATGTACGGGCGACGTCGAAGAGACCGGGCCCAGCTGCGCGAGCGAGCCGCTGCGGACCTGCGTCGCCGCCTACAGTGACGCGATTGCGGCCTGCTACGCCACCGGCGACGGACCGTGCACGGCAGACGACACGGCGCTCACTGCCGCTCTCGATGATCTCGCCGCCGACCTCGGGGACTGTACGGTCCTCGCGCTCGACGCCGACGCCACCCGGGACCGGCTCCAGGCGGCTTGTGCCTCCGAGGCCACGTCGCTCGCGTCGCGGACCTACGGGGGTCCCCACGGCGCAGTGTGGACGGAGGCGGGCGAGAACAACCGCGCCTGTCTCGTCGGCGCCCAGCAGGCGAGCGTCGATCTGATCGCGGACCAGCTCGCGGCCGTGGAGAGCTGCCGTGACCAGGGGGACTGCTCGGGCCTCGGAGTGACTCGCGAGGAGCGCGTGGCCGATGCGCGTCGCCAGGTCGAGACGGGCTGCGCGAGCTTCCCCCTTGCCGATCTCGTCGCCATGGAGCCCGCCGAGTACGTCGCCCGGGCGGACCACCAGGCGGACTGCCTCCTCGCCACGTTCACCGACGACCCCGAGCTCGGTCTCGAGTGCGGCGGCTCCTACGCGCAGTTCGAGGCGGCGCGCGGCGAGTGGGTCGAGATCACCGTGGACGGCGACGAGTGGGGCACCCAGTGCGGCGACGGCTCACCCTATGTCTTCCAGGTGCGGCTCGCCCCCGAGGGAGAGCCCATCGACCGCGTGGTGGTCGGGATGCAAGGCGGCGGGGCCTGCTTCTTCGCCGAGGACTGCGGCGCGGTCCAGAGGAACAGCCCCGGACTGTTCACTGCGAGCGACGATACGCCGCCCGTCACAGGGATCTTCTCCGATGACCCCTCGGTGAGCCCGTTCGCCAACTGGACCAAGGTGTTCCTGCCCTACTGCACCCAGGACGTCTTCGGCGGCGGCGGAGTGGCCGAGGTGCTCGGCGATCTCACCGTGCAGCGCTACGGCTCCGTCAACGTGCGGGCCTCGCTGCAGATGGTCCGTGACGTGATGTGGCAGCAGCTCGACCAGACGGAGACGGGCTACCGCCCTGACCAGGTCGTGGCCCTCTTCGGAGGCTGGTCGGCCGGCGGATTCGGGACCCTGTACAACTACCACTGGGTGCTCGACGACCTGCAGTGGGCGCACACCGCCGCCTTCCCCGACGCCGCGCTCGCCCTCGACAACGGCTCGGTGTTCGGGGTGTCGGGCGTGGGCCTGCTCAAGGTGCCGGACTGGAACATGGCCGCGAACCTACCGCCCTACTGCTTCTCCGGGGAGTGCGCGGTCGCACCGACGATGTACGAGGCGACGGCCCCTCGCCTGCGCGCGGTTCCGGAGCAACAGCTCCTGATCGTGTCGAATCCGCTCGACGAGGTCCAGGAACAGACCCAGTTCTTCGGGGACGACCGCGCCGGCTTCCTCAACGAGCAGCGCGCCAGCACCTGTGAGACCAAGGACCTCAACGGCATCCAGTACTACCTGACCAGCGTGGCGGACCGGTCCGTACACGTCGTATCGGTGGTGCCCGAGCTGTGGACCGGGGAGGTCGACGGTGAGTCGATGCGCGACTGGTTCGAGCGGGCCATCGAGGAGCCCGACACGCTCGAGGACCGCATCGAGGAGGGCGACTTCGTCGAGCTCATCGAGGGTGTCGAGCCCTACCCGTGCGAGGTCGCGCCGTAGCTCACACCCGGTCGAAGTCGGCCACCTGGAGCCGCCGCAGCATGGGCGTCTTCTTCTCCTGGTGGCCGCGGGCCCGGGCGATGACGTCGACGAGGAAGTCGACGGCCTCGTCGATGTGTGCGCCCTTGTTGAGCATCACGCACTCGGCCCGGGTGCCCGCCACCGCGTCGGTGACCTCGGCGCGGCTCGGGACCCCCGTCTTGGCGAGCGACTCGAGCACCTGGGTAGCCCAGATGGTGGGGACGTGGGCCGCCTCGGCGAGCCAGAGGATCTCCTCCTGGAGCTCGGAGAGCCGCTCGAAGCCGACCTCGACTGCGAGGTCGCCCCGCGCGACCATCACCGCGACCTCGCTGCGCCGCTGGAGCGACCGCAGCAGCAGCGACGGGAGGCTGCGGAACGCGCGGCGAGTCTCGATCTTGAGCACGATGCCCACGTCCGGTCGGCCGAGCTCCTCGAGGGCTTCCACCAGATCGTCGACGTCCTCGGGGCGCTGGACGAACGACATCGAGACGAGATCGGCGTGCTCCGCAATCACCGCGAGGTTCGCGCGGTCCTCGTCGGTCAGCGCGCGCACCTCGAGCGCGGTGTCGGGCAGGTTGAGGCCCTTCTCGGCCCGGAGCTTGCCCACGGGGCTGGCGAGACGGGTCACCTCCACCTCGAAGGCCGACTCCTCGACGCTCCGAATCACGCCCTGGATGTCGCCATCATCGAAGAGGATGCGCTGGCCCACCTGGACGTCCCGGAAGATCTCCGGCACCTCACAGCCGACGTGGGCGAGACGGGCCGGCTTGTTGCGCGTAGCCGGCTGGGCGCTCTCCCCCGGAGTCGGCTCGGCGTGGACCCGGAGTCGCTCGCCCACCGCGAGCCGGATGGGGATGGCCACCGCAGGCAGCTCGCCCACCACCGCCTGCTCGACGGTGGTGCCGTCGCGGACCAGCTCCAGCGCGAGGCCCGGCACGAGGTAGCTGGTGCGGTCGGTGCTCGCGACGACGACGAGGGCATCGTCGAGGCGCAGCGTCTCCTCGACCCGCAGCCGTCGCTTTCGCCTGCGGGCATCGGTCAAGACGATCGCGTCGCCGGACTTCGCCGCCAGCAGCAGCTCCGTGCGGTCGACGGGGATCTCGTCGATGCTCCGGTCGATGCCGCGGGCCGAGGCGGCGCCGATCTCGGTCACGAACGCGACGAGGGCGGGCTCGACGACCCGCCCGAGGTCGTCGCGCTCGGGCCGCACCCGGACCACCCGGGGACCATCGGCGATGGGGCCTGTTCGAACCTTCGGTCCCGCCAGGTCGAACGCCACCAGGATGCGCCGTCCCGTGGCCTGCTCGGCCCTTCGGACGTTCTCGACGATCGCGGTCCACTCCGCGGGCCCATCGTGGGCGGTGTTGATGCGGGCGAGGTTCATGCCGGCGCGAGCCAGGCGCTCGATCCACGCCGGATCGTCGGCGGCTTGCCGGGGCATGGTGACCATGATGCGGGAGGCGCGATCGTCGCCCAGCACCCCGAGGGTGCGGTTGGCGCGGTTCTCGAGCCGGGCCGAGCCCGACCCGACACCGTAGTCGTCGGCGTCGGCGCAGGAGTTCTCGCCGAGCATCATTCTCACGGCGGCGATCACGGCGTCGAGGTTCGGCAGGACGTGGGCCTCGGCCCGACCGAGGCTGGACAGGCCACAGCGGGAGAGGTCGGACTGTAGCGGGCGGAGATCGTGGCGTCGCAGGGCGAGGTAGTGCAGCAGATTGCTGGCGCTGTCGCGATCGTCGGGGGGAATGGTGTCGAGCGTGCC
The DNA here is from genome assembly GCA_964655065.1 of uncultured Enterobacteriaceae bacterium. Lineage (GTDB taxonomy): Bacteria > Myxococcota_A > UBA796 > UBA796 > DRPG01. The sequence goes on along the minus strand of CAZZLC010000019.1, from coordinate 91,898 downwards.
CCGGTGGGCCTCCTCGAGGTTGAGGAGATCCTCCCGGAGGCTCGTGAGCTCGTGAAGGAGGCGTCGAAGGTCGGCCATGAACGGCTCCTATCTCTCGGCGCCCCTGGCGGGAACCCAGATCAAGGTCGTAGCCGACCCGGTTCTCTGCGGTGAGCCAGGGGGGAACACCACAACCGGTCCGGGTGTGAACCGCCGCCCACCCGAACCCTGATGCGGGCGATCCCGCGAAGGGATCGTCGGGGTCCGGCGACGCTCAGAAGTCCACCGTCGGCTGCCCCGCCCGAGCCTTGTCGCCCTGCACGGCGAAGTGGTTCTCGAGCTTGAGCACGCCCCGTGGACACACGTGCGCACACATCCCGCACCCCACGCAGCTCGCCCGCGTGAACGACTGGTTGGACTGTGCGTACGACCGCACGTCGATCCCCATCTCACAGTAGGTCGTGCAGTTGCCGCAGCTGATGCACATGTCCTTCTTGACGCGAATCCGAAAGCGGCCCGCCTTCTGCACCACGCCCAGAATCGCGGCCATCGGGCAGAAGTTCCGGCACCACACCCGGGGCCCCAGCAGCGGGTACAACCCCGTGCCCACCACCCCGGCGAGGACCGAGCCCACGATGTAGCCGTACCAGGTCTGGGTCACCCCCGCGACCTGCACCAGTGCGGGCGAGGCGCTGCCGCCCAGGATGCCGCGTGCGGCGATGACGCCCGTGGCCACGAACGCCACCACCATGATGGTGTGCACGGTCACCTTCTCGAACTTCCACGCCCGGGTGCTCGTGTCGGTGAGGTGCCGCCAGGGGTCACCGAACGTGTTCGCGAGTGCCCCGCAGCCGCACACCCAGCTACAGTACCACCGCTTGCCGGTGAAGATCGCGAGTGCGGGCGCCACCAGCGTGCCACCGATCACCGTGTAGACCGCCATGTAGGTCGGAAGCGAGGCCAGGGTCTGCGGGTACAGGTACTCGATCTTCAGCGGCCAGAAGTAGCTGAAGTAGAACTCCTTGCCCCCGAACATCGGCATGATGAACGGAATTGCGAAGCCGAACGCGATCTGCACGCCCATGTTCGTGGCGATTCGCAGCTGATTGTATCGGGAGTTTCCGTGCTTCCGCAGGTAGAAGATGCCGCCGACCGTCACCCCGACCGTGTAGAGAAACCCGTACAGATACCACTTGTTGCCGAGACCGAGCTGCTCTGGGAGCCACTCGATCCAGGTCACGAGCACGTCGAGACCGACTGGCGCCAGCGCGCCCTCCAGCTGCGACGTGAAGTAGAGGATCGTGTAGAACAGGATCAGCGAGATGCTGATCGCCCATCCCACGGCTCCGCGGTTGCGCCACGGCTGCCGGAAGGTTTGCATCAGGCCCTGTTGGGCTTGCAGGTTCAAGGGACTCTCCTTCTCGTCACTTCGCGGCGGGGGCGCCGTCGGGAATCTGCAGGGGAGGAACGAACTCGGTGTCGAATCGCGCCTCGTTCAGGCGGGCCAGCACGTACTCGAGGGAGCGACGCTCCTCGATCCAGCGGATGCACACCTCGGTGTCCCACCGCCGACCGAGGAAGTTGAAGCCGATGACCTGCCCGCCCGCGTGCACGATCCGCGTGGTCGACCGCACGGTCCCCGTCTCCTCGAAGTACCAGCTCTCCTCGCCCTCGACCTTCATGTTCACGAGCCCCGCCGTGGTGTACTCGATGTCCATGAGCTTGGCCGAGTTGTAGAACGTGCCGCGGTGGTAGCTCACGTCGTCGCCGAGGACCGCTCGCCCGACTTCGCGGCCCTGGTCACGCCCGGTGTACCAGAGCTGCTCGGGCCGCACCCAGCCGTTGAACCACTCGACCGCCGCACAGTCGCCACAAGCGTAGATGTCGGGATCGCTGGTCTGGAGCTGCCGGTTCACCAGGATGCCCCGCGACCGCTCCTCGAGCTCGACCGCGTCGCCGACCCACTCGGTGTTGGGCACGACCCCGATGGCCACCACCACGAGGTCGGCCCGGTGGACGTCACGGTCGGTGACCACCCGCTGCACGACCCCGTCGCCCTCGAGGCGCTCGACGTTCTCGCCGAGCCGGACCTCGCAGCCGTGATGACGCAGCTCCTCCGCGATCCACGCCGCCTCCTTGCGGTCGAGCGCGATGGGCCAGAACGAGTCCTCGCGAATGAGGAACGTGGGCTCGAGCCCGGCCGCGATCAACGTCTCCACGACCTCGATGCCGATGAGCCCGCCCCCGATGACCACCGGGTGCTTCGCGGGATGCCCGTTCACCGCCGCCGCGGTGGGCTGCGGACGGTAGGGGCTGTCGGCCGTGCTGCGGGCGACGTGCGCATCTTCGTTGGGGGGACGCACCGGGCTCGGCGACTCGTGGATCTCGCCCTCGAGCCAGGTCAGATCCTGCAGGGTCACGAAGTGGCCCACCCCCTTCAGCGTGTCGTAGCCGGGCCAGAAGGACGCCGGCCGCGGCCGACTCCCCGTCGCGATGACGAGCTTGTCGTAGGGCAGCCGCTCCCCGTCGGCGAGGATCACCGCGTGCCCCTCGGTGTCGATGCCCGTGGCCCGGGCCCGCACCCGCGTGAACCGAGACCGCTCGTAGGTCTCGCGCTCGAGCGGCTCGATGCACGCGTGCGAGAGCTGACCCGACAGCACGTACATGAGCGCCGTACGCGAGAAGAAGTGGTCGGACTCCTCGCTCACGATGGTGATCGACCAGCTCGGCTCACGCTCGCGAATGGTGAGCGCCGCCTCCATACCGGCCACGCCGTTTCCGATGATGACGATGCGCATTCGCCTCTCCCGTCTGCCCGTCCTCGGTCGCTGTCGTACCGTCGGTTACGCGAGCCCGGACTGCGGACCACCCGCGGCATTACACGCCAGCGCTCCATCGCGGGGAACGCGACGGTCCCATCGTGCTCAGCTCAGCGGATCGTCGATCCCGTCCTGCAGGCGCGTCCAGATGAGGCGCTCCACGACCGACCTCGCGGACAGCCAGGTGCGAAGACCCGGATTGTGCACCCGATCGTGAATGCCCGCCCCGGGCACCAACACCTCCCACCCGGACGGCGTCTGAACCGCGTGCGCGACGAGCCCGCCGGGGAGAATGCACGTGAAGCGTCCCTCGTTCCGATCCCAGTTCACACTGCCTCCACGCGGGCTGCGGGACCAGGGCGTCGTGCCCGGTCCCCGCGCGCCCCGATGAACGTGAGTTCAGTATAGCAAGGATCGCCGGACGGCCATAGCAGGCCCCGTGTTCTCCGCGATTCGCGAGCTGTGGGACTGGCTGACCGAGCACCGCACGGTGTTGTGGCTCGCTACCGTCGCGGCGTTCCCCCAGCTCCACTACCTCCGCCACGGACCTCGCCCGGACCTCCTGATCCTCCCCGGACTCGGGCTCACGGTGTTCCTCGTGATCCCTTGGGCGGCGGCGATCGCCCACGACAACTGGTCGACCGCGTTCGAGCGCGAGCGTGACGACACCGCACTTCCCCGTTGGCAGGGGTGGCTCGCGATCGGACTCGCGGCCGTGGCTGCCGCGTTCGCGTTCGCGGTGGCGATCGAGTGGGGCTACGCGGCCCCGCGCAAGGTGATGTTCGCCGCGTGGCGAGAGGACCCGAGCTTCCTCGTCCAGACGACGGCCCTGGCCCTCGGGTCGGTCGTGGTCGCCGCCGGTGCTGCGGCCCATCGTCCCGCCGACTGGGGCCTCGGGGCCGGTGACTGGCGGTGGTGGGGACCTCTGGCGGTGGGGGTGGTGGCCATCCTCGGCATCAGCATCCCGCTCGCCGCGTGGCTCGACCCGAGCTTCATCGAGTTCTACCCCCGCCATCCCGATGCCCGGAACCACGGCGACGTGTGGGCGCTCGTGCAGTACCAGCTCGCGATCGGCGGGTTCATGTTCGCCTGGGAGTTCTTCTTCCGGGGCTTCATGTTGTTCGGCTTCGCGAGGACGATCGGTCCGTTCGCCGCCATCCTCCTGCAGGCCTACCCCTTCTTCCTGCTCCACGGACGCAAGCCCGAGACGGAGTTCGTGGCGTCCTGGTTCGGCGGCATCATCGCTGGCTGGTTCGCCTGGCGGTCCAAGTCGTGCTGGCCGACGGCGATCCTGCACACGGTCATGTACGCCACGATGGAGTTCACCGCGTTCGGCTTCCGCTTCGGATGGCCAGGATCGTCGTGAGAACCTCTCTTTGCGAGCCCGTCACCAAGACGGACCGCGTTAGGCGGACCGTGAACGGGATGGTGAACGTGCCATCGAAGCCACGAACGGAGGTGGCATGACGCTGTGGATGGTGCTGCTGGGCGCGACGCTGGGCTGTGGATGGTCGACACCCGAGCCGGCCCCGACGGAGGCGCCGACGTCCGCGGCGCGAGAGAATGCCAAGGGCAAGGCCAGAGGCAAGCGCAAGATGAAGATGAAGCGCCGTCGCCGCGCCAAGGCCAAGCACAGGGCGGCGGCGGTTGGCGGCAGCGGCGACGTGATGGGCACCCTCGTGCTCACCGAGGTCGAGGAGCCCGTCCGTCGGACGGCCCCGACCGCGGCCCCCGCTGCCAGCGCCGAACCCTCGGCCGAAGGCGGCGACGCGGGGGGCACGCCGATGGTCACCCGCACCAAGGCCGAGCTGAAGCTCGTGTGGGCGGGCGACGGCTCGGCGACGGTCGGCCTCGGCAAGATCAAGGGCACCTGCAGCGAGGGTGCCACCAAGCCGATCGGCCCCGTGGGCAGGGAGAAGATGCCGCTGTGGACCGTCCACTGCAAGGACGGTGAGAAGGTCGTCGACCTCTTCATTTTGCAGGTCGGCCAGCGGATCTCGGTCGTTCGCGAGATCCCGGGCGCCTCCGAGGACGCGCCCGCGACCTTCAAGCCCGTCAAGCGGGTCCCCCTGGTCGAGGGTGCCACGCTCAAGCGCGCGTCCTGATCACCCGGCCGTGGGATCCGCGACGCGGCCCACGAACAGGATGCTGCCGGTGAGATCGTCGCGCAGCACGAACAGGAAGGGGTGGGTCGCGTCGACGAACGGCGGGGCACTCTCGACGCCCACGACCACGCCAGTGGCCGCCGCAGCTTCGGTCCCCTCCTCGTCGACCTTCACGAAGGCCTGGTGAAACACGCCGGTGACGAAGAGCCGCCCGTCGGGCTGCACCGACGCCATGCGCTCGAAGTTGGCGGTCGCGTCCGAGAACGGCGCCGTCAGGCCGAGGTTCTGCAGCACGGGCACCAGGTCCACCTCGTAGCGCATCTCGAACTTCGGCATGCGCAGGATGAACTCCGCCGGTGAGAGGGCGTCGACCCACCCTTCGAAGGTCGCCGCGTCGAGCTCCGACTCGAGATCGGGCAGGCCGTCGGTCTGGTCGGGGACCACGAGGATCATGGAGACCTCGTCGTCCTGGTAGGGCAGCCGAGCCACCGTGGCCCCGTCGACGTAGGCGAGGGCCATCGAGTGCTCCTCGAACTCCTCGGTGTCGAGCAGCATGATCGGGGCGGTGACCTCGGAGCCGTCGAGACGGGTGAACGGGCCATCGGCGGTGCGCTCGGTGTCGAACGGCGAGGCCCAGTCGGCGAGGAAGTAGATCGCGTTGGCGAGCACGAGCCGCGTGTCGACGGAGACCGACCCTTCGGGGAGCAGGTCCTCGATGCGGTCGTTGGTCTGGTCGGCCACCCAGTCGTTCACGAGCTGCCGGCCGCCCTCGGGGTCGGTGGTGAAGCTCCACTCCTCGAAGGGGGCGCCGTAGTCGTCGGCGCACGTGGCGAGGAAGGGGTCCTCGAAGGGGTAGCCCTCCTGGCCAAACAGCCGGTTGGCCACGTGCATGGTGTAGCCGCGGTCGAAGTCGCCGTTCAGGTCCCGGATGAGCCCGCCCATCGCAGGGTGCCAGTCGGGCTCGGGGATCGACACCCCGAGCGTCTGCGACATCTCGGTCAGGGTGTCGCCATCGGCGCCCGCCATCGTCATGCCGAGGGCGGCCGACATCGAGAACGGAGAGAAGAACACGTTTCCGTCGCCTCCGGAGAGCTCTCCGTAGACGTCCCAGGCGAACTCGCGGTTGCCTTCCACCACGTCAGCCAGATCCCCCTCCGCCGACGTGATCGACCGAGCAATCCGGTCGGGGTTGACCTCGGGTCCCGGCGAGGAGCAAGCCCCGAGCGCGATCAGAGCCAGAACGAGCGGACCGTGTGACACAAGCACCTCCAGCGACATCCACGGGGTGAGATTCAAGTCACGTGCCAGGATACGGTCGAGCCGATGACCTGGTTCTGGCTCGCGGCCTGTGTGGCTCCTCCCGACGTGCTCGGGTTCCGCGCCCCCACCGTCGTGGACGCCGATCGAGCCCACCACGCGACCGTGGCCTGGTCGGTCGACGGCCCCGTGGTCGCCTGGACGCGCGGCACGGGCCGCGTGCGCGTGCGGCATCTCGACCACGGTGAGGTCTGGGCCCCCGTGCCCGACGAGGAGGCTGCCAAGCCGGACATCGTGGTCACGCCAGCCGGTGAACTCCGGGTCGCCCTGCAGATCCGCAGCCGCGGGCTGTGGCTGGCCGTCCCGAACGCGCCCGCGCAGCTGGTGGCCCCCGCGTCTGAGGTCGGCGGCCGCGCCGCGGTCGACCTGGCCGCCGCCGAGGACGGGCTCCGCGCCGTGTGGTACCACGCCGACGGGCTCGGCGGGGCCTCTATCCGCGGGCAGGCCCTCGGGGTTGGAGCGAGCTCGGCCCTCCCTTCCGTGATCGCCCGCTTCGACGACACGGTCGCGTCCGCGCCCGACGTCGCCTCGGCTCCCGACGGCTGGACGTGGGTGGCCTTCACCGAGCAGTGGGCCACTCGACCCGACGAGCTGGTCGTCGAGGTCTTCGATCCCGCAGGTTCGCGCCGGGGGACCTGGCGCCACCGCTCGACCGATCCCTCCCGCTCCCCCCGCCGTCCCACCGTGGACGCAGGCCCCGACGGACGCGCGGTCGTGGTCTTCCGCGAGGTCGATGCAGAGCGCCGGTCCCACGGGGCCTGGCTGGTCGCCCTCGACGAGCGGGCTCGACCACTGACCCCGCCCCGGCTCGTCGCCGCCGACGCAGATCGGCCGGTGGTCTCCCGCCTCGGAGATGACAGCCTCCTCGTCGTGGTCGAGATGCCGGGCGACGGCGGCTCCCAGGTCGACGCGACGACCTGGACGTTCCCCGACCTCCAGCCCCTCGCCGGCCCAGCCCAGCTCTCCGCGGCCGGCGAGGATGCCCGACGGCCCCACGTGGCAGCCTCCGACGAGGGCATCGCTGTCACCTGGGAGACGGCCCTCGGCGAGGTCGTGCTGCGCCGCTCGCGTCAGCAGGGCCCGTCAGCGCAGCAGTCGCCGTAGAGCGCACACAGCGAGTCGCAGTAGCAGCCGCCTGGGGCCTGCCCGCCACACGCATCCGTCTCGAGGCAGGAGTCGGGATCAGGCTCGGGCGAGGTGTCGCAGGTGTAGACGTCGAAGCAGCAGTCTCCCTCGGCCTCGCAGGCGTCGTCACACCAACACCCGCCCGGGGTCTGGCCCCCACAGGAGTCCGTCTCCTCGCAGGAGTCGGGGTCCGGGCCCGGCTCGGGCTCGTCGAGCTCACAGGTCACGACGTCGCTGCAGCAATCGCCGTACTGCACGCACTGGCTGTCGCACCAACAGCCCCCGGGCGCCTGCTTCCCGCAGGACTCCGACTCCTCGCAGGAGTCCGGATCCGGCCCCGGCTCCGGCGTGGGATCGGGATCGGGTAGCCCGTACGCCCGGTAGGACTGCCACTGCAGGGCCATGCGAGTGCGCTGACCGGGGGACAGCTCGTCCATGCAGCTGTCGTCGGTGTAGTCCATGAAGTTGCGGATGGGGTCGAGCCCCGGCGCTCCGCAGCTGTCCCGCCCGACCGGGCACCCGTAGGCGGGCGAGGCCTCGGCCGGGGTGTCCGCCACCTGGTCACCGCCGGTGCACCCACCCTGGAAGGTGTGGTAGAGCCCGAGCCAGTGTCCGACCTCGTGGGTCCCGGTGTCGCCGGCGCTGAACGGCGAGCTGCTCGCGCCCGGAAGCGTCGTGTAGAGCAGCACGACGCCGTCGTCCTGCGGATCACCCGCGTACCACGAGGGGAAGGTCGCCCAGCCGAGCAGGCCGTCGCTCGCCTGCACGGTGTAGATGTTGAGCGTCTCCGGCCCCCCCTCCCGCAGGGCGGCCTTCATCTGCGCCTCGGCGGGCGAGTCGATGCCGAGCTGGAACCAGCTGTCGTTGGCGGTCGTGCCGACGGAGACCAGCTCGAAGCGGAACGGCGTGTCGACCGAGCTGTCGGAGGTCCCCCCGGAGAACGACGCGTTGAGCACGTCGATCTGGGCGTCGATCACCGCCTGTGACAACGCACCCACCCCGTTCGAGCTCGTGATCACGTGGACCGCGACCGGAATCGTCACCGAGCCGGCAGAGAGCGTCGACGCGTTGGCGGCGCTGATCTGCATCCGGATCTGGTCCGCCTGGACGTCCTCGGGGGTCGGGGTGGGCGTGCTGCAGCGCCGGGTGGGCCCCGTCTCGACCGGCGCCTCGATCTCGTCGGGCGCGGTCGGCAGCCCGTCCTCGAACTCCGTGGTCGCCACACATCCCTGCACACCCACGAGAAGACTCGGTGCGAGCCCCCGCACGACAAACCGCATCACGATGCCCCCAAAAACACACACCCGCCGGACTGCCGGCGCGCGCCCAGTGTACGCCCAGTGGGCGCTCGGGAAAAGCACCCGCGATCGGTCGGCAGCCGCGTCCTGCCCTCGCGGGATTCCGGTTACCTGGCCGACGTGACGACAGAATCCCCTGCGCCTGCATCGCGCCGCGTGAGCTTCGTTCGTGCATTTCTTGCCTCTGCGTTCGGGACCGGGCTGTCCCGCGTGCTCGGCGCAGCACGGGACGTGGCGATCGCGGGGTTCCTCGGGGCGACGATCGCCTCGGATGCCTTCTGGGTCGCCTTCCTCGTCCCCAACCTGTTCCGACGCTTCGTCGCCGACGAAGGGCTCACGGGCGCCTTGCTGCCCGCGCTGGCCCGCGCCGAGACCGAGGACGGCGATGCAGCGTCCCGTCAGCTCGCCGCGAGCACGCTCGGGTACCTCCTGCTCGCCAACCTGGCCCTGTGTGTGGTCGGCGTGCTGGCGGCGCGTCCGCTCGTGCTGGCCCTGGCCTGGTCGTGGCGCGACGACCCCGTCAAGATGGACCTCGCCGTCACCATGACGCAGTGGCTGTTTCCCTTCGTGGCCATGGTCAGCCTGGTGAGCTTCTTCGAGGCCCTCCTCAATCATCGGGGCCACTTCTTCGCCCCGAAGGTCGCCCCGGGGCTGGTCAGCGCGGGGATGGTCGTCGCGGCCCTCACCCTGGGCAGTGCCTTCGCCGAGCCGGTCTACGCCCTCGTGGTCGGCGTGCTCGTGGGCGGGGTGGTCCACGTACTGGTGAACCTGCCTCCGCTCTGGTCGCGCTGGGGGTCCATCGGCGTGTCGCTCGCGGTGACCCCGCAACTACGCGCCGTGGGACGCGAGATCGGCAAGGTCATCGTCATCGGCCTGTTCGCGCAGCTCAACATCATCGTGCTGCGGCAGCTCGCGACCAGCCTCGCCGAGGGCAGCGTGACCTACTACCACAACGGCACGCGCATCATCGATCTGGCCCAGGGGATCGTGGCCGTCGCCATCGGCTCGGCCCTCCTCCCCAACCTCGCGGGCTCCGTGGCCGAGAACGCGTGGGGCCGCTTCCAGAAGGATCTCACCGGCGGCCTGCGACTCGCGAGCTTCCTCCTGCTCCCCGTCGCCGTGGTCGTGCTCGTGTGGGCCGAGCCCATCTGTGCGCTCCTGTTCCGCCACGGCCGCTACACCTGGGAGGACGTCGAGGTCACCGCTCTCGCCGTGCGGTACCTCGTGCCCTTCCTGCTCGCCCTCGCCGCCACGAACATCGTGAAGCGCGTGTTCCACGCCCTCGACGACCGCACGACCCTGATCGTGGTCGGCGCCTGCGGGGTCGCGCTCACGGCGGCACTCGGCTTCTGGCTCGCCCCTGCCCTGGGCGTGCCCGGGCTCGCGCTCGCGCTGTCGCTCGCCACCTGCGCCCAGCTGGCCGCCTACCTCGGCGTGCTGCAGCTCCGCCTCGGCGAGCACGTCGGTCTCGCCTTGCTCCCCGGACCCTGGGTCGCCATGACCCTCGCGTGCCTCCCCGTCGTGCCCGTGCTGCTGCTCCTCGAGCCGCTGGGCCAGTGGGAACGCGGTCCGCTGACCTGGGAGAACTGGGCCGTCGTGATCGGCGGACTCGGCGTGGCCGGAGTTCTCTACCTGGGCGTCGCTCGTCTCCTCGGCATCCAGGAGGTCAGCCGCTTGATCGAGGCCGTGACGAGCCGCCTGCGACGCTGATCGAGCGCCCACGACACCGGCCACACTCACCGTGTGGGTGCGGCAAACCTGGCGATTCACCAGAAACGTGAGTGGCCGGCAACGAAGTTGGATCCGACCGAGCCCGCGGAGGTTCGATCGATGACTTCACTCGTGACCTGGCTGGTAGCCAGTGCACTGGCGAGCCCAGAGGTGGCGTTCACCGAGGGCTTCGGCGGTTCGAACAAGAACCGCGCCATATTCTGGGACGGCCCCCCCGGCGCCACCATGGTGGTCCTCGGCGGGCGGTCGTTCAGCCCCTGCACCGACCGGATGGGCGGGGTCTGTACGGGTCTCGAGAGCAGCGAGGTGCTCTTCTCGACGGTGCTCGGGCCCGACGGCTCGGCCATCGCGGAGTTCTTCCTGCCCAAGACGCTGAAGGGCCGAGACATCGCGCTTCGTGTGATTGGCATCGACAGTGCGGGGGGTCTGGGTACCGGCGTGGAGCCCGGGGCCCAGGTGCCGTTCTTCGTGTCGAAGCCCTTTCGGGTGCCGGTCTACGGCAAGGCACAGGACCCGGATCGCGACGGACTGTCGACCCGGACCGAGAACGAGCTGGGCACCGATCCCGACAACCCCGACACCGACGGCGGTGGCGCGCCCGACGGCCTCGAGGTCGCGCTCGGCACGGATCCGAATCGCCGCCGGGACGACAAGAACCTCACCGCGCAGGACAGCGACGGCGACGGCATCGACGATGACGTCGAGCTCGACCGGGGCACCAACCCGCTCGCCCCGGACACCGACGGGGACGGGCTGACGGACGGCGAGGAGGTCTTCGGTCACGGCACCGACCCCGCCCACCCCGACACCGACCGCGGCGGCGCCCCCGACGGCGAAGAGGTCCGCTTCGGCGCCGACCCGAACGATCCGGACGATGACGGATTCTGGTTCGTCGACAGCGACGGGGATGGCCTGTCGGATGCCGAGGAGTTCGGGTTCGGCACCGATCCGTTCAGCTTCGACACCGACGGTGGCGGCGTCGGCGACGGCGACGAGGTTCGCTTCGGCACCGACCCGCTGCGCCAGTTCGACGACACCTTCGTGTGGATCGACAGCGATGGCGACGGCCTGTTCGACCACGACGAGCGGGAGATCGGTACCGACCCGTTCAACTTCGACACCGATGGTGACGGCGTCGGGGACGGTGAAGAGCACTTCACCGGCCGGAATCCCTTCGAGCCCGACCACGACGGGCCGGCTCCCTACCTCGACTCCGACGGCGACGGGCTACCCGATCAGCTCGAGATCGAGATCGGCACCGATCCGCTCCACTGGGACTCCGACGGCGGCGGCGCGAGCGACAGCGCCGAGGTGCTGGCGGACACCAATCCCCACGACCCCATCGACGACCACATCGTCGTCGACTCCGACGGCGACGGGCTTCCCGACGACTTCGAGGCGGTGATCGGCACGTTCCCGGACAACCCGGACTCCGACGAGGGCGGCCGCCCCGACGGCGTCGAGTTCTGGGCGGGCAACGATCCGCTGGACAGCATCGACGACTCGCATCCCACGGACCCCGACCCCGACCCCGACCCCGACCCCGACGGGGATGGCGAGCTCGACTACGACGGTGACGGCCTCAGCAACCGCGAAGAGGCGGAGATCGGCACCGACCCCGAGCTCTGGGACACCGACGGCGGCGGCGTGAGTGACGCCTACGAGTACATCTACGGCTTCGACCCCCTCGATCCGAACGACGACGAGGCCGCGCCGCCCGACCGCGACCAGGACGGCCTCTCGGACGACGACGAATCGCTCTACGGCACCGACCCCGACCATCCGGACACCGACGGTGACGGGTACTTCGACGGGCACGAGGTCTGGAACGGCCGCGACCCGCTGTACCCCGACTACGACGAGCCGCACCCCGTTCCGGTGCCCACCTCTGCCGACAGCGACGGCGACGGGCTGCTCGACGATGCCGAGATCTACGTGTTCGGAACCGACCCCCACCGCTGGGACACCGACGAGGGTGGCGCGAACGACGGCGTCGAGATCTTCGCGGGCCTCGATCCGCTCGATGGCTCGGACGACGGCATCGCCCCTCTGGACACCGACGGCGACGGTCTCCCTGACGAGCACGAGGAGATCTGGTCCACCGACCCGTTCGCCTCCGACACCGATTGGGGCGGCATGCACGACGGAGAGGAGTTCTGGCGCGGCAACGACCCCTGGTGGCCCGGCGACGACTACCCGGACCACAATCTCGCGGACTCCGACGGCGACGGCCTCACCGACGACGACGAGCGCTACGAACACAACACCGACCCCTACCACCCCGACACCGACCGCGGCGGCGTCCCCGATGGTGAGGAGGTCTGGCGCGGCACGAACCCGAACGACCCCTGGGACGACGTCCCGGAGGAGGACGCGGACCTCGACGGTGACGGGCTGCTCGACTTCGAGGAGCTCGAGGTCTACCAGACCGATCCCGCAGCGTGGGACACCGACGGTGGTGGCGCCTCGGACGGCTACGAAGTCCGCTACGGGCTCGACCCGAAGGATCCCTCCGACGACGGCAACGGCCCCATCGACACGGACCAGGACGGCCTGTCCGACGAGGACGAGGCCAAGCTCGGCACCGATCCCGGCAACCCCGACACCGACGGCGGCGGCGTGACCGACGGCGCCGAGGAGCACCGCGGCACCGACCCGACGCTGGCCGAGGACGACTTCCGCGACCGCCCTCGCCCCCCGCGGCTCGACTCCGACCGCGATGGCCTGCTCGACGAAGCCGAGGTCGCGATCTGGGGGACCAATCCCTTCGAGTTCGACACCGACCACGGCGGGATCCCCGACGGCCATGAGGTCTTCCTCGGCTTCGACCCCCACGACCCGCTCGACGACCTGCCCCCCGCAGACGACACCGACGGCGACTGGCTGTCCGATGCCGACGAGGTCACGGCGGGCACCGATCCCTTCAACATGGACTCCGACGGTGGCGGCTGGCCCGACGGCTTCGAGGTCGTCCGCGGCACCGACCCCCTCGATCCCGGCGACGACTTCGTCCCCGGCGAAGACTTCGACGGCGACGGCATCTCCGACCAGGACGAGATCCTGGGCAGCATGACGGACCCGGTCCTGTGGGACACCGACCACGGCGGCGTCTCGGATGGCGAGGAGATCGCCCGCGGCACCGACCCCTTCCACCCCGCCGACGACTGGGCCGAGCCACCGCCGCCCCCGCCGGGGGACAGTGACGGCGACGGACTGCTCGACGAGGAAGAGCTCGAGCGCGGCACCGACCCGCACCGCGCCGATACCGACGAGGGCGGCACGGCGGATGGCTACGAGGTCTGGTACGGCTTCGACCCGCTCGATCCGAGCGACGACGCGAGCGCACCGCCCGACGACGACCTGGACGGGCTCTCCAACCGCGACGAGATCGAAGTCTGGGGCACCGATCCCCACAACCCCGACACCGACGGTGGCGGCGTGCTCGACGGCGCCGAGGTTCACCGCGGCACCAGCCCGCTGTACCCCGAGGACGATCACGGCGACGGACACGGCTACCCCGTCGACTCCGATCAGGACGGCCTGTTCGACGACGAGGAGCTGTACGTCTGGAACACCGATCCGCACGACGCCGACACCGACGGCGGCGGCGTACCCGACGGCGAGGAGGTCTGGCGGCACACCAACCCGACCGACCCGATCGACGACTTCTGGTACGCGCCCCCCGTGGACACGGACGGCGACGGCCTACCAGACATCGACGAGGTCGAACTCGGCACCGCGATCGACCTGGCCGACAGCGACGGCGGGGGCACGCCTGATGGCTACGAGCTCTGGTATGGACTCGATCCGCTCGACCCGAGCGACGACGGACAGGCGCCGGTCGACACCGACGGAGACGGCCTGTCGGATGCTGACGAGGCGCTCCTGGGCACCGCGCCCGACATCGCGGACACCGATGGTGGCGGTCTCTCCGACGGCTACGAGCACTGGCTGCGCGGCTCGGACCCGCGGCTCGCCGAGGACGACCGGATCTTCTACGACTCCGACGGCGACGGGCTCGCCGACATCGACGAGATCGACGTCTGGGGCACCGATCCCTTCGACTGGGACACTGACCGCGGCGGACAGAGCGACGGTGACGAGGTGCTCCTGGGCCTCGACCCGCTCGACGGAGCGGACGACCGCGACCCCGAGCAGGACTCTGACGGCGATGGCCTGGCCGACAGCCTCGAGCTGACGATCGGGAGCGACCCCTTCGTCTTCGACAGCGACGCGGGCGGCGCGCACGATGGCTACGAGTGGTTCTGGGGTTTCGACCCGACCGATCCGGCTGACGACGCCTTCGCCCCGCCCGACACGGACGGGGACTGGCTGGCCGACGACGAGGAGCTCGCGTTCGGCACGGACCCCAGCGTCGCCGACACTGACGGCGACGGGTTCGACGACGGCGAAGAGGTCTACTTCCTCGAGAGCAACCCGCTGGATCCCGAGAGCCCCGCCTTCACCGAGCCCGTGGGCCCCAAGGGCCTCTGACCACAGCGGCCTCGGTCATCGGGGGCTTCCGAGACCGAGGTTGCCCTTGACCACCAGCCCGACCCGCTGCGCAACGAACGCGTAGCGGCCTCGGGCTTCGGTGTACTGGTAGCGCACGGGACGGTCGGGCTGGAGCGAGAGGGCGAAGGCGCTGTCGGTGACCTCACGCGTGGCGGCGAAGTCCCGTCCGTAGGCGACGCCGATCTCGAGGGCCCGAAACGCCCGGAACAGGCCGAGCCCGGCGACGCGGAAGCGGCTCGCGTCGGCGTTGACCGCGGAGAGCGCGCGAGTCGGGACCGCGCCCTGCTGCCAGCCCGCGCGCATGCCCAGCGTGAACTGCGGCGTGATCGCGAGCTTCGCGTCGAGCACCGCGCGAAAGGTGTCGCGCAGGTCGCGGGCCCAGGGACGCTCCCGCGTGAACTGGGAGGCGGTGGCGTCCGCGTTCTCACCGTCGATCGCGTCGGACGTGATCTGCGTCCCCACGCGGACCTCGGAGAGCCGTGACCAACGCACCCAGGTCCCGAACGCCTCGAGCCTCAGCGCCGGAACGACACGCAACGCTACCCCCGCGTGGAGCCGGCTGGGAAGGTCGAAGCGTACCGAGCCTGTTCCCTCCACCGAAGCGTCGCACGTCCCCTGGGCTTCGGCGACCGCCCTCGCCTCGGCGTCGCTCTCCGGCGGGCACGCAAAGTCGAGGCGAGCGGTGCCCTGCTGGTCGAATCGCGCCCCGTGCTGGTACGCGAGCGCGATTCCGAACCGCGGGTCGCCGAGAGGTTGCAGCATCACGCCGACCCCGAAGACCGTCGCCTGGTCGTCGAGCTCGAGGGTGGTGGTCGCCGCGTAGGCGGGATCGACGAGCTGCGCGTCGTCGAAGGTCCCCTCGGGCGTGCTGGCCGCGAGCTCGGCCACCACTGGCACGTCGTAGGTCCAGCGCAGGCGGCTGTCGAGGATCGCGGCCGACGCACCGACGGAGAGCACCTTCCCGAACTCGTAGGCCCCCCCGAGCCCGATCTGGAGAACGCGCAGGTCGATCGTCCTCACCGCCTGCCGGTTCGGTCCGCTGTCGAGGTTGGACCGCCACCGCTGGGACTGCGGCACGAACAACGCGAAGCCCAGCCCCACCCTGCGGATTCCAAAGTCCGACGCTAGCCCCACGAAGGGGACGGCCGACGTGTCGGTGAACATCTCGAGCGCTGGACGGGGGAGACCCTCGCGGTCGATGGTCATCCGGCGGAACGTCGGCCCGACATCGACGAGGAACCGGGTCCCCCTCGCGGCAGCCAGGCCGGCCGGATTCCACCACACGGAGCTCGCGTTGGTCGCGGTCGGTGAGCCGAACAGCCCGCCGACCCAGGGCTCGTCCAGACCGGCCGCCAGGGACGACGGAGCGACGGCCAGGGCCGAGACGATGGAGACGATGCGGAGCGCTGTGGGCATGCCGGGTCCTCGGGTCGGGTATATGTAGCGCCCGAGACCCAATCGACGGAGGCCCGATGCGCCTGTGGACCCTGGCACTCCTCTTCGTGGCCTGCGAGGGCAACGGCGGCTTCACGTTCGTCGAGCCGAACCCCGACAACGTCATCGACACCGGCCTGACCGCTGGCGCCACCGCGTGCAGCCAGATCGACTCCCAGGGCCTCTGCACCGACTTCGTGGGGAGCAGCTACACCGAGCTCGAGGTCCAGGGCAACTGCGCCGGCGGCGAGGTTCGAGAGACCTGTCCCGGCAACGACGTGCTCGGGGCGTGCGGTCTCCAGGTCGGGGGCGTGTTCGAGACCCAGACCTTCTACTACCTCGGCGACTTCTGGGATTCGTCCAACATCAACGCCGCCGAATCCCAGTGTCTGCTGAAGGGTGGCGAGTGGCAGTGAGCGCATGAACATCGAGTGGCCGACCCTCGACGACCTCCGCGCGGCCGGCGAGTGGCTCCTCGCCCGGCTCAACCAGCCCATCTTCGAGTCCGGCGACCGGCCCATCACCGCCATGACCATCGTGTCGGTGGTCGTGCTCGGGTGGCTCGCGCTACGCCTCTCCAGGGCGGCCCAGCGCGGGGTCGCCCGGGCCAATCAGCGCCTGCGAGGCGGCCTCCAGCTCGAGGAGTCGAGTCTCGGCATCGCCCAGACGCTGGTGCACTACGGCGTCCTGCTCGTGGGCACCGTCATCGCGCTCCAGCTGCTCCACATCGACATCGCCACCCTCGTCGCGGCCGGTGCCGTGTTCGCGGTCGGCCTGTCGTTCGCCCTGCAGAACCTGGCTCAGAACTTCGTGTCGGGGCTCATCCTGCTCTTCGAGCAGACCATCAAGCCCGGTGACGTGGTCGAGGTCGACGGCACGGTGGTCCGCATCCGCCAGCTCGGAGCCCGCTCCACCCTCGCCCGCAGTCGTGACGGCGAGGACCTGATCATCCCGAACAACCTGCTCGTGCAGAGCACGGTGAAGAACCTCACCCACGAGGACCGTCAGATCCGCGTCCGCATCCAGGTCGGGGTCAGCTACCAGTCCGACATGGCGAAGGTCGGGGCCACGCTCCGAGACCTCGCCGGCAAGGTTCCCTGGCGACTGTCGAGTCACGAGCCAGTCGTCTTGTTCCTCGGCTTCGGGGACTCGTCGGTGAACTGGGAGGTCAGCGTCTGGGGAGGGGATCCCTGGCGCCTGCCCCAGCTGCGCACCGATCTCGGCGAGCGGGTCTGGTCGGCTCTCAAGGAGGCGGACATCACCATCGCCTACCCGCAGCTCGACGTGCACTTCGACCGTCCGTCGGCCGACGGGCTGAGCCTGGTCCGCGGCCCGTCGGACCCTCGAGAGTCCGCCGGATAGTCGACGCGACTCAAGGGCTCGCGGCCGGTGCCGAATCCGCGAGTGATGCAGCGTGTCGACCCCTACCGCGAAGAAGCTCTCCACCACACCCTCGAGGCGTTTCGCGCCCGGTGGCCGATGCCGGTGTTCCTCCTGCGCTTCGTGGTGGAGGGGGACCTGGCCGAGCACGGTCGGGGGCCGGAGGGCACGATGCGCCACAGCGTGCGTCGTACCCTGACCGATCGCATGCGCGCGCCAGCGGAGCCTGGCCGTCGCAAGGTCGGCGTGGAGCGGCTCGCCGCCGTGAAGCACCGACCGGGCGCCGAGCTGATGGGCACCTACCTCATCGGGCGAGACACCCGGTGCGACGTGCTGCTCAACGACTACACCATCTCGGCCGAGCACGCGAAGGTCCACCACCTCGCCCAGATCGGGCGCTGGATGGTCGAGGACCTCGGCTCGACGAATCGCACCTACGTCAACGGCGGCGAGCTCCCCTCCTTCGAGCGGGCACTCCTCACCAGCCTCGACGAGGTCCAGCTCGGGCGAATGGTCTTCCTGTACCTGGAGCCGAAGGACCTTTACCCGTACCTCCGCGGCACGTACTGAGCCGAATCCCCGAGGGACCCATGGGCAGCCTGACGATCGAGGTCTCGCACGGCGAGGCCATCGACAAGATCACCATCCTCCGGATCAAGCGTCGAAAGGTCGGCGATCCGGGCAAGCTGGTCCACATCGAGCGCGAGCTGTCCGTGCTCGAGGCCCGCTGGGCGGAGAGCGGCCTGCCGTGGCCCGAGCCCGAGGCTCGCGCGCTCGAGGACGTCAACCAGGCGCTGTGGGACGTCGAGGACGAGCTGCGGCGGCACGAATCCCGCCTCGACTTCGGCGGGGACTTCGTCGAGCGCGCCCGCTCCGTCTACCGGCTCAACGACCAGCGCGCCGAGTGGAAGCGGATCATCAACGAGCAGCTCGGCTCGGACCTGGTCGAGATCAAGGACTACGTCACCTACTCATGAACGAGCCGCTGCCGGTCTGCGACGATCCGGAGGTCCGACAGGCACTCGCCGAGGTGGAGCAGCGCCCCGAGTCCGCCCGGGCCTGGGCCCGGCTCGGGCGGCTGCTGTTTCGCCGAACCCGCTTCGAGGCGGCGGAGACGGCGTTCCGCCAGCAGGTCTCGCTCGCTCCCGAGGCCGCGCTCGGCTGGGCCAACCTGTCGCTGACGCTGCGACGCCGCCGACGTCCCCACGAGGCGATGGCGGCGATTCGCCAGTCCCTGGCCATCGACCCCGATCTCCCGGTGGCCCGCAATCACCTCGCGGGGATCCTCGGAGACCTCGGAGCCTACCACGACGCCGTCACCGTGCTCGAGGAGCTCGTGGCCGAGACTCCCGGCGCCACTGCGTTCCAGGCCAACCTCGGCAACGCCCTGCGGCGGGTCCGGCGGTTCGACGAGTCGATCGCCATCCTCGAGGGCTGCCTCGCCATCGATCCGACCCACCCCTCTCACCACTGGAACCTCGCCCTCGCCTGCTTTCAGGCCGGTGACTACGCACGAGGGTTCCATCACGGCGAGTGGCGCACGCGACGTCCCGGAATCCGGCCCCCGAGCTGGCTCGACGAGGCGTGGAAGGGTGACGCTCGCGAAGGTCCGCTGTGGCTGATTACGGAGCAGGACGCCGGCGATGCCATCCAGTTCGTCCGCTTTGCCACGGATGTCGCGAGCCGCGCCAAGCCCGTGGTCCTCGGCGCGAAGCCACGCCTCGCGAAGCTCCTCGCCACGGCCCCGGGGGTCGATCGGGTCGTGAGCGAGCCCCCGCCCCCTGGTGCGGCCCGGGCGCTGCTGATGAGCGTTCCTGCGGTCCTCGGCTACGACGAACGCGCGGTGGGCCGAGCGCGGCCGTACCTGACCGCCGAGCCCACCCGGGTTCGGAGGTGGCGCCGCTCCCTGCCGAGCGCCCGCGGCCCGCGGGTGGGCATCGCGTGGCGGGGGAACCCGGATCATCCCGAGGACCGTCATCGGTCCTTCCCCCTCGAGGCGGTGGCCCCGCTGGCGCAGCTCCCCGACGTGACGCTCGTGAGCCTCCAGCCCGACGAGGACACCCGGGCCCCCTTCCCCGTGCACCAGCTCCCCGCCACCCTCGACGCCGACGGCGCCTTTCTCGATACCATCGCCGTGATGGAGCACCTCGACCTCGTGGTCGCGTGCGACTCGGCGGTGGCCCACGTCGCCGGCGCCAGCGGCTGCCCGTGCTTCCTCGCCCTGCCCTACGCCTGCGACTGGCGGTGGCGGCCCGGAGCCGAGCGCACGCCGTGGTACCCCGGCCACCGCTTGTTCTTCCAGACGACGCCCGGCGACTGGGCAGGCGTCTTCGAGGCGATCGCCCGCGCCGTCCAGTCGAGCGTGGGGATGCCCGAGCTCGCCTGACGTCCCGGTCGACGGTCCCCGGGGTGGTGGCTAAGCGCCCGCCATGTGGACGTTGTTCGCCGCCGCCGCGGCCTCCCCCTGCCCCGTGAGCGTCGACGCCGAGGCGTGGCGGTGGCAGCTCGAGCAGGCGGCCGCGCAGCTTGCCGGCGAGAACGTCGAGGGCGGGAAGGCCACCCTCGCGAGCGCGCGCAACCGGGCGCCGTGCCTCGGCGAGCGGATCGACCCCGCCGATCTCGCCCTCTTCGCTCGCCTCCAGGCCGTGAGCGCCCTCGAAGACGACAACCTCCAGCAAGTCGCCGAGTGGGCTCGACTGGCCGCCGTGTCGTCCGCCGTCGCCGGTCGGGTCGGCGGGCCAGCCTGGCTCGACGCGAACCACCCGGCCCGGCCCCACCTCGAGAGCGAGCCCCCGAGCTGGTCGCCGTGGGCGTGGGAGGCGTTCGTCCAGGCCCCGCGGCGGGGCGGCGTGTTCGTCAACGGGGTGTGGCTCGACGAGGCCCGGTTCCCCAGCGCCACGCCGTGCCTCGTGCAGGTGCTCGACAAGCGGGGGCGCCCCCTCGATGCCTGGTGGCAGCACGGCGACGCCGCGCCGCCGGACCGCCTGCGTCCCGCCGAGGAACCGCCCGACCGACCCAGATACTACGACGGCCCCGCCGTGAGCGACGTGAGCCGGTGACTACAGGTCGGTGGGTCGACGCTCCCCGAGCCGCGCACGCACGTTGAGCCCGAGTCGGGTGATCCCCCCGCGGTAGACGCCGTCGGCCGACGGGTAGAAGTACCGGGGATCCGCCGGACGCGCTTCGCGGTCGGCCCACAGGGCGAACGCGGAGTCGGTGACCGTCCGCCGGGCGAGCGCCTGGTGACCAATGGAGAGCGAGACCGACAGACGATCGAACGCAGCCACGTCGACGAGGCCCGACACCGACAGGCTGTCTGCGTCGTAGTTGTTGGCCGACAGGGTCGACGAGGGCACGGCCGCGCGATCGTAGAGCAGCCGTCCGCCGACGGCCAGGCGCTGCCCGAGCTCCGCCTTGGCGTCGATCCCCACCCAGCCGCTGGTGCGGTTGTCGCGAGCCCAGGGGCGGAATGCCGAGGCGAGGTCGGACGCGACGGCACGATTTCCCTGGTTCTCGGCCTCGGTGAACGCACTCGGAGCCACGAGCGGCTGGATGGCGTACTCCTCGAACACCGACCAGAACACCACCGCGCCCATGGCCTCGATGCGCAGGCGATCCGTGGGGCGCAGGGCCACTCCGGCCTGGATGCGCCCGGGGAGCCGGTAGCTGATGCTCCCCCGCCCCGTCACCGTGGTGTCACAGGTCCCGATGCCCTGGGCGGCGGCGCGAGCGATGGTGTCGTAGGCCGGAGGGCAGCCGAAGCGCAGGGTGAGGTCGCCCTCGTTGTCGAGCTGAAGCCCGTGCTGGTAGGCCAACGAGATGCCGACCCGCTCGGTCGGGGTCACGTAGATCCCAGCCCCGAACGTGGCCGTGGTGTCCCGAAGGTCGAAGACCGAGTTGACCGCGTAGCCCGGCTGCTCGGAGTAGGGGTCCTGGAACGTCTGCAGCTCGGCCTCGTCGAAGCCTGCGACCCGCGCCCCGTCGAGCAGGTCGGCGTAGAACGACGTGTCGGTGTCCACCCGGTAGCGGTTGACCACCAGAGAGCCGCTGATCCCTACCGACACCAGGTCCGCGATCTGGTAGGCGGCCCCGAGCGAGCCATACACGGTCTGAATCGTGGCGTCGCGCACCATGAAGCGGTTGGGTCCCTCGGGGTTCTCGAGGCCGCCCCCGCGAGCGAAGGGCACGTAGAGCGCGGCGCCGAGTCCGAGCCCGTCGATGCCCAGGTCGGACTGCACCCCGACGAAGGGAACCACCCCGACGAAGTTGATGCGGTCGGTCCCTCCGTAGTCCACCTCGGTGGGGAAGCCCTCCGGGAGCACGCTGGTGTCGATGGGCCCGTAGTCGGGGTTCGTCCGATCGATGCGAACGCGGCCAATGGTGGGCGCGATCTCGACGATGGCGCTCGAGCCACCGTGCACGGCCAACCCGGCGGGATTCCACCACACGGCGGTCGCGTTCGTGGCGGCCGGCGTTCCGAACGGCCCGCCAACCTCGACGAGATCCAGGCTCGAGGCCGAAGCCCCGGCCACGAGCAAGGCGACGATCAAGCGCGGGCCTCGTGAACGACCGCATCGGCTTCGCCGAGCGGCGCGTGGAGGGCGAGCGCGGCGCGGGCCACGGCGTGCGAGAGCTCCACCGCGTAGTCGGCATCGATGGGGTCACCGGTAGCGAGCAGGCGGTACAGCCACGGCCCGAAGAGCAGGTCGACGAACAGCTCCATGTTGGACTCGGGATCGACCTCGCCCCGGGCGATGGCCCGGCGAAAGATCGTGCGGACCGGGCGACGGTGGGCCTGCACGTAGGTCTGCCGGAAGCACACCGCGAAGTCCGGGTCGGACTGGGCCTCGGCGAGGAGACCGCTCACCATCTGCCGCTTCTTGGGAAAGTCGATGCGCTCGATGCGCTCGAGCAAGAAGCCCTGAAGGTCTCCGGCGAGCGTGCCGGTGTCGGCGGGCGGGGCCTGATCCATGATGTGGGCGAAGGCCTCGAGCGCGAGCCGGGCCTTGCTGCCAAAGTGGCGGTAGACCGTCTGCTTGCCGGCCTGGGCGGTCGAGGCGACCTCCTCGATCGTGAGGTCGAGGTAGCCCTTCTCGTCGAGAACCTTCAGGCAGGCTCGGAGAATGGCCAAACGACAGTGTTCGCTCTTTTTTCTCGGCATGACCCCACCACCGGGCGCTCCATATCGTGCGCGACCGAAGGTGACTGAGCCTGCCAGGACGATAGGACTGCCCGCATGCTGTGGACCCTCGCGATGCTCGCCTGCGCCCAGGCGCCCGACGATGCAACCGCCGTGCAACGTCTCGACCAGCTGTACGACGCCTGGGCCCTCACCGCGCCGGGCATCCCCACCGTCGACGCCGAGACGCTCCGAGCCGAGCTCGCAGGCGACGACCCCCCGGTCCTCATCGACGCGCGCGAGGCCCACGAGCGCGAGGTGTCGACGCTCCCGGGCGCCATCTCGCTCGAGCAGTACGAGGCGAACCGCGCGAAGCATTCCGGCCGGCCCGTCGTCGTGTACTGCACCGTGGGAATTCGCAGCGGCTACGTCACCCGCCAGCTCGCACGCGAAGGCGTGGCAGTCCGGAACTTTCGCGGCAGCATCCTCGCCTGGACCCACCAGGGCGGACCGCTCGTGACGCCGGAGGGTGAGCCCACCCGCGCGGTGCACGTCTACGGAAAGCGCTGGAACTTCGCGAGCTCCGCCTACGAGGCGTACGTGGGTGACCCGCCGAGGCCCCTGCCGTGAGCGAGCCGACCGAGCGCCCACCGGCTTCCCTCACCCCCTCGCAGGAGCGCCTCGGCGCGGCGGTCGTCGCCTGCCTGACCTTGGGGCTCGCCCCGTGGTTCCCCCCGCACATCGTCGGCAAGCTCGAATGGGTGCGCGGCGGCGCGGTCGGGATGGAGCCGCTCGACTGGTTCGACCTCGTGATGCACGGCGCACCGTGGGTCTGGTTGGTGGTCGAGCTCGGCCTGTGGGCGCTCCGCCCGCGGGGCTGACGCCGCGCGGTCAGGCCTCGCGGACGTCGCGCGCGTCGACCCGGGCGGTCTCCGCCGCCCACCTCGCGCGCTGACGGCGGTAGCCGAGGTCGCCGAGGATCCAGGAGACCACGCCCACGAACAGCGCGGCCAGCGTCGCCGTCCAGAGGTCGCGACCGACCGAGAACCCTGGCACGAGCGCTGCCGCCACGAAGAACACGACGCCGTTCACCACGATGCTGAACAGCCCCAGGGTCAGGAAGCGAAGCGGCAGCGTGATCGCGTTGAGGATCGGCCTGAGCAACAGGTTGGCCAGCCCGAGCGCCGTGCCCGCCCACAGCAACGCCGAGACCGAGTCGACGCGGACCTCCGGAATGAACCACGCCGCGAGCCCCACCGACAGCGTGATCACGAACCAATCGACCAACAAGCGAATCATCGTCTCTCCACCGTGCTCGCGAGCCCGTGTCGCACATCTTGGACGGCACCGGAGCAGGCTTATTCGTTTCGCCCGAGACGGTAGACGATCTCGCGCAGGTGCGCGGCGAGCTCGACGTCGTCGAGGGCCTGCAGCTCGTCCGACCAGACGACGGGGTCTCCGATGCGCACCTGCACCCGAGCCCCGCGCCGGGCCCACTGCTCGCGGAGCAGCATCGACGCCCGCATGGTGGGGCTGAACTGGCTGACCGTGTGGAAGAGTCGGCTGTTCTCCCCTGCGAAGTGGACCGGGAGCACCGGGGCCTGGCTCGAGCGAAAGAGCTTGGCCACCAGGGGGTGCCAAGCGAGGTCGGTCACCGGACCGCGCAGCCCCACCGCGGTGGAGATCCCGCCAGCGGGGAACAGCAGCAGCGTTCCGCCGCCCTTCAGCTCCTGGAGCGCTGCCTTGATCGAGTTGCGGTTGGTCTTCTGGGCTTGCTGGTCGCTCGACATGTCGACGGGCAGCAGGTACGGCTGCAGCGCGGGCTCTCGGGTCAGCCCGAGGTGCAGGAGGATCTTGAAGGGTCCCCGCGCGCGAATCGCGATGTCACACAGGATCAACCCATCGATGACCCCGAAGGGATGGTTCGCGATGACGAACAGCGGGCCCTCGGCCGGGACCCTGGCGATCTGCTCGGGCGACAGCTCGACGTCGATCCGGAGCTCCGCGAGCACGCGCCCGAAGAACCCCGCCGGGTCGCCCGCGTTCAGCGCCCGGTCGTAGTGCCGCCCGAGAGCGACCCGGCCCGTAATCTGCTCCACCGCGCGGATGAAGCCGCGCTTGAGCGGAGGATGTTCGCGCGTGGCGTACGTGGGCCAGCCGGAGGGCAACCTCACCTCTGATCGTTCACCGTCGTGGCGAGTAACGCTCGGCGGATCCGCCGACCACCGCCCGGTTACCGGACCTCACCAGACGAGGGAGACACGCCATGAAGCGAGTCCGCGTGGCCGTGATGTTCGGAGGTCGAAACAGCGAGCACGAGGTGTCGCTGCGGTCCGCGCGCGCGGTCATGGAGGCCCTGGACCAGGAGCGCTACGACATCGTTCCCATCGGCATCGACAAGGAGGGGCGCTGGGTGGTCGGTGGCGATCCGCTGAAGGTCCTCGAGGAGCGGTCCGATCGTCGGCTCCTGGGCCGAGACCCCGAGTCGAGCGTGTTCGGCAACCAGGAGACCCCGCGCACGTCGCGGGGGCGCCTCCCCGACATGGCGCTGCCCATCGGCGGCGCCGCGGTCGCAGGCACCCACCCCATCGAAGTGGTGATCCCCGTCCTGCACGGCGCGTACGGCGAGGACGGTACCCTCCAGGGCTTCCTCGAGATCGCCGACGTCGCCTACGTGGGGTGCGGGGTGCTGGCCGCCTCGGTGGGCATGGACAAGGGGGTGATGAAGGCCACGTTCGCCGCGGCAGGCCTCCCCCAGCTCCCCTACGTTCTCGTGCTGCGTCGCGACGTGGACGCCGACCCGGACTCGGTGGTCGCCGCCCTCGAGGCCGAGCTCGACTACCCGATGTTCACCAAGCCGGCCAACGCGGGCTCGAGCGTGGGCATCTCCAAGTGCAACGAGCGGCAGGAGCTCTTGCAGGGCCTCCTTGAGGCCTGCCGGCACGACCGCCGGCTCGTCGTCGAACAGGGCATCCCGGTTCGGGAGCTCGAGGTCGCCGTGCTCGGCAACGACGAGCCCGAAGCCTCGGTCGTCGGCGAGATCATCCCGGGCGGCGAGTGGTACGACTACCAGGACAAGTACCTGGGCGGCACCACCCAGTACGCCATCCCAGCGACCCTCGACCCCGAACTCGCCGAGCGGGTTCGCGACCTCGCGATCCGCGCCTTCAAGGCCATCGACGGCGCGGGCATGGCGCGCGTGGACTTCCTCCTCCACAAGGAGACCGGCGAGCTCTACCTCAACGAGGTGAACACCTTTCCGGGCTTCAACGCGATCAGCATGTACCCGAAGCTCTGGGAGGCGTCGGGCCTGCCCTACGGCAAGCTGCTCGACCGGCTCGTCGAGCTCGCGCGGGAACGCCACGCCGACGCTCGGACCCGCGACTGACGGGGGGCTACCCCGACTTCAGCCCGTGTTCGACGAGCGCGATGGACGCGTCGATCCACCGCTGGGTGTGGCCCTCGGCCGTCGCGTCGTGAGGTCCCAGGTTGTCGATGAGGAGCGACGCCATGCCGTGGACGGCTCCCCACACCGCCATCGCACGAGCTGTCGGATCGGGCTCTCCGGGGACCGCGGCCACGAGGCGGGTCACGAGCTCGCCGAATGCGCAGTCGGCGGCATCGACGAGCGCAGGGTGTTCGTGGAGGTTGCCGACCTTGGACCCGAACATCAGCCGGTAGACGGTCGGGTTCGCCATGGCGAACCCGATGTACGCGCGACCACACCACTCCAGACGGTCGAACTCCGATGCGGTCTCGGGGCCCGCGCGCATCGAGGCGTAGAGCTCGCGAAAGCCTGCCTCGGCCACTGCCGCGACCATCGCCTGCTTGTTCGCGAAGTGGTGGTAGGGCGCGGCGCGGCTCACCCCCGCCCTTCGAGCGACCTCGCGTAGCGAGAGCTGCTCGATGCCGCGCTCTTCGACCAGAGCGCGGGCCTGCTCGACCAGCGCCTCCCGCAGGCGTCCGTGGTGGTAGCCCGAGCGTTCGGTTTCCTTCGACATGAGGCTTTCTTCGTCTCCGGACTTGACGTCGTCAAGACCAGGGATACCCTGACGCCGTCAAGTTGACGACGTCAAGATTCTCGATGGTCACGAGATGGGACGTTCACGGGAGGCGGAGATGAACAAGGCCTGGTGGTGGGGAGCAGCCCTCTCGGGTCTGCTGGGTTGTGGGTCGGGTGCCCCGGAGGAGGTGACCTCGACCCGCCCGATCGTGGTGCGAACCGCACGCGTCACGGAGAGTGGCGAGGCGGCGGCGCGTTCCTACACGGGAGTCGTGCGGTCGGCCGACGAGGCGGTGCTCTCGTTCGCGGTCGCGGGCCGGCTCGACGCTCTCCTCGTCGAGGCGGGGGACGTGGTCGAGGCGGGACAGGTGGTCGCGCGGCTCGACGCCGAGCGCTACCAGCTGGCGGTCGACGCGGCGAGGGGGCGGCTCGAGGAGCTGGAGGAGCGGCTGTCCCAGGCGGTCCGGGATCGTGACCGGGCCTCGCGGTTGGCCGAGATCGAGGCCGCCGCGGACGAAGAGCTCGAGCAGCGGGCGTCGGCCGTCACCGCCCTGAAGCGCAGCGTCGACGCGGTCCGGGCCCAGCTCGCCGAAGCCGAGTGGCAGCGCGACGAGAGCTGGCTCGCGGCCCCGTTCGCGGGCACGATCACCGCGCGCCCTGCCGACGAGGGCGCGGTGGTGAGCCCGGGCCAGCCGGTGGTCGCGCTGCGGTCGATCGACGCGGTCGAGGTCGAGGTCGCGCTCGCCGAGGCCGACACGACCGCCGTGCACCAGGGTGAGACCTTGCTCGTGTCGTTTCCGCTCGCGGGCCGGGATCCGGTGCAGGGAGTGGTGCGCTCGGTGTCCCGGGCGGCCGCTTCGGGGACGCGCGGGTTCCCGCTCGTGGTCGCCCTGCCGCCGGAGCCCGGTCTCGTGCCGGGCCTGACCGCCCGGGTCGCCGTGCCCCCGAGTGACGATGCCGAGGTGATGGTCCCGCTGGCCGCGATCGTCTCCCCCTTCGGCGACCGCACCGAGGTCGTGCGGGTGGGGGCCGACGACACCACGGAGGCGGTGCCCGTCGTGGTCGGCGCCGCACGGGGCTCCGCCGTGGCGGTCGAGGGGGACCTCGCGCCCGGTGACCGCGTCATCGTGGCTGGCCACATCGGCCTCGTCGTCGGCGAACCGGTGGAGGTGCGGCCGTGAACCTCGCGCGACTCCTCCTCGACCAGCGTCGCCTGATCTACCTCCTCGCCGGAGCGCTCGCGCTCGCGGGCCTCGTGGCCTGGTTCGTGATGCCCCGCCAGGAGGACCCCACGTTCCCGAACCGCAACGCCCTGGTGATCGCGCCGCTGCCCGGCGCGGACGCCGAACGGGTGGAGCGCCTGGTGGTCGAACCGATCGAAGACGCACTCGCCGATGTCGAAGGCATCGAGCACCTCGACGCGACCGCCCGCTCGGGGGTCGCGATCCTCACCGTCCGCCTGCGCGAGACCATCGCCGAGCCCGATCCCTACTGGGACGACGTCAAGGAGGAGCTCGCCGAGGTCCAGGCCGAGCTCCCTGCGGCCGCTCTTCCCATCACCATCGACATCGAGCTCACCCGCCTGCAAGCCGTGATCGTCGCGCTCACCGGCAGCGACGATCGCCTGGAGCTGCTGAAGGCGGCCGAGCGCGTCGAGGACGCCCTCCGCGCCATCCCCGACACCCGGGAGGTGACGATCACCCCCGATCCCGGAGAGCAGATCACGGTTCGCGTGGACGACGCAGCGGTCCGCCGCTTCGGCCTGTCCCAGCAGACGCTCGCCCGGCAGATCGAGCTCCGCACCTCGATCGTGCCTGGAGGACGCGTCGCTGACGGCGGTCGCTCGGTCGTGGTCGACCCACGAAGCGACTTCGTCGACCAGGAGGCGCTCGCGGACATGCCGATCGCGATCGGCTCGGGCTCGTCGGTGCCGCTGTCGCAGATCGCACGGATTCGGCGCGACCCCGAGCAGCCGACCCAGGCGCTGATGAGGCTCGACGGACGCACCGCACTCGCCGTGGGCGTGAATCCGCGATCCGGGATCGACGTCGTCGCGTACGGAGACGCCGTGCAGGCGGCGCTCGAGCCGCTCACCACGGAGCTCGCCCCGCTCGAGCTGTCCATCGTCACCAACCAGCCGGCGCGGGTCGACCGACGCCTCGCCGATCTGGGTGGCTCCCTGCTTCAGGGTGCGTTCATCGTCGGCCTGGTGCTGATCGTGACCATGGGGCTGCGACTCGGGGGGGTCGTCGCGAGCGTCGTACCGCTGGTGACCCTGGCCTCGGTCGGGATCTACGCGCTGTCCGGCGGAGTGCTGCAGCAGATTTCGATCGCCGCCCTGGTGCTGTCGCTCGGCCTGCTCGTCGACAACGCGATCGTGGTCGCGGAGCGCGTTCAGGCCAGAATCGACGAGGGGGACTCCGGAGAGGACGCAGCGACCGGCACCATCAGCGAGCTCGCCTGGCCGCTGTTCACCGCGACGGGCACGACGCTCGCGAGCTTCGTGCCCCTGCTGCTGTCCGAGGGACCCTCGGGAGACTTCACCCGTGCGATCCCGCAGCTCGTGATGCTCACCCTGGTCGTGAGTTTCGTCTTCGCGATCACGGTGACCCCCTCGCTCGCCGCGCTCGCCTTCCGACCGAGCCCTCGGGGATCGCTCGCCGACCGGGTGTGGCTGAAGACGATGGCCCGCTTCCCCACCGAGAACCCCTGGAGCACCGTCGGTGCTGCTTCGCTGCTGGTGCTCGGAGTCCTGCTGCTCCTGCCGCTCGTGCGACAGCAGTTCTTTCCCGCCGGGGATCGCAATCAGGCGGTGTTCACCCTGGAGCTCGCCGAAGGTGCTCACCTCGAGACGACGAGCGAGGCCGCGGCCGTGCTCGAGCGGGCCCTGCTCACCCGCCCGGAGGTCACCCAGGTGGCGAGCTTCGTCGGCCGGAGCACGCCGCCCTTCTACTACAACCTCGGTCGGCGACCCCAGGCCCCCCACATCGCCCAGCTGCTGGTGACCACTCGCTCGACGGGCGACGTCGAGCCCCTGATCGCCTGGGCCCGCGCGGAGGCGCGCGAGCACCTCCCGGGCACCGCCTTCGTGGCCCGCAAGCTCGAGCAAGGGCCCCCGCTCGTCGCGCCCCTCGCCTACCGCCTCGTCGGCGACGACGTCTCCGAGCTGTGGAATGCCGCCAACGCGATTCACCAGGTGCTGCGGAGCCACCCGGCGACGACCGACGTCCGGCACGATCTCGGACCTGGAACGCCGACCCTCGCCATGACGGTGGTCGACGAGACCACCGCGCTCGCGGGCATCGCCCCCGCCACCGTCGCACAGGCGGTCCTCGCCCAGACGCGGGGGTTGAGAGCCGGCTCGCTGTGGTCAGACGAGGAGCCCACCCCGATCGTGGTCCGCTCCGAGGCGGGCGAGCGGTTCCCGCTCACGGACCTGCCCACCATCGACGTGTGGTCCCCTCGCGGCCCCGCCCCCCTCGCGAACTACGCCCGAGCCTCCGTCGAGTTCCGTCCCACCGTGCTGCACCGTCGCGACCGACGGCGCATCGCCACCGTGGCCGCACAGCTGCGACCCGGCTTCGCGTTCAACCAGGTCGCCGCCGAGGTCCGGCCCGAAATCGAGGCCATCGTGGAGCGCGCCGGGCTCGGGCTCGAGATCGGCGGAGAGGCAGAAGGCTCCGAGACCGCGAACACGGCGATCCTGGTCGCGGCTCCGATGGGAGGGCTCCTGTTGCTCCTGTTCCTGCTCGCCCAGTTCGGCTCGTTCCGCCGAGTCACCATCGTGCTCACCACCGTGCCGCTCGCCGCCACGGGCGTGATCCCGGGGCTGGTGCTCACCGGACAGCCCTTCGGGTTCACGTCGCTCCTCGGCGTGTTCGCGCTGATCGGCATCGTGGTGAACAACGCGATCATCTTGGTGGACTGGATCGATCAGCGACGTCGCGAGGGCGCGCCGCTGGTCGAGGCCGTCTCCGATGCCGTCACCAAGCGCACCCGGCCGATCCTGCTCACCACCCTGACGACCATCGTGGGCATGCTGCCGCTCCTGTTCTCGTCGAGCACGCTGTGGCCGCCGCTCGCGAGCGCGCTGATCAGCGGTCTGGTGGCCTCCACGGGGCTCACCCTCCTCGTGGTGCCGGCTCTGTACGTGCTCGTCTTCCGCCGAGAGTCGGGCGCGGGGCCCAGGTTGTCTCCGGGTGTCCGCCCGGCCCTCGCGGCGGGGATCGCGCAGTTGCTGCTCCCGAGTCCGGCAGGCGCCGTCGACGTGGACCTCGCCACCGCGATGGACCGCGCCGCGTCGGCCCGTCCCTCGGTCGCCGCGGCCGAGCGCCGGGCGGCGGCCGCCCGGGCCGAGACCCAGGCCGCCTTCGGGCAGGCGTTCTTGCCCGCGGTGAGCGGTCAGGTGACCGCGACCCGCCGCGAGACGGACCTGGTACTGGCCCCTCCGGACATCCCCATCGACATCCTCCAGACGCCCCAGGACACCATCGAGGGGGCGGCCATCCTCCAGGTGCCGGTCCTCGTTCCGGGGGACTGGGCCCGCTGGCAGGCGGCCAGAGCCTCGAGCGACCAGCAGGCCGCTCGGTACCTGGCTGCCGAGCGCGACGCCCGGCTCGCCGCGGCCCGGGCCTGCCTCGATCAGTGGGATCTCGCAGCAGGGCTCGTCGCCCTCGACGACCAGATCGCGTCACTGGCGCGACAGGCGGCCCGCGTGGAGGCTCTGCTCGCCGAGGGCCGGGTGCTCCGCGCGGACGCGCTCCAGGTCGAGGTGGCCCGGCTCGACGCAGTGCAGCAGCGCTTCGCTCTCGACGAACAGCGTGGGGTCGCCGAGGTGGCCCTCGCCGCGGCGATCGGAGCGGACGAAGCGGTGAGCTGCACGAAAGAGGCCTTCGTCCTCCCGGAGGCCCTCTCCGACAGGGCCACCCGACCCGAGCAGCAGGCCCTCGACGCAGGACTACGGGCCGTGCGACGCCAACGGACCGCCCTGCGGGGAGACGCCCTCCCCAGCGTGACCCTCGAGGGACGCTTCAGCGGGACGAACAACGAGGTCCTGGACCCCAACACCTGGATCCAGGGCGCCGTGGTGGCCTCGTGGACCCCGGTGGCGAGAGGCGCACGTCAGGCGCAGGATCGCTCGCTGACCAGGCAGCTCGCCGCTCTGCGCGCGGATCGGGAGGAGCTCGATCGCCAAATCGGGCTCGCGTGGGTCGACGCCGAGGCGCGCTACCGCGTCGCCCGCGAGGCGGTTCCCGTGCGGGAGGCGGCGCTTGCCCAGGCCAGCGAGGCGCTGCGGCTCGTGGAGGCCCAGTACGCAGTGGGCCGATCCACGATCATCGACGTGCTGCAGCTTCAGGCCGCCGCGAGTCGTCGGCAGGCGGAGGAGGCTCGAGCCCGGCACGAGGTGGTGCGGAGCTGGCTCGCGCTTCAGCACGCGACGGGGGCGCCGATCGCCGTTCCGTGAGCGGGGGTCACCCCGCTGTTACGTCACCGTGAAACTCGTCGCGAAGGCGCCGAGACGCCAGCTGGGGCCCCCTTCCCCGGAGTCGCCCATGAGCAGGGTGGAGACGCGCGGCATTCCCCTTCGCCACGGCAAGGGCCGGTTCTTCTGCCCCACCTGCCGGGCCGACCGCGCCTACGTGCATCGCCGCGTCCGACGCTTCGTGACCCTCTACGGCGTGCCTGTGCTCCCGCTCGACCTGCTCGGCGAGTACGTCGAGTGTCGCCACTGCCGAGGGACCTTCCCCATCGGGGCCACCGAGACCGGGCCGGACACCGCGCCCATCGAGGCCGAGTTCCACGTCGCGATGCGCCGCGTCATGATCCAGATGATGATCGCCGACGGGGTGATCGACGATCAGGAGATCGAGGCCGTCGCTCGCTTCTACCGCCAGGTCACGGACCGGAATCTGGATCCCGAGCGCATCCGCGCCGAGGCCGAGGAGCTCTCCGCCTCTGACGAGCCCTTGACCGACTATGTCGCGCAGGTGCGGGGCCAACTGAACGACTACGGCAAGGAGATCGTCATTCGCGCTGCTTTGTCGGTCGCTTCGGCGGACGGATACTTCAGTGACGAAGAGAAGCAGTTCCTGACCGAGCTCGGCGCCGCGATGGACATGAGTCCGCCACACTTGCGCGGGGTTCTGCAGGCGGCTGGACAGGCCTAGGGTCAAGCTCGATCGCGCCGTCTCGAAGATCTTGCCCTAGCTTTGACGCCGCACCGTGTGCATTACACGCGCGTTGCGTGGTATCTCGAAAAACCGACCCGACCGACAGTTCAGTCACGGGGCGCCACCACACAGTGGAAGCGGAGACGACACACGATGGCGGCAACCTCCCTCGGCCAAATGGTGATCGATCGCACGGTGCAGAGCCCCGATGCCGTTGCCTTCAAGGTGAAGGAATCCTCGGGCTACCGCTCGGTCACCTGGAAGGACGTCACGCCCCGACTCGAGAACATCGCAGCCGGGCTGCTGAGCGCTCTGGACGAACCCTTGGCCGACGATGCCCACATCACCATCATCGGCAACACCAGCATGGACTGGGTACTGTGCGACTTCGCGGCCTTGTCCGTCGGCCTTCGCACCGTGCCCGTGTACGCGACGCTCCTCCCCAAGGAGGTCGGGTACATGCACACCGACACCAAGGCGGTGATCGCCATTGCCGAGAACGGGGAGCAGCTCGAGAAGGTCCGCGAGATGCGGAACGGCTTCGAGTTCTTCGACAAGCAGTACGGCCCCGAGCTCGTCAAGGTCAAGCACATCGTCGTCATCGATCCCACCGGCGTGATCCCCGCCGGCGACTGGGAGAGCCTCGAGGATCTCGAGCGGCGCGGCAGCGAGAAGCTCGCGTCGCTGAAGTCCGAGATCGAGCGGCGCCGCGCGGGCATGACGCGCCAGGACGTGGCGACCTACACCTACACGTCGGGCACCACCGGGCCCCAGAAGGCGGTGATCCAGACCAACGACAACATGCTGTCGACCCTCGAGAAGACGGACGAGATCAACCTCTTTCCCGAGTCGCTGAAGGACGCGGGGTTGTTCCTGTTCCTCCCCCTCGCGCACAGCTTCGGCCGACTCATCGAGACCGCCGGGCCGTACTTCGGGTTCCCGCTCGTCATCTCCTCGGTGCCGACCCTGGTCGACGACCTCGTGGCCTCGAAGCCCGGGTTCTTCCCCTCCGCGCCCCGCGTCTACGAGAAGATGAAGTCGCGCATCGAGGGCGCGGTCGCCGGCGCCTCTCCGCTGCGTCGGCGTCTGTTCGACTGGGCGATCGGCGTGGGCAAGGCCACGGTTCCCTACCGGGCCAAGGGCAAGTCCATCCCCTTCTTCACCGGCCTGCAGCTCGCCATCGCCGATCGGCTGGTGCTGTCGAGGCTTCGGGATCGCCTCGGCTTCACCAACTGCGAGCTCCTGCTGTCGGGCTCGGCGCCGCTCTCCCCCGATGTCCACGAGTTCTTCCTGGCCATGAACCTCGATCTCATCGAGGGATACGGGCTCACCGAGACCTGCCCCGCGCTCTCGGTCAACCGCCCCGACGACTTCAAGCTAGGCACGGTCGGCAAGGCGCTCCCCGGTGTCGACATCGTGATCGCCGAGGACGGCGAGATCCTCGCCAAGGGCTCGAACATCACCCAGGGCTACCTCAATCGGCCCGAGGCCACGTCGGACGCCTTCGACGACGAGGGCTGGTTCCACACCGGAGACCTTGGCTCGAAGGATGCCGAGGGCTTCGTCAAGATCACCGGTCGCAAGAAGGAGCTCATCAAGACGAGCGGCGGCAAGTACGTCGCGCCGGCAAAGATCGAGGGGCTCCTCAAGGACTTCCAGATCGTCCAGGAGGCCGTGGTCATCGGCGACCGGCGGAACTTCTGCGTGGCGCTGATCAGCCTGGACCCCGAGGAGCTCGAGGTGTGGGCCCCCCTGAACGACGCTACCCCGCAGCCGCAGGACGACAAGGTCAAGGCCGCCGTCCAGGCACACGTCGACAAGGTCAACGATGGCCTCGCGAGCTTCGAGAGCATCAAGTACTTCCGCCTGCTCACCGAGCCCATGACCGTCGAGAACGGCATCCTCACCGCGAGCCTCAAGGTGAAGCGCAAGGTCGTCGAGGACCGATTCGCGGACCTCATCGAGGACATGTACACGTCGGCGAAGAAGACCGCGTGATCGACGACATCCGGGCCCTGCTCGCGCGGCACGATCCGGCCGACGAGCGGGAGGCCGGGTTCGTCGAAGAGATGCGGGCGCTCGCCCGCGCGGACATCGCGAGCGACCCCACCTCACGAGCGCACTACGTGCCGGGGCACTTCACCGCCTCGGCGTTCGTGCTGTCTCCGGATGGTGATGACGTGCTGCTCATCGAGCACGGCAAGCTCCACCGTTGGCTACAGCCCGGCGGACACCTCGAGCCCGGCGACGTCTCGGTCGAGGCGGCGGCGCGCCGCGAGGTGGGCGAAGAGACCGGGCTTCACGACCTGCGACGGTGGGGCAGTGGACTCTTCGACGTCGATGTCCACGAGATTCCTGCGCTGAAGGGTCAGCCCCCGCACCGCCACTACGATCTGCGCCTGCGGTTCGTGGCGGGGACTCGAGCGCTCCGTGCCGGCTCGGACGCCAAGGCCGCCCGGTGGGTGCGGTGGGCCACGATCGACCCGGCGATCACCGACGAGTCGGTGATGCGGGCCCTCCGGAAGATCGCTCGCGACTAAGCCACGCGCCGACGCCCACCACCGCGAGGAAGGCTGCCCCTCCGAGAAGCGCGAGGCCGGGTTCGTCGACGTCGCCGGGCAGCACCTGGACCACCACCACGGCGGCAGCGTTGTTCACGAAGTGGGCGAGGATCGCGGGCCACAGGGAACGCGACGCGTAACGGAGCCACCCGAGGAACGCCGCGGTGGGCAACAGGGCGACGACGTGCACCGGGTCGACGTGGTAGAGCGCGAAGAGCACGGTGGACAGCCCGAGGGCCGCCTCCCGCGAGCCGGAGGCTCTCTCCACGAGCCGCCAGAGGTAGCCGCGAAACAGCAGCTCCTCGGACAGCGGCGCCGCGACCGTCACCGCGAGCACCATCGCCCAGGTCTCGGACCACGGGCCCACGAGGAGCTCACCGATCGACTGGACCGAGGACTCGACCCCCGACCACTCGACGAGCTGCGTCGCGAGCCAGCTGGGCCAGATCCAGACGAGCAGCCCGCCCACCGCGGCGGTGACCGACAGCACCGGCGAGGGCGCCCGGAGCCCGAGCACGTCGCCCAGTCGCTCCCCCTCGGAACGGGAGAGCGCCCAGCCGAGGCCGAGCGCGAGCGCGGTCAGCCCGAATCCCTGGAGCAGACTGACGGGCCCGACGTAGGTCGGATCCTCGACCGCGGCGGCCATCGCCCGGTCGAACTCCGGACTCCCCGTGGGGACCCGGACCGCGACGACGCCCACGAGGACCACCGACACCAGACCCACCACCGCGAGCGACCCGAGCAGGAACCCCACGAGGTGTCGGATCGTGGTGGTGACCACGAGTCGGTCGTCTGCGCTCAGGGCTCGACCCGACCGATGGCCTCGACGATGGCTTCGCGCCGTGCGGCGAAGTCCGAGACCTCTCCCGCGGCCTCGACGAGCACCATCTTGCGCCCGCGCGGGAACATCGCGAGCAGGTAGCTCCAGTCCTGGTTGCCGAGCGGGGCGGCGAGCTCGAGCATCGCCCCCTCGGTCCCGCCGGCCTCGATCGACGACTGGTCGACGACGCGGTACCCGGCATCGGTCATGCGATTGGCGACGGCCTCACGCCAGAAGTCGAGCTCAGCCTTGGGCTTCTGCTTCACGGTTCGCACGCGGAACAGCACCCGGTCGGGCGAGGCGGCCCGGTATCGCCTCGCCTTCTTCCAGGCCGAGAAGCCCTCGGGCGGGTCGTCGAGCGAGGCGCCGCGCGAGCGCCAGTCAGGCCGGTCGAGCTGGTGTCCGGCGATGACGTCCTGGACGTTGAGCGTGTTGATCCACGCCCACGACGACTCGCCGTCCCTCGCGGGGGCGCCGCGATCCCGGAAGCGGAAGTCGACCGAGACCCGGCCGTAGGCCGCCTGGTCGTTGAGCAGCCTGAGCCGACCCTCGAGGCGCTCGATCTCGTCGATCGCCCTCACGATCTGCCGCTCGACGGTCACGATGGCCTTCGAGCCCGCCGAGCGGAGCAGACGGAAGTACTCGTCGAGGACCTCCTTGCGGGCCTCGAGCCGGCCGGCAAGATCGGCGATCTCCTGCCCCACGTCGCTGCGCTCCACCGAACGGGCGAGAACCTTGCCCTGCGCCGCTGCGCGGTCGAGGATCGCATCCACGTTGTCGGTCGGAACGCGCAGCTCCACACCGTCGTCGGTGCGGGACTGGAACCAGCCGCCGAGCTCCTCGGCGCCCTCGACGAGGGCGTCGGCCGCCGCGTCTCGCTGGGCGACCGCGACGGTCACGACGGCGGTGACCCGCGTCGGCTGGGGCTCGGCGGCGGTCGCCCCGAACACGAGTCCGATCAGCGCGATCATGCCTCACCTCCACCCGTGAGCGCGGCATCGACGCGCTCGGCGAAGCGTTCCACCTGCGCCGGGCCGGGGAAGTAGGTCTGAACCACCTCGACGTGACGGCCCCTCTCGGTGAGGCACACCTGCCAGCGGTAGGGCTCGTCGGCGCCGGGCTCGTCGAACGTCGAGCACGCCCAGTTGCCCACGTCACGGGTGGCCACATTCTCGAAGTCGCTCGCCAGCACCTCGTGGAGCGACTTCCGCCAGAAGTCCGCGTCGCCACGGGGATCGTTTTCCACCCGCATGGTCCAGATCACGGTCCGGTCCGGGCTCTCGGCGATCCAGGGCCCGTTCTTCGTGAGCGACACCATCTCGTCGGGGGTGGGCAGCTCGATGCGCTTGTCGTCGCCCCACACGGACCGATTGAACGGCGACAGCGAGCGGAGCCACTCGAAGCCGGAGAGGACCAGCCCTTCGGCCTGCTGACGGCCGAGCTCGCGGGGTTCCACCGCCACGCTGATCCGCGACATCGAGGCGAGATCGCGGAGCGCCCGGAGCTGCGACTCCGTGCGGTCGAGCTCCTCGGTGACCCTGGTGATCTGCTCGAGCAGGGCGAGCTTCTCCTCCTCGGTGCGGGCCCGGGACAGCAGCCGGATCAAGCGCTGCTGCATGGTGCGGAGGGTCTTCACGCGGAGGTCGATGTCGCGAAACTGGTCGGTGATGTCGTCGGCGCGCACCTGCTTGGAGAGCACGTCCCCCAGGTCGAGCACCGCGGCCCACACCTCGTCGAACGACGCCACGGGCACCCGCACGGTGGCCTGGGTGTCGGTGAGGCGATCCACCCGCCCTCCCACGTCGGTGGCGAGCTTCGCGACGGCATCGACGGTCTCGCTCGGCCGCGTGGCCCGCATGCGCGCGAATCCGTCGTAGTGGACCATGCGGTCAGGCCGTGGCGGTTCGACCGGTGAGACCGTGGTCGAGGGCGGAGGCGCAGGCGGGGCGGCGGTGCGCCCGGCGCGCGCCTTCCGAGAAGGGGCATACTCGGCCTCGGCCTCGGCCTGCAGCGTCTCGTAGCCGGTCGCGTCGCTGAGCGCGCCGCGCGTGATGTCGTACTCGGCCACGGACCGCCCCGACTTCGCGCAGCCCACTGCGGCGAGCAGCCAGAGCATCCAGAACCAGGGTTTCATGACGGTTGCCCTCCTCGTGGTCCTGCGTCGTGCTCGCGCAGGGTCGCCTCGA
Organism: uncultured Enterobacteriaceae bacterium; assembly: GCA_964655065.1. Taxonomy (GTDB): domain Bacteria; phylum Myxococcota_A; class UBA796; order UBA796; genus DRPG01. The sequence goes on along the minus strand of CAZZLC010000019.1, from coordinate 53,336 downwards.
TTAGCGAGAACAACGCGTCGTGCAACCAGCCGTTGGTCGCCAGCGGGGCGGGATGGTCGCCGAGAGCCCGGCCGGGTAGGGCCTCGACGCGTCCCCCCGCCTCGCGGACGAGGAGGATCCCCGCCGCGGCATCCCACCGCGACAGGTAGAGCTCGAAGTACGCGTCGAAGTGGCCCGCCGCGACGTAGGCGAGGTCCATGGAGGCGGCCCCGAAGCGACGAATCCCGTGGCAGTGGTGCAGGACCGCTTCGGTCATCGCGAGCGGAAGCGCGATGCGATCGCGGTGCACCGTGAACCCCGTCGCGCACAGGGCCGCCGAGAGCTCCCGGGTCTCGCTCACGACGAGTCGCTGGTCGCCGAGCCAGGCGCCCTGACCCTTCGCGGTGCGCCACGTCTCCCCGCGTCCCGGGTTGTGGATGACGCCGACCACGGGCTCGCCGTCGACCTCGAGGGCGACGGAGATGCCGAAGTGCGGCACGCCGTGGACGAAGTTGGTCGTGCCGTCGATGGGGTCGACCACCCAGCGGGTGGAGGCCTCGGTGCCCCCGCCCTCCTCACCGAGGATCGCCACGTCGGGGGTGTGACGCTCGAGAACCTCGCGGATGGCCCGCTCGGCCGCGACATCGGCCTGGGTCACCAGATCGAAGGTCCCCTTGTGCTTCACCGAGAGGGGCCCGGAGGCAGCGATGGCCGCCGCCGCGGCGTGGGCTGCCTCGAGGGCGACGTCGAGCTCAGTCATGGTCGATCACCAGGGTCACGGGTCCGTCGTTGAGCAAGCGCACGTCCATGTGCGCACCGAAGGTCCCCCGCTCCACCCTGGCCACTCCGGCGGCCGCCAGGGCGTCGCAGAAGGCCTCGTAGAGGGGCTCGGCCGTCTCGGGCGCGGCCGCTCCCACGAAGCTCGGGCGGCGTCCCTTCCGGACGTCGCCGTACAGCGTGAACTGACTCACCACGAGGGCCCCGCCATCGATGTCGAGAAGCGAGCGGTTCATCTTGCCGTCGTCATCCTCGAAGATACGGAGCTGGGCTACCTTCTGGGCGAGCCAGGCGCCCTGGTCGGGACCATCTCCCCTCGCCACCCCGAGGAGGACGAGCACACCCTGCTCGATTGCGCCCACCACCTTGCCGTCGACGGTCACCGACGCCTCGCCGACCCGCTGGACCACCGCCCGCACTACTGGACCGCCGTGACGTCCGGGCGTTCCGAGACCTCGCGAAGCTCGCTCACCGCTACCCCCAGGCGGGCTCTCGTATCTCTGCTCGTGACCCGACGGGGACGCCGATCGCGGCCGGACGATCCGAGAGAGTCTCGGAATGGACGGGGTTCCAGACGCGGTGGGTGGCACCCCGGGGACCGGCGTCCTACATCCCCGCAGTCGCGACCGCGGTCGTGGCCCATCCCGGGAGACCCCATGGCCCGTTCACTGACCGTCAAGCAGGAAGAGAGCCCCCGACCGAGCGTGCTCTTCATGGTCTTCGTGGCCCTCTGCTGTGGCCTCCTCGTCGTCACCTGGGCGACGGTGGGCGCAGAGAGCAGCGAAGAGCCGGCGGCTACCCTGGAGGCCCCCGCCGGCCGCTGACCACGGCGAGAACCGCTCAGCGCCGCACGATGGCGTGGATGCAGCGGTTCCGGTAGTACTTGCCCTTGTTGCCCTTGAAGTTCTCGTTCGTGAAGAGCTCGAACATCCGGTCGCCGATGCGGTCCACCACCTGGATCACCACGATGGCCTGGATGAAGTCCTGCTGGAGGGCCTCCTCTTCGGTGACCTCTTCGGTGGTGTAGAGGCACCGGATGGCGCGCTGCAGCTGCTGTCCGACGAGCTCCGTCTTCTGGGTACCGCTCGCCACCGTCTGGTGATGGACGATCACCTTGTTGATGTTCGAGTAGATGGGGGGCTTCTCACAGCCAACGAGGCTCGAGAGGCCAAGGACGAGGAGAGTGCGCGCGACCATGGTGGTCCTCCCGGTGGGCGACTGACGCTAACATACCCGGGGTCGAGATCCTCGCCCCTGCAACGACACTCGCGCGGTCTGGGTCAGCGAGGCGCCGTCGCAGTCAGGTCGGGCCCCTCCTCGACCTTCAGGTCGGTCACGCAGGGGTCGATGCGACAAAAAGTCGGCGGGGCAGGCACGGGGAACCAGCTCGGGCAAGTCGCCTTGAGCGCGTCGAGGGTCTCCTCGGAGAGCGACGGTGCCTTGGGTACGAGCTCCTGGCACACCGAAACCCGAGACAGCCGTGCGGGTTGCACGGAAGCGGGCTCGATCGCCTGGCGCTTGGCGCGGCGGCTGCCCCTGGACCGACCGTCACCCGGAGCCTCGGGAGTCAGCTCTGCAAGTCGCCGGGCGAGCTCCCGGGCCTCCCGCTTGGAGAGGACCTCGGGCGGATCCGTGGGTGGGGTGTCGTCCACGGGGGGATCGGCGCGAGCAACGACGGCGAGTGCGAGCAGGATCGACACGGGACCGCTCCAGGTAGGACGAGGCGGCTAACCCTCCGGAGGCCTGTCGCCATCGATTCTCTCGCGGAACGCGACCTTGGGTCAACCTCGCCGGGAGCCCGCCGTCCGCAGGAGCGGAGTCGACGAGGACGGCGACCACTCCCAGACCGCATCCCGCGTCGGTCGCCCCTGAACCGTGGGGGGTCCAGGTCCGAGGACCAGATACGTACCCGCGTGTCCCGACGTTCCCGCTCGTCGCACGACGGAAATGTGGAGTTCCCGTGTTTCAAGCCTTTGTTCTCGCTGCCGGACTCGGCACCCGCCTCCGGCCGCTCACGGACCACCGCCCCAAGCCGCTGGTGCCCGTGTGCGGCGTTCCGCTGCTCGCCTACTCGCTTCGCCTCTGCGCGCGACACGGCCTCCAGCACGTGGTGGTGAACGCCCACTGGCTGGCCGAGCAGATCGAGGCGTGGGCGGGGCTTCACGAGGACGTCAACGTCACGGTCTCGACCGAGAAGCCCGACGTCCTCGGCACGGGCGGCGGCCTCCGCAAGGTCGCGAACGAGCTGGATCCGGTCTTCGCCGTGCTCAACGGCGACGTGCTCCACGACACCGACCTGACCGCCCTGATCGGCGCCGTTCGCCCGGGCGGGGCCGCGATGTCGCTGCGACCCTACCCCGACGACGACCAGAAGTACGGCATCGTCGCCGCCGACAGCGCCGGCACGGTGTGGCGCATCACCTCGCTCGCGAGCGTCGAGCCCGAGGGGGAGCGCAACGAGGACACCCACTTCACGGGCATCCACGCCATGGACCGTCGAGCCCTCGAGCTCGTTCCTCCCGACGAGTTCGCCTGCATCATCCGCACGGCCTACGTGAAGTTGGTTCCGGAGCGAAAGGTCACGGGCATCCGCAACCCGGGTCCCTGGCTCGATGCGGGCAACCCGAAGGCCTACCTCGAGGCGAACCTCGACGTGCTCTGCGGCCGCGTCGGGCTCGCCCTCGACCCGATGCCGAGGGCGGCCTGGGCCCGAAGGGCCTCCGGGGAGACCGCGGGCGCTGCGCCGACTCCTCCCGAGGGCGTCGAGGTCGAAGGTCCCGCCTGGATCGGCGACGGCGTCGAGTTCGCGGGCCGAGCGCGCATCGAGGAGAGCGTGATCGGCGCCGGGGCCCGCATTCCCAGCGGCGCATCGCTGACCCGGTGCGTGGTGTGGGACGGCTGCACGGTGCCCGAAGGCGACCACGTCGACACGATCGTGTACCCGGGCGGCGTGCTCACCCCGACCTGATCACAGCAAGCTTCGCGGATCGACGTCGATGTGGATGCGCACCCCCTTGGGGGGGCGCGCCTCGAGCCGCGGGCGCAGCGAGCGCAGGAATTCCACCCAGGCGCCGACGTGCTCGCCCCGCACGATGAGCTGGAACCGCCAGCGTCCCACGATCCGAGGCAGGGCGGCCGGAGCAGGCCCCAGCACCTTCAGCCCCGGTCGGGAGCGCGCCGCGTCCCGAAGATCGCTCGCGAGGTCACGAATGGTGCGCCACACGAGGCCTCGGTCGACCCCGTCGAGCTTGACGAGGCAGAGCCGCGAGAACGGCGGATAGCGAAGCAGCGATCGGTGCTTGAGCTCGACGCCGTAGAAGCCCTCGACGTCGTCGAGGTGCTGCAGCACGTAGTGAGACGGGTCGCGGGTCTGCACGAACACCTGGCCGGCGACCGAGCCTCGCCCCGCCCGACCCGCGAGCTGCACGAGCAACGCCGCCGTCCGCTCCGCGGAACGGAAGTCGGGGAGCCGCAGGGCTTGATCGGCGCTGATCACCACCGCCGTCTGGACGCCGGGGAAGTCGTGCCCCTTGGCCACGATCTGCGTACCCACCAGCAACTGGGTCTCTCCAGCGCGAAACTCCGCGAGGATTCGGTGCAGCGCCCCGCGCTCCCGAGTGGTGTCGGCGTCGAGCCGACCCATCGCCACGTTCGGGAATCGCCTCTGGAGCGTCTCCTCGACCCGCTCGGTGCCTTTACCGGACTCGCGGAGCTCCGGCGCCTTGCAGACGGGACACACGCTGCTGTAGTCGAGCTTGAGCGCGCAGTAGTGGCAGACCATGCGGCGCTCGCGCTTGTGGAGCGTCATGGAGATGCCGCAGTTCGGGCACTCGTAGCCGGCCCCGCACGCCTCGCAGCTCACCAGCGTCGCATAGCCCCGGCGGTTGTAGAGCACGATCGCCTGGGCGCCCCGGGCGAACGTGTCGTCGAGCGCCTCCTCCACGACGGGCGCGAGCAGGGGAGATCCGTCGAGCCCCGAGAGGTCGACGACCTGCACCCTCGGCACGGGCCGCGGGGTGGCACGCTCGGGGAGGCGAACGAGCCCGTAGCGGCCTCGCTGGGCGTTCTGCCAGCTCTCGAGCGACGGGGTGGCCGACGCCAGGACCACGGGGCAGCCCTCGCGCAGGCCGAGCACCACCGCCAGATCCCGCGCGTTGTAGGACACGCCCTCGTCCTGCTTGTACGAGTCGTCGTGCTCTTCGTCGACGACCACGAGTCCGAGCTCCCGGAACGGCGCGAAGAGCGCGGATCGCGCCCCGATCGTGACGTCGACCTCGCCAGCCCGGATGCGCCGCCACTGGGCAAGGCGCTCGAGCCCGGTGAGACCGGAGTGGAGCACCGCGATCCGGTCGCCGAAGCGAGCCCGGAACCGCCCCACCAGCTGGGGGGTCAGCCCGATCTCGGGCACCAGGACCAGCACCTGTCGGCCCGCCGCCAGCACCTGCTGGGCCGCGCCGAGGAACACCTCGGTCTTGCCCGACCCCGTGACTCCGAACAAGAGCACCGTCTGGACCCCGGGAGCCAGGATCGCGTCGAGGGCGGCCTTCTGGTCCTGGTTGAGCGGCGGCGGGACCGGCGAGCCGAGCGCGGGGGCGTCGAGCAGCACGTCGCGACGCTCCCGGGTCCCGAGCTCGACGAGACCACGCTCCTCGAGCCGCTTGAGGGAGTCGCGCGCCGAGCTGCCCTGATCCGCGAGGAGCACGTCGAGATCCACGGGACCCCCGGCCGCCCGCAGCGCGTCGATCAAGGCGGCCATGCGCGTGCCGAGCCCCCCGTCCGGGCTCGCTCCGTGTACGAGCGCCACGGTGCGGACCTCGCCCCGGGTCTCGCCCACCTCGCGCTCCTCCCAGGCAATCCAGCGCCGGCGGACCAGTCGGTCGATCACCTTTCGCACCTCGTCGGGATCGAGCTCGTCGCGAAGTCGTCGCTGGATGCCGCGACGGGTGAGGCCCGGCCGGGCGATCACCTCGCGCAGGACCTGCAGCTCGGAGGGGTCCGACGACTCGGCCCGAGTCAAGGCCAGCGCCCCTTCGTCGGCGGGCACGACAGTCCGGAGCGTCTTGGCTCGGATGCCCGAGGGCAGCGCGGTGTGGATGACCATGCCGAGGGGCGCGAGGTAGTAGTCGGCCGCCCACGACAGGAACTCGAGCTGCCGCTCGTCGAAGGCGGGGACCGGGTCGAGGAGACGCTGAATGGGCTTGATCTTGTCCAGATCGAACGCCGGCTCCGGGTTCTCTCCCACGACGTAGGCGGTCTCGAGCTGGCGGCCCAGCGGGACGAGCACCACGTGGCCGAGCTGCACGGGGTGAAGGGGCGCGGGCACCGCATAGGTGAGCGCCCCCGTGAGCGGTCGGGGCAACACCACGTCGACGTAGGCACCCGTCGACCGGTCCGGGAACAGGCTGTGGGGCGAGGAGGGCGATGCGGACAGGGCAGACTCCACGTCTCCGGGTAACGCCCAGGGGGGCCCGCATCTGTCCGCCGACGCCCGGTCACGAATGACCAGGTCCGTTGGACCTGCCCCGGGGACCGAGGTACCCGTGGGGACACCACCAGGAGCCCGTTCGGATGGTGAATCTCCTCTTCGTGGGCGCGACGGCACTCGCGGCCGACGTGGTCCAGGGGGCCAACTCGGCCGCCATGGGCGGCACCGGCGTCGCCTCGCCCCACGACAACGCCGCCATCACGCTCAATCCCGGCCTCATCGGGCTCGTGGAGCGCTACGACTTCCACGCCCACGTGCGCTTCGGTCCCGAAGGGGATCTCCAGTGGGCAGCCACTGCGCTCGATGCGCGCACGTCCAAGCGCTTCGGCGCCGGACTCGCCTACGCCGGCGACCGGTTCGACCCGGAGCTGCGGCAGAGCCAGCTCCCTGGCTGGAGCCTCCCTGGCGAAGAGCTGGAGAACCGCCGCCGGGAGGACGACTTCACCTTGGCGTTCGGCGTCCCCGTGCTGAACCGCCGGCTCTCGGTGGGGGCAGGGCTGCTGTTCTCGCGGTTCAACCACGACCGAGACGGCCGCGGGTCCACCGCCGACCTCCACGTGGGGGTCGGCCTGCGCCCCGTCGACTGGGTCACGCTCGGGGTCGGGGTGCGCAACTTCGTGCCGATCGACTCCCCCCAGGACCGAGCGCTCTCCTTCGTGTTCGGCGGCCGGATCGACGCGGCGGACCGGTTGGCGCTGGAGGCGAACGTGTGGGCGAGCCGCGATCCGATCGCCGACTCGCCGGTCACCGTGGCCGTAGGGGCCGAGCTCGCCCCCTCCGAGACCTCGCGGGTGCGTCTCGGCGTGTTTCGCGACGGCCCCATCTCCCGGACGAGACTGACCGCTGGCTTCGGGCTGGTCACCAAGCGGGGCGGCGGGCTCGACTACGCGCTGCTGATGCCCATCGCTGGCCAGGACTTCGCCTGGCGGACGCTCGTGCACCAGATCGCCTTGCGGTTCAGCGCACCCGAGGACATCCTCGAAGACTGATGCGCGTCACAGCGGCAGCGTCTCGTCACCCCGGCTGCGGTAGGCCTTGGTGTCCTTGAGGCGGCGTGTCGCGGCGAACACGCGCTCGGGGGTCGTGAGGTCGGCTTCGGCGTCCGCGGCCGCCAACGCGGCGAGCAGGCTCGGGGAGCCGGGCCGGAGGAACGGGTTGGTGGCTCGTTCCTCCTCGATGGTCGAGGGAACCGCACTTCCGCCCTCGCCCCGGATCGTCCACACGCGTCGGATGCGTTCGGCGAGAGCCTCGTTGTCGGGCTCGACCGACCAGGCGAACCGCAGGTTGTCCTGCGTGTACTCGTGCGCGCAGCAGACCCGGGTCTCGCCGGGCAGGGCAGCCAGCCTCGTCAGCGAGTCGAACATCTTGCTCGGAGGCCCGTCGAACAGGTACCCACAGCCGCCCGCGAACAGGGTGTCGCCGCAGAAGAGGACATCACCGACCACGTAGGAGACGTGACCGTCGAGGTGGCCTTCGGTGAGCATCACCCGACCCTCGACCTCGCCGATACGCACCACGTCGCCCTCGCCGACCGGCGTGGTGAGCCCCGGGATCTCGCTCGCCCGCTTCGCCGGCCCCACCACCTCGAGCCCGTCCAGCCGACCACGGCGCTGCAGATCGTGGTTCACCCCCACGTGATCGCCGTGGGTGTGGGTGTTCCACACGCCGACCACATCGATACCGTGGGCGGCGGCGTGCTCGAGCGCCGGTCCGGCCGTGGGACCGTCGACGATGACCGCGCGCCCGGTGGCCACGCACTGTGCGATCCACACCAGGTTGTCGCGCGCATCGGGCACGAGGTGGACCCGCAGCGCACCGTCGGCCGTCTCGAACGGGGCAGGCGGCCGGGTCACCGCGTGCATCAGAAGGCACCGTCCGGGAGGAGCCCCTCGTCGCCGTCCGCGGTCGTGAACGAGAAGGCGACGTCGTAGATCGCCTCGTTCGTGGTGAGCTCACCCGTGAAGAAGTAGGTCGTCGACGGCGCGAAGGGCCGGTCGATGTAGACCGCGGCGCTCCGCCGGAGGTTGATGCCCGAGGGGTACCGCCCCGACGCCGAGTCGCCGGGAAGCACCACGCGGGTTTCGTAGCGAACCCCGTCTTCGTCGGCGACCCGCGCGTTCTCGAACGACATGCCGTAGACGTTCTGGGCGGCGAGGTCGGCGGTCTCGGGGTCGGACGCGTTGCCGAAGATCGAGATGGGGTAGCTGATCTGCACGGACGCTCCGACTCCCGTGAGGGGGTCGGCATCGTCGAGGTCGAACGACGGCGAGAACAGCGGCACCGCGACCTGGTCCAGCTTGGGGAACGAGAACGGGAGGAGCGTGCGCTGGGCCGGCGGGTCGGTGTGGACCACGGCGAGGTAATAGGCGCGTCCCTCGAAGCCCGGGGGCACGCGGGGGCCGTTGTCGCAGAGGTCGGCGCGGACGTCGCAGAGACCGGACCTTCCCCACCAGTCCTCGTCGAGTTCGATCTCGGTGTAGCCGCCGTCGACCCACGACCGCTGCATCGCGACCTCGCGGAAGTCGGCCCGGCGCAGGAGCTCGTCCATCGCTGCCCCCCCGGACAGCAGGTTGCCATCGGCGTCGTTGAGTGGGAGTCCCGCGCCCCTCCACGCGACGTAGAGCACCTCGCGCACGGACACGGCGTCGGGGTCGGTGAACACGTAGCCGGCGCGATCGAAGCGGGTCGCGGCCCGCGCACCCGTGAAGCCGGGCTCGGTCGCATCCTGTACGAGGTAGGCGGTAGGCCCGTCGGGGCCGAACACCCGCTCGGCGTCCGGGTTCTGCAGCACGTAGCTCGCGTGCCCCACGAGCGCGTCCTGGATGGTCGAGGCGACGTTGGCCCGGCCGAGGCCCGAGAGCCTGCGGTAGCAGTTCATCGCATCGATCGCGGAGGCCTCGAGCGTCCCTTCCTCGGCTCCGGGCACCCGGCCCTCGGGGTGACAGGCATCCTCCACCGCGTCGAACTGGGTGCAGCCAGCGAGCAGCACGCTGAACAGTGCGATCTTCATCGTCTCTCCCCGGGATCACCCACCTCGGGTGCGGGATGCCGGTATCAGAGGGCGCCGGTCCGGACCAGCAGGTCGATCGCGGCAAGGTCGCGGGCGGTGCGCTCCTGGAGCAGCGACAGCGCCGTGGCCTCCACCTGGAGCCGAGCCTGCTCGAGCTCGAGCCAGGTCGCGCTGCCTGCCTCGAAGCTCCGCTCGGTGAGCAGGAGGTTCTCGTCGGCGAGCGACTGCTCGTCCTCGACCGCCACCACGGCCGCGAGGGCGCGACGGTGGGACTCGAACGCGACCTTCACCTCGCGCTCGGCCTGCCGCTCCTGGAGTTGCTGGGCATACTGCGCCGCCCGCATGCGGCTCGCGGCGTTGCGCCGGTCGGCGATGCGAAACCCGCCGTCCCAGATGTCCCAGGACGCGGTGAGCGCAATGCGCCAGGTCGTGTTCCGGTCGTTGAACCCGACGTTCTGGGTGAAGTCGATCGAGCCGATACCGTCGATTCGCGGCATCCACCGCATGCTCTGGGCGACCTTCTCGGCCCTGAGGGCGCGGACCCGGAGCTCGGCCGCCTGCAGATCGGGGCGCTGGGCGAGCGCCGTGGACACCGCCGAGTCGAGCTCGGCGGGGACCACGAAGGGCGGAGGCATCTCGAGGGACTGGTCGCGCAGCCCGGTGAGGAGCTCGAACGAGGTCTCGGCGTCGACCAGGCCCTCGCGTGCGGACTCGAGATCGCGCTGCGCCTGGCTGACCCCGAGCTGCGCGGACACGAGCGCGCGACGGTCGGTGATCCCGGCGTCCCGCCGACGCTGGGCGAGCTCGAGCTGCGCGGTCGCCAGGTCGAGCGCCTTCTCGGACACCCGGACCCCCTGCTGGGCAGCGAGCAGCCCGTAGTAGGCTCGGGCCACGTTGGCCTTGGAGCGCAGCGTGGCATCGCGGACGTCGGCTCGCGCAGCGGCGGTGAGACGCTGGGCGGACTGCAGGGCGGGGAACGCCGCGCCGCTGAACAGGGTCTGCCGCAGCGTGATGTCGCCCTGCCAGAAGAACTGCTCCTGCACGACGATGGGTTCGCCCTGCTCGAGGCAGAAATCGCCGTCCGGCGTCTCGTTGGGGCCGCAGTTCTCGGTGGGCAGCGCGGGAGGCTGGCCGACCGACTCGAGGATGGGGTTCAGCGCCTCGCCGAGCTGCCGCTGTTGCTCGCTCGCGTCGAAGTCGAGCACGATCTCCTGGTTGTTGATCACGTAGGTCGCGCTGGTCGCCAGGGTCGGCGACAGGGTCGCCCAGGCCTGGCCGACGAGGGTGCTCGTCTGGACCAGGTCCTCCTTGGCGATGAGGAGCGAGAGGTCTTCCTGCTCCGCCGCGCGCCAGGCCTCGTCCAGCGTGAGCGCGCGCGCGTCGCTCGGCACGAGCACGAGCAGGGCGAACGGGATCGCGGCCGCGACGGTCGCGGCGGCGCGGCGCGGGAACAAGCGGTGGCGAAGGTCCTCGTTGATGCTGAACAGAACGGGCACCATCACCAGGGTGAGCACCGTCGCGAAGGACAACCCGAAGATCACGGCAATCGCCATGGGGCCCCAGAACGCCGCCGAGTTGCTGCCCAGGATCAGCTTGAGCTCGAAGAAGTCGAACGAGGCGCCGAGCGCCATCGGGAGCAGCCCGAGCGCGGTGGTGATCGCGGTCAGCATGACGGGGCGGAAGCGGGTGAGCCCCGCCTCGACCAGCGCCTCCTCCGTGGAGAGCCCCCTGCCCTGGAGCTGCTGCACGTAGTCGAGAAGCACGATCGCGTTGTTGACCACGACCCCGGCGAGCGAGATGACGCCGATCCCCGTCATCATGATGCCGAAGGGCGTCCCGGTGACCAGCAGCCCCCACAGCACGCCGATGAGCGACAGCACCACCGTGGCGAGGATGATCGCCGGCATGGTGATGCTGTCGAACTGGGTCACCAGGACGAGCAGGATCAACGCGACGGCGATGAAGAAGGCTCGAACCAGGAACTGCAGCGACTCGTCCTGCTCCTCGTTGGCCCCGGTGAGGGCGGTGGTCACCCCGCTCGGGAAGTCGTACCCGTCGAGGAACGCCTGGACGTCGCCCCGGACCTCGTTGGCGTTGAAGCCCTCGGCGACGTCGCCCGTGATGGTCACGACCATGTCCTGGTCGATGTGGTTGATGCCCGACGACCCTCCGACGAGCTCGTAGGACGCCACGGCGGAGATGGGCACGGGGAAGGTGTCGGGGCTGGTGTCCTCGCGGCCGGGCAGACGGAGATCGAGGACGCGCTGCAGATCCTCCCGGTACTCCGGGGTGAGCTGCACCACGATGTCGATCTCGTCCTCACCCTCGCGCAGGGTGGTGGCCACCCCGCCCGCGATGGCGGTGCGGACCGCGTTGCCGATGGACGCCGTGCTGACCCCGACTCGCTTGGCGGCTCCGCGGTCGATGCGCAGCCGCAGCTCGGGTCGGCCCACCCCGTAGTTGTCGTCGACGTCGGCGAGTCCGGCGACGGTGTTCTCGAGCTCGCGGCGCAGCTTGAGCACGATCTCCCCGATCTCGTCGTAGTCCTCGCCCGAGACCTCGATGTTGATGTCCTTGCCGACGGGCGGCCCCATGACCTGTGGCTCGACCGTGATCTTGGCCCCGGGCAGCTCCTGCAGCTTCGCGCGGAGTCGGTCGACGGTGAGCGACGTGGGTTCGATACGCTGGGCCTCGCCGGGCTTGGCGGTGTTCCGGTCGGGGAGGAAGTCGACGGTGACGCGCGCCTCGTTTGGCCGCGCGCTCGAGCCCTGCAGCTGGTTTCCGCCCGAGCTCACGCCGACGTCGGCCGCCCAGGTGTCGACGTTGGCCTCCGAAGCCAGCACGAGCTCGACGGCGCGCACCACCTGGTCGGTGGTGTCGACATCGGAGCCCTGCGGCAGCTGCACCCCCACGATGGCTCGCTCGGGCTCGGTCGAGGGGAAGAACTCGGTGCCGTGGTTGAGGAACCAGTAGATCCCGAAGGTGACGAGGAAGGCCGAGGCCCCGATGGCAAACGTGGAGTAGCGCCATCGGATCGAGCTCCGGAGGAACGTCCGGTAGCGGTCCATGATCGGGTCGAGCTCGGCGTTGCGGAGCTCGCCGTCCTTCAGGTCCTTCGCGTCCACCTGCTGCGGCAGAAGCCGGCCCATCAACACGGGAAGCACACCCACGGCGACCACGAGCGACATCATCAGCACGATGATCACCGTCTTGGGCAGGAACCCCATGAACTCGCCCATGATGCCGGTCCAGAACACGAGCGGGAGGAAGGCGGCCACGGTCGTCGCCGTGCTCGCCGCGACGGCGACCGCGACCTCCTCGGTGCCGTCGACCGCAGCTTGGATGTTGTCCTTGCCCATCTCCTTGTGACGGTAGACGTTCTCGACGACGACGATTGCGTTGTCGACGAGCATCCCCAGCGCGAGGATCAGGCTGAACAGCACCACCATGTTGAGCGTGAAGCCCAGCACCTCGAGCACCAGCATGCTGCCGAGCATCGACAGCGGGATGGACACCGCCACGAACACGCTCGGTCGCCAGCCCATGAACATCACGATCACGCCGACGACGAGCAGCAAGGCGGTGATGATGTTGTTCTGCAGGTCGCTGACCATGTCGCGGATGGCCTTCGACTGGTCGCCGAGCGCTCGCCAGCTCACGGTCTCGGGCCAGCGCTGGGCATGCTCCTCGGCGAGCTCCTTGGCCATGGTGGTCACGTCGAGGATGTTGGCGCCCGCCCGCTTCTTGATGGCGAGCGACACCGAGGCCTCGCCGCGGAGTCGAGAGTAGGTCTCCCGAGGCTCGTACCCGTCGACCACGCGGGCGAGGTCACGGACGAACACCGGACGGTCACCGACCCGCTTCACCGCGACGCGCTCCACCTCGCGGGCCTCGTCGAACTCCCCGGGCGTGCGGAGGAGGAAGTTCCCGCGACCGGTCTCGATGTTGCCGCCGGGGATGTTGACGTTCTCGTTCTTGATCGCGCTCGTGACGTCGTCGAGCGAGAACCCGTAGTACGAGAGCCGCTCGGGCAGGACCTCCACCGTGATCTGGCGCTCGGTGCCGCCGGTCAGCTCGACCTCGAGCACCCCGGGCACCCGAGTGAGGTCGTCCTGGAGGTCTTCGGCCAGCTCCTTCAGCTTCGCCTCGCCGACCGGTCCTGCGAGCGTGATGAGCACGACCGGAACGTCGGAGAACGAGATCTCCCGCACCGAGGGATCCTCGGCGTCGGCCGGCAAGGTCGGACGCACCCGTCCCACCCGGTCACGGACGCGCTGCAGGGCGTCCTCGACCACGGTGTCGGGCTCGAACTCGATGACGACGATCGAGATGCCCTCGGCCGACGTCGACCTCATCTCCTTGGTGTTCTTGAGCGAGGCGAGCTCGTTCTCCATCGGAACGGTGACGAGGGACTCGATGTCCTCGGGCGAAACCCCCACGTACGGCGTCGTGACGATCACGACGGGGATCGTGATGTCGGGCGACGACTCCCGCGGCAGGCTCACGTAGGAGTTGAGCCCGAAGAGGAAGACGCAGATCGCTGCAATCGCGATCGTGGTGGGGTGCGTGACGAGCCAGTGGATGGCGGAACGCATCAGGGCTCCCGTTCGACCTGGTTGCCAAAGGTGGTGCGACCGTCGCTACAGCAACGGCCCTCGCGGGAGACGACGAGCGCGTCGCCGTCGACCAGATCGCGGTGACCGGTGACCACGACCCGGTCGCCGGCGGCCAGCCCGTCGGTGACGAGCACGCGATCGTGCAGGACCTCGCCGAGCTTCACGTCGCGCCACACCGCCGTGTTCTCCTCGACCACGAAGACACCGCGGCGGTCCCGCTTGGTCACGATCCAGTCCTGCGGGATGACCATCGCGTCCTCGAACAGAGGGCGCTCGGCCTTCACCCGGGCGATCATGCCCGGCAGCAGGAGCCGTCGCTCGTTCGGGACCTCGACCTCGACGGGGAACGAACGGGTGCGCAGGTCGGCGACGGGCGAGACCCGGGAGACGGTGCCGTCGAACGTCTCGGACCGCGACGCGGCGGTGACCTCGACCGGCATGCCCCGCTCGAGCGAGACGACGTCTCGGTCGGCGACTGAGAGGTTCACCACCGCGGGGTCGAGCTGGACCACGCGAATCACCGGCGTGCCCGGTCCCACGGATTCGCCGGCCTCGACGGCCACATCGGCCACCACCCCGCTGAACGGCGCGCGGATGACGGCTCGGGCGAGCCGGGTCTGGGCTTGCCGGAGCGACGCGCGGGAGACCTTGGCCTGGGTCGTGACACCGTCGATCTGGGCTTGACTGGCGAGGTCGCCGAGCTTCTCGACTCGCGAGAGCTCGGCCTCCGCCTGCTCGAGCTGCGCGGTGGCCTGGTCGAGCTGGGCCCGGTAGAGCGAGGCGTCGATGTAGGCGAGGACCTGGCCAGCCGTGACTTCCTGGCCGTCGGACACGAACACCTGCTCGACGTAGCCGCCGTTGGCCGCGGCGAGGTTCGCGTCACGCTCGCCTCCGACCTCGCCGGGCAGGTCGAGCTCCAGCTTGGCCTCACCCGACTCGAGGACCACGACCTCGACGCGGGCGGCGGTCGCTGAAGCGAGCTTCCCCGGCGTCACCGTGTTCGATGCCTGCTCGGCATTGACGGCACACCCTGCGAAAAAAGAAAGCACGAGCGGGATCATGCCGCCACTCCACGGAACCAGAGGTTGAGAATCGAATCGACGGTGTCGCCTCGCACCGCGCGACCTTCGAGGGCCGCTGCGAGGTGGAGGTTGAGAGCACCCACGAGGGCGAAGACCGCGACTTCGGGATCGAGATCCCGCCGCAGCTCGCCGCTGGTGACTCCTTGGCGGATCACGTCCTGCAGCGGAGTCACGATTTGCAAGACACGCCCGAACACCCCACAATGGGGGTTTGCGTTGTCCCGGGTGTCCGGCAGGCTGCAGGTGAGCAGGAAGCGCAGCGCATCGGCCTCCTCCGCGGCTCCGAGAAGGTAGGTCTTCGCGAAGGTCCGGATGCGGTCGACCACCCCCCCGGCCGAGGTCACCGCCTCGCCCACGAGAGCTTCGAGGCCCGTGAGGTGGTGGTCGATGAGCGCCTCGAACAGGCCCTCTTTGCTGCCGAAGTGATAATAGAGGGTCGGCTTGGTGATTCCGGCCGCCTCGGCGACCTCGCGGACCGACGTCGAGCCGTAGCCGTTGCGAGAGAACAGCCGCACGGCCTCCTCCAAAATCCTGGCTCGAACGCCACTCACCGTCATCGTTCCCTTGCGCCTCTACCGATCGGTAGGGATCGGTAAGCGCGCCGTATCTCTCGCGCCCGCCTGCGCTGCGGGGTGCATCGTTTCGCGGCAGCCCACGGCCACGATGCCCACGACAACCGGCTCCTCTCCCACGAACGCATTAAACGCGCCCGGACGGACGGGGCCCGAGGCGGTCCCCCCGGGGGTGGGATGCAGCTCTACACCAAGATCCTCGTCGGCATGGTGGTCGGCGTCCTGCTCGGCTTCCTCGTCGGGCCCAACTCCATGCTGCTGCCCCAGGACGGGGTCGAGTGGTCGGGCGACGTGGTCCGTCGGGCGCCGACCCGCGACGCCGCCCTCGAGCCGCTGGCCGGCGGGACCACCCAGGCCCGCGTGGTGCGCGACGTCGACGGTCGATTCGTGGAGATCGAGTTCCGCGTCGGTGCGAGCCAGCGACTCCGGCTGGTGGACCGGGGGGTGAGCGAGGCGTCGGACATCGAACCAGGCAGCCTCGTGACCGGCTACGTCGCCACGGACGTGCCCACCGTCCGTCGCTACGCGCGCACAGGGCAGTGGCTGGTCGACGCGACCTCCTGGATCGGGGACCTGTTCCTCGCGCTCATCAAGATGGTGGTCGTACCGCTCGTGTTCGCGTCTCTCGTGGTGGGGGTCGCGTCCCTCGGTGACTTTCGCAAGCTCGGCCGCCTCGGCGCCCGCACCCTGATCCTGTTCACCACGACCACGGTGATCGCGCTGACCATCGGCGTCGGGCTCGCCAATCTCGTCAAGCCCGGCACCTACATGACGGAGTCCGACCGGAGCCAGCTCCTCGCGAGCTACGAGGGCGCCGCTACCTCCACCGTGTCCTCGGCCGCCGGCGCGCCGAGCCTCGTCGAGCAGGTGGTCGGCATCATTCCCACCAACCCGCTCTCCAGCCTCGCCAACGGCGAGATGCTGCAGATCATCTTCTTCGGGCTCATGCTGGGCATCGCGCTCACGCTGCTTCCCAGCAAGCGCGCGCGGCCCGTGGTCGACTTCCTCGACGGGCTCAACGAGGCGATGGTGATGCTGGTCCACGTGGCGATGGCCCTCGCGCCCTACGGCGTCGCCGCTCTGCTGTTCGAAGTCGTGGGGAGCACCGGGCTGTCGGTCCTCGCGGCCCTGTCGGTCTACGCGATCGTCGTCGTGGTGGCCCTCGTGCTCCACGCCGCGATCACGTACGGCAGCATCGTCACCTTCGGGGCACGGCTCGGCTTCCCTGGTTTCGTCGGCGCGATCCGACCGGCGATCCTCCTCGCGTTCTCGACCTCGAGCTCCTCCGCGACCCTGCCCGTCACCAAGGAATGCGTCGAGGACAACGTGAACGTCAGCCCCGAGGTGTCGAGCTTCGTGCTCCCCCTGGGAGCGACGGTGAACATGGACGGCACGGCGCTCTATCAGGGCGTCGCAGCCATCTTCATCGCGCAGATCTACAGCATCGACCTGTCGCTCGGGGATCAGATCACGATCGTCACCAGCGCGACGCTCGCGTCGGTGGGGGCGGCCGGCGTGCCTGGCGCGGGCATGATCACCCTGGCGCTGGTGCTCACGGCCATCGGGGTCCCCACCGAGGGGCTGGCTCTGGTGCTCGGGGTGGATCGCCTCCTGGACATGTTCCGCACCGCCACCAACGTGGTCGGCGACGCGACCGCGGCCACCTGGATGGCTCGACTCGAGGGCAACGAGGTCGGCATTCTCGATCCGGAGACCGACAAGGCGGATCCCCGGCGGGGCTTCGAAGGTCGCCTCGACGAGCGGCCCCGTCCCGTGCGAGTCGAACCGGCCGACGAATAGCCCTCCAAAGTCGGTAGGCTACACTCGGACAATGGGGTGACGGGTGGAATCCAGGGCTGTCGTGGTCGTGGGCGGAGAGCCCTCCGTGAGTGCGTGGGTCCGTGACGGGCTCGCGGCAGCCCCGCGCGCCTACGTTCTGCAGCCCACCGAGCTGCCACCCACCGAGACCGGCACTCCACCCCAGGCGGTGAGGAGGCTGCTCCATCCCTCCTTCACCACCGCGATGCGCCAGTCCTCGCACGATGGAATGTTCGTGGCGCTGCGTCGAGCGCTCCGCCAGACCATGCAGGCGAGGCTCGGTTACCAGCCGGTGGCCAGTGTGCCCGAGGGGCTCGCGTTCGCCGAGTGGCTCGCCGACGAGTGCGGGTGTCGCGTCGTGTGCCTCGGCACCCACCCCCTGAGCGTCGCCGCCCGCCACAAGCGCGAGTCCCCGGACCCGGATCCGGAACACTGGATCGAGCAGGCATTCACCGAGTGGCTCGCCGCGTGCGAGTGGCTCGCGGGCTACCAGGAGCGGCGACGAGACTTCGCCATCGCCTGGGACGACGAGCTGGTCGGAGAGCCCTTCGTCGGGTTCCACCGCTTGTACCGGCAGCTCGGGCTGGACTGGTCGGAGCGGAGTCAGGCCAGCATCGGAGCGATGCTCGTGGACGCCGTCGGCAGGCGCGAAGCATCGGCGGTGCGTCCCGAAGCCTGGCGCGACACCCTGACCGAAGACGAGGTACACCGCGTCCGCGAGGCTGCGGAGCGACACGTCGACCGCGCCCCACGGAGGTCGAGATGCGTTGGTTGACGTGGCCCGGGCTCGAGTCGTGGTCCGGGGTCGGTACGGCCGTCTGCCGGGTGGTGCTCGGACTCGTGATGATGGTTCAGGGCTGGGGAAACGTGGCTGGAGGCGCGCGACAGTGGGCTTCCATCGGCTACTCGGCCCTGGCACCGCTCGGACTCCAGAACGTCGCCGACACCGCCTACGGGGCCACGGCTTCGTTCGTTCAGTTCTTCGGTGGTTTCCTCGTCGTGGTCGGCTTCGCCACGCGGCCGGTGTCGTTCCTCGTCGCCCTCGTGCTCGCCATCTCGACCGTCCCGTACCTCACCCCCGCCCGAATCGGCGCCGCGCTGGACCCGATCGCGGTGATGGCGGCGTTCGTGTTGCTGGTGTTCGTCGGTCCGGGCTCGTTGTCGGTGGACGCTCGGCTGACCCGCTGAGGTTCCGGGTCCGCCAAAAGGTGTCCGCTCACGGGAACGCTGGTAGAGTGCCCCGCAACGCAGGGGACACACGGGTGCGAGCATGACGGGCACGGGCTGGGAGACCTGGGCGATCCTCATCGTCGCGATCGTCGCGACGGTGTTGGCGTGCCGTCTCGTCGCCGGCCGCCAGCCCAAGGCGGACCTTCACGCCGAGATGGCCGAGCAATCGGCCGTCGAGGAGGCCCTGCGCGTCTCGGAGGCTCACTACAA
Source organism: uncultured Enterobacteriaceae bacterium (assembly GCA_964655065.1). GTDB lineage: Bacteria > Myxococcota_A > UBA796 > UBA796 > DRPG01. Next base: position 34,557 of record CAZZLC010000019.1, on the reverse strand, counting down.
GGGCTTGTTCGAGGCCACGTCCGACGGCTTGGTCGTCATCACCGACGATGGGCTGATCCTCGACGCCAACCCCGCCGCCGAGGATCTGGTGGTCGCCAGGCCAGGCGAGATGCTCGGTCGCCGTCTCGGTCAATACCTGGACACGAGCGTCGAGCCGGCGATCGCGAAGCGCGCCGACGGGACCACTCGACCTATCGCGTGCACGCACGTCCCCTTTGGAATGGGCCAGCGGCTGGTCACCATGACCGATCTCGGCGAGCTCCTCGAGCTACGGTCGCGGTTGGCACACGCCGACCGCCTCGAGGCGGTCGGACGCCTCGCGGGTGGGGTGGCCCACGACTTCAACAACCTCCTCACCGCGCTGCGGGCCGACGCCGACGTGCTGCGGAGCCTGCTGCAGGAGCTGCGCGATCCCACCGAGGCGCTCGAGTGCGTGGCCGGAATCGTCGGCAGCGCGGAGCGGGGAGTGAGCCTCACCGAGCAGCTGCTCGCGTTCGGTCGCCGCCAGGTGCTCCGGCCCGAGGTGATCGACCCCGCGCAGTACCTGGCCCGGAGCGGGTCGTTGTTCCGCCAGGTGCTCCGCGACGACCTCGTGCTCGAGATCGACGCGCCAGCCGTCCCCTCGGGACTGGGGATTCGCGTCGACGTCACACAGCTCGAGACGTCGCTGATGAACCTCGTGATCAACGCAGCCGACGCCATGCCCCGGGGCGGGCTCCTGCGCATCGAGCTCCGGGAGCGCGACGGGAGCGTGGTGTTCGCCGTCCAGGATACCGGCGGGGGCATCCCGGCGGAGGTCCTCCCCCACGTCTTCGAGCCCTTCTACACGACGAAGCGCGGTACGGGCTCGGGGCTCGGGTTGGCGAGCGTCCACGGCTTCGTGGCGCAGTCCGGAGGCACGGTCGACGCTCGCTCGGTGGAACCCCACGGCGCCCGCTTCGAGATGGCTCTTCCCAGGGTCGCCGCGCCTCCGGTCGAGCCCCCTCGGCCCGCTCCTTCGCGGCACGAAGACGCCGAGCGTCGCGGCGGCGAGGAGCGCATCCTGCTCATCGACGACGACGATCAGGTGCGGCGTACCGTCCAGCGCATGCTCCGCACCGCCGGCTACGACGTCCACGCCGTGTCGAGCGGCCCGGAGGGGCTGTCCTACCTCGAAACGAACGCGGTGGACCTTCTGGTCACCGACGTGATGATGCCCGGCATGAGCGGCATCGAGGTGGCAGACGCCGTGAGCGAAGACCTGCCCGTGATCTTCATCAGCGGCTACACGGACGAGGTCGTCGGGGAGCACCGCGGACGGTTCCTGGCCAAGCCGTTCGTGCCGCGAGAGCTGCTCGCGATCGTTCGCCAGACCCTCGACGACTGACCGGGTGCCCCGGAGCCGGTGCTCTACGCAGCGATTCGTGGCTGGTTTCGTCGTCGGCGAGTCGCTACGAGTCGGCGTGCAAATCTCATCGGTCGGTACCGCCCTCCCTCCGCACTCCTACGACCAGGAGGAGCTGCTCGCGGCGTTTCTGCGGGTGTGGGGCACCCAGCACCACAACCCGGCCCGGGTCGAGCAGCTCCACCGGGCGGTGAAGGTGGGCGGACGTCACCTGGCGCTGCCGATGGAGGCTTACGAGAAGCTCGACGGTTTCGGCGCCGCCAACCGCGCCTTCATCGAGGTCGGCACGGAGGTCGGCGCCCAGGCGGTCACGGGCGCGCTGGAATCGGCCGGCCTCGCGCCCACCGATGTCGACGCCATCTACTTCACGTCGGTGACCGGGATCGCGGCCCCCTCGATCGACGCCCGGCTCGTCAACCGCCTCGGCTTCCGAACCGACGTCAAGCGGCTCCCGCTCTTCGGGCTCGGCTGCGTCGCGGGCGTCGCGGGCACCGCCCGACTGAACGACTACCTCCGGGCCTGGCCCGAGCACGTCGCCGTGTTGCTGTCGGTGGAGCTGTGCTCGCTCACGCTGCAGCGCGCCGACCTGTCGATCCCCAACCTCATCGCGAGCGGGTTGTTCGGCGATGGCGCCGCGGCGCTGGTGGCCACGGGGTCTGCTCGCCGTGGGCAGGGGCCGAGCGTGATCGCGACCGCGAGCCGGTTCTATCCCGACACCGAGCACGTCATGGGGTGGGACATCGGGGACTCCGGCTTCAAGATCGTGCTGTCGGCCGAAGTCCCCGACATGGTGCACCGACACCTCCGCGAAGACGTCGACGGCTTCCTCGCGCAGCACGGGCTCACCCGCGACGACGTGAGCACCTGGGTCTGCCACACCGGCGGCCCCCGCGTGCTCACAGCCTTCGAGGAGGCCCTCGAGCTGCCGGGCGGTGCGCTCGCCCGCTCCTGGGACTCGCTGGAGCGCGTCGGGAACCTGTCGAGCGCATCGGTGCTCTTCGTACTGGCCGACACGCTGGCCAACGTGTCGCCCGCGCCTGGCTCGCACGGCCTCATGGTGGCGATGGGCCCTGGATTCTGCTCGGAGTTGGTCCTCCTCCGATGGTGACCGAGGCTGCCTACACCGCGCTGATGGGGGCCGTGGCCCTGGAGAGGCTCGCCGAGCTCGCGGTGTCGCGCCGCAACGCGGCGTGGAGCTTCGCGCGAGGAGGGGTGGAGCACGGAAGAGGGCACTGGCCCGCGATGGTGATGTTGCACCTGGCCTTCCTCGTCGCGGCCCCGCTGGAGGTGTGGCTGCTCGACCGGGTCTTCGTCGCGGCCCTCGGCTGGCCGATGCTGGGGCTCGTCGTGGCCGCCCAGGTGCTGCGATGGTGGTGCATCACGACCCTCGGTCCACAGTGGAACACCCGAGTGATCGTCGTGCCCGGCCTTGCGCGGGTCACGGGCGGCCCCTACCGGTTCCTGCCCCACCCGAACTATGTGGCGGTCGTCGTCGAGGGCTTCGCGCTCCCGCTCGTCCACTCGGCGTGGCTCACCGCAGCCGCCTTCACCGTCCTGAACGCCGCCCTGCTCACCGTGCGCATCCGGTGCGAGAACGCAGCCCTCGCATCGCTGGAGTCCGCCGATGGCCGACCCTGACACCGTTCGCGCCAAGATCCTCGCGGTGGTTCGCGAAGAGCTCAAGTTCGCCGGCCCCGTCCCCGAGGGCGACCTCTCGGAGTCGCTCGACTCGATCCAGCGGCTCGCGCTGGTGGTCGCGATCGAGGATCACTTCGAGATCTGCTTCGATCCCGAGGACGACGCCGCGGCGACCACCCTCGACGACGTCGTGCGCATCGTGTGCCGGCGCCTCGACGAGGCCCGATGACCGGCGATCGTCCCCTCGAGCCGCTGACCTGGCACCTCGCCAACGTGGCGGCCAGGGCCGACGCTCGCCACGTGGTGACGATCGTGGACCGACGCGAGCGCGAGCTCTCGCTGCACTGGTCGGAGATCCACCAACGCGCTCTCGCGGCAGCTCGGACCCTGAGCGCTCGCGGGATCCGGCGCGGGGACCGGGTGGGCATCGTGCTGCAGACCGAGTTCCCGTTCTTCGACGCGTTCTTCGGCTGTCAGCTTCTCGGCGCCGTGCCCACGCCGCTGTACCCGCCGGTTCGGCTCGGGCGTCTCGACGAGTACGTGGATCGCACGGTCGCCATGCTGCGAGCGGTCGACGCCACGGCCCTGATCACGAGCCGACGGATTCGGTCCCTGCTCGGCGAGGTCGTGGCCCGCGCGGCGCTCCCCTGCGGAACGGTCGACGCGGGGACCCTCGGTGATCCGGCACCGGACGTGGAGTTTCCCGAGTTGGGTCTCGACGACCTGGCGATGGTGCAGTTCTCCTCGGGCACCACGCACCACCCCAAGCCCGTTGCGCTCACGCACGGGCAAGCCACCGCGAACGTGAGGATGATCCTCGACTTTCTGCCGCTCGATGCGGGCTTCGAGCAGACTGGAGCGTCGTGGCTGCCGCTCTACCACGACATGGGACTCATCGGCTGCGTGTTCGTGGCGGTCATGGGGCCAGGCCCCCTCGCCCTGATTCCGCCCGAGGTGTTCCTGTCGCGACCGGCCCTCTGGCTCCGGGTCCTCTCGCGCCACCGCGTCACCGTGTGTCCCGCGCCGAACTTCGCGTACTCCCTCGTCGCCGACCGTGTCACCGACGAGGAGCTCGAAGGGGTCGACCTGTCGAGCTGGCGGCTCGCCCTGAACGGCGCCGAGCCCGTGGCCCCCTCGAGTCTCCGCCGGTTCAACGAGCGGTTCGCCCGGTACGGTCTTCGGCCCGAGGCGCTCACGCCCGTCTATGGCCTCGCCGAGGCCTCGCTCGCCGTCACCTTCTCCGACCCCTCGAAGCCGTTCACGACGCGGTCGTTCGATCGGTCCAGGCTCGCCGTGGGCGAGGCGGTCGTCGCGGAGACGGGGCTCGAGCTCGCCAGCGTGGGCGTACCGCTCCGGGACACTGCGGTGGCCGTCCGCGACGAGTCTGGCGCCGACGTGCCAGAGGCTCGCGTGGGGCGCATCTGGGTCCGCAGCCCCTCGGTCATGCGGGGCTACCTCGACCGCGAGGCGCAGCCGTTCGCAGATGGCTGGCTCGACACGGGTGACCTGGGCTTCTTCCTCGAAGGGGAGCTCTACATCACCGGACGGGACAAGGACGTCGTGATCGTAGCTGGACAGAACCACGCGGCCACCGATCTCGAGCTCGCCACGGAGGCGCTCGCCGAGGTCCGCAAGGGCTGCGTGGTCGCGGCCTCTGACGTCGACAGTGACGGGGAGCGGCTGTTGATGTTCGTGGAGTGCCGCGAGCTGCGGGAGGGGCTCGCCGAGGACGTCCGCAAGGCCGTGCTCTCCCGAACCGGCCTCGATCCCGACCTGGTGCTGCTCCTCGAGCCGGGGACCCTGCCTCGCACGTCGAGCGGGAAGCTGCGACGTCGGGAGTCCGTGCGTCGGTTCAAGGCGGGCGAGCTCGATCCCCCTCGGCAAGTGACCCCGTGGCTCGTGGCCGGAGCGATGGCGCGGAGCGCCTGGGGCTACCTGTCGCGCTGGACGAGGAGCTGACCCCGTGCTGGACCTCGCGATCGCTGGAGGGGGCCCGGCAGGCCTGGTGACCGCGATCCTGGCCGCCAGGGCGGGTCGGGCCCCCACCGTGTTCGAGCCTCGCGAGGGCGTGATCGACAAGGCCTGCGGCGAAGGCCTGATGCCAGGCGCGGTGACCGCACTCGCCGGCCTCGGGGTGAACCCCGAAGTGAGCCACCCGTTCTTCGGCATCCGCTACGTCGACGGGCCGTGGACGGCCGAGGGGCGATTCAGCCAGGGGCCGGGCCTGGGCGTACGGCGGACCACGCTCCACCGAGCGCTCCGGGAGCGCGCCGCGTCGCTCGGCGTCGCGTTCCGTCATGCGAGGGTCGACGAGGTGAAGCCCGCCGAAGACCACGTGCTCGTCAACGGACAGCGGGCCCGCTGGTTCGTCGCTGCGGACGGGCTCTACTCGCCCACCCGACGGTCGCTGGGGCTCGATCGCCCGACTCGCCGACGGGTTCGCATGGGGCTGCGCCGACACTTCACCCAGGCGCCGTGGTCCCCGTTCGTCGAGGTCCACTGGGCGCCCGACGCCGAGGCCTACGTCACGCCGGTCGGTCCCGACCAGGTCGGGGTGGCGATCCTGTTCGCGGGCGAGCCCCTTCCCGAGGGACGCGGAGCCGAGGGGCGCTTCTCGACCCTGCTGACGAGGTTTCCCGCCCTCGCGGAGAAGCTCACCGGCGACCCGTGCACCGCCGTTCGGGGTCGAGGACCCTTCGAGCGTCGAGCGCGGCGCCATCAGTTGGGCCGCGTCCTGCTCGTGGGGGACGCGTCGGGCTACCTCGACCCCATCACCGGCGAGGGCATCCGGCTGGGGATCTCGACCGCCGAGGCTGCGATCGCCTGCATCGTCGACGACAGACCCGATCGGTACGAGCGGCGGTGGCGAGCCGCCACCTGGCGGTACTGGACGCTCACCGAGGGCCTCCTCGCCTTGCGCGACGTGCCCGTGATCCGGCGGCTGATGGTGCCCTTCTTGAAGACGGTCCCCGGAGCGTTCTCCACCATCGTGAGCCAGCTCGCGACCTGATCCTCCGCTGTCACGGCCACCACCCGCGGGCGCGAGCGAGCGTCAGGGCGATCCAGCCGAGCACGACCACGAGAGGGAGCTGACCCAGGGTGAGGATGATCGCCCAGACCCAGACCACGCGGGGCTCGGGCCGCTGCTGCGGCGCGAGCGTGGTGAGCACCAGGAAGTTGAGCAGGGGAAAGAACGCGAGCCCCCGCAGACGCACGCTCCGAAACGCGTGAATCCCATCGCGATCTCGGATGCCGAGTCCGTGGAAGCGACCGCTCCGCATGGTGGGGCCTGCGAGCGCGAGCGCACGGGCCTCCGCCGTCGAGCGGTCGGCGTGGTACGCGAGCACGGTCATGCGAGAGCGGAACCGGGGGAGCTGGTTCTCCCGCACCCACTCGGCGAGGCGCTCCCGATCGGCCCGAACCGTCTCGGCATCGACCACCGGAATCCGGCGCACCCAGACCACGGTGTCGATGCGCGTCAGCAGCTCACCGTGGAACCGGGTCCGCACGGCGCGCAGCTCACCCGCCTCCCCCGCGGTGACCTCGAAGCCCCGATGCTCGAGGTCTCGGCGCACGTCCGACTGGGTCACCGGTCGTGCGATATCGCCCGCGCTCCCAAGCCCAGCACGCGGCGGCGAGAACGGATGGGTGACCTCAGACCTCGCCATCAACGCCCTTCGAGCCGACCAGCCAGCCTGGCACGAGACGTGCATGGACGGCGCGTGCTGATGCTCGTCTCGGTTGCCCGTCTCCTCCGGAGTGCCCCATGGTCGCCATCTCCTCCGACCTCATCGAGCGATATGCCCGGCCGGGTCCTCGCTATACGAGTTACCCCCCCGTCCCGCGCTGGTCCAACGAGCCAGGACCCCGGGCCTGGGCCGACGTGCTCGGCCGTCTCGACCGTCCCACCGCGCTTTATGTCCACGTGCCCTTCTGCAAGGACCAGTGCGTCTACTGTGGCTGCAACATGGTGGTGAGCCGGCGACAGTCCGCTGGGGACCGCTACCTCGCCGCGCTGGACCGCCAGGTGGACGCCACCCCGCCCCTGGCCATGCGGTGGGTTCACCTCGGCGGCGGGACGCCCACCTGGCTCGACCCCAAGCAGCTCCACCGCCTCTTCGCGACGATTCGGCGCGCCGGATACCTCGTGGACGGCTGCGAGATCAGCGTCGAGGTCGACCCGATGGTCACCGACGAGCGACGCCTCGACGCGCTGGTCAGGGACGGCGTTACGCGCCTGTCGCTCGGCGTCCAGTCCCTCGATCCCACCGTGCTCGCCGCCGTGAACCGGCCGCAGTCCCGGGACGCCATCGAAGAGCTCGTGACGCTGGCCCGGTCCCGGGGCATCGACTCGATCAACGTCGACGTGATGACCGGCCTCCCCCACCAGACGGCCGACACCCTCACCGACACGCTGCTCCACATCCTGCGGTGGCGACCCGAGCGGCTCTCCGTCTTCGGCTACGCCCACGTCCCCTGGCTGAAGCGCCATCAGCGGGCCATCGACCCCTCGACGCTGCCCGGCGCCGACGAGCGCGCGGAGTTGCGACTCACGGCCCATCACCTGCTCACCGAAGCAGGCTACGTCGCGATCGGCTTCGACCACTACGCGCGGCCCGGCGATCCCCTCGCCAATGCGCTCTCGAACGGGACCATCGGGCGCAACTTCATGGGCTACACCCCCTATGCCGCGCTCCCCGTGGTCGCCCTCGGCCCTTCGGGGATCAGCGAGGTCGACGGCGCCTACGTCCAGGTCGAGTCGCACCTCGGCAAGTGGTGGCGCGCCATCGAGGAGGGTCGCGTCCCCGTGACCCGGGCCTACCTCTCGACTGCAGACGATCGCGTCCACGCGGCGATCATCGAGTCGATCCTGTGTCGAGGCGAGGTGCTGGCTCACGAGATCGTGGACCGCTTCGGCCGGCTGCCCGAGACGTGGTCGTGGAGCCTGAGGCAGCTGGACCCGCTGGTCTCGGACCAGCTGGTCGAGGTGTCGCCGGAGCGGGTGGTCGTCACCGAGAAGGGGCGCTTCTTCCTTCGCGTGGTCGCCATGGCCTTCGACCCCTCGCTCGCCCGCGAGCAGGGCCAGGGGCGCTACTCGCAGACGGTATAGTCGACCACCGCACTCGCACGGTGCCCTTTGCAGGTTCGGCACAGCTCGCACGAGTGGGGGCGGGGGTGCGCACGTGCTGTGGTTGACGATTGCACTGGTCTGGGCGGCCGAGCCCGGCCCCGACGCCGAGATCACGGTCTACGGTGACCCGCTCTCTCCGTGGCAGGACACGCGCTGGTGGGTGGCCAGCGAGACCATCGACGCCGATGCGCCGCTGACCCTGGGGCTCGACGGCCGCTCGTTCCGCTGTCCGGCGTGGCAGGTCGAGGCGATGCTCCACTGCCGGGTCACCAAGCCCAAGCGCAAGGGGGGCTGGGTCCAGTGCGAGATCGAGCGCGCGTCGGTGCGCGTGGTGACCTACGACGCCTGGCAGCGTCCGCGCGACCGACGGCACGTCGAGCGGGCGCTCGCCGAGATCGCGGCGCAACTGGCCCGCACCGCGGTGCGGCTTCGGATCCACGGAGCGGGCACGGTGACCATCGCAAAGGAGCAGCCTGATCGGACCGCGCTCGGCGCGTTGCTTCTCGATCAGGCGATCTCGGCGTTCCACCTCGAGGTCCCCGAGACCGGCTGGCAGGACGGCGCGCGCTGGTTCACCTACGAGGAGCCGCTGCTCGCAGCCAACCTGGAGCTCGGCACCTATGGCTTCGAGCGGGCAGTGCACAACGCGAACCTCTACCAGGGACGCCGGCTCGTCCAGACCCTTGCCGCCGCCAACCGCACCGTGGTGGTGGGCATGCTGGACGGGCTCGGCCGGCTGCACGGCCGAATGCCGCGAGACGAACTGACGGGTCGGATGCGCGTCGAGGCCAATCGCTTCCTCCCCGGCGGCTCGCCCCGGGACCCACCCGGAGGCGGCGGTGCGTTCCAGGAGTTCGTCGAGAGCGGCAAGCTCCGACTGCACGCCGTCGCTGACTACGACATGGCTCTCGGCGGCATCCGCGAGCGCGTCTGGACGGTGCAGGGCCAGGGCGCGGCGAGCCTCTTGCGCTCGGGTCGACTGCGTCGGCTCGGGACCGACGAGGTGGTGGACCTCGGCCGTACCACCCAGGTGAGCCCGCCTCGGGAGCCACGTCTCGACCTTCCGCACTGGACGCCGCTGCCCGACGGAGTCCGCCAGCCCGGTGAAGGGTCCGCGGTGGTACGCTGACCCACGTGTCCACCGTACTCGCTCTCCTCGGCGGCACCGGGTGTTCCTGGTTCGAGCCGCCTCCTCCGCCGCCGGCGCCTCCCCTCGTCGACGTGAGCCACCGCCGCGAGCTGCGGGGGGGTTGGGTCGCGACCGTGGACAACATCAACTGGCCGTCGGCACCCGGCCTCTCCGCCGAGCAGCAGCAGCAGGAGCTGCTCGCCATCCTCGACGCGAGCGCCGAGGCCGGACTCAACGCGATCTTCTTCCAGGTCCGCCCCGAGGCCGACGCCCTCTATGCCAGCGCGCTCGAGCCGTGGAGCCGATACCTCACGGGGACGCAGGGACAGGACCCGGGCTACGACCCGCTCGCGTTCGCGGTCCACGCGAGCCACGCCCGGGGGTTGGAGCTCCACGCCTGGTTCAACCCCTACCGGGCGGGCCTGAAGCACGACGACCCGGTGGCCGACAGCCACGTTGCGGTAGCGCTGGACGAGCACGTCCACCGCTACGGAGCACACCGGTGGATGGACCCCGGAGCGCCCGAGGTCCAGGACCACACCGCCGCGGTCGTCGCCGACGTCGTGCACCGCTACGACATCGATGGAGTCCACCTCGACGACTACTTCTACCCCTACCCGACCGACGCGCGGTTCCCCGACCAGGCCACCTACGCGGCGCACGGCGGCGGGCGCGAGCTCTCGGCGTGGCGCAGGGCCAACGTGGACCAGATGGTGGAGCGGCTCGGGCAGGTCGTTCGCGACGAGAAGCCGTGGGTGAGGTTCGGGATCAGCCCGTTCGGGCTCTACCGGCCCGGGCAGCCTCCAGGCATCGAGGCGTTCGACCAGTACGAGAGCCTCCACGCCGATCCGCCGGCCTGGAAGGCGCGCGGCCTGGTGGACTACCTGGCGCCCCAGCTGTACTGGCCCACCGAGCGCACGAAGCAGCCCTACGAGCCGCTGCTCGAGTGGTGGACCGCCCTGCCGGGCCCCGGCTACACCTTCGTGGGCAACTTCCTCGCCAAGCTCGGTGACGACGACCGCTTCACCGTCGACGAGTTCCGGCGCGAGATCGCGCTCGCGCGCGAGGCCGCGTCCGGGAACATCTGGTTTCACACCGGCCCCCTGCTCGACGACACCCTCGGCATCCGCGGCGTCTTTCGCGACGAGCTCTACGAGACGAAGGCCCTGCCGCCTCCGGTGTTCGCCCTGCGGGAGGTCGAGGTCGCCCCGCCGTCCGTCGAGCGCCGGAAAGACGGCGTTCACCTCGCGCACGAGGACGCGCGGTGGTGGGTGGTCTACGCTCCCGACGGCGAAGGCTGGTCGATCGAACGGATCGTCCCCGCCTCGACGCCGATCCTCGCTCTCGGAGCGGAGGCCCGGGTGGTCACGGCGGCCGGTCGGCACGGGGTCGAGAGCCGTGGCGTGCTCGTCGAGGGCGCGTAGCTACCCGAGCCGAACCACCACCTTGCCGCGGGTGTGCCCCGACTCGACGTGGCGGTGGGCGCGGGCGACCTCCTCGAGAGGGTAGACCGTGTCGACGTGAGGTCGAAGCTGCCCCTGTCGGACCCTCTCCGAGACCTCGCGGAGCCCCGGACCGTCGGGGTGGACGAACACGTGATGGACATGGGCGCGAGCCAGGCCGAGCGGCACGAGCACACGGCTCGCCAGGGCGCGCCCGAAGTCCCGGATCATCGGCCCCGGGCCCGCCTCGGGTACCGAGAACCGACTCGGAGGGCCCTGCGTCCAGTCGGAGCTGGCCAGGTGGACGTAGTGACCTCCGCGTCGGAGGACCTCGCTCTGCAGGGTCCGCGTCCGGTAGCGGAACCCGAGGGGGTCGAAGACGAGGTCGACGTCACGCACCACTTCGTCGAACGCCTCGCGGGTATGGTCGACCACGACCTCGGCCCCGAACCCTCGCACGAGCTCGGCGTTCTGCGATCGACACGTGCCGATGACCCGCATGCCGTAGTGGCGCGCGAGCAGCTGGACGGCGACGGAGCCGGTGCCGCCCGAGGCCGCCTGCACGAGGGCCCAGCGCCCGGCCGTGGGACGGAGCGCCCGCACCGCACGACGGAGACCCTGGAAGACGTGAGGGCGGTGAGCGGCAGCGCGGCAGCCTCTACGTCGGACAGCGCCTCGGGGGTGAGGGCGAGGAATCGGGGCTCGACCGGAACCACAGCGGCGGTCGCGCCCCACGGGTTGCCGAGAAAGGGCATCATGCCGAACACCGGGTCCCCCGGCGCAAACCCGCTGTTCGTCGGGGCGTCGATCACCCGCCCCGCGAGATCGCAGCCAGGGCTCCGCGGGAGAGGAAGCGCGAGGCGACTGATCTCGTGGTGCCGGAGCTTGAAGTCGAGCGGGTTCACGCCAGCAGCGGCGACCGCGACGCGCACGTGGTGAGGGCTGGGGGCAGGGACCGGCAGCTCGTCGCTGACCTCGAGCACGTCGGCATCGCCGTGCCGTCGATAGACCGCGCCCCGGCAGGTCGCCTCCGGATCGGCGGTCGCCACCCGGGTGAACCGCGCGGGCACCGCGCGCGCCAGCCAGTCGTGCAGGAATCGAGGGAGCGGAGCGGAGAAGCCAATGCGCATGCTGTCCGCGTAGCCAGAACGACGATAGGGGGCCGACCGCGATCTGGGAGAACCACGTGCCTCGTATCTGCGTCATCGGAGCTGGACCCTGCGGGCTGACCGCGACTCGCGCCCTCCTCGCGGCCGGACTGGACGACATCGTCATCTACGACCGGGGCACCGAGGTCGGCGGAAACTGGGTGTTCGACGCCGACTCCGGTCACTCGAGCGTCTTCGAGACGACCCACATCATCTCGAGCAAGGCCTACTCGCAGTTCGACGAGTACCCCATGCCCGAGCACTACCCGGACTACCCCTCTCACGAGCAGCTCGCCGAGTACTTCAAGGGCTATGCCCGACACTTCGGTCTATACGAGCACGTGCGCTTCGGGCGGCTCGTGACCCACGCCCGTCCCCTGCCCGACGGGGGGTTCGAGGTCGCGACCGTGCCCGACCACGATCGCGAGGCGCCGCCCGAGGTCGAGCGCTTCGACCGGCTCGTCGTGGCCAACGGCCACCACTGGTCGCCGCGCTGGCCCGACGTGCCCGGCACGTTCACGGGCACCTACGTCCACAGCCACGACTTCAAGCGCGCCGCGCCCTTCCGCGGACAGCGCGTGCTCGTGATCGGCGGAGGCAACAGCGCGTGCGACGTCGCGGTGGAGACTTCGCGGATCAGCGCTCGGACCGATCTTTCGTGGCGCCGCGGCTACTGGATCGTCCCGAAGTTCATCTTCGGGGTCCCGAGCGACCACCTCCACAACGTCGTGGCGAACAGTCGCCTCGGTCGCATGCTCCCGGGCCCCTTGCGACAGCGGCTCAACACGATGCTGCTGCGCTTCGTGCAGGGCTCGAACGCGAGCTACGGGCTGCCCGAACCCGACCACGACATCGGGACGACCCATCCGACCATCAACAGTGAGCTGCTGTACTTCATTCGGCACGGCCGCATCCAGCCCGTGCCCCACGTGGCCCGGTTCGAGGGCCGCACGGTGGTGTTCGCCGACGACTCCCGCGAAGACTACGACGCGATCATCGCCTGCACGGGCTTTCGCATCGAGCACCCCTTCTTCGACCCGGGCTTTCTCGACTACAGCCAGGGACCGGTACCATTGTACCTGAAGATGATCCCGGCCGACCGTGACGACCTCGCTTTCGTCGGGCTGTTTCAGCCGCTCGGGTGCATCTGGCCCGCCGCCGAGCTCCAGTCGAAGCTCCTCGCGCAGTGGTGGACGGGCCAGTGGTCTCCGCCGGCCAACCGGGAGCGCGCGATCCGGCGCGAGCTGTCCCGCCCGCACGTTCGGCAGCTCGACACGCCGCGACACACCATCACCGTCGACTACCCCGTGTTCCGACGCGAGCTGCTCACCGCGCTCGGCCGCGCGCGACGACCTCACTCGACGTAGCCGAGCTCCTCGAGCATCTCCCGCTCCTCTTCGGTGAACGTGGCGAGCACGGCTGGGCTCGTCGGGCCCGCAAGCTCGCTCCACTCGTCGAGCGCGGCGGACAGGTCGGCCACGACGTCGGGATGAAGGTCGTGTACGTCCTCTCCAGGATCCACGAGCCGGTCGTAGAGCTCGACCGCCCCAGTGCCCTCGTTGCGCACGAGCCGGTACCGGTGGCTGACCACGCTGCGTAGCCACTCCCTCTGACGGTTCATGGTCTCGCTGAACACCCTGCGGCCGGGATCCGGCGGACCGTCGGCTAGGGGCAGCACCTGGCCGTCACCTTCGAACGGCACCCCCGTGACGTGGCCGATCGTGGGAGCGAGGTCGAGCAGGCTCACCGGCGTGTCGACCACGCGGCCCGCGTGGACGTTGCCGGGGAGCTTCACGATCAGGGGCACCCGGGTCAGCGCCCGTGACACCTTGACGCCGTGCCCGAAGTAGTGTTCGTCGTCCTCTCCGAGCTCCTCGCCGTGGTCGGCGGTGACCACGATCAGCGCGTCGTCGTAGCGACCCGCCTCTCTCAGGGCGTCGAGCACGCGCCCGACGTGAAGATCGGTGTAGGCGATCTCCTCGTCGTAGAGCGCGGCGACCTCTTGCCGAACGTCCGGAGGAATCGCGTGTGCGTCGGTCCAGAGGTCGTGGAGCGCCTGCGGCGACTGGACCGCGCCGGGCACGAACCAGCTCCAGCCCTCGTGGTCCACGTAGTCCGAGTGCGGATCGTTGAAGTGGAGGTGGAGGTGGAGCGGCGGCGACCCGTGCCAGGCGATCCGCTCGAGGGCCAGATCGGCGACGCCCTGGCTCGACACGTAGGGCCCGCCGCCGACGTGCTCGGTGGAGAAGGTGAGGAAGCCCTGGTCGAGCCCGATCGCGGGCCCGCCGTACATGTTCGCGATGATGCCGTGGGTCGACCAGCCGTGGTCGCGCATCGCCTCGACGAGGGTGGGGGTGTCGCTGGGAATGCGGATCGGGCGGTTGGTGAACCCGAACCGTCGCGCGAGCTGCCCGGTCATGATGGCGGTAAGGGCGGGTGCGGTCCAGGCGGCCGGGCTGATCGCGCTGTCGAACCGGACCCCATCGGCCGCGAACCTCTCGAGGTGGGGCGAGGTGGGTCGCCCGTGCCCGAACGCGGACAGGTGGTCGGCCCGGAGCGTGTCGATGACGATGACGACGACGTCGTGCCCCTCGCGAGGGCGCTCGCGATCGATCGCCACCCCGATGCCGAGGAGCCCGACCAGCGCCACCACCACCAGAGCCACGCGCGGCGGACCGGCGGGAACCCAGTCGCGCCGGGGGCGGAAACCGATGGCGAACCCGGCCGCCACGAGGGCGGTGAGCATCGCGAGGTCGATCCACCAGAGCTCGCACAGCGCCCGGGCGAGGAAGGCGAGGGGGGACATCGTGCGGTCGTAGCTCCATAGGACCGCGGTCGGCTCGAGGAGGCTCGCGACCGCGCGGGTCGGCAGGGCGGCGAGCGCTGCGAACCCGAACACCCACCGCAGCTCGAGCCGACGCTCGACGATTCGCTGGGCGACGACGCTGGCGAGCACGCCCAGGCCCACCACCACCACGCTGCCGACCAGGTACTCGGCGAACGCCTCGGCGATCAGCCGGTACCGGCCCTGCGAGAGCCACGCCTGGTCGGCGACCGTCCACGCCGCCAACCCGAAGCCCGACGCGGCCCCAGCGAGGATGGCGGATGCAGTGATGGAGGGGATTCTCTGCACGGGCCGCCGGTCTAACCGCGCACCACCGACGGGGCTGCCCCGAAGGGACACTCGAGGGTGTGAACGTCGGCCAGCAGCGCACGGGAGGCCATCCGCGCCTCGGGGTCCTGCACCACGGTCGTGACCATCGGCTCGTCGGCCTACGATTTCGGGAGCGCCGTACCGATGAGCGATCGGGATGTCGATCGCGCTTGCCTACCGCACCGCCCTGCGGGCCCTGGTGCTGCTGTGGACCCTCGCTGGCCAATCGGGCCCGCCACAGGTGCCCCCGCCGTCCCCCCCGGACGTCGTCCTCGTCGGAAGCTACGACGGACCCGTGCACCTGGAGCGACGTCTGCGCATCCTGTTCGTCGGCAACAGCTACACCCACCGCGGCCCCGTGCCCGCGCTCGTGAGGGAGCTCGCGGTGGCGGGGGGCTGGCCGGCCCCCGAGGTGAGACAGGTCGCACCAGGAGGCAAGGACCTGGCCTTTCACCGTCGCAGCCCGGAGACCCGCGCCGCGGTCGCCGAGGGCGACTGGGACGTCGTCGTGCTGCAGGAGCACTCGACGCGACCCACCGCCTCGGGCAATCCGACAGGCTTCGCCCGTGACGTGAGGTGGTTTGCCCGTCGCGTCGCTCGCACATCGCCCGGATCCCGCCTCGTGCTGTTCGAGACCTGGGCCCGTCACCCCGACCACGCGCTGTGTCGAACCCGCTTCGATGGCCCCCGCGACATGCAGGCCCAGCTCCGCAGGCACTACACGCAAGCCGCCGAGGACGTCGGCGCCACCGTCGCTCCGGTCGGGGATGTCTGGGAGGCCACCCTGGCCGAAGATCCCGACACGGCGCTGCACGACGACGATCTCCACCACGCGGCGCCCGCTGGCCAGCTCCTCGCGGCCATGGTCCTCTTCGAGGCCCTCTACGAGACGGTGGCGCCGAAGATCGAGGTCGCCGGTGTGTCGGCGTCGGACGTCGAGCGACTGCGGGAGCACGCCCGGTCCGCGGGCTGGCGGGGGCGTTTCGCGGTCGATACCTCTGCGGGATTGAACCAGGAGTTCGTCTGGAGCCTCTCTACGGCAACACCGCTGGCCTCAAGCAGCAGCAGTCCCGAGCCCTCCGCGCCCTCTACGGACGGCGCGTCGACCGTCGCAGCTTCGTCTCCCCGACGCTCGCGAGAGCGCTGACCGAGATCAGTCGGAGCCTCGGCCGTCGGGTCGGCTTGTTGCTCGACCGAAACGGCGTGGTCGACCGCGTGGTGGTCGGGGATGCCCACCGGGTCTTCCTTCCCGACCTCGGACCCCGACGCGCCGGCGCGGCGCGGTTCCGCGGGGTGCGGCTCCTCCTCACCAACCTCAGCCCTGGCGGGCTCTCCGAGGACGACCTCACCGACCTGGCCCTGCTTCAGCTCGACGCGGTGGCCACCATCCGTGCGCTTCCCGACGGGCTGCCTGGCGAGATCGAGTTCGCGACCCTGCTGCCGCCCGAGCCCGAGGCCGTGGGCGCGCCTGGGGCCGACAAGCTGTACCGGGTCGAGAAGGTGCCGTCGGTCCACCGGTGGGACGAGGACTGGCTCGCGCTCATCACCGACCTCGAGGCGCAGTTCGCGCGCTCGCCCCAGCTCACCCGCATCGAAGGGAAGGACCGCACCATCCTCGTGGCGGTGTCTACGGGTCGCGTCGAGGACTCCCGCCGCGGGCTCGCGGAGCTCGCACGGCTCGCCGACACCGCGGGGCTCACGGTGGTCGATCAGGTGCTTCAGCAGCGCCGCAAGCTCGACGGCCGCACCGTGATCGGCCAAGGCAAGCTCCAGGACCTGGTGGTGCGCTCGATGCACCTCGGGGTCGAGGTGCTCGTCTTCGACCGCGAGCTCTCCCCCTCGCAGCTCCGCAACATCGCGCAGAGCACGGACCTCAAGGTGCTGGATCGCACCCAGCTGATCCTCGACATCTTCGCCCAGCACGCGACCACTCGCGAGGGCAAGCTCCAGGTCGAGCTCGCCCAGCTTCGCTACCGCATGCCGCGCCTCGCCCTGATGCCGACCGCGATGTCTCGTCTCACCGGTGGAATCGGCGGGCGTGGACCCGGAGAGACCAAGCTCGAGATCAACCGGCGACGAGCCCAGGAGCGAGTGACCCGTCTCGAGCGCGAGCTCGCCCAGCTCACCAAGCGACGCGCGACCCAGCGGGGGCGCCGAGAGCGGTCGTCCATCCCCGTCGCGAGCATCGTCGGCTACACCAACGCCGGCAAGTCGACCCTGCTCAACCGGATGACCCGGTCGGAGGTCACCGCCGAAGACCAGCTCTTCGCCACGCTCGACCCGACCACCCGACGCATGCGGTTCCCCGAGATGCGCGAGATCGTGCTCACCGACACGGTCGGGTTCATCGAGGACCTGCCCCAGACACTGGTGGCCGCGTTCCAGTCGACCCTCGAGGAGCTCGAGGAGGCAGACCTGCTGCTCCACGTCCTGGACGCGAGCGACCCCAACGTCGAGCATCACGTGCGGGCGGTCACCGACGTGCTCACGCGACTCGGCGTCGAGGACACCGCCCAGCTCATGGTGTGGAACAAGTCCGACATCGCCGAGCCGGAGGTCTTGCGGCAGCGCCTCGACGAGTACGACGGCATCGCGGTCTCCGCCAGGACGGGCGAGGGGCTCGAGGCCCTGCTGCACGAGGTGGAGCGGCGGCTGTTCCGCGAGCAGCTCGCCCAGTCCCACGAGCAGGCGGAGGCGTCGCGATAGGACTCACCGCGCGCTCGCGGGTTCGGGGGCCGTCCCGCCCGGAGGGGTCGCGTCTCCCTCGCGAGGGAGGCCGCGGGGTGTAGCCTGGGTAGTGGAAGCCGGAGGTGACCGTGCTCCCCATCATTGCCGCCCTGTCCGTCGCGTTCGTCGTCCTGCACTTCGTTCCCTCTCACGCGCCGGTGCGCGACGCGCTCGTGAAGCGACTCGGCAACGGGCCCTTCCTCGGGCTGTACTCGCTCGTCCAGCTCGGGATCTTCGTCCCGCTGGTCTGGCTGTGGTTCGCTCACCGCACCGACGATCCCTTGCTGTGGGTGGTGCGGGACCCGGCGGTCACGGGCCCGCTCGAGCTCGTCATGCTGTTCGGGACTGGCCTGCTCGCCGCGAGCGCCCTGGACGCCCCGCCCAACGCCTTGGGGGCCCACCACGGAGACCTCGCCACCGCCGACACCACGGTACGTGGCATCGCCGCAGTGACCCGACATCCCCAGTCCGTGGGCGCCGCCCTGCTCGCAGCCGGACACGTCGTGGTCAACGGCTGGCCCGCCGACCTCTGGTTCTGGGGCTCCCTGTTCGTTCTCAGCACGCTCGGCCCCCTCCACCAGGACCACCGGCAGCGGCGCGAGCCTCGCTACGCCGAGTTCCAGGCCCAGACCACGGTGCTGCCCAACCCCCTGGGGGTGCGACGAATGACCGCGCGGACCTGGTTCAGCTTCGTCGTGGGGATCGCGGGAGGCTACGCGCTGAAGCTGGCCCACCCCTGGTTTCTCTGACACGACCTGCCGCTCGCGGCGCTATTGTGGATTCGTCCCCCCCCTCGGAGGTCGACACCATGACGCTGCGTCCCTGGCTGGCCCTCTCCCTCCTCGCGACGGGAGCCTGCAAGGCAGATGATGCCTTCACCGAACGGGCACAGGTACCCGACGCCGCGTTCACGAGCGTGGCCGGTGCGGACGGTGACGTCTGGGTGGTCGGGGCTCAGCCCGGGATCACGGATCCGCCGGTGGTCCTGCGAAGCCGCGACGATGGCCCGCTCGAGCCAGTGGACAACGACCAGCTCCACCCGCTCTGGTGGGTGCACGCCTGGTCGGCCGACGAGGTGATGCTGGCCGGCGGCGGGTCGACCGTGCTCCGCTGGGACGGCGACGAGCTCGAGCGCATGCGCACCCCTGGTTTTGGCCTGCAGACGATCTTCGGCCTGTGGGGAGTCTCACCGGACGACGTCTGGGCGGTGGGCGGCTTTGCGGGCCGCGACGGGTTCGTGTGGCGCTACGACGGCGAGGCCTGGCGAACGGTCGACCTCCCCGACGACCTGCCGCGGACCGAAGACGGCGAACTGCCCTCGCTGTTCAAGGTGTGGGGCCGCAGCGCCGACGACGTCTGGATCGTGGGCGGCCTGGGCACGGTCCTCCACTGGGACGGCCGTGAGCTCTCGGTCGTTCCCTCCGGCACCCGAGACGCGCTGTTCACCGTGTCGGGCAACGACGACGACGTGGTCGCGGTGGGGGGCAGTGCCGGCGGCGTGGTCATCCGCGGCGGGATCGACGGGTTCGTCGACGAGACCCCGCCCGGAGCGCCCCTCCTGCAGGGCCTCTTCGTCGACGGCCGGCACACCTGGGTGGTCGGCGAGTTCGGGTATGCGGCGACCAGGCGAGGCCGCCGCGACTACGAGACCGTGGATCTCGGCTTCACCACCGAGCCCGACTCCGTGCACGCCCTGTGGTCCGATGGCCGCGACGTCTGGGCCGTGGGCGGCGGGGTGCTGTCCCCCGCCCTCGACGAGGGGGTCGTCTCCGCCACGGTGGGCGACGATCTGTTCGTGCCCGACGCGGTGGTGGCCCCGCCACCGAGCTGTCCCGACGACGCGGTGCAGCCCTTCCCGACCGGCAGCATGGCCCGCCAGTGGAACGAGCAGCTCTTGAACTCGGTCCGCCGCGACATCCCCGATCCGCCGGTCCACGCCCGGAACCTGCTGCACACCTCCATCGCGATGTTCGACGCCTGGGCCGCCTACCAGGACACCGCGGTGCCCGTGGTGGCCGAGGAGACGGCCGCCCCCGGCGATCCCGACACCGCGATCGCCTATGCCGCCTACCGGGTCCTCGCCCATCGCTACGCGGGCGCGGTCGGGGGCGAGGTGAGCCTGGACTGCTACGACCGGTTCATGGACGTGCTGGGCCTCGACCCGGACGACACCCACATCGACGGCAACGACGGCATCGCGGTCGGCAATCGGGTCGGGCAGGCGGTGATCGACCGCTTCCTCGAAGACGGCGCCAACGAGCGCAACGGCTACGCCGACACCACCGGGTGGACTCCGACCAACCCCGTGCTGGTCGTCGACCGGCCTGGCGTGAGCGTGGACGATCCCGACGTCTGGCAGCAGCTGAACCTGGCCACCGCCGAGACCCAGAACGGGATCGTGCTCGACAGCAGCGTGCAGGACTACATTGGCCCCCACTGGCGGTCCGTGGAGCCCTTCGCCATCGAGCCCGACCCCGAGACGGGACGCTACGCCGACCCCACCGCGGGCCTCGTCGACGGGGACGGGCTCCCGCGAGGGCCTCGGGTGAGTGACCCCGAGATGGTGGACTGGGTGGTCGAGGTGATCCGCAAGACCGCCGAGCTCGACCACCTCGACGGTGTGGAGATCGACATCGGGCCGGCCGGCCGGGGGAACAACACGCTCGGGGCCGACGACGGCAACGGCTACGCTCTCAACCCGGTCACCGGCCAGCCCTATGCCCCGAACGTGGTCCCGCGCGGCGACTTCACGCGGGTGGTGGCCGAGATGTGGGCGGATGGTCCGTCGTCGGAGACCCCACCGGGCCACTGGACCAAGATCGCCAACGAGGTGAGCGATCGGCTCGCCGCGAACGAGCTGGTCCCGTTCGGCGAGGGGGAGCCCGTCGATCGGCTCGCGTGGGACGTCGGGCTGTACCTGACGGTCACCGCCGCGGTCCACGACGCCGCGATCAGCGCCTGGGAGCTCAAGCGGGACACGCTCGGCCCTCGACCCATCACGCTGATCCGGTGGATGGCGCAGAACGGCCAGCGTACCGACCCCGACCTGCCCAGCTACTCGCCCGACGGACTTCCGCTCGTGCCCGGACTCGTCGAGCTGATCACCGAGGAGAGCGCGGCACCCGGCGCGCGACACCACCACCTGAAGTTCCACCTGGGCGAGCTCGCGGTGTGGTCGTGGCCCGGAGAGCCAGGAGACCGCGACGGCGAGTTCACGGAGCTCCGGTGGATGCGGGCCCTCGACTGGATCCCCTACCAGCGCCGCACCTTCGTGACCCCCGCGTTCCCCGGCTACACGTCCGGCCACAGCACGTTCTCGCGCGCCGCAGCCGAGGCGCTCACGGCGTACACCGGGTCGCCGTGGTTCCCCGGCGGGCTGCACGAGTTCGTGGCCCGGCAGAACGGCTACCTCGTCTTCGAGCAGGGGCCGAGCGTCGAGGTTCGTCTGCAGTGGGCGTCCTACTACGACGCCGCCGACCAGGCCGGGCAGTCGCGCCTGTGGGGCGGCATCCACGTGTGGCCCGACGACTGGGTCGGCCGCATCAACGGGTCTCGCGCTGGCATCGCCACGAGCGCGCGCGCGAAGGACCACTGGCAGGGGACCGTCACCAACCCATGATCGCGATTCTCTTGGTGGCGTGCCGCTCCCAGGTCTGCTCCGACGACCCCGAGACGCTGCCCGTGACGGGCGCCTCGTCAATCGAGGAGTCCACGCTCGACGACGTCTGGCAGACGTTTGCTCGGGCCTCGGCTCCGGCCGAGCTCTGCCTCACCAAGGTCGAGGTGTGGTCGGTGCGCGACTGGCGCGTCGAGGGCCGCTACCGATCGGTGCGCCGAAACATCTGGGTGGGGCAAGACGAGCCCGAGCAGATGGCCACCGCCTTGCGCCACGAGCTGTGCCACGCGTTCGACCAGCAGGTGCTCACCGGTCGGGTGCCCGGCGAGGACTTCACCGTCGACGTGCGCCTCGCGGGGAGCCACCCCGGAAAGCTGCCGGCGCGGGAGGCCTTTGCCTGGACCTGCAGCCTCGAGCCGACGCTCGTGCCCGCGTACGCCGCGGCCTCCTGCGACGACGCGGCCGAGAGTGGCTTCGCCTACGTGGCGGAGGAGGTCTACCCGGGTCTGGAGGCCGCACCGACGATCGGGGTGACCCGACTGGAGGTGGGTGCTCCGGCCCTCGCCGCGCTACCGCCGATCGTCGCCGTCGAGGCGCTGGTGTCGACCCCCGGCAAGCTCGGCGTGCTCCTGAACCTCGAGGGCTCCGACGCGACCGAGCTGGCCTGGATCGACCTCGACGGCGCCATCGTCGAGCGTGAGCCCCCCGATGCGCCGTTGTCGCTGCTCACGCTCGCCCCCGAGGGTTCGGTCCCGCCCACGACCCCCCTCGCGCTGCCCTACCGGACCGCCGCGAGCGCCCACACCGAGGTCGCCATGGTCGAGGTCGCGCTGCTGTCGGGCTACGCACGGCGCCTCCTCGTCCGTCGCGACGGCGGCGCGTGGGGAGCGGCTCCCGACGCCTGCGGCATCGAGCTCGACGAGCGCACCTCGTTCTTCCTGCTGGGCGAGAACCGTTCTCTCACCTCCGTCTCCGCCGTCGCGGACAACCAGCTCGTGGTCATCGGCTGGGACGAGGAGACGCGGTGAGTCGCGGTCTCGCAGCCCTCCCGCTTCAGTCGCGCGCGACGTAGGCCCGCAGCCGGTGGGCCAGCGCGGCCACCACGAACGCGCCTGCCGCCAGTGCCGCCTGCCGGGGCTGGTACTGGGCCGACCCGACGAGCACGAGCACGGTGCCCGTCACGAAGGCCGCCGAGGCGGCCCGAACCTCTCTCAGAACGCCGCCCGCGAGCCCTGCGGCCACCACGAGCGTGCTGCTCCCGGCGAGCATCCACCCTGCGAAGCCGAGGATCTCCCGGAGGTCGGTCACGAGGTAGCCCGCGAGGGCGAGCCCCGCGATCCCAACCACTCCGGGACCCGGACGGTCCCCGAGCCCTACCAGGAACGGACCGAGATCGCCTGCCCGGGCCATGCTCTGAACCACCCGGCCCCCCGCCACCGCGAGCGAGCTCACCGAGGTGACGAGGGCGGTGCCGGCCACGAAGCGGGTCACGAGCACAGCCTCGGCGCCCACCCGCTCGGCGGCAGCCACCGCGACGTCTTCCCGGCCCACGACGTCCGCGACGGGTCCGGTCAGCACGAAGGCGGCGTTGAGGGAGAGGTAGAGCGCGGTCACGGCCAGCGCACCGACCACGCCGGCGCGAGCGACATCGGCCGGCGGGTGCTCACCGGCCAGGTACACCGCCGCGTTGAACCCCGTGTACGAGAAGGTGATCCAGACGAAGACGCCGAAGGCGGCGGTCGGCGCCACCTCGGCCCCCGCGGGAGGGAGCTCGCCCGCGGCGACGAGCGCCAACCCCACGACCAGCCCGACCAGCGCGACCTTGGCGACCACGGCCAGCGTCTGCAGCCGCAGCCCGAGCTCCGCGCGGAGACCGTGGAGCAACCCGAAGCCGACGAGCGCGAGGGCCCCGGCCCCGGTCCCCAGGTAGGCATCCAGTGCGTGGGCGGCCGCGGCGAGCGGACCCGCGAACCCCGCGGTGAGGGACACCACCCCCGCGGCAAACCCGAGCGACGGGTACCCGAGACTGCGCAGGAGGTGGTGCTCACCGCCGTTGTCGGGAAGCGCCCGGGCGAGCCCGCCGTAGGCGAGGGCCCCGAGGGCCGCGTAGACGCCGCCCAGCCCCCACAGCCCGAGCAACCCCCACGGGTCGGGCACGTCCGCCAACGCGAGGCCCGACGTCGCGAACACGCCGACCCCCACCATGTTCGCGACGACGAGCGCCACGAGGTCGAGCTTCAGATTCACCGCGGGATCTCCTCGCGCACGATCGGACGAGCCTATACGCCCGGTAGCGGGAGCTCGTCGATGACCTGGTTGTTCTGTCTCCTCGCCACGACCCTCGCGTGCGCGCCGAAGCGCTCCTCGCCTGCTCGAATCCTCGCGGTCGGTGACAGCATCCTCGCTGCACACCGGGGCCGGGGAGCCTCGATCCCCGACATCGTGGCGAACCGGACGGGCCACGTCGTGACCAACGTGGCGCAGAACGGGGCCTGGGTGACTCCGGGCGGCGGCGTGACCACCGTCCCCGAGCAGCGACTCGATGGCTCCTGGGACTGGCTCCTGCTGAACGGCGGCGCCAACGACCTCAACGGGCGCTGTGGCTGCGAGGCGTGCGACGCCGTCATGGACGAGCTGATCGCCGCCGACACACGGTCGGGAGCGCTGGTCGACCTCGTAGAACAGGCCCGGACGCAGGGTACGCGCGTGTTGTACGTCGGCTACGCGCGATTCCCCGAGGGAGCTCGCTTCGGGTTCGACCGCTGCGACGAGGAGCTCGTGGAGCTCGGCCGTCGTGTCGCGGCGCTGGCCGAGCGGGTGCCCGGGGCCTGGTTCGTGGACGTCTCGAGCGTGACCGACGAGGCCTACTTCGTCGCCGATCGGGTCCACCCCTCCCTGGAGGGCAGCCGGGTGATCGGGGAGCAGGCCGCCCGAACGGTCAGCCAGGCGACTCGCTGAACCGTCTCACTCCGCGCGGTCGCCCGGTGACGACTCCAGGGGGGCCGAGACCTGCTGCCACGCGCCCGTGAAGCGCACGCCCCGACGCCCCACCGTCACGCCCTCGAACGGGCCCTCGGTGACCGCCTGGCTGTCGATGCGCTGCTCGGCGACCCAGGCGTCGCCGTCGGCCCGGACCTGGAGCCGGACCACGAACTGCCCCTCGCCCGTGACGACCCGCCGAGGGTCGCGGGCCAGAAAGGTGAACGGGCCACAGAGGGAATCCGCGGGAATCCACGGCTCGAGTGCCTGCTCGTCGCCGCCGTCGGGCAGCCAGCTCACTGTGGCGACGGGGTCACGGAGCGTGCGTCCTCGACCGAGCTGGGCCCGGAAGCGGTACACGGGCTGACCTCCGGACACGCCGCGCGAGACGACGGGGGCGATCTGCAGAGGCAGCGACGCCACCGTGCGCAGCGTGCCGCCCACCCAGGTCGCCGCCCCGATCGCCGCGGCCGACGCGCCGGCCAGTAGCAGGTCCACGCCCACGGTCGTCTGCTCGGAGACGATGCCGGCTCCGAGCACGGTCCCGACGAGCAGGAGCGCACCAATCCCGAGCCATCCGACCCGCTCCGCGACGCCGAGGGTGGTCTCGCTGTGCAATGCCCCTCCCCAGTGCACGTAAGATAGCCTCGAGCGACAATGGGTAGTGGTCACCCGGGACACCGGTTGGTCGTTGTCCGATCGGTCGCGCAGACTACGTTGCCTTCGGACTGGTACTCGCCGACGGTGGAGGAGAAGCGATGGGCCTCTGGGACAGGTTGCGGCAGCACGCGGGCGCGCAGCTGCTCGAAGTGATCGACTGGACCGACGACACCAGGGACACGCTGGTGTATCGCTACCCCACCTTCAACCAGGCGATCACCGACAAGAGCAAGGTCGTGGTCCGCGAGGGCCAGGTCTGCGTCTTCGTGGCCGAAGGCCAGCTGTCCGAGGTGTTCGAGCCAGGCACCCACACGCTCGACACGAACAACGCGCCGATCATGCGCTTCTTCCAGTCGATCGTCTACAAGCTCGAGGAGCCCTACAAGGGCGACATCTACTTCATGAACACCCGCCAGTTCATGGACAACGGCTGGGGCACGAGCAGCCCGCTCATGATGCGCGACGCGGAGTTCGGCCCCGTCCGACTGCGAGCCCACGGCATCTTCAGCTACCGCATCACCAACCCTGCGACCTTCCTCCGTCAGGTCGTCGGCACGGACGGCCTCTTCACCACCGACGAGATCAACGGGCAGCTCAAGCGCAAGCTGCAGGGCTCGCTCGCTCAGGTCGTCGGCCAGTCGCAGCTCGCGGTCCTCGATCTCGCCAGCAACTACCAGAACCTCGGTGACCAGCTGCGTGACACCATGAACCCGGGGTTCGTGGAGTCCTACGGCATCACGCTCACCGACTTCACCATCCAGAGCATCACGCTCCCCGCCGAGGTCGAGAAGGCCCTCGACAGCCGGACCAAGATGGGCGTTCTCGGCGACATGGGCACCTACACCCAGATGAAGGCCGCCGACGCGATCGAGACCGCGGCCGCGAACCCCGGAGTGGGCGGGGTCGGCGCCAGCATGGGAGTCGGCTTCGGGCTCGGCAACCAGATCGGCCAGACGATGGCCCAGGCCGGCACTGCTCCGGCGGCTCCAGCGGCGGCCCCCGCAACGCCTCCGCCCGCGCCCAGCCTGTCGCAGTTCCACTACGCGGGTCCCGGCGGTCAGAGCGGTCCCCACGGCGTCGAGGAGGTCGTTCGGCGCGTGGTCGCCGAGCCCGACGCCCGGCACGTGGTGTGGCAGGCTGGCTGGCCGTCCTGGAAGCCCGCGAGCGACGTGCCCGAGATCGCGGCCCAGCTGCCCGCCGTGCCGCCGCCGCCCCCCGGCGCGGCGGTCTACCACTACGCGGGCCCCGATGGCCAGTCCAAGAAGTCGGTGGGCGAGATCGTGGCCGCCATCCGCCAGGCCCCCGAGGCCAAGCATCACGTGTGGCAGAAGGGGTGGGCGATGTGGAAGCCCGCCCTCGACGTCGAGGAGATCAAGCAGGAGCTCGAGGGCGACGAGCCCCCGCCGCCCCCGCCCCTCTTCTGATCCGGATCAGTTGCGGGCGCTGCCCAGCCAGGCGCTGATCTGCAGCGCCCCGCCGACCACCAACGGGCTGTCGTCGTCGACACCGGGGACGAGATCGGGCTCGCCGACGCCGACGCCGAGCGCGGGTACGGCGTAGACGCCGAAGCCGCCACCGTCGGTCGAGTGCTCGAAGCCCACGCGGCACTCCCCGAGCAGCACGAGCGTCGCCGGATTCGCAGCGATGTCGAGGCTGATCCCGGGCTGCACGACGCCCTCGAAGCCGTTGCGGCCGAACGCCCGCCTCCCGGCGTCGAAGTACAGGTTCGCGCCGAAGTAGACCTGATCGTCGGTGAGGGAATCGAGGAACTCGAGCGCGTGGATCTGCAGCACGATCGGATCGGCGTGAACGTCGAAGCTCGGCCAGAACACACCCGGGCCCCCTCGCGGGGTGATGCCCACGGAGCTCCCGAAGCCCGCCGCCTCTGCCGTCGCCATCGCCATCGCCATCATCAACATGCGGCTCTCCAAGGTTGCCGGTGAACGGATGGACGCGTAGCGTACACGAATCACTCGAGGACGTCGTGAAGGACTCCGAAGCCCCGGTCGGGCAGCAGCCGCCGCCACGGTCCGAGGAGTTGCTGCTCTCGCGCGCCCGGGCCCTCGCGGGGCACCCGCTGGGCACAATCGCGCGGAACCACGCCATGCCCGTGCCCGCGACGCTCCACCGCGCCAAGGGGTGGACAGGGGTGCTGATCGAGCGCGCGCTGGGCGCCACCGCCACCTCTCGCGCCATGCCGGACTTTCCCCACCTCGGGGTAGAGCTCAAGACGATCCCCGTCGACGACCGAGGCCGGCCCCGGCAGTCGACCTACGTCTGCACGGCACCGCTCTCCACGGCCGACCTCGGGAGCTGGTCGGACAGCTGGGTACGCCGCAAGCTTTCTCGCGTGCTCTGGGTACCGATCGTGGGCGACGGTGCGCCAGGGGAGCGACGGGTGGGGACCGCGTTCCTGTGGACGCCGAGCCCCGAGGAGTCTCGGCAGCTCGAGGCCGACTGGAGCGAGTTCAACGCGCTCGTCGCTCTCGGGGATCTGAGTCGCATCGACGGCAAGCTCGGGAAGGCGCTGCAGGTCCGCCCCAAGGCCGCCGACGCGGGCGCGCGCACCTGGGCGCTCGACGACCGGGCCGCTTGGGTCCGCGATCACCCTCGCGGCTTCTACCTGCGCCCCTCGTTCACGGCCGCGGTGGTGGCGCGAGCGTTGCTGTTACCCAAGTGATCGCCGTGATCGAGGAGGCGTCGTGGAGTCGAGCGACATGTTCGAGATGGTGGTGGAGGCGGTGCAGCAGGCGCTCCGCGACGAGGCCGGGGGCGGGGA
This sequence comes from uncultured Enterobacteriaceae bacterium, assembly GCA_964655065.1. Lineage (GTDB taxonomy): Bacteria > Myxococcota_A > UBA796 > UBA796 > DRPG01. The sequence goes on along the minus strand of CAZZLC010000019.1, from coordinate 6,770 downwards.
GATCGAGCTGTCCCGCCGGCTCGTGACGGGACACGTCGTGTTCCGAGACCGCGAAGGGCGCACCGTCAAGGAGATCGACGTCCACACCCTGTTCAGGAAGATCACCGCGGTCCGCGAGAAGCTGCGCGTGCTCGAGCAGAAGATCAACAACCACGACAAGCTCGACCCGGCCGACAAGGCCGAGCTGCAGGTCTACGTCACCCGCAGCTACGGCTCGCTCACCACCTTCAACTTCCTGTTCCGCGACGAAGACGATCGGTTCAAGGGGTCGTCAGGGAGCTGACCCGGTCGCGACGGGCCGCCAGTGCTTCCGCGATGGCCCGGGGACCCGACTGGGTGCTCTCGGCGAGCGTCCGCCGCCAGAGCTTGGCTCCGGGCTGCCCCGCGTAGAGCGGGGCCAGGTGTCGGGTGACGTGGTGCGGCTTGCAGTGTGGGTCCGCCGCGAGCGTCCGGTCCAGGTAGTCCTGCATGGCCCGGGCGACCGCCTCCCTCGACACCACGGGTCTCGGGGACCCGAAGAGCTCCTGGTCGGCGGTAGCGAACCGATAGGGGTCGTCGCGGGCGCCGCGTCCGATCATCACGGCATCGACCCGGGTGAGGTGGGCCTTGGCATCCGCCGGGGCCAGGATGCCGCCGTTGATCTCGATGACGAGGTCGGGCCGCTCTGCCTTGAGCCGGTAGATGTCGTCGTAGCGCAGCGGAGGCACGTTCCGGTTCTGCTTGGGGGACAGCCCCTGGGTCCACGCCTTGCGCGCGTGCACCGTGAAGCGGTCGGCCCCCGCCTCGGCCACGCGGTCGACGAACCCCCTCATGTCCTCGTAGCGGTCGAGCTCGTCGAGCCCGATGCGGTGCTTGACGGTCACGGGCACCGACACCCGGGACTTCATCGCAGCCACGACCTGGGCTACGCGGTCAGGATCGCGCATCAGCACCACTCCGAACCGCCCGGCCTGGACCCGAGAGCTCGGACACCCCACGTTGAGGTTGACCTCGTCGAAGCCATGGTCCTCGGCCATGACCGCGCAGTCCGCGAGCATCGCGGGGTCGTCACCGCCGAGCTGCAGCGCGAGAGGGTGCTCGCACGGGTCGTAGGCGAGGAACCGAGCGCGGTCTCCGTGCACCAAGGCCTGCGCCACCACCATCTCCGTGTAGAGGAGGGTGTGGCGGGTCAGCTGGCGTACGAAGAAGCGGAAGTGGCGGTCCGTGACGTCCATCATGGGCGCGACCGACAGCCACCGCTCCCGAACCGGCGGCGAGGGCGTCACCCCGGTGGGTTAACGACCCCGGCGACGCAGCCCCACCACCGCGAGCAGCAACCCGAGCACGCCCAGCCCCGGCGCGCCGGTCCCCACGCGACAACCCGCACAGCTCGCGAGCAGGTTCGCGTTGTGCTGATCGACGAGGTCGAACAGGCGGTTCGTGAAGTCGCGGATGATCTCGGGTTCCCCCGACTCGCCGGTGCGCTCGATGATCTTGGCCTTGGTGGCCCCGAGCTCGGAGATGAGCTCGAACTCGGAGGTCTGGTTGTCCACGATCCACTTCTCGCTCGGCAGGTAGATCGCGCGACCATCCGAGAGGATGAGCCGACGCTCGGCCCGGTTCCGGAGCTTTCCGCCCTCGCAGTCGTACACGAGCTCGGCCGTGCGGACGTTGGAGACGAAGTCCTCCTCGTCGTCCATGTCGTGGTTGAGCGCGAAGACGGGGTCCTCCGTCATCTCGTTGGCCGACAGCGACGAGGTCATCCGGGTGAGCCGGCGACGATCGAACAGATCCTCCGCCTCGACCAGCGGCTCGATGACGAACTCGGCATACAGGTCGGTCGCGGCCGCAGTGTCGAGCTCGGGGCCCTGACTCCAGTCCCCGAAGCAATCGGGGCAGTTCGCAAAGTCGATCGGGTCGATGCTCGCCGGCAGCCCGACCGCCTCGGCGATGACTCCCGCCATCTCTTCGTTGATGGCCACGCCAGTCTCGAACAGCGCGATGTTCACCCACTGCGAGCCCGTCTCCGCCGCGCGCAGGCGCCCCTCGAGCCCTGGGTCGATGGTGTAGCCACCCGGCGCGTCACCGAAGTAGTCGGTCGCGAACGCGCGGCCGCCAGCCTCGTCGGCGGCCTGCGTGATGACGTCGGGGTAGTTCTGCCCTGCGTTCCACCAGTCGATCGCCGCGTCGTTGATCTGGACGTGCAGGTAGGTCTCGGGCACGGCGCGGACGTCCGAGAAGACGTAGACCTCGAGGCGCAGGTCGTCGGCCGCTGCGATGGAGGTGAGCTGGATCGGGATGCTCGCCTTCTCGCCCGCGTACCTCATCCCGAGGGGGGCGATGTCGCCTGCGTCGTTGTTCTTCGAGAGACGGAGGGCGACGAAGTAGGCGCCGTCGGCCACGTAGGGCCGCAGGACGGGGTCGAGGTCGTCGGGCAGGTCGTAGGCGTTGCGCTGGAGGAACTCGAGGAGCTCGGTCGAGGAGTTCGCCTGCAGGGTGAGCGTCTCGTAAGGGCCCACCTTGGCCTGGGCGACGACCACCACCCCGCCGCTGTCGGCCTGCGGGGACTCGGGCGCCAAGAAGTCCTCGGAGCCTCCGCGCACGCCGATGAAGCCTCCGTTGCCAGAGCGGCAGTCGCCCTCTTCGATCACGTCGAGCCGGAACTGCGGGGCGGTCTGCACCGCGAGTGTGTCGAACAGGGCCTGGCTCGAGAGGAACAGATCGGGCTCCGTGGCGACGGGAACCACCCACGCGAACTCCTCGGAGGGGCCCTCGTAGCTGATCTGGACGTGCGCCTCGACGAGTCCTTCGTCCCGATCGACGTCGAAGACGATGCGCTCGGCGTTCTGCACCACCGGCTGGGCGACGTTGCAGAACAATCCGCCGCACGCGAAGGCGTCGGTCCCGAGCGCCGTGAGAAGGGTCCACATCATGTCGCACGTCCTCCCTGTCCGTTTCGTGGTCATGCTCGGCCAAGCAAGGACCGTTCCAGCGCTGCCGAACCCGATCCTCACGAGCTGCGCCCCAGCTCGACATCGGGGAACCGCGACATCGCTGTCAGCCCAGCGGGTGGCGCGAGGCCTCGGCCACCTCCGGTAAGCTGGACGCTCGACTCTGGAGGCCCGAGATGGCTATGCCGCCCATCATCGACCCGCACGTCCACCTGTGGGCCCCGCGGAGCACGCCGCGCGCTGCGAGCCCGCTGGCGACGCTTTACGCCTGGTCGCGGCGGGTCGCCCGGGGAGCCGCCAGTGTCCTGTTCCCCAAGGCGGCCCTCGACTTCGTCGGCAAGGTCGACCATGTCGCGGCCGACTACCTGCCCCCCCACTACCGTCAGGACGTCGCCGACCTCGACATCCGCGGGGTGGTGCACGTCGAGGCGAGCTGGCAGGCCCGCGATGCGCTCGCCGTCGCGGCAGAGACCCGCTGGCTCGAGGGGCTCGAGGACCACGGGCTCCTCCTGGGCATCGTCGGGGCCGCTGATCTGGCGTATCCGCACCTCGACGCCCTGCTCGACGCTCACCTGGCTGCGAGCCCCCGCTTTCGCGGGGTCCGCCACAAGCTGTCGTGTAGCCCTCACCGCGGGATCCACGACTGGACCCCGGACCCCGAGCTGCTGTCGAACCCGGCCTGGCACCGGGGCTACGCGAGACTCGGTGAACGAGACCTGACGTTCGACGCGTGGATGTACAGCCACCAGCTCGCGGCGTTCCGCAAGGTCGCCGCGGCCTACCCCGACACCCGGGTCATCCTGGACCACGTCGGGACCCCGATCGGCCTCGGTGGGCCGTTCGGAGGCCTGCCCGACCGCGAGCGCGCCGACATCGAGGCGCGCTGGCGCGACGATCTGGCCGCCCTCGCCGAGCTGCCCCACGTGCACCTGAAGCTCTCCGGGCTCCTGATGCCGATCCTGGGCTTCGGACTGCACACGCGCGAGCCCATCGACGCCGATGCGCTGGCCGAGCTCCTCGGTCCGCACGTACGCTTCGCCCTCGGCCTCTTCGGCCCCGACCGGTGCTCCTTCGCGTCCAACTTTCCGATGGACAAGGTCTCCACCTCGCTGGCGACGCTGTACGGTGCGTTCGATCGCATCACCGCCGACCGCACCGAGGCAGAACGCAAGGCCTTGTTTGCCGGCAATGCCCAGCGCTTCTACCGCCTCGAAACGAAGGAGAACCTGACGTGAATCACGCCCCTGTGTTCGAGCACCTCGGACGGGACCTGTCGTTCGTGCTCTACGACGTGCTCGGCGTCGACACCCTGTGCGAGCGTCCGCCGTTCACCGAGCACGATCGGGACGACTTCGACGCGCTCCTCGACTCCGCCATCCAGCTCGCCGCCGAGGTCTTCGCTCCGATCGCGGCCGAGCACGACGCCGAGGAGCCCCAGCTCCTGGACGGTGGCCGCGTGAAGCTCCCCGACTCGCTCGGCGACGCCGTCTCGACCTACATCGAGGCGGGGTACCTCGGGGGTCCGTTCCCGGTGGAGCTGGGCGGGCTCGGTCTGCCCTACGTCGTCGCCCAGGCGATGGCCTGTGCGTTCTTCGCGGCGAACCCCAGTGCCGTCGCCTACCCGTTCCTGACCTCGGCCGCCGCCAACCTGCTGCGTACCTTCGGCTCCGACGACCAGAGGGCGCGCTACCTCGGCCCCATGCTCGAGGGACGATTCTTCGGCACCATGGTGCTGTCGGAGCCCGAGGCAGGCTCGTCGCTGGCGGATCTCCGCACCCGGGCCATCCCGCAGCCAGACGGCACCTACCACATCGAGGGAGACAAGATGTGGATCTCGGGTGGTGAGCACGAGCTGTCCGAGACCATCGTGCACCTCGTGCTGGCACGCATCGTCGACGCTCCACCGGGCGTCCGGGGAATCAGCCTGTTCGCGGTTCCCCGCGATCACGTCGGCGACGACGGGCGAGTGGGCGCGCGCAACGGGGTCACCCTGACCGGCCTGAATCACAAGATGGGCTACCGAGGCACCGTCAACACCGCGCTGTCGTTCGGCGCCGACCAGCCGGCCGTGGCCACGATTGTCGGCGAGCCGAACCAAGGCCTTCGCTGCATGTTCCACATGATGAACGAGGCCCGCACCGGCGTGGGCCTCGGGGCGACGATGATCGGGTACGCGGGCTACCGGGTGTCGCTCGCCTATGCGCGGGACCGGCGTCAGGGTCGCCACCCCGACCAGCGCGATCCGAGCGCTCCGCCGGTCGCCATCGTCGAGCACGCGGACGTGCGACGCATGCTCCTCACCCAGAAGGCCTACGTGGAGGGAGGACTCGGGCTCGGGCTGTACTGCGCGCGTCTCATCGACGACCTGGCCACCGCCGCTCCCGACGAGCGTGAGCGGCTCGACGACCTGCTGCAGGTGCTCACGCCCATCGCCAAGGCCTGGCCATCCGAGCACGGGCCCAAGGCGAACGACCTGGCCATCCAGATCCTCGGAGGGGCCGGCTACACCCGCGACTGGCCGATCGAGAGGTACTACAGAGACAACCGGCTGAACCCCATCCACGAGGGCACGAACGGGATCCAGGGGCTCGACCTGCTGGGCCGCAAGGTGACGATGCACGGGGGACGGGCGTTTCGAACGCTGCTCGGAGCGATCCAGGGTGCGGTGGCCCGGCATCGCGGCCCCCAGGAGCTCGAGGAACTCTGCGAGGCGCTCGAGAAGGCCACGAACCTCGTCGCGGACACCACGACGACCCTCGGTATGGCGGCGATGCAGGGCCGGATCCGCGGCTTCCTCGCCAACGCGACCGAGTACCTCCACCTGCTCGGCCACGTGGTGATCGCGTGGATGTGGCTCGAGCAGGCGGCCGCTGCCGTGAGGGGCTTGCCCCAGGCCAACGCCGAGCGCGCCGATTTCTTGCGTGGCAAGCTGCACACCGCCCGCTTCTTCACCCGCTACGAGCTGACCCGCATCGAGCGCCAGGCGAACCTGCTGAAGCAGATGGACGACACGTCGCTCACGATGCCCGACGCCGGGTTCTGACGCGCTCTCGGCAGCGCGTGTGCGACAATCGCGACGTGACACCAGCCGACGTTGCGCCATTCGTGGTCCCGTCCGTTCCGAGCACCGCCGCGTTCGTGGCGGTCGTGCTGGCGGTGGCGTCCGCCATCGTCGCGGGGATCGCGTGGTCGGAGTCCGACCCGAAGGTGGCCCGTCGATGGTGGGGGCTCGGTGCCTTGGCCATGCTGTCCTGGCTCGGGCTCACCGCCGCCATCCCTGCCTCTGGGCTGCTCGAAGCCGCGCCGCTCGCCGTGATGGCCCTCCCTGCCACGTCGTTCGTGGTCGCCACCGTCACGGCGGCCTCCCCCGCCGGCGCTCGTCTCGCCGCCCTGCCGCTCGGCGTGCTGGTGGGCTTCCACGCCTTTCGGTTTCCTCTCGAGCTCGTGCTCCACGCCTGGATGGAGGGCGGCACCCTGCCCGTGCAGATGACCTGGGAGGGGGAGAACCTCGATGTGGTCACCGGCCTGCTCGCGATCGTCATCGGTGGGTTCGCCCTCGTGAGGCCGGTCCCCCGCGCGGTGGCCTGGGGGTTCAATCTCGTCGGGCTCGCCTTGCTCGTGAACGTGGTGCGCATCGCGGCGACCTCCGCTCCCACCCCGATGCGGCAGTACCTGGAGGACCCGCCGGTGTGGCTGCCCTTCCACGCTCCCTACGCCTGGATCGTGTCCATCTGCGTGGCCGGCGCTCTGTTGGGGCACCTGGTGCTCTTCCGAAAGCTGGTCCCAGGACGTGGGGCTCTCCCTCCAGCAGGTTGAGCAAGCACCCACCGACGAGAGCTT
>CAZZLC010000018.1:122047-122385 GCA_964655065.1 uncultured Enterobacteriaceae bacterium | reverse complement strand
TACGTCCGCACCTCGTCACCGTCGAAGAGCCCATCACCGTCGGTATCCGGGTCGTTGGGATCGGTTCCCAACGCGGCCTCGTCGGCGTCCGACAGCCTATCGGCGTCGGCATCGAAGTAGGCGTCGTCGTCAGCGGGGTCGGTGGGATCGGTTCCGCCGGCCACCTCGGTCGCGTCGTCTGCACCACCGCCATCGGTGTCGACCAACGTGGGGTCGGTCCCGTGGACGTAGACCTCGTCCCCGTCGGACAGCCCGTCTGCGTCGGTGTCGGGGTCGAGAGGGTCGGTGACGAGCTGAACCTCCTCCCCGTCGTCCAGACCGTCGAGATCGGATTCCCC
>CAZZLC010000018.1:22217-122037 GCA_964655065.1 uncultured Enterobacteriaceae bacterium | reverse complement strand
CCTCGCCGATCGGTGCATCGGCGAGCACGGCATAGGTGACGGCCACCACGGCGGCATCGGTGTCCGCGAGCACAGGGTCCGTGCCGTGGCGTTCGACCTCCTGTCCGTCGCTCAGGCTGTCGCCATCCGTGTCGACGAGGCGAGGGTCCGTGCCCAGCTCGTCCTCTTCGGCATCGGTCAAGCCGTCGCCGTCGGTGTCGACGATGGCAGGATCGTCCACCTCGATCGGGTCGCTGGTCTGGCAGGCGACCGAGACGCACAACAGGGCCCAGATCACGCGCACGGGCAACCTCGCTTGGTGAGCAGCATGCTACCACCGAGGCCGAGGACGCGTCTCGGGGTCGGCGCCGGGAACGACGACCCCGTGGAGGGTCGTGCTCGGGCTGGTCCTGCTCCAGCTCGGCTGACGTCTACTCGCCGAGCTCGGCCGGGTGGACACGCCAGGAGCCGAGCCCCATGTCGAGCTCGCCGCACGCGTAGGTCTCGACGAGGTCGAGCCGGCCGTTGCCGTCGATGTCGGTCAGCGCGTAGGCCGACTGGTCCCCCACGGTTCCACACGAGGCGAAGTCGCGGTCGAGCTGGCGCCAGGAGGACGGCTCACCTGGCTCGGTCCAGCGCTCGGGCAGGGCCCACTCGAGGTAGTCCGTGGCGAACCCGCTGGGGCTCCCCCGGAAGATCCGCCAGTGCTCGGTGCCCATCCCTCGGCTGCCGCAGGCATAGGTCTCGACGAGGTCGACCGGCCCGTCGCCGTCGAGGTCGAAGACGTGGTAGTCCGACCAACGATCGACGCCGCAGCCCCAGTCGCCCACCCCTGACCACTGGGAGATGGACGAGAACTGCGACCGCTCGGGAAGTGGCCATGGCGTGGGGGTCGTCTCGAATCCGCCCGTGGTGCCGAGGTAGACGGTCCAGGTGTCGAACCCGACGCCTCCGGTGGCGCAGGCGTAGGTCTCGACGAGGTCGGGCTGACCATCGCCGTTCATGTCGTACATCCGGTAGCGCGAGCGATCGTCGGCTCCGAATCCGCAGACCGGCGAGTCGAGGACGTCGACCCACGGCGTGTTGGGACCGGGCCAGCGCGCGGGCAGGGTCCAGTCGGTCGCCGTGGCCGAGAAGCCGGTGCCCGTACCGAGGTAGACCTGCCACCTCGCGGTGCCGAGATCGGTCTGCCCACAGTCGTACATGTCGACCAGATCTGGCCGGCCGTCGCCGTTGATGTCGAAGGTGGCGTAGGCGCCCGACTCGCTCCCCGCGAAGCAGTCCCCGCGGTCCGAGAGGCCCTCTTCGTCGCGCAGGGGGTTCCCGAACCCCGAGGCGTAGCGCGGCGGAAGGGCCCACTCGATCGGCGTCGTGTCGAAGGTCTGGCCGGTGTTTCGATAGACCCGCCAGTACGGCCCACCGAGCTCGCCGCGTCCGCAGTCGCCGTACTCCACGAGGTCGGGGAGCCGGTCGCCGTCGATGTCGAAGGTCGTGTAGCTCGACAGGCGACCCGGCCCGCAGATCTCCTCGTCCGCGATGCCCTCGAAGTAGGCGTCCTCTCCGAAGACGTCCCACCGCAGCGGGAGCTCGAAGTCGACGGGCGTGCTCGAGAAGCCCGAGGCGGTACCTGGATAGACCCGCCACTTGTCCTGGCCGATCCCGTCGGTGTCGCACTGCTCGGTCGAGACGAGATCGAGCGCGCCATCGCCGGTCATGTCGAGCGTGGCCCAGCTGGCCTCGTCGGGGTTGCAGAAGTTGGACCCGAAGGTCCAGTCCCACGGCTCGCCGCTGCCGTCCGACCCGCCCGCGGGCAACGCCCAGGTGGCGGGCGTCGTGGAGAAGCCGAGCGGCGGGGTGGTGGGATCGCAGTCGTCGTCGATCCCGTTGCCGGGTTGCTCGGCCACGCCAGGGTTCACGGCGCCGAGCTGATCGTCGCAGTCCTCGGCCCGCGTGAAGCCGTCGCCGTCGAGGTCGTCGTCGGGGGTCGTGGCGTCACAGTCGTCGTCCCGGCCGTTGTACACGACCTCGGTCTCGCCGGGATTGATGGTGGCGTTGCGATCGTTGCAGTCGTCGACGAGCAGGAAGCCGTCGCCGTCGACATCGTCGTCGGGGCTGGCTTCGTCGCAGTCGTCGTCGACGCCGTTGTAGAACTCCTCGTACCGACCTGGATTCACGTCGGGGTCGGCATCGTCGCAGTCCACGGCGATCCCAAAGCCGTCGCCGTCGAGGTCGTCGTCGGGCGTGGCGGGGTCACAGTCGTTGTCGACCCCGTCGTAGGGAACCTCCTCACCGTCACGGCGCGGGTCGTCGGGCCCGCAGTCGTCGGTCTCCTCGGAGGTCGGGGGCGGCGGGGACTCGGGGTCGGGCGTGCCCTCGGGCTCGATCTCGCCCGTACATCCGATTGCGATCCACCAAAGCAGCATCCTGGTCATCGCGCGCCCTCCGCTGCGCAGTCTACCGCAGCCCGGTCCACCGCAGCCACCAAGCCCCGTTGCTCGCTGCCATGGTCCGCAGACGCGGACTCTCCACCGCCGTCAGCGGTCGCACGTCCGGCCGCCGGGGAATCGACCGATCTTCAGCCGCTGGTCACACGCCACCGACGCGTCCTTCGGCGGATGGAGCACGACCTCGACCTCCTGCATCATGCCCTGGTCCTCGTGGTCGAGCAGGTGGCAGTGGAGCACGTAGCGACCCACGTACCTTCGGTACCGGGTTCGAACCGTGAGGATGAGTCGACGTAGCTCCTCCTCGCTCGAGGCGTACCCGTTGTCGGGTCCCCGCACGAGGAACGTGTCCTTCCAGACCGGTCGGTCGATGCCCAGGGCCTCGTTGGGCTGGATCTCGAACGGATTGACGTGGATGTTGAAGGGGTGGTTGGCGAACTTGCTCAAGAGCCGCCACTCCTCGGCACCGTGCAGCGGGACGAGTCGAGGCACGGCGGCCGGGTCGTACGGCTGGTCGCCGATCGTGAACTCCGGCGGCTCGTCACAGCCGCTGACGATGTTGAACACGTTGTCCTGGCAGCCCGCGAGCTCGTCGTCCCCGATGGACTCGTAGGGGGCCAGGTGCTCGACCTCGTCGTTCGTGGGCAGGGCCATCTCCACGGGCTCCCCGTCGACCACGAACCAGGCGAGCACCTGGCCGAGCTCGTCGCGCTCGTCGTCGCCCTGCAGCTTGGTCCGGTCGCCCGCGGGGAGGTCGACGAGCGCGTAGGTGCCCGGCTCGGCGATCCGCGTGAGGAAGTCGCTCCGGTATCCGGGCTGCAGCTCGATGACGGGTCGCGGGTCGACGCGACCGAAGGCGATGCCGTCCGCCGCGAGCTCGTACATGGTGGAGACCTCGATGTCGGACTGGTCCACGATCCGACGCAGGGCGCCGAGTCCGTCGTCGAAGCCCTCGGCCTGGGGCAACGTCCGCGCGAGCTCGGCGAAGAACCGGGACCGGGCACGACGGCGGACGGGCACCTCGACGACGGCGAGGTGCAGCGCCTCCCGCACCCCGGCGTGCACGGCCCGGAAGCGACGGACCTCCCCCGGCGCGAGCTCGATCGTGGGTCCGGCCACTCCGTTGACGGTGGTGAACCGCTCCTCGCGCTTCGGGTGGTCCGGGTCGAGGTAGGGCCAGCGTCCCGGGCCGAGATTGGTGTAGCTCTCGATGCACCCGGCGCGCGGGGCCCACGGCGGCCGCACGTCGGAACCCTCTGGGTCGCCAATCCGCAGGCAGTCCCGACGAGAGTGGTAGATCTGCTGCAGCACGAGCGGGGTGTCGGCCGCCGCCTCGATGGCCGGGATCTCGTCGAGCCCGCCCTCCACGATCAGCAGCCCGGCCATCCCGCTCGACACCTGCAGGGCCACGGAGCCGTGCCGATGGGCGTGGTACCAGTGGCTGCCCGGCGCGTGGTCCCGAGGCACGCCGATCTCGTTGTGGAACACGTCGCCGGGGAAGACCGACACGAGCACGTTGTCGCTGTTGCCGGACGGGGAGACCCAGAGGCCGTGCGTGTGCAGGTTGGTCACGTTGAACCCGTGGGGCTCGTTCGGGTCACCGTGGCCGCCGTGACCGTGAGCCCCCCCGTCCTCGGGACGGCTGCCGTCCACGGGAGGTAGCTGGTTGTCGAGCGCGACGTGCAGCGTCTCACCGGGCTGGATCCGGATGGTCGGCCCGACGAGACCGCCGTTGTAGCTGCGCAGCCACACACGCTCCCCCGCCACCTGGTTGAGGCTGTAGGCGACGGTCATCTCGAGGTCGAGGTGTCCGTCGCGGGCCCGCGGCGCCTCGGGAGGGGCTACGAACTCGACCTCGCCAGGCTGCGTGGGTTCTCGCCACTCCGGGGGCCGAGCCTCGGCCACCCCCCCGACGGCGAGCCCGACCAGCACCCCGGCCACTTGACGAGCCGTCATTGGGGCCCTCTGAGCGGCCGGCACCGGAGCATGCCGCGAGCGGCCAGCAGTGCGGACTGAATCGCTCCCTGGATCCAGCCAGGGGCGATCGACAGGTGCTCCCCGGCAAAGAAGAGCCGCCCCTCGGGTGTACGCGCGGCCATCGCGTGGTCCCGGAGGTCGCCGGGCGGCGTGATCGCGAACGCGCCCCGCGACCACGGCGAGCGGTCCCACGCCATCATGGCGCAGTCGACCACGTGCCGCTCGATGCCGGGATGGAGGCACTCGAGGTCCGCCAGCACGACGTCGAGGGCCGCCTCGACCGATCGGTTGCCGAAGGAGCGGGCGTCGTTGTTCCAGGTGTAGCTGGCGAGCAGCACGCCGGGCCCCTCGCTCACCGCGGGATCCCTCGGCACGGGCTGACCCCACCCGCGCGGCTCGGGGGAGAGAAAGGTCCACCGCGGAACGTCGGCCGCGGCGAAGCCCGGCGTGCAGTCCCAGAGCACGTTGTCAGAGGGGTAGTAGACTTGCCGGGCCATGCGGTCGGTGACCGAGCGACCGCCGACGATCGGCTGGTTCTCGAGCTCCCAGACCCGCTTGTCGCACGCCACGAGCACCTTGGTCGACGACGCGTAGGACATCCGCCGGATCGCCCTCGCCTTCTCCGGCCCCAGCCCCGTGATCCGGAGCTGGCGAAGCACGGGGAAGGGAAGCGTGCAGAGGACCGGCCCCACGCTCGTCTCCTCGAAGCACCCGTCGGACCGTCGACCGCGGATGCGCGTCCCCCCGGGCCCGACGTGGATCTCCTCGATCTCCCAGCCGAGCTCGATGCAGCCCTCGAGCTCGCCCGCCAGAGCCTCGGGCAGCCGCTGCAGCCCTCCCTCGATCTCCCAGAGCTGGTGACGTTCCTTGCTCAGCGGCGGCTTGTGGAGCTCGTCGCGGATGATCTCGGCCAGCGACCACTGCCCCCAAGAGTCCATGGTCAGCGTGGCGTCGAGCACGGCCCGACCGGCATCGGACAGCTTCTCGCACCACATCCACCCCCGCAGCGCGACGGCGTCGAGATCGCGGAGGGCGGAGTCGGCGAGATCGCCGTCGAGCAGTCGCCGGCGGTCATCGTACCCGAGGCGGTCCATCAGGGGCTCGAGGTGCTTCCGTAGCAGCCCGCCGGGCCCGCCCTCCGGAGGAGGGGCCTCGAGCACCGCCCGCTCCTCGCCGGTCAGACCGTCCACGAACAAGGGCAGGATCTCGTCGACGAACGCCCCGATCCGGGCGCGGCAGCCCCGGACGTCGAAGTAGGCGCGGTCGTTGTCGTTGAAGAACGGCCGGACGGCGAGCCCGAACTGGTGCACGTAGTGCCAGGTGTAGTCGTGAGCCTGGGGGATCCGCATCGCCCCGAACTCCCCGATCTGGCCGTTGTCGAACCGGTGGGTGTGGACGCGTCCCCCGACCCGCCGCGACCCCTCGAGGATGCGCACCTCGTGGCCGCAGGAACTGAGCTCGAAGCCCGCCGCGAGCCCGGCCATGCCGGCCCCGAGGATGGTGAACTTGCGCTCGGGGGGTCCCGATGCCGACGCCTTCCGGAGGTCGGCGAGGCTCTCGCTCACGGGCTCCCAGGGGCACTCGGCCTTGTCGAACAGGGTCGCGGTCACGACGTCACCTCCGAAGCGAGCTGACGCCGGAGGCGCTGGAGCTCGGCGTTCTCGTAGGCCCAGGCCTCCCCGAGCCGCTGAATGGCCTCGGCTCGGGCCTGCGCCGCGGCGTGACGCAGGTCGCCGTCCGCCCCGCGCCGAGCCAGGATCCCGAGCCAGGTGTCCACGAACTCGTCTTGCTTGGCCTCGCCGAGGGCGCCGAACAGATCCCCCTCTGTCTCGCAGCGCAGCCAGTCCGCCACGATCTCGCGCCCGTGTCGACGCTCGAGGGTCCGGCGCACGGTTCGGCCGAGCGTCGAATCGGCGATCCCGGCTTCGACGAGCTCGACGACCGGCGGTCGGCTCGTGGCGCGGACCACCGCCCCGACCAGCACGGTCTGCCCGCACTCCTGGGGTGCGAGCCACAGCGCGACGTTGAGGAACAGGGTGTAGATGCGGTCGAGGTGGAGCCTTCCCTCGTCGGAAGCAAGGAATCCCCTGGTCTTCGGGTTCGACTCGTCGTACGGCGGGCGGTCCAGGTACTCGACGGGACGGCCGGTGAGGTTGACGTCGAACCAGTGGTGCCAGGTGGAGTCGACGACCACGCGGCCAACCCCGACCGCACGGCCGTCGTAGACGCCCAGCACCCCGAAGCGCCGACCTTGCGCCGCCCCCTTGTTGCGGTCCGTGCACTCGGTGTGGTCCGGGTTCACCGTGGCCCACGCGATGGTCCGGGGGCGGGCATCGCCAGGAAACTCCTCACCTTCGTAGTCGCCGACGGTGATCCGCTGGTCGAGGGCGATCTCCTCGTCGGGGACCACCTCTCCCTCGTGGGGGTGGTCGGGGAGCACGTCGATGAAGCCGTCGCCGTACGCGAGCAGCGGGTGGAGCGGGAAGTCGACCTCGATGCGCTGGGGAACGTCGTCCGACTCGTCGTCGAAGGTGTAGATGTCGTCGTGACCCCGCTCGAGCGTGTCGTGACGGTGCTCGCCGTCGACCGGCGGAGCCTCGCTGCGCTTCCACCGTCGCATGCTGCGAACCCTCGGGACCTTGGAGCACAGGGCGGCCCCGAGATCCTCGTGGTCGCCGGCCGCGAACACACCGCCGCCCGCGTCCATGAACCGCGCGAGGATGGCGACCTCCTCGTCGGTGAGGGCCTGGTCGTCCTCGCGACGGATGCCGAACAGCCAGACTTGGTGGAACGCATCGAGATCGAGCCCGTCCTGGTCGAAGCGGAAGTGCTCGTGGTCGGGCTTGGTCTCCTCGCTTCCGTCCCAGAGGGTGTCCGTCTGGCGGTGCGCGGTGGTGATCACGAGCTGGACCGGGCTCGACACCGCCGCCCGGAGGCGACGAATCGCGGCGTAGAGGGAGAAGTGACCAGGGCTGAACGTGATTCTCGTGAAGGGGAGGTCTTGACTGTCCACGACGATCAAGATGCGGATCGGGTCGGGTACGGCTGGCATCGCTCGGGCCTCCGTGCGCAGAGCACGAGGCCCGGTAGGCCGGCCGACCGTTCAGGTGAATTGCAGCCGATTTCCAGCCGTTTCAGGAGCGCTCACCAGGGGATGGGTCGGGCGTCCCGGAAGAACCCGTGGCGCGGTACCCCCGGGTCGGTCGCGGCCCACACGATGCCCGCCGCCCCCTGGCCCACCGTTCGCGGAGCGCCCGCGCCGCCCATGTCGGTCTGCACCCAACCCGGGCAGACGGCGACCGCCCGGATTCCCCGGGAGTCCTCGGCGAGCTCGCGCGCCAGGTGCCGGGCATAGGCGTTGAGCAGCCCCTTCGACGTACTGTAGGCCGACGAAGGCCAGCCGAACGCGGTGTGGGTGCCCCCACGGACCTGGTCGACGAAGCGCTGCGCCAGCTCCAGGATGGCGTCGCGGGACAGCGTCGCGTCTTCGAGAGCCCGGCGCGCCTCCCCCGAGAACCCATCGCGCTCGCCCATCCCGCTCGACACGATCACGACTCGGCCCTGGGGCTCGAGCTTCGGGAGCAGCGCCTCGGTCAGCTCGATGGTGCCGACCACGTTGGCCGCGATCGTGCGCCCGGCGATCTCGGCGTCGAAGCCACGCAGCAAGACGGCCGCATTGTCGATCAGGACGTCGACGGGGCCGATGCGCTCGGCAAACGACCGGATCGACGAGGAATCGGTGAGGTCCAGGGGATGCTCGGCGTCTGGCCGACGGCTGGTGCCGATCACCTCGTGTCCCGACTCCGCGAGCTGGCGAACGACCTCTTCTCCGATGCCTCGGTTCGCCCCGGTGACCACCACGCGCATCGCGCAACCTCCCCGACCGCTGCGACCGCGGCAGGTCGGTCGGCCGCCATGAGCTTACCCGCCAGCCCCTCGAGACGCAGGTCAGCGGTTCCGGGGCTGCATCTCGGCCACCGCCTGGAAGCTCCCCGCGCCGGGCGGAGGATCGGCGAACACCGGCTCGAAGATGGGGCACCGCTCCTCGGTGGGAACCGCGACGAAGGGCAAAGGCTCGTCCTCGCCGTCCCGGGTCGCGCGAACCGCCGCGTTCACCACGTACCAGCGAGATCCCTCAAAGTCGAGCACGCAGTAGTTGCCGAGCTGAAGCGCGTACCGAAGCTCACCCGCCGTCGCCTCGAAGCGGAACACCCGGCCGTCCCAGAACCCGTTGTCGTCTTCGATCTGCCAGGTCGTGCCGTCGCTCCACTCGATGGTCCCGCCGAAGTGCCGGTCGCGGAGCGACACCTGCTTCAGGGTCATGCGGCCGTGCAGGTTGTTGAGGCGGGTGCGGAAGACGCCGGTGACGTCGCCGTCGCGCAGCAGCACGCGCTCGGCGGTGTGAACCTCGATGGTGCCGGTGAAGCGGTTGCCGAGCCGCGTGGTCGCGGTCACCTCGATGGCCGAGGTGCCCACACGCCGCGGAAGCACCCGGACCGGCGGGTCGGCGGCGGAGGGCAGCCGGACGTCACCCTCGGTCGGACCGAAGCCCAGCCGACGCGGTCCGAGGAGCTCGATCGCGTCGTCGACTGGGCGGAGCTCGAGCTCGCCGCCGGACAGGGCCCCGTCGGCGGCGAGGTTGCGGACGGTGATGTCGAGCGGCTGCTCGACCCCCTGGACGGCGTCGACCACCCCGGAGATGGACAGCGACTCCCGGGCTGCCTCGTCCGCGTCGAAGCCGCCGGCGAGCCACACCACGAGGAACGCGGCGAGGACCGCCACAGCTCCCCCCACGAGCCATCGCCAGGGGGTCCGGGGGGGCGCCTCGTCCGTCCTGCCAGGGGTTGGGAGCGGGGGCAGCTTGGGCAGCGCGGCGAGCTCGCGGCGGGTGTCGGCCGGCAGGGCGACGGGCTTACGACCCAGTCGCGACAGGACCTCACGCACGAAATCGTCGATCGCGGGGTCCAGGATCGAGCCGTCCCATCCCTCGAGCCGCGCGGCGTGGATGGGCTCGAACTGCGGCGGAGGCCGCACGACCTGCAGGCGCACGGGCAGGAGCTTGTCCGAGCCGAGCCCCGCCTCGTCGAGCACCCACTGGGACTCGACGGACAGCTCGCACCAGAACGGCATGACCAACTGGGCCCGGTCGATCTCCTCGACGATCTTCTCGGCGTACCGGTCGCCCGCGTCGAGACCGTTGTCCCACCACACGGTGATCCCGTAGGCGCGCAGGATGGTGGCCATGCGGGCGACGAACGCCCGGCGCTCGTCGGTGTTGCGGTAGCTGATGAACACGTCGGCCATGGCCGCTCCGATCAGGGCATCGAGGAGGCGCCGAGGCGCTCGATGCAGATGGCATTGGGCAGGTAGGTCAGCGCGTCCATGCCGTAGACCCGCTCGATCCCGGGCACGACGATGGCAGCCGAGGGCCCCCCATCGAGCGCGAGGAGATCCGTGACGGGATCGTCGGCCAGCTCCTCCCGATCGCGCACGAGCTCCGTGAACCGACGCAGCGACAGACCGTGTCCATCGCGGGCGAACCCGCCCGCCACCACCAGATCACCACCACGGGTGTGGCCCACCGCGACCCGATCGAACCGCACCTCGTCACGCCCCACGCCGACGCGCCCCCCTCGGAGCAGGATGGGGGTCGACTGCAGCGCGTTCGGCGAAGCCTCGGCGCGCCGACGCTCCGAGAGCCCCAGCACCTCGGTGTTGGCGCCGTCGAACGTGACGAAGCCCCCGAACCGCCGCCGCCGGTAGCGGTTCTTCTCCTCGCCGTCCTGGATCACGAGCCCGAGTGGGTAGCTGCCCCCCTGATCGCGATTGGCGTAGAACCCGCCGCTCGTCACGACGAGGGGCTCGCGGCAGCCGGTCTGGGTGAGGATCTCGGACTTGCGGCCCTCGAGCCGGAGCTCGCGCACGCGACCGGTGAACCTCCCGCGCTCGAACCTCGCCACCACGAGCTCCACGGGCCCGCCGCGGCCGTTCTCCTCCGGCCAGACGCGCACGACGAACCCCTCGCCCGAGTGGACGATGCCGGTTCGCGGGGCCTCGGGCTCGGGCGGGG
Organism: uncultured Enterobacteriaceae bacterium; assembly: GCA_964655065.1. Classification (GTDB taxonomy): domain Bacteria; phylum Myxococcota_A; class UBA796; order UBA796; genus DRPG01. Next base: position 111,567 of record CAZZLC010000018.1, on the reverse strand, counting down.
GCTCGGCGGCGACCGGAGCCGGCTCGGGGAGCGGAGCGGGATCCCGGCCAGTGCACGCGGCTGCGAATACGACGAGCAAGACGCGCAAGACCACCCACCCAGACGAGCAACGGACGGCAGCGCGTCTAGTCGCTCCCGACCGCGGCGGCAAACCGAATCCCCCGGACCCCTACCCGAGTCGTTCGAGCAGGTGATCGCCGACCCGCAGCGCGTTCGCGGCGATCGTCAGGGCCGGGTTGACCGAGGTGCTGGAGCAGAAGAAGCTGCCGTCGACCACGTAGAGGTTGTCGAGATCGTGGGCCTTGCAGTTCACGTCGAGGGCGGAGCTCTCGGGGTCGTCGCCGAACCGCACGGTCCCGCACTGGTGAGCCACCCCGGCCAGCGGGATCTTCTTGCCCAGATAGTAGCTGCACGGCACCAGACGGTTCTCGCAGCCGATGTGCTTCAGCATGCCCTCGAGCCGCCTCCGCAGCTGCCGGTGGGGCTCGAGGTTGTTCTCCCGATAGGTGAGGCGGATGCGCCCGTCGTCACGCAGGGTGACCCGATTCTCGGGATCGGGGAGGTCCTCGGTGGTGAGCCAGAAGTCGAGGGCGTGCCGAGCCAACAGGTCGAGCGTGAAGCCCGGTACGAAGGAGGGCGCGTCGCCCTGGAACATCTCGGGGCGAGACTTGCCGAGCATCTGGATGTGCCCGAGCGGGTACCCGGTCTCCTCGTTGCCGAAGTAGAAGTCGTTGAGCCCGAGCGTCTTGCCGAACCGGGTCGGGTTCTCGGCGATCGACAGCGCGACGACGGCCGAGTTGTTGTGGGCCATGTAGTGGCGCCCCACCACGTCGGACCGGTTGGCGAGCCCGTTCGGGTGGTGCGAGTTGGCGGAGCGCAGGAGCAGGGCGGCCGAGTTGATGGCGCCGCAGGCCACGACGACCACGTCGGCGTGGTAGGTCTCCCGCTCCCCGTCGTGCAGGACCTCCACCGACTTCACGGTGGAGGCATCGGCGTCGAGCCGCTCGACGTAGCGGTTGCGGAGGAGGGTCACGTTGTCGTGCGCGACGGCGGGGCGGACGGCCACCACGTGGGCATCGGCCTTGGCCTCGGTGGGATCGGGGAACCCGTCGAAGTTCTCGAGGACGACCGGGGCCTCTGCTGGGTCCGGGAGGCGCACCGCCATGGGCAGGGGGAAGGGGGAGAGCCCGATCTGCCGAAGATCGTCGTGGAGCTTCTGGATGCGCGGCTCGTGGGGAAGCGGCGCGTGAGGGTAGGGCGCATCCTCGGGGGGCTCGGTCGGGTCGGTGCCCCGGAGCCCGTGCACGGAGTAGAGCTCCTCGGCGCGCAGATAGTAGGGGCGGAGGTCGGTGTAGGAGAGCGGCCAGGCGGGCGAGACCCCGTCCTGATGGCGAACCTCGCCGAAGTCCGGCTCCCGGAACCGCAGCAGCGCTCCGCCGTAGAACTTGGTGTTGCCCCCGACGTAGTAGTGCTGCCCCGGCGTGAAGTCCCGGTCCCGCGAGTCGAGCCACTGCTCTCCGGGACCGTACCGGTCGTCGACGAAGACGGCGCGAGGATCCCAGTTGTCCTTCTCGCGGGGCAGGTAGTCGCCCCGCTCGAGGATCAGGATGCGCTTGCCGGAGGGGGCGAGCGCGTGGGCCAGGGTGCCCCCGCCGGCGCCGCTGCCGATGATGATGACGTCGTAGTGCTGGTCGCTGGACATCCGAGCTCCGAGACTCGAGGGAGGATCAGGCGCGGCCCTCGGCGGTCGCCGGGAGCGCACCACGAGCGGTGAGCAGGGCGAGACCGAGGGCCAAGGCAGGGTAGAACGCGGACAATCGGTAGAGCTGCTCGAACGACAGCAGCTCGCGCAGGGGACCGAACACGAAGGAGCCGAGGCCCACGCCAGCCATCAGTGCCGCGATCATCATCGACGAGACCCAGGCGACGTGCCGCGGGAACGCCCCCGACACCAGGGTGATCGTGAGCGGGAAGAACGACGAGCACCCGAGCCCGGCGAGCGCGAACAGGGCAATCCCCGCCGCCGCTCCCTGGGCAAACGGCAGCACGAGGAAGGCGGCGATCATCAAGGCGGGCAGGACGAGCCAGATGGTGCGCGGGGGAATCCGGAGGACCAGGGCCGAGGTGAGGAGGCGCCCCGCGACCAGGGCGCCCCAGAACACCGAGAGGGCGAGTCCTGCCGTCGACTCGGCCACCCCTCGCGCCTCGTGCAGGTAGAGGACCGCCCAGTTGCTGAACGTGCCCTCCGCGAATGCATAGAGCACCGCGATGCCGACGTACAGCCAGAACAGCCGGGATCCGGTGGGCGGCGCCTCGGTCGCCATGGCTGCGCCAAGCTCCTCGGGCGCCTCCCCGCTCTCGGGCAGCTCCACCAGGGAGGCGCCGAGCGCGGCGGCGAGCGACAGCCCCATCAGCGCCAGCGGGAACCCGACCCACTGGTTGGCTGCGACCAGGGCCGCGACCGCGATCGGCCCGAGGGTCAGCCCGAGCCCGAGCAGCGAGTGCAGGGCCACCACCGCGGAGTCGCGCTGCGCCGGGAAGAACCTCGGCGGGTAGCTGTTCAGCGGCGCCCCGCTCAGCCCGAACCCGAGCCCCAGCGAGGCGGTGCCGAGCATCACCGTGACGAACGCGCCCCCGTCACCCGCCCAGGTGCTCGCCGCGAGGAACAGCTGGGACAACGCGTTCGCGAGCATCGCGACGACGAGGATCGATCGGAGGCCCATCCGCCGCGCCAGCGTGCCTCCACCGATGGATCCCAGCACCGCGAACGCCACCTGGGGGAGGAAGATCGCGCCATACTGGGCGTCGGTGAACCCGAGCGCGGACTTCAGCACCGTGCCACTCGCCGGAAAGCTCACCAGCGTGAGCCCCTGGAGCATTCCCGACAGGTAGACCAGACCGATCCCCATCCACGCCCGGGGCCCCGCCTCGAGCGACTTCGCATCCCGCATCGACACACCTCGACCAAACGACACCGCAACCGTACGGACGTTGCGCGGCGCGCGCCGTGACCTGGGTCACGTTCGGTCGGATCGTCCGGGCGTCGGCGCGAGGAGCGGATCCTCGGATATCCTCCCGCCGGAGGGCCGTGCATCCTCGACCCCTCGCCGCGCTCGCGGACGCGAACTCCCTGGAAGACGCTTCATGATTGCCCTCCTGCTCCTCGCCGCCTGTGGAAAGAGTACGGTGCCGTTGCCTGCGCCCTCTACCGAGCCGCCCTTTCCCACGGGGTGGTGGGTCACCAAGGGCTACGCCGCGCGCTTCGACGCCCAGGGCTACGTGCTGGTCGGCAAGGACGGGTCCGCCGACCGGCGGCTGTGCCGCTGGGAGTGGCGAGGCAGCCACTGGTCGTGTGCCGAGCGCCCCGACGACCTGCTGTTCTGGCACCGCGAGGGCCTCGCGTACGGCATTGCCTCCGCGATCGATCGCTTCGAGCAGGCCGCGGAGGCCTCGGCCTACGAAGCCGCAGCGAGCGAGCTGCCCGACCCCGCAGTGATCTGCCGGCTCGCCGAGGCGTGCTGTCGCGCACTCCCCGACTTCGCCTACGACTGCGACGAGGTCGCCGCCGCAACCAGCCTGTACGTGTGTCGGTACACCCTCGAGTACCTCCGCGCGCAGACCGGCGCCGCCGCTCCGCCCGCGTGCGCCCTGTAGGACCCCCTCACGGATACCGGGTGTGCATGCCGGGTCGTCCGAGGACCACGAGGGTGAAGATGCCGAGGAGGGTCCCGAGGGGAAAGACGACGAGGCCCACGACCGACATCACGCTGACAAAGGAGCGGTGGCGCCTCATCGCGAGCGAGTAGCCGACGTAGGCGTTCGCGAGCCCCCACCCGGTGAGGCCGACCGTGAAGCAGCCGAGCGTCGAGCCCACGACCGCGGCGCCGTCCTCGACGGGGAGCAGCGAGGTCACCCCCCACCCGAGCGGGGTGAGCACGAGACCCGCACAGCTCCCGAGCAGGTAGAGCACGCCGCTCGCGTACCAGAGGTACGAGAGCACCGCGAGCTGGCTTCGATCGGAGTCCTCGCTCATCGCCTCACTCCCCGCCCGTCCGGGCTCGACTGCAGCCGCAGCCTCCCGCGAAGTCGTCTCGCTGCGCAGCTCGCCAGCCCTCGACCCCCTCGCGACCGATGAGGACGGCGAGCCCCAGGGCGGCCACGGCATCGGCCCACCACAATCCCGGCCAGGCGAGGAAGGCCAGGCTGCCCACGAACAGCACGAGCGACAGCTCGATGCACGCCCGCGAGCAGGCCGCGTCCATGGCGAGCGTCGCGCTGTCGAGCACGGTGGCGGCGCGTGACTTGGCCGCCCACAGCCCCCCCATCAGGACGAGGCTCACCCCGCTCACCACGAGCGCCGGCACCGTGCTGTCGGGATGGCCCCCGGACACGAGCTGGGCGACCGCGCCGAACGCCGTGGCGGCGGCGAGGCAGAGGAACAGCGCGCTGATCACGGAGGTCGCTCGCCGTTCGACGTTCAGGCGGGTGGTCGCGCAGCCGGCCTCGCGGGTGAGCTTCCAGTAGACGACGCCGGCCGAGCCGACCTCCACCCAGCTGTCCACGCCGAACCCGAAGAGGGCCACCGAGCCCTCCTCCCAGCCGAAGCCCATGGCGACGAGGCCCTCGATGACGTTCCAGGCAATGGTCAGCCCGGCGAGCCACCTCGCTCGACGCGTCCACACCACCACTGTCTCGGAGCTCGAGGCGTCGACCACCATGGCAAGCAGTCTACCATCCGTGGCAGAACCTGGATCAGGGCCCGAGTCGGGTCAGCTCGACATCCTCGAGGGCGATGGTGGACAGCTGCGGGAGCTCCCCACGCTCGTACGCGGCCACCGCATCGTCGATCGTGTGGTCCGGTCCGTCGAGCCCGTGGTTGGCCCAGTCCACGAGCACCACCCCATCGTGCTCGTGGCGACGGACCACCCGGCGAAGTCGCACCCCGCCTTCGTTCACGGCGAAGGTGTACGCGAGAAAACCCATCTCGTGGGTCTTGGGGTCGAACCAATAGCGAAAGACGTCCTCGTGGTCGTCGCCACCGCCCTCGGCGCGGAACCTCACCTCGACGGTGTCCCAGCGCTGGTCTGCGAGGCGCGTGCGGCCGAGCGCCGTCGCGATCACCGCATCGTCGAAGAGCGGGCGGGGCAGCGTGGCGAAGTACGCGACCGAGTTGAGCGAGCGCCGGAGGGCGTCGGCACGGGCCGGCTCGACTTCGAGTGGCTCGCCGTCGGAGACGATCGTGAGCTGGTCGCCCACGAGCCGGTGGACGGCATCGTCGACGGTCCGTTCGTAGCGAACGTCCGTGCCGTCGAGGTGGATGCGGTGGGGGACGCCTCGGAAGGTGAAGGCCACGTCGAGCCGAGCCTCGCGGGTGAGCCCGTGGGCTTCTGCGGCCTGCTCGAGCACCTCGTCGGCCGATCCCCCTGCCATCGCCATCGCCACCAGCCAGATCCCCACCACGAAAGCCTCCACGATCCCTGGAGTGTCCGTCGGCGCCCTGGCGTTACGCCCGAGCCCGCCGACGCGTGGCGAACGCAGCGAGCAGGAGCAACCAGGTGCCGGAGACGGGCGCCGTGCTGCAGCCACCGCTCTTGGGAGGCGCGGGAGCCGGGACGGTCGGCGCGGGCTCGGGGGCCTTCGCGGACCGCTTCACGCCCGGGATCTCGTCACGCACCAGGCTCGCGAGAGACGGAGTCGCCTTGGCCGGTCCCCCGGTCGAGAGGCGGGATCGCGCGGTCGCCACCGCCTGGCGGGGCGGGCCACCCCACACCCCGCGCTGGGGATCGCCGCAGGTCATCTCGCCCTCGAACGGGTGGAGGATGACGTAGCGCCCCTGGAACGTGTTGCTCCCCGACGGCACCGCTCCCTGCTGGGTCAGCTCGCCCTTGGGGGTCGGGACGCCCTGGCCACCCGCCACGGGCTCCGCGGCGCGGAACACGAGGTCGGCGTCGAGACCGTCGGCCTCGTAGCGGTAGTGGAGCCGGGTCAGCGTGAAGGACTGCCGCTCGACCACGTCCGCCCCGAGGGTGAGGAGCTCCGCTCGGTCGAGCGCAGGCTGCGGACAGGGGTCGCACCACGAGGCATCCCACGCGTACTCCGTGACGACGGTGCGGGGACGGGCGACCTCGGTGAACAAGGCCTCGTAGAAGCCGGCGAAGTTGTCCTGCACCTCGGTAGTGACCCGCAGGTTCGTGGGAATGAAGGCGTTGTCGTAGTTGGCGACCTCGAAGCGCTGCCCCGGAGCGAGAATGTGCACGATGAGGTCCTGCGGTCCCTTGGCGTTGAGAAGTCCGAGCCGGACGGGCAGGGAGAAGGTCTCGCTGTCGTAGTGGACACGCAAGGGCGAGAGCACGGCGCGATCGCCCTCGAAGGTCACGCGGGACGGGTCGACGCGGGCGACGAAGAACTTGGTTCCCGCCGCGACGTAGGGCGTCAACACCTCGCCTGCGCCCTTGGGGATGTTGTACTTCTCGCGCCGCAGCCAGGTCTCGAGGCCGGCCGAGTCCGAGGCCGACAGGATGACGATGTCGTACTCGCCCACTTCGAACTGGGCCTCGATCTCCACGCCGAGCCCGCCCCCGCCGTTGGCGCTCTCGAAGACCATCATCGAGCGCGTCCCCGATGGGGGCGGCGGCACGTTGCAGGGATCCTGCTCCCAGTAGGCGACGAGCCGCGGCGCGGCCAAGGAGTCCACGCGGTCGAAGATCTCACGGGGGAGCGTCTTGACGTTCTCCTTCTTCAGGACCTGGGGCACGGGCACGACCATGGCGAACGCCTCGGGCGGGCCCTGGTAGCTGTTCTGCACGGACAGGACGGTCTTGGTGCCCGACCGCATCATGACAACCATGGTCGCGTCGTTGTACAGCGAGCTGTCGGCCCCGCTGACGTAGAATCCGCAGAAGGCGTGGGCGAGCGGGGCGAGGACGAGCAGCAGCAGGGGGAGCATCGACCCTCCAGGTCCGGGCTGGGACGACTCTACCCCAGCGAGGAGTCTGGCGAACCCCGCCGCTGCGGGCCCCGGGTCAGTCGACGTACCCGAGCGAGCGAAGCAGGGCCTCGAGCTCCTCGCCGCCGCCCTCGCGGTCGCTCCAGTACGCGTCCATCGTGCGGCCGAGCGGCTCGAGACGAGCGGCATCCTCGGGATGGGCGGGACCGGGCCGCTCCTGGGCCGGATCGCTCGGTCGGTCCCACGACTGCAGCTCGTCGAGCACACACATCGTGGTGCGGTCGACGGTGAATCGCGCCACACTGCCGAACCAGCAGAAGCCGTCGCGGTCGGCCGGCTCGGGCGGTCGGTCGTCGTGGCCCCAGGTGGCGCCCAGGACCTCGGAGTCGGCGGGCGGTGTGCCGTGCAGCAACAGATCGTGCAGGGCGGTGGCCGAGATCACCTCGGGGAGCGCGGGAGGTGGGCCGTCGGTGTCCAGGTAGACGAAGGGCACCCGGCTCACCTCGTCGTAGAAGTAGGGCCCGCCGTGGACGAGGCGGCCGTGCTCCCCGAGGTACTCGCCGTGGTCCGACGTGACGACGAGGCGATAGCCACCGTCGAGCCAGCCCGCTCCCTCGAGCACCTCGAGGATCGAGCGGGTGCTGCGGTCGGCGATCGCGATGCCGTGGTCGTAGAGGTCACGGATGTGGGCGGGGTACCCCGCCGCCTCGGGGGAATCGAGGGTGCCCGCGCGCTGGTGTCGGAGCGCGGACTCGAACTCGGCGAACGCGGGACGGGCTGGCACCCAGCCGAGTCCCTCGGGGACCGGCGCCCAGGGATCGTGGGCGTCGAACAGGTTCACGACGAGGAACAGCGGCCGGTCGGGCTCGACATCCCACAGGAGCGCGTCGCGAACCCGGTCGACGAGGTCGGCGTCGCGGAAGAAGCGATCGGGGAGCACCGGGCCCATCCCCCACAGTCGGGTCAACCGGGCCACCCGAATCGCATCGAACCCTCGGGACAGCCCGGTGTGGGGCCCGAGGATGGGATTGGCCGACACGAGGACGGTCTGGTAGCCCTGCGCGCGCATGCGCTCGGCCAGCGTGGGCAGCCGGTCGTCGAGCGGTACGGCGTTGCCCCAGGCGAACTCGAGCTCCCCGGGACCTGCCCCCGAGAGGTGCTCGTCGACCCGACGGCCCGTGAAGAACGAGGCGTGCGACGGCAGCGTCCACGTCGACGGCGCAAAGGCCCGGCAGGAGTGCACGGCCCCGCGGCGAGCGGCCAGCTCCTCGAGGAACGGCGTGGTCGGACGCTCGTAGTCACACAGCGAGGTGCTCGAGGCACGGACGGTGTCCCAGACGAGCAAGATGCGGGTCGGCGCGGGCGGCGTCGCGTGGGGCACGGGGAGCCGCACCCACCACAGCGCGATCAGCACGAGCAAGCCGACGATCGCGCCCCGGATCACGAACCTCTCGACGGTGCGCAGCCAGCCCATCCCGGCCTCCCTGTTCGTCAGGTATCGCGGGCCCTGGACAGCTCGTGGAGCATGGCGAGCCAGGTCCCGAGGAGTCCGAGGAACAGAGGCTGAAAGCCGAGGTTCGGCGCGAGGTCCTTGGTGAAGTAGAGGGCCCACAGCGCGAACACGGCGGCCCTGAGCCCGAGCGGTACCGCGCCTCGCGCGGCGGCTCGCTCCAAGAGGAGCAACCCGGGCAAGGTGAGCAGCCCAGCGTCGTAGTCGTTGAGGTGGGGGCTCGCGAGCATCACCCCACACAGCCAGAGCCCAAAGACGACGTCGGGAGCCCTCTGGAGGTGGAGCCAGGCGTAGCGGGCGGTGACCCCGACCACGGCGAGGCTCCCGAGCGCGCCCACCGGCACGCCGACGGAGTGGCCGAGCGTGTAGGCGGCCACCCGCGGGAGCGAGAAGTGGTAGGGCCCTTCGTCGACGAGCTCCATGGGCTCGTAGACCCGCAGCGTCTCGAGCATGCGCAGGGGCCAATCGGCTCCCGCGTAGAGGGCACCGAGGGCGTAGTGGCCGAGCCCTCCGGCGATCGCGACCGCCGCCGCCGTCCACTGCCGGCCAAGCAGGAGGAGAACGCCGAACAGCACGCCGTACTGGGGCTTGTAGGACAGCACCCCCACCGCCAGGCCCAGGAGGACCGGCCGGCGATCGCGCCACGCCGCGTAGGCAATCGCGAGCAAGGCCAACGTGATCGCCGTGTTCTGCCCCCCGAGCATGGTGTGGAACACCGGCTGCACCGCGAGGACCGCGAGCAACGTGGTCATCGCCGAGGCCCGGTCGGCGGTGAGTGCGGGCAGGTGCGGACCGAGCCACCGGGCGGCGACCGCGACGAGCCCGACCCCCAGTCCACAGAAGAGCAAGAAGCTGGCGCGATAGCCGAGCGGAAGCACCCACGCGATGACGATGGCCAGCCCGGGTGGGTTGACGTAGGGCTGCCACGGCACTCCGGTCGTGGCGAGGATGCGCTCCTGGATGGCGAGCTGTGCGTCGAGATCGTAGAGCTCGGCCCCGCGACCCTCGGCGAGCAAGGCCGCGCCGGTGTAGAACGCGAGAAAGTCGCCGGTGCCGGGCGCGCCGTCACTCGCCGCGACGGGCGGCAGCGTGGCGAGGTGCACCGCCACCACGACCACCTGAAGCCCCACGAGCAGCCCGAGCACCCACCCGAGCAGGGGAGGCGAGGTGACGCGATCGAACGCCCGGGCGAGGTCGCTCACGGCTTGACGGCCCGCACGAGGAACGACGCCCCCACAGGGCTCGACCACCCGCGGGCGAGCCAGCGGCGCTCGACGGCGAACAGCCCCTCGAGCAGGGCATCGAGCGCGCGCGGCAGCTGACCGACCTCGCCGTTGCCGGGTCGAATCCGCTGCAGAACGCGATCCACGAGGAACAGCGGGAACAACACGGTGAGGTAGGGTGACAGGAACGCGATCTCGAGCCCCGCCCCAGCGATCACGTCGACGAGACGGGCCCGGGTGTACCGACGCTGGTGATGGTGGGCGCGGTCGTGGGGGCCGAACAGCACGGGGTGGGCGGGCACGGTGGCCACGAAGGCCCCTCCAGGGGCGAGCAGCCGAGCCACGTCCACCATCGCGCCGTGGTCGTCCTCGATGTGCTCCAGCACGTCGAAGGCGGTGACGAGACCGTAGTGCGCGTCGGGGAGCTCGGGGGCGGGCAGGCCGCCTCGACGCACGGCCACCCCGGTGCGCTCGAGGTGAGCGAGAGCCTCGGGCATCATCTCGAGCGCCTCGACCTCGCCGAGCTCGGCCATCGCCCGGGCCACCAGCCCGGTCCCCGCGCCGACGTCGAGGATGCGCCCCGGTTGGGGCACCTGCGCTCGGAGCACGTCCATCAGGATGCGGAGCCGCCCCTGGAACCACCAGTGAGCGTCCTCCACCGCCGCCATCTCGTCGAACAGGCCCGCCCTCACCCGCCGGGCTCCTCGCTCCGCTCGGCCACGATGTACAGCGGCCGGGCCTGCAACTCGAGGTAGATCCGCCCCACGTACTCTCCGATGATGCCGAGCATGAGCAGCTGCACGCCCCCGAGCAGGAACATGCCCACCACGAGGAACGCGTAGCCCGGGATCGCGAGCCCGAGGAACAGCCGCTGCACGGTGACCACCAGCGCGCCGAGGAAGGACAGGCCCGTGAACCCGAGCCCCACGACGCTGGCGATGCGCAGCGGGATCACCGAGAACCCGGTGATGGCGTCGAGCGCGAGCAAGACGAGCTTCCAGGTGTCGTACTTGGTCTCGCCGGCGTTCCGGGCGTGCCGGCGATAGCGCACCTCCGCCGAACGGAAGCCAGTCCACGCCACCATGCCGCGCACGAACCGGCTGCGTTCCTTCATCTGCAGGAACGCGTCCACCACCGGCCGAGCCATCAGACGGAAGTCTCCGGTGTCGACGGGGATCGGCACCGACGTCGTGCGCGACAGCACGCGGTAGAAGCCGGCCGCCGCGACCCGCTTGAACCAGGTCTCGCCGTCGCGTCGCTCCCGGCGCGCGTACACGATCGGGTAGCCCTCCCGCCACTTCTCGACGAGATCGGCGATGACCTCGGGCGGGTCCTGGAGGTCGGCGTCGATGAGCACCACGGCGTCGCCGCGCGCGGACTCGATTCCCGCGGTGGTCGCCGCCTCGTGGCCGAAGTTGCGGGAGAAGCCGATCCACCGAACTCGTCGATCGGCTGCGTGCGCCTCGCGCATCGCCTCGCGCGTGCCGTCCCGGCTCCCGTCGTCGACGAGGATCACCTCGAAGTGGGGGTCGATGGGCTCCAGCACCGCCGTGAGGCGAGCGACGAGGGGAGCGACGTTGAGTCCCTCGTCGTAGCAGGGGACGACCACCGAGAGCGTGGGCAGGGCGGCGGAGCGGTTGAACATGGTCGAAACATAGCGCCGCCGCCCGGCTGCGCTCACATCATGTCGTACTCGGGACCGTCGCCACCCTCTGGCGGCATCCAGGTGATGATCTGATACGGATCCCGGATGTCACACGTCTTGCAGTGCACGCAGTTCCCAAAGTCGATCTCCATCTCGAGACGACCGGTCTCCTCGTTGGGACGCATGTTGTAGACCTGCGCGGGGCAGAATTTGGTGCAAGGGTTTCCGTACTGCTCCTTGCAGATCGTGGCGCACACCTCGGTGTCGACGATCTTCAGGTGCGCCGGCTGCTGCTCTTCGTGCTGGGTCCCGGAGTGGTACACGTCCGTGAGCTTGTCGATGAGGTACTTCCCATCGTAGGGAATCTCCATCCGGTACCAGGGCGGGGCCTGGAAGCCGTTGCCCTCGTGGTGGATGTGCTCGAAGTCGGGGGTCATGGACTTCGCCGGACCGGGGCCGAACACGTACTGCAGGCCGGTCTGGACGATGCCCTCGACGAAGTGACGCTTGAAGTTCGCGTGGAAGTTCCGACCCGCCTCCATCTCCTCGCGGACCCAGTCCTTCTGGAGCCGGTCGTGGTAGAGCTTCAGCACGTCCTCACCGGCCTCGCCGCGCTTCATGGCCTCGAACGCCGCCTCGGCAGCGAGCATGCCCGTCTTCATCGACAGGTGGATGCCCTTGATGCGCAGGGGGTTGAAGAACGAGGCGGCGTCGCCGACGATCATGGCGCCGGGCGCGTAGACCTGGGGCACGCAGGCCCAGCCGCCGATGGTCACGGCCTTGGCCCCGTACTTCACGACCTCGCCCTCGCCGAGGATGTCGCGAACGTAGGGGTGCATCTTCAGGACCTGCAGGAGATGGTGCGCGTCCATCTGCGGATCCTTGGCGTCCAGACCCACCAGGAGCCCGATGCAGACCTGGTCGTTCTGCATCGCGTAGATGAACCACCCGCCGAAGGTCCCCTCGTCGAGCGGGTAGCCGATGCCGTGCCGGACGAAGCCCTCGGTCACCGTGCCCTCCGGCATCTGGAGGACCTCCTTGACGCCGATGTAGTACATCATCGGCTCGCTGTCGTCGTCGAGGCCGTAGCGCTGGATCAGCTTGCGGGTGAGGTGCCCGCGCGGGCCCTCGCCGAGGATGGTCACCGGGCTCTGCAGGTCCATGCCGGGCTCGAAGGTCTCCTTCGGCTTGCCGTCGCGCCCGATGCCCTTGTCGCCGGTCCGCACCCCGACGACCTGGCCGTCCTCGTAGAGCAGGTCGTGACCCGTGAACCCGGGGAACACGTTGATCCCCTTCTCCTCGGCGACCGACGCGAGCCACTTGCAGAAGCGACCGAGGCTGATGATCGGCTTGCCGTGAGAGTCGAGCTCCGGGGGAACCCACGGGGCGGGCACGGACCCGTCGGGCGTGAGCAGGACGAGCTCGTCGTTGCTGGTCCAGAACTCGACCGGCACGTCGTCGCGGTCGCGCCAACCGGGCATCAGCTCGTCCATCGCGAGCGGGTCCATGACCGCGCCGGAGAGCTGGTGCTGGCCAACCTCCGAGCCCTTCTCGAGCACCACGATCGTCGGCTCGTCGAACACCTCGCCCTCGATCTCGCCGCTCTCGACTCGGGCGTTGTGACGCTCGATGAGATTCGTGAGGTGGATCGCACCCGCCAGGTTTGCCGGTCCGGCTCCGACGAACAGCGCATCGCAGGGCATCTCGTCGCGTTCCATCATCGCTCCACGCACGGATTTAGCTGGGTCGTATCGCCCACCCGACGACAGGGAACGACCCTGCCACACTTTCCTGCGGTTGGAGACCCTGCGCGACCTGGCGTTATTTCGCAGGCCAGTCGTAGAACCCGCGGCCGCTCTTCTGCCCGAGCCGGCCCTCGGCGACCATCTGCTCGAGGAGCGCGGGCGGCTCGAAGGCGGGGTTGCCGAGCTCGCTCGCGAGGTAGCGACCGATGTGGAGCCGCACGTCGAGGCCCACGAGGTCGGTGAGCCGGAGCGGCCCCATGGGGTGGCGGTAGCCGAGGACCATGGCCTTGTCGATGTCCTCGGCGGACGCGACGCCCTCTTCGACCATCCGGATCGCCTCCATGCCCAGGCAGACGCCGAGGCGGCTCGTGGCGAACCCTGGCCGATCTCGGACGACGATCACCTCCTTCCCGATCTCGCGCCCGAGGGCGACGACGCGCTCGCGGACGTCGTCTCGCGTGGCGTCGCCCACCACGACCTCGAGCAGCTTCATCACGTGTACGGGGTTGAAGAAGTGGGTGCCGATCACCCGGCCAGGGTCACCGAGCTCGCGCGCGATGGCTCCGATGGACAGCGACGAGGTGTTCGTCCCGAAGATGCACGACGGCCCAGCGTGGGCCTCGACGGCTCGAAACACGTCGACCTTGAGGGGCAGCCGCTCGGGCACGGCCTCGATCACGAGATCGGCCCCGGTCGCCGCCGCGTCGAGCGAGCCCGTGCCGAGGTTCTCGAGTGCGCGCTCGCGGACCGCGGGCTCGACCTTTCCCTTGTCGACCCCCTTGTCGAGGTTGGCCCGCACCTGCGTCGTCGCGTGCGCGAGCTTGGCCCCGTCGACGTCGGTGAGCACCGTCTCGTGTCCAGCCATGGCGCACACCTGGGCGATGCCGTGGCCCATGGTCCCCGCGCCGATCACTCCGATCTTCACGGTGCCGCCTGCTCGGGAGCGAACGGGTCGAAGAGCTCCCCGTCGTTCGCCGGACCGCCGTCGACCTGGAACAAGGTCTCGTCGAAGCAGGCTTGGTCGGCGATCGCCTCGCACGACTCGCGCATCAGACAGCGACGGTGTTCGTCGAAGGCCGCGGCGAGTTCGTCGTTCTCCCACTGGTCCTGGTAGAGCGACCGCTGACGGTCACACTGGTCGATGCAGGTCGCCAGTGCGACGCGCTCCGTCGAGAGGTCGCAGTCGAACAGCGTCTTGCGGCACACCTGGTCACAGGTGGGCGCACAGCCGAGCACGGTGACGAGAAAGGCAAGAAGCATCATCGCAGGCTCCTAACGCAGACAGGGAATCGATACGGCTCGGGCCATGAAGAAGACCCTGATCATCGGAGGGAGCCGCGGCATCGGGCTGGGACTGGTGCGGGCGCGACTGGCCCACGGGGACCTCGTGGTCGCCACCTGCCGTGCGCCTGCCGCCGCTGCCGAGCTCCTCGCCCTCGCGGAGGACCCACGCTCGGCCGAGCGGCTCACCGTCCTGCAGCTCGACGTGACGGACGAGGCGTCGATCGCGGCCGCCGCGGAGGCCGTCGGCGCCCGGCTCGGCGATCTCGACCAGGTGATCCACGTGGCCGGCGTGCTGCACGGACCGGGGTTCGAGCCCGAGAAGCGTCTCGAGCACCTCGACCCGCAGGCGCTCGCCACCGTGTTCGCCACGAACGCGTTCGGCCCGATTCTGGTCGCCAAGCACACCGCCCACCTGCTCCGCCACGACCGCCGCGCGGTGTTCGTCGCGTTGTCGGCGCGGGTCGGGAGCATCGGCGACAACCAGCTCGGCGGCTGGTACGCGTACCGGGCATCGAAAGCAGCGCTCAACCAACTCCTCCGTACTCTTTCAATCGAGCTTGCTCGTCGATCTCCGAACGTGATTGTCGCTGCGGTCCACCCAGGCACGGTCGACACCGACCTATCTGCGCCATTCCAGCGACGGGTGCCCCCCGACCGGCTGTTCTCGATCGAGCGCGCCACCGGTCAGCTCATCGACGTGATCGACGGGCTCGGCCCCGAGGACACGGGGAGCTTCCGGGCGTGGGACGGCCAGCCGATCGTGTGGTGACGGACAGCGACGTCGAGCGGCGCCGCAACCCGGCGTCACTCGCGCTCTCCGAGCCGCCAGGCCCAGCGTCGCACACGCTCCGAGGTCGGACCCGCGTTCTCGGCCTGCTGGTCGACGAGCGCCCCGGGACGCGACCGCCCCAGTCGACGTCGACAGGTCTCGCGGAGCCAGCGGAAGTCGGGGTCGCCGTCGATGGCCTCGAGGTGCGGGAGGGCCTCGGCGCAGTCTGCGTGCGCCTCGATCGCGAGCTCGGCCGCGAAGCGACGAACCTCCCCCGACCGGAGCGTGAACCCCGAGACGTAGGTCCGGGCGTCGGCGAGCGCAGCCGCGGGCTCGTCGAGCTCGGCCAGGACGCGCATCCGCCGGACGAGCAGCTCCCCGTGCACCGCCAGCCGGTCGTGGGGGCCGAGCGCGGCGATCGCGCGGTCGAGGGTGGCCCGCACCTCGGAGAGAGGGGCGTCGCGGTCCCGGAGCGTGTCGGCCCGGCCGAGCAGCCGCGCCGGGGACACGGGCCAGCACGTCCACGGACCCGCGGTGGCGTCCAGCTCGCGCTCGGTCCCGTCGGCGCAGGAGACCTGGACCGCTCCCTCGTCGACGACGGCGGTGAGTCCGAGCCCGTCACGCACCACCCGGAACGCCGTGCCCGTCACCCTCGTCTGCCCCTCGTCGGCCCGCACGGCGAGCCGGGCGCCGGGGTCGACGCGGACGCGGAGCTCCCCGCTCTGCCAGTGGACCACGACATCGTGAGAGGTTCCCGTGACCTCGCCGGTGCCTGCCACCGTGAGGTCGACGGCATCGCTCCACAGGAGACGCTCGGCCGTTCCGGGGGCGGCGTCGACCCTGACCACCCTCGGCGGAGGCGGCCACGACACCCAGGCCACGAGCGCCGCCGCGAGCGCCAGCGTGGCGACCGCGAGCCCGTGGAACAGCCGATGCCGGCGTTCGGCTCGGGTGCGGGCGAACCGCCGGAGAATGCGTCGCTCCCCTCGGGGATCGGGCTCGGGAAGGAGCTTCAGCGCTCGCGTGACGTCCATCAGCCCACCTCCGCCGAGGGGCCCTCGAAGGCCGCGATCCACTCGTCGCCCATCTCCGCGCGCATGGCCTCCCGGAACGCCCGCCGAGCGACCCGGAGCCGTGACTTGATCGTGCCGAGCGGCACCCCGACGAGCTCGGCCACCTCGGGCCCCGTCCGCTCCTCGAGCTCGATCAGCACGAGGACCTCGCGCTGTTGCGTCGGCAGGCTCTCGAGCGCGGCCCACACCGCGTCAGCGGTCTGGGCGGCGTCGACGGTGCGGAGCGGCGACCAGCGACGGTCCTCCTCACGGTCGAGGCTCGCGCCGGGCACCCAGCGTCGGACCCAGGCCCGACGGCGATGGTTCGCGATGACCCGTCGCGTGATCCCGAACAGCCACGACGGGAACTGTGCGGCGGCGCGCACCCGCCCGATTCGGCGGCACATCACGATCAACACCTCGTGGGCAGCATCCTCGGCGTCCACCCGCGGCCCCCCGAGGCGGTGGCACCACGCGTAGACCTGGGGAAGCCACGCCTCGGCGACCGCTTCGACCGCGTCTTCGCTGCCGCTCATCGCGGCGAGAATGTCGGCGTGCCGACTCAAGGAACCTCCGTCACCGGCGTCTCCCCGCGTCGGGAAGGAGGCCGAGCGCGCCGCGGTAGCGCAGCACCAGCGCGGTCTGGACCTCGAGCGGGTCGAGGATGGTGGTCCCGCCCGGCAACCCGAGCTCCGTGCGAGCGAGGTCCAGCTTGCCCTGCACGCGCGCGAGCACCGAGAACCGGCGAGACGAGAAGAGCGGAGCGTCCACCCGAAGGTGGGTGGTGGGAACGAGGTGATGGTCGACGAGGAGCCCTGACTGACGATAGCGGCGGTAGCTGGTTCCCACGCCGAGCCCGACCGCGACCCCTCCCGCGACCGTGACCGAAGCGGTGCCCTCGACGTCGAACTGGCCCAGCCGACGGGGCAGCGCGAGTCCCACGTCCCGAGCCACGACCCCGCCGAGCTCCAGGTCGAATTGCAGCCGGCCGCGTCGGAAGAGCCGGGTGCCCACGTGGAACTGTGGCGCCGTCGCCGTTCCCGGTCTCGCCGCCGCTCCCACGCGGAGCGAGAGCGGCGGCACGCCCGACGACGGGAGCTCGCGAGCCCGGATCGGCGCGTCACCGGTCGGCACCGGGACCGGCTCACCTGGCGCATCGGTGCCGTCGAGGCGAAGCCCGTCCGCCTTCGCCGGCGCCCGGGACGGCGCGCCCGGCCGACCGGCGGAGGTTCCCTTGGTCGCGGGAGCTCGTCGGTCCTCGCCGGACCCGGGGGCCTGGTCGGCGGGTACCTTGGCCGCGGGTCGTGAGGAGGCCCTTCGCGCCGATCGCAGGACGTCGCGCAGGAGACCCCGCGCGAGAAAGGCCACGGCCTCCCGGTCGGCCGCGCTGGCCGGCGGATCTACGGTGATCCGGCGCTCTTCGCCGTTGGCCGCGACAGCCACGATCCCCCAGGCTGCTTCGTGGACCTCGACGCGCAGCGGGGCGTCGTCGTCCGCACGCGCCGACAGTCCCGCCAGCCGGAACGCCGTCGTCCACAGCGCGACGTCTTCGCCGGCGGGCAGCTGGACCCCGGGGCCCGCGTGGGCGGCGCCTGAGAGGAGGAGCCACCCGAACAGGCACCCGACGAGGATGCTTCGCCACGCGTCCACGATTGGCCCTCCTGTCGCCTCTTGGTGTCCAGCCGACCCCACCCAGATCACTCTCGCCACAGAAAAATCACGATCCGGCGGAAGCGATGGATCTGGCCAGAGGACGGCGCTTCGTTCCGACCGGTCCGGTTCCCCGGGGGCACCGGCGACGAGGAGACCTACGCAGAGAGGGTCTCGTGCCGATCCACCGAGCCAACCGAGCTCTCGTCGCGATCGACGCCCCGAGCGATCCTCGGCCTGAGGATCCACTCCATCTTGTTGGATATGAAAGCAACAAGGCTCGAGGATCCTCTGAATGCGCTATCCAGCAAACGAATCAGCTCAAATGGCAACTCTGCCTGTCTGCCTCGAAATAGCATGGTCGAAGCGCTCGAACTGGAGTCATCAACCCACGCCTGACCGGGTCCTCGCGGCGCCTGTCGAGGGGACGAAGCGCACGAGGGCTCGTTCAGATATCTGACCCCTTTCAGGAGGTGAACGTGTCCGACCATCGTGTTTCGGGCCGCCGGACGTGGACGCTGCGGTCCAAGGACGAGGGCACCGCTCCGCCGTCCCGGGCGACCGAGTCGAAGACCCCCGCGTGGACCCGGGTGACGCCGGGGTGGTCCCCGACCGCGTGGCGGAGGACCTCGTGAGCCGAGCGACTGCGCTGGCCGTGGTGCTCGGGGCCTCCCTCGGACTCACCACCGGCTGCGGTGAGAACTGCAGCTCCACCTGCTTCCGCGCCTACGACGAGACCCAGTGCGACGTCGATACCTCGGGCCAGACCCGCGAGGACGCGATCAACGCGTGCATCGCGGACTGCCGCTTCGCCCTCGGCCAGGTTGGTCCCATGGGGAACTACAATCCGCTGTCGTCGGGGAGCCTCACGCAAGTCGAGCTCGAGAACGAGCGCCAGGCTGCCGCTTGGATGGACTGCATCGCTGACGCCACCTGCGAGCAGCTGCAGGCCGGACAGTGCAACCCGCTCTGACGTGACGATCGGAGTGCTGGCGCCTCGGAGCCGTGCGGATCCGGGGCATCCACGGGACTGGCCGATCGGCCGGGCCGCCCTGGCCCTCGAGGCCGAAGGTGTGGCCGTGCTGATCGGGGATCGGGCCCGAGACGGCGTCCTTCACGGGGTGCGCGCCCATCCCGAGGGCTGGCGCGAGGATGCGCTGCGGGTGACGGGCCTCTACGATCGATTCCCCTCCCGCAGCCGCGCCGTCGAGCACGCCCAGCTCCGCCGCGAGCTCCTCGGGGTTCGCTGGGTCAACGATCCTTCGGTCGTCGCGCTGTGCGCCGACAAGGTCGCCTGTCAGGCCTGGCTCGACGGTCACGTCCCCATGCCGCCGGTCGAATCCGACCCCGACCGATTCGCCGACTGCCTGGCCGTCTGGGGCAGCGCATTCGCGAAGCCCCGCTTCGGTGCGTTCGGGGCCGGTGTGGAGCGGGTCGAGATCGGCAGCGAGATCGCCTTGGTCCGCGAGACGTCGGTTCCCGACGAGCAGGAGGCCACGATCCTCCAGCGCGCGATCCCTCCGCCACCCGGGTTCGCGGGCATCGCGCTGCGGGTCCTGGTGCAGCGCACGTCCGACGGACCCTTCGCCGCCTGGCCGGCGGTGGTGCGCCACTCCACCGACGACCCTGTGGTGAACGCCGCCCGAGGAGCCAAGGTCACCGACGCCGTCGAGTTCCCCGAGGTGGACGAGCCAAGGGCCCAGGCCCTCGCCGTGGCCGCCGCCGAGCGGCTCGGCGAGGCCGAGGGCGGAGCCGACCTGGTCGAGGTCGGCGTCGACCTCGTCGTGGACGGCGATCGCGTGCCGCACGTCATCGAGGTCAACTCCCGCCCCCGCGGTCGTCTCGAGGTGCTCGCGAGCCTGGCCCCCACACGCTACCGGAGTCTTCACCTCGAGGCCTGCGCCCGACCGCTGCGTTGGCTCGCTGCGCGCACGGGATGAGCGCTCCTCCGCCCAGCGCGGGGCGACCGGTGGGAGACGGCGATGGACGAACCGATCGAGCAGCAAGCGGTACAGTGGATCGCACAGACGCAGGCCGAGGCGGGGCACGCGATCCAGTCCTTTCGCCTCACCATGCAGGACGCCGCCGGTGAGCTGGCCCGCAATCTGGCAGACCGCAGTCCCACCCGCCTGCCACCGGTCCACGAGATCGATCAGGACGCGCAGATCCTGCTGTCGACCGTGCGGGATGCGCTGGCCGACATGATGGAGCAGCTGGCCGACTCGCTGCGGGAGCGAACCTCGGAGCTCGAGGGCCGCACCGCGCCGCGGGAGGTCGAGGCTCGCGAGGCGCTGGCGCAGCTCGAGCGCACGATGCAGGTCGAAGAGATTCGCCTCGGGGCCTACCTGGCGGGTTGGGTCGAGGGGGGAGCGGTCGCGCTCACCCTGCAGAACCAGCTGAGAGCGAATCAGCACGGTGACGAGCTCGCCTACCACTCCGCGATCGACCGGGCGCTCACGTTCTTCGTGCCGCAGCTCGAGGAGAGCCTGTCGCAGTGGCTGACCGGGCTCCGCAGCCTGGTGCAGCGCCTCACCGGGCGAGGGGCGCCCGTGGAGGTTCCCCGGACCCCCTCGACCGAGAGCAGCCGCCAGCACCGCCTCGAGCGGCTGGTCGAGAAGGCCAAAGGGCTGCGGGTGAGGGTGAAGAACCTCCCCAAGCGACCGAGTGACCGCTACCTCGACCGGCTGGAGGCCCAACTCGCCCAGTTCGCCGAGAAGCGCGCGCAGCAGATGCTGGCCAACCAGGCTCGCCAGGCGCGACTCCAGGAGCTGATGGGCTTTGCGGCGACCCTCGGGGTGCGGGCCAAGGGCATTCCCGACAATCCGAGCGACGCGTGGCTCAACCGCATGGAGGGCAAGCTGGCCGCCTTGGCCGTGAACAAGGGCGTGCCGTTCCCGAAGGGAATCCGCCCGCCCGTGAGCGAGATCGGCGTCACGAGCGACCCTGCGCCGCCGCGAACCCACCTCCCCCCGCTCCCGGGCGAGCCCGAGCCCGTCGATCCCTTCGCGGGAGACGTCGATGACGACGACTGGGTCGCCGACATGGAGCGAAAGCTCGCCCTGGCCATGGCCGAGCGCAGGGAGACGACGGACGCTCGCCGAGAGCAGGACGGTGAACGCCAGCGCCGCCTCGAGTCGCTACTCGCGAGGAGCCAGCAGCTCGAGTTCGACCTGGGGCCCATCCCCGACGCCCCCACCGACGACTGGCTCGATCGCGCCGAACGTCAGCTCGACAACGCGCTCACCCGCAGCGTCGAGCACACGGGCATCATCGACATCAACACCCGAGAGCTTCGTCTGCAGGCGGTCATCCACGCGGCGGAGGACGCGCTCATCGACCTCGGTGAGATCCCCGACAACCCCGACGATCAGTGGCTCGTGTGGGCCGAGGCCAAGGTCTTCGACATCCACCCCGTCCAGCTCGAGGCGGACTCGGCCCAGCGACCCGACGCCTACCTCGTCCTTCAGGAGAACACCCCCCAGGAGCAGGTGTGGGCCATCACCGAGGAGGAGCTCACCATCGGGCGGTCGCGCGGCAACGTGGTCCAGATCCGCGACGACAACACGGTGTCGCGCCACCACGCCACGGTGTCGCTGCAGGGCCGGGCCGTCGTGGTGACCGACGTGGGCTCCAGGCTCGGCACCTTCGTCGACGAGGAGCGCATCGATCGGCAGCGCGTCCTCCGTGGAGGGGAGGCCATTCGGCTCGGCGAGACGGTGCTCGTGTTCCGAAGGACATAGCAGGGTCAACCGCTGGGTCAGCCCCCGGGGTCGCGGCCGATGGGCCCACCAGGGAACGGGAGATCCATGGACGAGGCCCTGACCATCGAAGCGTCCCTGCGTACGGCGGGGCTCGCGACGGTGACCGTGGCACCCCTGGCCACCGCCACCGGGCTGTGGCTCGCTCGCCGACACGACGGGCTCGCGCTCGGGGTCGAGGGGCTCGTGATGGCGCCCTTGGTCGTCCCCCCGGTCGTCACCGGGCTCGGGCTCGCCTGGCTGGTCGGCACCGAGGGACCGCTGGGGACCGCTCTGGACGTGATGGGGCTCCACCTGCCGGACGAGATCCTGCGCGTCGTCACCGCGGTCCTGGCCGGTGCCGTCGTGGGTCTGCCCCTGTTCGTTCGCGCGGTGCGCCAGCAGCGCGAGACGGTCGACGACCGACTGATCAGCGCCGCCCGCTCGCTCGGCGCAGGCCCGCTGAGGACCTTCGCCTGGATCACCCTTCCGCAGGTGTGGCGCGGCATCGCGATCGGGGCCGGCCTGGCCTTCGCACGGGCCCTGGGTGAGTACGGCGCGACCCTGCTCGTCGCCGGCCCCCTGCCCACCCTGCCGTTCGCTATCGCGTCCTCGACGACGCCGCTCGCGGACCCCGTCGTCCTCCGCCTGGGACTGCTCTCGCTCGGCATCGCCCTCGCTGCGGTGGTGGCCTCGCAGGTGATGACCCGGAGGGCCTTGTGAGCCTCGCCCTCTGCGTTCAGGGCGCTCCGCGCGGGCCCGAGCTGGACGTCGACGTCGACCTGCCCTCGGGCATCACCGGCGTTCTCGGTCCTCCGGGCGCCGGCAAGACCACGCTGCTCCTCGCGATTGCCGGCCTGGTGCGGACCGCCGGCGACATCGTCGTCGACGGCACGGTGTTCCAGGACAGCTTCGCCTTCCTGCCTCCCGAGCAGCGGCGAGTCGGCTTCGTCTTCGACGACCTGCGGCTGTTCTCGCACCTGAGCGTTCGGCGGAACGTGGAGTTCGGCGCGCGCGGTCCCCTGCACGAGGTCATCGCCCTGCTCGGCCTCGACGACCTGCTCGGCCGCCGCATCGCGAGTCTCGATCCGGACGAGCAGCGCAAGGTGGCCGTGGCCCGAGCCCTGGCCACCAGACCTCGTCTGCTGGCCATCGACGAAGGCCTCACCTCGGCCGCGGGCATCGTGCCCTGGCTGCGGGACGTGGTCCGCGAAGCAGCGGTCCCCACCCTGCTCACCTCGTCGCGGGCGACCGAGCTCCTGCCGTTCACCGACCAGCTGCTGCTGCTCAAGGACCGCCGCACCGTGGCGACGGGGAGACTGGGCGACCTCGCCGCCGACCCCGGAGCCCTGGCCGTGCTCCAGCGGCTCGGGCTCGCGAACGTCTGGCGCGTGGCCGGACTGCGCTCCGACCGCGACTGCCTGTGGGCACGCTCGGGCGACGTCGAGCTGTGCCTGCCCGAGGCGCCGGGCCCTCACGTCCGCCACGTGGCCCTGCGTCCGTCCGACGTGCTCCTCGCCATGGGACCGCTCCCGGCCAGCACCGCCCGGAACGTGCTGCCCGGAACCGTGCGCGGCATCACGCACCTGCCCGACCGCACCATGCTCCAGATCGACGTCGGGCTACCGCTGCTCGCCGAGGTGACCTCGTCGGCGGTCGCCGACCTCGGCCTCGCCGTGGGGCAGCCCGTGACCGCCCTCGTGCAGCCAGGGGCCTTTCGCTGGCTGTGACCTGCGCATAGACTGTTGCGTGGAGGTCGCGTGCGGTTGTTGCTGCGGTGGTTGGTGATGGCGATTGCTCTGTGGGCCACGGCCTACGTGCTCCCGGGCATTCAGCTCGACGACCCCACGGTGGACCCCCGGGCGCTCGTCATCGGCTCGGCGGTCCTCGGGCTGGTGAACGTCACGGTGAGACCCGTGCTCAAGGTGCTCACGTTCCCCATCACCATCTTGACGCTCGGGATCTTCCTGCTCGTGGTCAACGGGCTGTCGTTCATGCTCGCCGCCTGGTTCGTGCGCGGGTTCGAGGTGGACAGCCTCGGCTGGGCCATGCTGGGCGCCATCGGGGTGAGCTTCGTCTCGTGGCTCCTCTCCGGCTTCGACCGAAGGGACGACGACGAAGAAGACGACGATCAGAACTGACCCCCCTGCAGGCGGACCAGGACCGCGAGGCGACGATCGTCCCAGTACTGCAGGCTCCGCAAGGCCGGGTCGCGACGAGCTCCCTCGAGCCAGTGTTCGTCACTGCCGAAGGCCAGGGCGGTCCACAACAGGTCGCGCTGGGTGGCCTGGAGCGGCACCGCCGGCGGCACCTCGAGCATGACGTGGCACCGCGCGCACGTCTCCGTCAGCGCCACGAGCCGCTCGGCTGCGACGTCGAGATCGGCCGCCTGCGAGAGCTCCACCCCGGCCTCCCGGACCTCGTCGAGGGCTTCCTGGGCCGGCGGGGGAAGCAAGGGCACGTCACGCTCGGCAGCGAGCCGCTCGCCGGCCGCCCGAACGCCGACGAGGTCCTGGGCGATGACCGCGTCCCGAGCGCGGTGCACGGCCACCTGGTGGTTCTTCATGGTCCGCTCGCGCACCTCGGCGGTCCCGGGCGCCACGAGCGCAGGTTCGACCGACGGGTCCCCGAGTGAGCAGCCGAGCCATCCCAGCATCCACACGTTCATCTCTCCGGAGCGGTGCGGCCCCGGGCCGGTAACCTGCGGGGTCGGGGCACGGAGCTTGCACGACCCGTCGGACGGAGACGACCCGTGAAGCTCATCCAGGCCATCGACGTGCGCTCCTCGAGCGCCGAGTCCGAGGTCGCCCAGGCGGCCCGGTGGGCCACCCTGCTCGGCGCCACCGTCGACCTCGCCTTCGTCGACGACTACGAGTACAGCGCGCACCGCATCCGGGACCGTCGCATTCGGGACCACGTCGTCGCCGAGTGGGGCAACGTCCAGCTCGCGCACCACGGGGAGCTGCAGCGTCTGCTGAACACGCTTCCCGAGGCAGCCCGCGGCGAGGCCCGGTATCTCCATGGCAGAGCCGCGCAGACCCTGCTCGCCGTCGAGCAAGACTACGACGTGCTCGTCGTCTCGACGAGAGGCCGCCGGGGCATCGCGCAGGCGTTCCTCGGCTCGGTGGCCGAGCGCCTCGTCCGCGAGAGCACGCTACCGGTGTTGGTGCTCAGGCGAGGCGAGGTGGACGATGGCGAAGCAGATTCGTGACGTGATGACAGCCGACCCCGTGGTGGTCGGTCCCGATACCTCCGTGGCGACGGTCCGCGAGACGATGCGCCAGCGCCGCATCCATCACCTGCCCCTGGTCGACGACGGTCGCTTTGCCGGTGTCGTGGACGCGACCCAGGCCTTCGGCTGGGTTCCCGCCGAGGCGACGGCCGCCGATCTCGTTGGCCGCATGGTGGTCGAAGCCCATCCCGAGGAGGGGTTGTTCGAGGTGCTGGGCCGCTGTGCGTGGTCACCCCGGGACGTGTGCGTGGTCACCCGTCCCGAGACCCACGAGGTGGTGGGCATCGTGACCGAGCGGGACCTGGTACGGCTGGCCGCGAGTCACGTGGACGCGAGCCGCCTCATCGACCAGGTCGCCTCGACCACGGTGGTCACGGCCCCCGTCACGGCGACCGTCGGCGAGTGCCTGGAGCAGCTGCGCGAGCAGATGTTCCGCCACCTGGTGGTGGTGAAGGACGGCAAGCTCCGCGGCACCGTCTCGCTGCGCGACCTCCTGCTCGTGGACGCCCGGAGCCCGGTGGCCGACAGCCTTCCCGAGACGCCGCCCAAGGCGAGCTGGTCAGCGACGATCCGGGAGGTCGCAGCCCAGATGCGCGACCAGGACCTCGATGCACTGCCGCTCGTCGACGACGACGACGTACCCGACGGCATCGTCACCGTGACGGATCTCCTCCGGGCCCTGCGGAGCTCCTCGGCCCTCGCGTAGTCAGTTCCAGTTCACCAGGGGGTCGAACGGATCCTCGTCGTAGCCGATGGCCTCGAGGGACGTACCCCCGGTGAGGTCGGTGATCTGGAGCCTCACCGGCCCCATGTCGTGGGACGTGGAGATCCAGGCGCCGGTGGGTAGCTGGACCCAGCCATCCCAGGTCACCCGGATGCCACCGATCGGGATCACGCGCACCCACATCCGCCACGCCACGGGGCGCTGGTTCTCGGGACCGAGCTCCCACCAGTACGCGTCGCCAGGCGTGACCCCTCCCTTGGCGTACTCGACGAACAGGCCGCGGGTCCCCGAGAGGTCGACGATCGACTTCGTCACGCCATCGTCGTCGAGGTTCGCGAAGGGCTGGAGCCAGAAGGTGTCGTTGATGTGGAGCTCCCAGGCCTTCTTCACCAGGCGCTCGCGAGCCTTGCCGTGCACCTCGCGGTCGTTGCGGAAGGCACGACCCACCCGTCGGTCGAGGCGCTGGTACACGACCACGTTGCCCCACGACACTCGCGACAGACCTCGGTCGCGGTCCCACAGATGCTCGTTGCGGCCGGCGAAGGTGAAGCGGACGGCTCGGGTCTCGGCCCACGCGTCGAGGCCCACCGCTTGGCGAACGTCCTCCACCAGCGCCCGGCTCGCCGGCCCCTCGAGGCCCCGCCCAGGCCGGCCCTTGCTGAGCGCCACCGACGCGCCCACTCCGAGGAGCACCAGCAGAGCGAGACCCACGAGAATCACCTGCCCGATCCGGATGGCGGTACCCAGCCATGCCGGCCGCGATTGCCCTGCCATGCTGTCCTCCTTCGGCGCGCCTGGCCGCTCGACAGGGTTGGTATGTTCTCTGGAAGGAGGATGCCCCATGATCTGGTGGACGTTCGCGACAGCACTGGCCACCCCGGGGGCCGACGCTTCCCTCGCCACCGTCCTCGACGAGGATGCCTCGACCCGGGACCGCATCCGGGCCACCCGAAAGCTCGGCCGGCTCGACCCCGACGACCCGGCCGTCCCCGAGGTGGTGACGCCGTTGGCCGGTGAGCTGCAGGCGGAGCTGCCGGAGAAGCTGCCCGGCGCCATTCGGAAGACGCTCGGTCGCCTCGACGCGTCTTCGGTGTGGACGGCCGAGCTCTCTTCGCCCGACCGCGCGACCCGGCGTCGTGCGGCCAACCTGCTCGGCCAGGAGGGGCCTTCCCGAGCGGCAGGGGCGACCACGTCGGGAGCAGCGCTCGTGGCTGTCCTCGACGACCCCGCGGCCGGCGTCCGGGAGGCCGCGGCCGGCGCGCTGGTGGCGTTTCCCGAGACCGACGCGGTCGCCGAGCTCTCCGACTGCCTCGAGGACCCGGTCATCGCGGTTCGCCTCGCAGCATCGCAGACGCTCGGCTTCCTCGGCGGCGAGCGGGCGCTGGCGGCGCTGCAGGACGCACGGGCCGGGGAGACCAACGTCGTCGTGCAGCACTACCTCGACGCCGCAATGGGCCACATCGCTCGCCAAGCGCCCGAACGTTGAAGATCCCGACCACGCTGTTCACGGGCTTCCTCGGCGTGGGGAAGACCACCGCCATCTTGTCGGCCTTCGCGCACCGCCCGAAGGACGGACGCTGGGCGGTGCTGGTCAACGAGTTCGGTGAGATCGGCATCGACGGCGCCATCCTCGAGGATGCCGACGGGCTCGAGGTGGCCGAGGTGGCCGGGGGCTGCATCTGCTGCTCCGCCGGACTCGCCCTGCGCACCACCCTGGTGCGTCTGCTGCAGGAGGTGCAGCCCCGACGCCTGCTGATCGAACCTACGGGGCTCGCCCATCCCGCCACGGTCATCGACACCCTCCGCAGCCCCGGCATCCGCGAGCACGTCCAGGTCAATGCCGTGATCGGGCTCGTCGACCCTCGACACTGCCGCAGCCCTCGCCATCGGGACAGCGACCCGTGGCAGGACCAGATCCGGCTCGCCGACGTGCTGGTCGCGACCCACGACGACGTGGTCACCGACGAGGACCGCGCCGCCTTTCAGGCGGTGGCCGACGCAGCGTGGCCCGAGAAGCTCGTGGTCGCCCGAATCGCCCACGGTCGCATCGACCCCGCTTGGCTCGACCTGGCGCCATCGACCCAGCCGATGCGCACCTCGGGAGTGGGCACCCACGACCACGCCGAGGCGCCGACCGCGGGGTTCACCTGGCCCCCGCACGCGGTCTTCGGGCTCGACGGACTCGAGAAGCTGATCCAGCGGCTGGTGCGCCCCGGAGACCGGTTCTCCGAAGGCCTGTGGCGCCTCAAGGGGATCTTCCGCACCCTCGACGATCGTCGCCGCAGTGGGTGGTTCCTCGTTCAGGCGACGTCGGACAGCATCACCGTCTCGCCCATCGGTCACCGTCGCGATTCTCGGGTCGACCTCGTCGCGCCGCCCGGATCGGCAGTAGACTTCGACGGTGTCTTCGACGACTTCGAGGCCCTGCGCCTCCGCTGAGTTCCCGGTCCTGGGTCCGCTCGACCTCCGCCGCACCGTGCGCGCCACCGCGCTGTGGGGTGGGGCCACCTGGCTGCGCACCGACGCCACCGGCGCCTGGTACGCCGACCGCACCCCCGACGGACCGGGCACCCTCCGCCTGACCCTCGGAGGCCCCACCCTCCGTGCCGCGGCCTGGGGAGCCGGAGCGGAGCGACTGATCGCGCGCGCACCTGCCATCGCGGGGCTCGAGGACTCCCCTTGGGCGGTTCGCGCCCACCATCCCCTGGTCGCAAACGCGATGCGGCTCGCGCCAGGCGCTCGCATTGGCCGGCTCGACCGCATCTTCCCCACCCTGATCGGCGCCATCGTGGGCCAGAAGGTCACCGGACTCGAGAGCCAGCGGTCGCTTCGTCGTCTCGCACGCCGCCACGGGGAGCGAGCCCCGGGACCCCGCGACGATCTCTGGCTCCTGCCCTCCGCGCGCACCTTGCGCGAGATGTCGTACGCCGAGTTCCACCCCCTCGGAATCGACCGTCGACGCGCCATGGTGATCATCGAGGTCGCGCGTCGGGCCAACCGAATCGAGCAGCTCGTGGGCCAGCCTACGGCGGAGATCGAGCGAAAGCTGCAGAGCCTCCGCGGAATCGGCCCCTGGACCACCGGCGTGATCGGCCACGAAGCGCTCGGCGACCCGGACGCGCTGCCGCTCGGGGACTACCACCTCCCGAACATCGTCGCCTTCAACCTCGCCGGGGAGCCACGCGCCGACGACGCCCGGATGCTGGAGCTCCTCGAGCCCTATCGCGGTCAGCGGGGTCGCGTGGTCCGCCTGGTGAAGATGGCCGGCGCGTCCCCGCCCAAGTGGGGACCCCGCTCGGAGGCACGGGACATCGCCACCTGGTGAGGCTCAAGCCCCTCGGCAGCCGTCCGATGGCCATGGGGGGACACGGATGCTTTCACCACGACATCACAGCCTCTCGGACGCCCTCGAGGAGATCAACCAGCTCGGGGTCTTCCCGGAGGCCGCGGGGCGAATCCTCGAGGTGACCCAGGACCCGACGGCGCGGATCCAGGACCTCGAGCGCGTGGTGGCGAGCGACCCCGTCCTCTCGGCGCGCATTCTGCAGGTGGCCAACTCCCCGCTCTACGGCCTGTCGACGAAGATCGGCACGCTGGGCCGGGCGGTCCAGATGTTGGGGATGGACGGCACCCGCGGCATCGCCTTCGCGCTCGCCGTGAGCACCGTCGGCGCCAAGGGCGGCCCGCTGGCCCGCTCGCTCTACCTGCACGCCATCGCCTCGGCCTCGATCGTCCACGTGGCGGCGCCGGTCGCGTACGGCGTGCACGGCGGACTCCTCTTCGTCACTGCCCTCGTACACGATCTCGGGCTGCAGCTGCTGCTCATCCTGGAGCCCGACGCCGAGCAGATGCTGCTCGAGAACTTCGGCCACAACTCGATGCTCGTGAAGGCGGAGCGGGTGCACTTCGGCTTCGACCATGCCCAGCTCGGCGCGGAGGGCCTTCGCCAGTGGGGGCTACCCGATCCCGCCGCCGAGCTCGTCGGCCACCACCACGACCCGGTGGCGAAGAAGATGCGGTCCCGGGCGCTGCTTCGTGTTGCGGACGAGCTGGCCGAGGCGATCCTCCAGGGGGAGACCTCGGACGGCATCGCGGAGCTCGCCCACCGGCACCCGCTCAGCCCACCGCTCGGCATCCCCCGCGAGAAGTGGCTCGAGGTGATCGAGCGGGTTCCCGAGGTCATGTCCGAGCTGACGAGCTGACGACAACCACTTCACGAGCCATGATGGGGTGGCTCGCGGAGGGCGATGTGGAGCACGAACTCGGACGTGGTCGCTACCTGCGGCTCGTGAAGCGCGACGGTTGGGAGTGGGTCGAGCGCACCAACACGTCGGGCGTGGTGGTGGTGGTGGCCTGTACACCCGACGACGAGATCCTGTTCGTCGAGCAGCACCGGATCCCCGTCGGGGGACCGGTGATCGAGTTTCCCGCCGGCCTCGCCGGGGATCAGGATCCGGGAGAGTCGCTCGCGGTCGCTGCCGCCCGCGAGCTCGAGGAGGAGGCGGGGTGGCGAGCCGGCCACCTCGAGCTGCTCACCGAGGGGCCCGTCTCCTCGGGCATGACCTCCGAGGTGCTGACCTTCTTTCTGGCCACGGAGCTCACGCGGACGGGGCCGGGAGGTGGCGACGATTCCGAGGACATCGAGGTCCACGCGGTGCCGCGGGCCGACGCCGTCGGCTGGCTCGAGGAGCGGCGCGCCGCGGGAGTCCAGGTGGACCCGAAGGTCTACTCCGGCTTGTTCTTCCTCGCGGCGCGATGATCGCCTGGCTCGCCGTTCTCCTGGGCCTCGACAGTGCGTGGGGCCAGTCACCACCCACGCTGACCACGCCGCCGGACCCCCTCCAGGGCCCGGCGAGGGGCACCATTCCGCTCCGATTGACCCTGTCGACGTCCGGCGCGGTGTCGGAGGTTCGGGTCCTGACCTCGAGCGGTGACCCCGCGCTCGACGCCCGGGCCCGCTCTCGGGCCCGCACCTTGCGCTTCACGCCCGCTCTCGACGAGGAAGGGCGACCGATCGCCGTCGTGCTCACCCTGGAGTGGCCGATCCGAGGCCCCGAAGCCCCGGGAGGAGACGCGAGCCGCACCATGCTGGAGCTCGTGGTGGTGGGCGAGCGGGAGACGTTGCCCCGACCTGCGGTCACCCTGGACGACATCCGCTTCCTTCCGGGCAGCGGCGGCGACATCGTGCGAGCCGTCCAGAACCTCCCCGGCGTGGCTCGACCTCCGTTCGGACTCGGTCAGCTGCTCATCCGCGGCACCGCTCCCGAGGACAGCGCGTTCTACCTGGACGGCGTCCGGATCCCGAGCGTCTTCCACTTCGGCGGGCTGTCGACCGTCCTCAATGCGGACCTCCTGAAGGACGCCACCCTCTTCGCGAGCAACTACAGCGCCC
Source organism: uncultured Enterobacteriaceae bacterium (assembly GCA_964655065.1). GTDB lineage: Bacteria > Myxococcota_A > UBA796 > UBA796 > DRPG01. Next base: position 80,658 of record CAZZLC010000018.1, on the reverse strand, counting down.
GCTACGGACGTTCGCTCGGCGGCGTCGTGGACCTGGCGCTCGACGACCGACCTCCGCGTGCATCCCGAGGCTACGCGTCCGTCGACCTGTTCCAGGCGACCGCCTTCGGGCAGGTGGGACTGCCTCGCGCCACCATCACCGCCTCGGTGCGCCGGTCCTACATCGACGCCATCTTGCAGCCGATCCTCCCGAGCTTCGTGGAGCAGACGGTCCGGGCCCCGCGCTTCTTCGACGCCCAAGGACGCGTCCTGCTGCACGGCGACCGCAACACCGTGGACTCGATGGTGCTGGCGTCGAACGACGCGTTCGCGGTGTTCGGCGAAGAGGACGACGCGCCGATCGTCTCGATCCAGGCCGGCTTCGTGAAGGGCCGATTCCGGCTGCGCTCCGTGGGCTCGCAACCCTGGCAGCGCGAGATCGCGGTCCTCCTCGGACCCGAGTGGCAGACGCTGGAGCTCGAGGACGACGGCATCGCCCAGGAGGTCGGGTTCGTCGGCAACGGACGCATCGAGGTGACCCGCGATTGGCCAGAGCTGTTCGCCCGCTTCGGTACGGACATCGGGGTGCGCACCCAGCGGTGGGCCTTCGACGTTCCGACCTTCGGGGATCCCGACGACGGGAGCGGTCTGTCGCTCGAACCAGCCGTCTATGCCGAGCTCACGGGCCGCGCGGAGCGCTGGGCGTGGCGACTCGGGCTGCGTGGCGACCTGCAGCTCGCGACCCTCGACGGTGACGAGGATGGCGACACTGCCGAAGCGACCGCTCCCCGCGTCCGCCTGGCGGGCGCGCTGGATCCGCGGGCGTTGGTCCGCTTCCAGCCCACCGACTCCGCGGCGATCTCGCTCTCCGCCGGCCGGTTCAGCCAGTTCCCGACCCTGCGGCAGCTCGAACCGCTGGCCAGCGCTGACCTCGGCCCGCAGACCGCGATCCAGCTCGCCGCCACCTGGGAGCAGCGCCTGCTGGACGGGGTGGACCTGCGGCTCACCGCATTTCACAGCGAGCTCTCCCAGCTCGTCGTCGGCCGGCAGGACGCCTTCGAGTTCTTCACCACCCCCCCGAAGCCCGGGCCGACCGACGACGGAGACTGGGCCAACGACGGGAACGGACGGGTCGACGGCCTCGAGATCCAGGTCTCGGCCCGGGGCCGGCGCACGCTCGGCATGATCTCGGCCACCCTGGCCCGCTCGACGCGACAGGACCGCCCTGACGACGCGTACCGTCCGTTCGCCTACGATCAACCCCTGAACCTCGTCGCGCTCCTCACCCGGCAGCTCGGCCGAGGGTGGCGCCTCGGCGGACGGGTCCGCTACTCGAGCGGCACCCCCTATACCGCCGTGCGCTTCACCGTCCTCGACCTCGAGAGCCGAAGCCATCTCCCGGTGTTCGACGAGGAGTTCAGCTCGCGCACCTCCGCCTTCGCCGCCCTCGACGTGCGCATCGACAAGACCTGGGAGTACGCCCGCTGGAAGCTGTCCCTCTACGTGGACGCGACGAACGTCACCAACCGGCGAAACATCGAGCTGATCACCTTCAATCGTGACTTCACGGAGGAGCGTCCCATCTCGGGGCTCCCGATCGTTCCGGCGTTCGGACTCAGGGCTGACATCCCGTAGCCGATGTCTCCGAAGGGATGTTGGTAGGGATGCTCTGGCTGATGCTTGCCTCGTGCGAGCTCCTCGACGAGCCGTTCTCCTCGGGCGGCCGCATCTCCGTCCTCACTGTAGCGGGTGTGGTGGTGGATCCCCCGTCGCTGACGCCAGGGGACACGGTCTCGGTGGAGGCCACCGTCGTGGACCCCGACGAGCTCGGCTACCGGCTCCTCGTCTGGACGTGTGTGCCGGTCGAGCTGCCCCACCCCGAGGCCACCCCCCTCCTCGACCCGATCTCGTGCCTCGAGGACACGGTCCCGGTCGCTCCGTTCCTCTACCGCTCCGATTCGCCTGAAGCCGCGTCGTGGACCATGTCGTCGCCCATCTCCCCGACCGCCTCGGAGGCCACCGCGGTGGCCACCGGCCTCCTCGTGGCTCTGGCCTGCCACGATGCGTGGTGCCCGGCGAGGCTCCACCTCATCGAGACCCTCCTCGCCGCCCCGGAGCCCGACCTCGCGACGGTCCGTCGCCTCCTGCAGCGTCCGGCCACCTGGGTCGGTCCGGCCCCCCGGGCGTCGCTGCACCTGGCCACCCGACGCTTCGACGTCGCGAACGGCCGGCTGCGCGAACCCAACACGAACCCGACCGTCGTTGGCCCCGAGGCCATTCCCCTCGACGAGGGACCGCTCCAGCTCGTCTTCGACGTCGTCGATGCGGAGGACGACGTGATTGCCGCCTTTCCGTACGCCACGCGCGGCATCGTGGACGGCCCGGGGTTCGTGATCGACGGTCAGGTCGTCATTCAGTACGCTCCGCCCCGAGACGGCGGCCAGGACCGCGTGATCGTCGTCTTCGACGAGGTCGACGAGCGGGGGGTGGCCGTCTACGACGCCGTGGCCGGACGTCGTCCTCGTTAGGTTGGGCGACGCTCGCCCGCGCGGAACCCCGAACGGTCGTGATACCCTGAACGATGCTGCGCTTCGGGGAGAATGACGAGACGATGTGGTTCCTCGCGATGGCGCTTTGCCGCTGGGTCCAGGCCTCTCCGAATCCGCCGATTCATCCCGTCGAGCTGCGCTCGATGGTCGAGGAGATCGCGCCAGTGGTGGAGTCCGTGGCAGGGCGACGCTTCAGGGAGCTTCCTCCGGTGGTGGCGGCGGACGAGGAACAGCTCCAGCGTGTGATCTACGCCGAGCAGCTCCACCTCTCGTCGGGAGACGGCATCCCCGAGGCCGACGCGCAGCGGCGCGCCCAGGTCCTCGCCGATCAGGTCGCCTCGACCTTCGCGGGCAAGTACGGCTTCCTCGACAAGACCCTCTACATCTCGGTCGACGGGCTGAAGCGACGGCTCGCGGCCGAGAAGGCGCCCGCGTGGCTGTTTCGCCCGGTGGTGCGGGTGGTCATCGCGCACGAGCTCGCCCACGCCCTGCAGGACCAGCACACCGACCTCGCCGCGATGGCCATCCACGCCCACGGCACGGACGCGGTGATCGCGATCAACTGCGCGATCGAGGGCCACGCGGTCTATGTCCACGAGACGGTGGCCTCGCAGATGGGACTCGGGGAGGCCTTGACCCTGATCTCCGACCTGCTCGGCACGGACCGGGACCTCCGCCCGTCGCTCGACCCCGACGCCTACCACAACACCTACGTCTACGGCCTCGGCCGTGACTTCGTCGCCTTTCACGTCAGCCACGGCGGCACCGAGCAGGTGTGGCGGATGCTCCAGCGTCCTCCCTCGACGACGTCGCAGATCGCGAACCCGGATCGCTGGTTCGGGGGCCGAGCCCTCTCCTGGCCGACCCCCGCGCTTCGGCGAAGCGCCCGCCGGCTGTCGCCACGGGGCTGGCGCACCGACACCCGGCGGCTCGGAGACTACGAAATCCGAGATCAGCTACTGCGCGCCGAGGGCTCGGAGGTGCTCGCCGATGCCCTGGTCGACGGCTGGAACGCCCGCGCGATCGGCAAAGGCAACGAGGGACTGGAGGTGCAACACCTCCGCTTCGAGTCGGCCGAGACCGCGGCGTCCTTTGTCGTGCAGATGCGCATCGCCGCCAATCGACAGGCGGCGCTGCTGAAGGACGACCCGTTCGTGCGCGCCACCTCGGGCCACCTCGACTGCGCCCCCCACTGGGTCACGGCGCGCGAGGGAATCCGACTCGCCGTTTTCGAGGCGGACGGATCCAATCATGATTCCAATGCTTTCGCTGGACCGGATGACCTCGGACGACTCTGGGTGGCGGACCGAGAACACGTCTTGCAGGTCATCTTCGTGAACGCCAGTGTTCGTGACCGTCGGCTGTGCCGCGTGCTCCGACCGCTGGTGCAGTCACTCGGCGCGGCTCGCCCCTGAAGACGGGACCGGGTCGAGGGTCGCGCGAGGAGGAGGCTCCGCTGGCGCATCGAGAGGAGTGCGCACCTCGAAGCGACGACGCGCCTGCTCGAGCTTGGGCAGGTTGATCCTGGCGAGAAGCCTCGCCCGGCGCGCCGCGCGCGTTCCGTACCAGGGACGGAGCGCCGGCTCGAGCTCCGGGCCGATCTGGGCGAGCGTCGCCTGACTGCCGACCTCCTTGTGGAGGCGTCGCGCCACCGCGGGCCCAGCGTTGTAGCCCACGTAGGCAAGCAGGAGGTTGCCGCCGAGGTCCTCGTTGAGCTCGCGGACATAGGCCACCCCGGCCTCGAGCGAGCGCTCGGCGTCGAAGCGGGCGTCGGTGAGGTCACACGGGAACTGGTCCTTGACCCGGTCCACGGCGGAGGGGTCGGTCTCCAGGGCCACCTGGACCTTGCGGGGGACCGAACAGTCGGTGCAGCCACAGGCCGAGACCCCGCCCGCCCCGAAGATGTTGCGGAAGGGAGCCCGCTGGGCCGTGCCCACGCAGAACTGCATGAGACCCGCGCATCCCGTGGGCGAGACGGCGTACTGCCGTCCGCTCGACTCGACGAACATCACCGCCTTGGTGTCTGCGAAGAGATCGAGGTCGCCCTTGGTCGCCCTCAACAACAGCGGGTCCCAACGGTCGACCAGCGGAAGTCCGGTCGACTCGAGCGTGGCTTCGAACGCGGTCACGTCGACGGGCTCCTGGACCGGGGCAGGCTCCTCGAGCACCGGCCGCCCGACCGACAGCCAGGCGTCGAGGGCCCGAAACACCGCGGTGCCATCGACGAGATTGGTGACGCGGTCGCGGAGCGTGTCGAACGTCAGAGTCGGGGCGACGAGCGTGGGCTGGATGCCGAGTGGAACGAACGCGATCAGGAACAGGACCGCGAACAACAGCCAGGTCCCGAGACCCGGGCCGCGCCGGCCCGGCGCCCGGTGCACGGCACTCCACCACGGGGCACTGACCGCGAGCACCAGCACGTGCACCGCACCCATGACCGCCGTGCGGAACCCCTGGGGACCCAGCGGCAGCGGCACCTGATGGGAGAGGTCGAGCCAGAACAACGCGGGGTCGACATCGAAGAGCGGCTCGGCGAGGCCCTCGGCGCTCGCGATGATCCAGGCGGTGAGGGACACCACCGAGACGAACTTCACGAGCGCGAGAAGCACGACCTACTTCCCGGCCCAGCGCTTGCGGAGGTAGGGCTCCAGCTTGTCACCGGCGGTCAGCTTCATGATGAGCACGATGAGCGGCATCACCATGGCGAGGAACCATGCCGCGGCGAGTCGACCGGTCATCCAGACGGAGCGCTTCTCGGCCTCCTCCTCGTCGTAGTCGCCCTCGGTGATCGCCTCGAGCGCCCGCGCTCGGTCGATGGCCCCGGGAGGCCGCGTGGCCACGGCGTCTTCGGCGACGGCCTGCAGCTCGGACACCTCGCTCTGCAGCGCGAGCACCTGCTCGTTCTTCTGCACCTCGGCCTCGCACTCGGCGACCGCTTCGCGGCACAGCTTCTCGTGCCCCTGCGCCGCCGCCGCCTTGACCCGCGCCTCCTTCTCCATGCCCACCGCCTTGTAGTAGCGGGGACCCTTGCCGCGCTTGCCGGTCGCGCCGACCCCGATGAGGGCCACCACGTCGGTGGCTTCGAGGTCGCGGGCCTTCTCGAGCAGGTAGCCGCGATCCGCTACCGGGTCGGCGCCCTGCTCCTCCTCGTTCTTCACGAACTCGATGGCCGAGACCATGAGGCTGGCCTTCTCGGTCTCCCGCTGCGCCTCGAGGCACTGGCGGTCGGCCGGCATGGCGTGCTGGAGCATGCAGCTGGCGAACTGCGCATCGGCGACGTTCTGGAGCTCGCTCGCCTTCTCCCGGGCATCGTCCTCGGCGCGCTCCTGGACCTGACGACCGTACTCGTCGATGATCTCCGAGTAGAACATCGTCTCGTGGAGCGGCCCGGCCACCAGGAACCCAGCCGTGAACATGACGAGGCCGCGGATGAAGACCATCGACCCGTCCTGGAAGCCGTAGGTCGCCAGGAGGAAGACGCCGGTGGCGAGCAGGAGCGAAGTGCCGGATCCGAACAGCAGGAGGTCGTTGTTCGCGATCTCGGCGCCGGTACCGTACCAGGCGTAGGCGAACCCGGCGACGCCCGCCGCGAGCAACAGCACCGAGGCCGCCACGGGCAGGAACCGGAGGTTCGCATCCTGAATGGGCTTGCGGACCATCGAGATGGCGAAGGTCGCGAAGGCTGACGAGAACGTGGTGCCCAGAATCACCGCAATCAGCCACGGCAGCCAGGACTGCTCGAACGCCGTCACGAAGAAGCCGTGGAACATCCAGGTGAAGCCCAGAGCGTCCACGAGCCAGTTCATCGTGATGGCCACGTAGACGTCGCGCGCGTAGCCGACCGAGGGGTGGTAGGTAGGCGCCTGCCCTGGCCGGAGCAGTGGGGCGTCCTTGCCGGTGAGCAGAACGCCGAAGAAGGGCAGGACCTCCTGCCAGCGGCGTACGGTCCCGAACCGATCGCGCGTGGCGAGCGGCTCCATCGACTCGGCGTCCGCATCACCGTCGAAGCGGCTGCTGGAGGGTTGGGTGTCGGGCTCGACAGGCATCGGTGCTCCCCGGCATCGTCACGCCCGCTCTTTAGCAAGCCTGGTGACGGAAATCCCGGAAGCTGCTCAACCGATGCCTACATCCAGGGTATCGACGACCTGACAGATCCCGCCCGTGCACGCCTCGATCGTCCACTCCCCCGGGCTCGCGCCGTCGCGGAGTGCGGTCGCGAAGCGCCAGTGGCTTCGCCCGAACCTGCACACGTGGCCGCCGTCGCCAGGCACGGCGCAGGGCTTGTCCTCGATGGCGGGCTCACCGCTCGCGTCGCGCCAGCGGATGTAGGTCGGCTGCTGGGTCTGGACCTCGAACCGAACCCAGCGATACTCGTCGTCGCTCCACTGTTCGACCGACGAGAGCTTCACGCCCACGGCCGCGAAGGCCACCGGCAGGGGCGGCCCAGCGTCGAACGCGGGGGCCAGGGCCTCGACCACGATGTTGGAGGCGAACGTCGGCGCCGGAGCGCTCCCCGAGACGTCGGGGATCGCGGTCGGCGCCGGAGCCGATACCGGTGCGTCCCAACCCGACGACATCACGGTGGAGGTGAGCTCGGGCGGCGCGTCCTGCGCCATCTGCGGCGAGACCACGCGCGCCTCGGCGTCCGGTCCCGACTGCACGGCCACGGCGCCCACGGTCAGCGCGACCACGAGCAGGGTGGAGACGGCCCCGCGGAGTCCGCGAAGCCAGCGACGCCGTCGACGGCGAGCCTTCTCGGCTGCGACCCACTGGGCGAGCTCGTAGGCCCGGCGTCGCCCGGCTGCGACGACCCGCCAGCGGGTGAGGGAGTCTTCGGTTCGGTCGGCGCGTCGCCGGACCTGCGCCTGGGCCGCCGCCGGCGTGACCGGCAAGCGGACGGAATAGCGGGCTCGTGCACGTTTCATGTCGGGTCCCACGGCTGTTCGGCGGGCATCGGCGGCCCGCTTCCTCGGATTCTTGGAGACTCCAGGAGTCGGATCTCCCCGGACGCGATCCGGTACCCCAACCAAAATGACCGATGCAACAATGATATTTGCGAGTCAAGTTACAGGTCGACGAGTTTGCCCGGCGGGAACCGATGCCCGCGCGAGGCGCGATCCTTACGAAGAACGTCAGGTTAGGAGGATCCATGGAAGAAGCGGTGATCGTCGATGCGGTACGCACTCCGGTGGGCAGGTTTCGAGGTGGACTCTCGACGGTACGTCCCGACGATCTCGCTGCCCGGGTGATCGAGGCGGTGCTCGCCCGAACCGGAATCGACGGAGGCTCACTGGACGAAGTGTTTCTCGGGTGTGCGAATCAGGCCGGCGAGGACAACCGCGACGTCGCGCGCATGGCCGTGCTGCTGGCCGGGCTTCCCGACCACGTGCCCGGGGTGACCGTGAACCGTCTGTGCGCCTCGGGCCTCGAGGCGGTGAACCAGGCGGCCCGGATGATCCGCACTGGCGACGCCGACCTGTGCATCGGCGGCGGGGTCGAGTCGATGTCGCGGGCGCCCCTCTCGGTGCCGCGCGGGGTCACGCAGCCGAAGGCAGGCAACGTCACGGCGTGGGACACCTCGCTCGGCTGGCGGTACCCGAATCCACGGCTGGAGGCCCGCATCCCGCTCGAGTCCATGGGCGAGACCGCGGAGAACATCGCCGACGAGCTCTCGATTCCTCGCGCTGACCAGGATGCCTTCGCCCTGCGCTCGCATCAGCGCGCCCTGCACGCCGAGTCCGAGGGGTGGTTCGACGGCGAGCGCACGCACGTCGACGTCGCCCAGCGCAAGGGTCCACCGGTGCGGTTCGACAAGGACGAGGGCCCCCGGGCCGACACCTCGCTCGAGCGCCTGGCCAAGCTCCCCGCGGTCTTCCGCGAGGGGGGAACCGTCACCGCGGGCAACGCCTCCCCCCTGAACGATGGCGCGGCGGCGGTCCTCGTGGCCAGTGAGACCCGGGCGAAGGCCGAGGGGTGGCCCATTCGAGCCCGGATCCGGGCCATGGCGTCGGCCGGCGTCAACCCGCGGGTCATGGGCTACGGACCGGTACCCGCGAGCGAGAAGGCACTGAAGCGCGCGGAGCTGGCGGTGTCCGACATCGAGTGCTGGGAGCTCAACGAGGCGTTCGCCGCGCAGTCCCTCGGCGTGATGCACCGCCTCGGGCTCGACGCCGACCGGGTGAACCTGCACGGCGGGGCCATCGCGCTCGGACATCCGCTCGGCTGCTCGGGGGCCCGCATCCTCACCACGTTGCTGTCCGTGATGGAACGCACGGACGCCACGCTCGGCTGCGCCACCCTGTGCGTGGGCGTCGGCCAGGGAGTCGCGACCATCGTCGAGCGGGTGTAGGAGGTCAGGCGACCGGCAGCACGAGGGTGAAGCAGCTCCCGTGACCCTGCACGGTCTCCACCGACAGCACGCCGCCCAGTCGTTGGGCAAGCTGGTAGCCGATGGCCAGGCCCAGGCCGGCGCCACCTGGTCGCTCCGCGGGGTCGAGCCGCTGAAACGGCTGGAAGAGCGTCTCCATCCGGTGCTCGGGAATGCCAGTGCCATCGTCCCGAACCTCGATCCTCGCGTGGTCGGGAGCGCGGGTCGCCTGGATCCGGACGTGGCTCGCGTCGGCGTGCTCGACGGCGTTCACGACGAGATGCTCGAGGATCTGCTCCACTCGGTCGTGATCGGTCCGCCAGGGGCCGAGACCCTCACACTGCCAGGTCAACGCAATCCCCCGCTCGAGCGCAATCGGGCGGAGCCGCCGCGACGCCCGCTCCACGGTGGCCGCGAGATCGGCGGTCTCCAGAGCGACCTCGAGCCGTCCCGCCTCGATGCGCGAGATGTCGAGCACATTGTCGATGAGGCCGAGCAGACGCTCGGCAGCCACCACCACCCGGGTCAGATCCTCGCCTGCTTCCTGACCGAGATCGCCCTCCTCGAGGAGCATCTCTGCGTACCCGGTGATCGCGTTGAGCGGCGTTCGCAGCTCGTGGCTCATCGAGAGGAGGAACCTGCTCTTCGCCGCGGTGGACTCGCGAGCACTCTCCGCGGCTCGAGCCATCTGCGCCTCGGCTGCGATCCGACTGGAGAGGTCGGTGAGCCCGAGCAGGGTGAGCCGTCGCCCGTCTGGCGCCACGGCCTCGCTGCGGGTGACGTGCACCGGTACGCTCGCATCGCCGATGTCGAGCATGTACTCGTCGGCGAACCCGCCGGGGAGGGGCGACAAGCGCTCGCTCACCGGAGCCGGGTCGTCCTGGGGGATCCAGCCCCGCGCGGCGCGGTTCCCGTCGAGGGTCGTGCCGTCCTCGGCCGCGATCACGACGGGGGTGGGGACGGCCCGCAGGAGGTCGTCCGCGTACCGCCACGCGCGCTCCGCGGCAGCTGCCCGCTTGCGGATGGCCTCGGCGAGCTGCCCCTGGCGGAGGGCCACGGAGGCGTGCGCGGCCAGCGCGCGAAGCAAGGCCAGGGCGACGGAGAACTCTCCGGTGGCCGCGTCCTGGCTGTCCACGTACAGCGCGCCCTGGACCACGCCGTCGACCTCGAGCGGGAGCCCCACCGCGGCACGGAGGTTCATCGCGACGACGCTGGCGGCGTGGCGGAGGTCCCCGCGCTCGCCGAGGTCCGTCGCCACGACCTCGCGGCCGGTCTCCATCACCCGCTCGACGATCGTCGTGGACGGAGCCGCGTAGGCCCTCGCTCCTGCACGGGCCACCGGCGTCAGGTGCCCGTCGTCGTCGAGGAGGACCACCATCGCTCGGTCGGCGTCCATCAGCTCGACGGCGGCGGCCGCCAGGTCCGCGAGGAGACTGCCTCGGGAGTCTTGCAGGGCGATGCGCGTGGCGAGCTCGGTCAGCCGCTGGATCGACGAGCCCCGTTCCTGGCCGGCCCGATCGAGGATCCGATGCGCCCAGGCGTGGAGCGGCGGACGGGCGAACTCGTTGGCGAACTGCAGCGCGGCGCGTGCGTGGTCGGCGGCCTCGGCGTGGCGGGCGACCTCGAGGCAGGACTCGGCGATCATGAGCCGCGCCTGGGCGAGCTGCGGTGCGGCTCCCGCCTCCCGGAGGATCCGAACCGCGTGGCGGCTCGCCTGCAGACGAGCCTCCTCTTCGCCAGCCTGCGCCTCGGCCCAGGCGAGCACCGCCCAGGCGAGCCCACAGTCGATCGCGGTGTCCTGCTCACTCGCGGACTCGACGGCCCGGCGAGCGAGGGCAGGTCCGTCAGCCGCCCGTCGCAGCACCGCCACCAGGGCGCGACGTCGCTCGAGGTCGGGTCGACGCGCCATGTCGCCGGCCGCGATGTCCGCCGCGTCGTCGAGGTGTGCCGTGGCGCCCTCGAGGTCGCCGGTGGTGAGCGCGGCATCCGCCAGGTCGAGGCGGACCAGGAGCGCCACCCGGTCGAACGAGAGGGACGAAGCGAGCTCCAGCGCATTGCAGCCCGCCCGTTCGGCGGCCTCCTGCTCGCCCAGCGCCCCGTAGGCAGCACACAGGCCTCGCGACACGGCCATGACGTGGCGAGACTGGTCCGCGCCCAGGAACATCTCGCGTGCAGCCTCGAGACAGCGCACGGCTCCCCCGAGGTCGCCCACCTCGAGGTAGGCGGTGCCCGCGTGGTGGAGCAGGCGGGCACGCTCGTCGCCCGTGACCCCGGGCGCCGCCGCCTCGTACGCCTCCGCCGCCTCTCGGGCGCGCCCCACCGCCCAGCAGAGCTGCCCGCGGATCCGATCGAAGCGGGCGCGAGCCGCCGTGCCGGCCCCGAGGGTCGCGGGGACGCGATCGACGATCGCGAGGGCCGCCTCGGGCCCCCGTCGCTGATGCTCCGCCTGAGCACGCAGCCCGTGGGCTTCGAGAAAGCACTCGACCCCTGCCGCGTCGTCAGCCGGCGGCGGAGGCACGGTGAGGGCGAGCTCCAGGGCCCGAGCGGGGTCGACGGGGAGCAGAGCCCGAAGGGCCGAGGCACCGAGCTCTGCGGTCAGTGCCGGGTCGTCGGTGAGCCCGAGCACCATGGCCATGCGCAACCAGGGCACCGGGTCGAGCCCGCGCCAGTGACGGGCGAGCGCGGCACAGGCCTCGGGGTCCGACTCGCGCTGGACCCGTCGCGCCACTGGACCTTCGAATCGAAGCAAGCCCCGACGCCCCGAGCCGATGAAGCCCACCCGGACGAGCTCGTCCAGGTCCGACGCGGGCACGCGCGCCAGCTCCACGGCCGCTCCTCGGTCGATGGGCTGGGCCCACGCGATGATCGTGGCCAGTCGAGCCACTCGCGGGGGGAGCGCGGGCAATGGCCACGGTCGATCGGCCGAGAACGAGCGGAGCAGCGGGGCGACCTCCTGCTCGAGCACCGAGGGCCGGCCCTGACGCACCGTGAGTACACCGGACTCGACCAGTCGCACTGCGAATCGAGCGATGGGACCCGGCCACGGACCGGCGAGCGACAACGCGAGCTCGACCAGTCGGACGTCACAGCGTCCATCCGTGCGCGGCGGCTCGGGGACCGGCGCCAACAACAGGGCGAGCATGCGGTCGACTTCCACCCCGGTGAGCGGCGGAATCGGCACGGCTCGCCACCCGACCCGCGCCACCGGACCCGTGGCGATCACGGTGGGCCGACCGATCTCCTCGAGCCGCCGGACAACCTGCTGAGAGCCCAGATCGAGGTCGGGCCAGTCATCGACGAGCAGGACCCCGTCCTCCGCCTCGAGCATCGTGAGGAGCCTCTCCGCGGCATCCGCCACCGAGACGATCGGCTCGCCGAGGACCTCCGCCACGGCCGCAAAGGGAGTGCCTCCAGCATGAAGCACGATCGCGGGTCGCCCTCGCTCGGCGAGCTCCCGGGCTGCGATCCGGAGCGAGTGGCTCTTGCCGCAGCCCTGGGGACCGCACAGCAGCAGCCACCCGGACTCGGCCAGCACGCGCGCGATCGCGTCCTGGAGCCCCGGCCGGGGCACCCCGACCATGGCCGAGCGGGCCCGGACGTCGTCGATCGTCGGAGGGCCGAACAGGTAAGCCGCACTCATGCTCGGTCCATCGGCGGAGCGCGGCGCGGCTGTACGGCTACCGGTTGCCCTCGAGGCCCCGCCGCTGCGACGACCGCATCAGCGCCGGGCGAGGAGGCTCAGGTTGTTGCGAGCCACGTAGACGAAGACCGCGGCGACGAGGAACACGAGCCTCGGATACCCCTCGATGATGAGCGCGAGGACGAAGAACAGGACCGCCGCCACGCCCCCGACCGCCTGGGGAATGCCCGTGGCCAGAAGGGCTGGCCGACGGCCATCGCCGTGCTCGCCGTAGAGGTAGTGCACGATGTCGCCCGACTCGGGCAGCCAACGAGTGGTCCCGCCCTCGTCGATCCTGAGGACGGGGACGGTCGACGAACCGAGCGATTCGATCAGCGTGTCCGCGTGGGCAGGCTCGGCGCGAATGTCCCGCTCCTCTACCGGTAGCTGGAGGTCGCGAACCGCGACTCGCACCCGCTCGCAGTACGCGCACCCTTCGAACATGTACAGCGACAGTCGAGCGTTCATGGTCGACCCTCCCGCCGGAACATGTAGGGCGTTCAGCGAAGCAGTGCCTGCAGTCGCGCCTTCAGCTCCGGCGCCGTCCAGGAAGGCAGGACGTCTTCGACGAACCGACGCTCGGCCTCGGGGTCGGGAAGCCCCACGGTGCCCTGGAGCATGGCCTTGTTCGCCGCGTAGGTCGCTCGGGGGTGGGCAGCGAAGGTCTCGAGCCGCTGGCGAGCGACGGCCTCGACGTGGTCGGCGAGCTCGTCGGCCAGGCCCAACCGGACCGCCTCGGCCGGGGTCACCAAGGCACCTCCGAGGAACACCTCGGTGTGGCACCGACGCGGGAGTCGGTGCACGAGCACCGCGAGCAGACGCGGCGGAAACCGAAGCCCGATCGGAGTCTCGTTGAGCCCGATGAGCGCATTCTCGTCGCGCGTCGCGACGACGTGGTCACACGCTCGCGCCAGGATGGCTCCGCCAGCGATGGCGTGCCCCCCCACCGCCGCGACGGTGGGCGCAGGGTGCCGGAACAGGCCCACCACCACTTGGTTGAGGAGGTCGAGGAAGCGTCGGAGGTGGGCTTCGTCGGCCGCGATGATCTCCTTGAGGTTCAGCCCGGCCGAGAACGCATCTCCCTCGCCGCGGACCAGGAGCGGCTCGTCGCCCGCGGCCGCGAGTTGCTCGCCGAGCGACTCGAGCACGTCGGTTCCCAGTGCGTTCTTGGCGGGGCCGGCGACGAGGATGTCTCTCATGGGTTCCTCACCCGGGTTGCCTCGCGCCGTGCGTAGGGGACCGGAGAAGATGCGGAAGGGGGGAATCGAACCCCCACGCCTCGCGGCACAGGATCCTGAATCCTGCGCGTCTACCAATTCCGCCACTTCCGCGTGACCCTGATTGGGTATTCGCTGCCGATCAGCTCGTCAAGGTGGGGTCACGCTGCCGCTTGACCCTCCCTCGGCGGTGGATAGGTACGGGCGAAATGGGGGGCCCCTGTGGGGATCTTCGACATCTTCCTGTCCGAGGAGCAGCGGATTGCCAAGGAGCAACGCACGCTCACCAACCGCGACGCGCAGCCGGAGGATCGGGAGAACGCCGCTCGATGGCTGGCCGAGCGCGACAAGCCCAAGGCCTGGGTGGCCCTGCTCACGCGCTTCGACATGAAGCTGGAGAACCAGCTGAAGGACCGCAACGAGAAGGACCTCGTCTACTCGCTGCTCGTCCAGGCGGGCGCCGAGGCTCTGTCGCGACCACTCGACCGGCACCTCAAGAAGTGCCGCGAGATCGCGTCTCCGCTTCGAATCCATCAGGAACTGCTGGGTCTCGAGGCCACGATCACGAAGGCGTACGAGGTGCTGGCGCTCGAGCGCGAGAAGGACGACTTCAAGCCCCAGAAGAAGATCGACCTCTTGGTCTGGCTGGTCGAGCATCCGCGCAGGGAACACCTCGACAAGGCGGCCTCCATGCTGGGCGACTTCGACGAGAACGTCCGCTGCGCGGCGATCGAGGTCATGGTCTCCGCGCAGGACGACGCCGCTCGTCCGCTGCTCGAGGAGGCGATGGTCAACCCCGACGAGGAGTCCAACCGTCTTCGCGTCAGGGTGGCGCAGGTGTTCCAGCAGCGCGGCTGGACGGTCGAACACCCGGAGGCGTTCAGCGCGGTCCTTCCCGACGGCTACGCGGTCCACGGCGGGACGAAGCGCGTCGTCGCCGCGTGATCCCGGATCGGTGACGTGAGCTTCGTACAGCCCGTCTACCCGGTCTTCCTGCTCGTCGTCTTCGTCGTCTACTGGGCCCTTCGCGAGGTGCGCAGCCAGAACGCGTGGCTGGTCGCGGCGAGCGCAGTCTTCTACGGCTGGGTCCACCCCTGGTTCCTGCTGCTGATGTACGGCTCGGCCGTCGTCGACTTCACGCTGGGTCTCGTCATCGCCCGCCGTCCGGCGTGGGGAAGGCTCGCGGTTGCAGTCTCCGTGGTCGCGAACCTCGGGCTCCTCGCGTACTTCAAGTACGCCGGCTTCTTCGTCGGCAGCTTCGTCGCGGCAGGCAGGGCCGTGGGGCTCGAGCTGGACGCGGCGGTGCTCTCGATCGTGCTCCCGGTGGGGATCAGCTTCTACACCTTCCAGACGATGGGCTACACCATCGACGTGGCTCGAGGGGAGCTCGAGCCCCGCACTCGCTTCGTCGACTACGTCCTGTACGTCAGCTTCTTCGCCCAGCTCGTCGCAGGGCCGATCGAGCGGGCTGGTCGCCTGCTCCCGCAGATCGAGTCACCGCGCTCCCTGACGCTCGAGCGCGCGCGAGATGGAGTTGCTCTGGCGCTATGGGGCGGCTTCAAGAAGCTCGTGATCGCCGACTCCCTCGCGCCATACGTCGACAAGGTGTTCGTCCTCGACAACCCGGCTCCCATCCTGGTGTGGGCGGCTTCTTTCGCATTCATGATCCAGATCTACGCCGACTTCTCTGGCTACACGGACATGGCACGCGGCTCGGCCCGGCTCCTCGGCTTCGACCTGTCGCTGAACTTCCGGGCGCCGTTCCTCGCCCGCACGACCATCGAGTTCTGGCAGCGCTGGCACATCTCGTTGTCCACCTGGCTGCGCGACTACGTTCTCGGACCACTGGTCGGTGACCGAGGCTCGAGCCGGGTGCGCTTCGCGCTGGCGACGCTGACAACCTTCGTGTTGATCGGCTTGTGGCACGGACCATCCTGGAACTTCGTCGTCTTCGGACTGTTCCACGGCGCGCTCGTGATCGCCTACGGACTCGTCGCCCGCCGACTGCCCCCGAGGGGAGCCCGCCCTTGGCTGGATGGTGCGCTGATCGCAGGGCACCTCGTCCTGGTCGGCCTACCGGGCTCGTTGTTGTTCCGTGAGACCCACACCGAGAGGCTTCTCTCTCACTTCACCCGCTGGCCGTGGTCGGGAACCGACGACGACGTAGTCGCCGCTACGATCGTCGTCGCGGTCACCCTGGCGGGCTGTGCGCCCCTCGTCGCCCAGTGGCTCATCGTGACGAGGGTGGTCCCGCGGGTCAAGGCGGCGCCGTGGTTCCTGCCGGTCCAAACGACGACGTGGGCCGCGCTGATCGCTTGCATGGCCCTGTTCTACCGGACCACGCTCCAGGACTTCGTGTACTTCCAGTTCTGAGGCGCTACCCCGCCGCCTCGACGTAGTTCTTCACCGTGCGCCAGTCGATGCCCAGGACCTCCGCGGCTGCCTTGTAGGTGCCCTGAAGCTCCCACACGTGTCGACAGTACTGGTAGGCGACCTCGGCAAGCGACATGTTGCCCTGCTCCAGGGCGACGAAACGGCCGGCAGGGGAGGGCATGCGCGAGTTGGCGTCCGGGCTCACGCAACGTCCTTCGATCAGGACCATGCGGACACACTGCTGCAACTCGAGCAGGTTCCCCGGCCAGGGCCAGTCGTTGCCCCGGCCCTTGACGATCTGGTCGTGGACCTCCTGTGCGACGTCGTCGAGGTAGAGCTCCGGAATGGTGTTCGTGAGCGTTCGGCGTACCAGCTCGTGCAGCTCGGCCTTGTCATCGTCGAGTCGCTCGCGGAGGGTCGGCACGACCACGGTGTCGCCCCTCAGATGGAGGAACAGCGTCCGATCGAAGCTGCCGGACGCGACTTCTGCCCCGATGTCGACCTGGGTCGTGCAGACGATGCGACCCTCGAAGATCTCGTCGGCCGGAGCGCCGACCGGACGGAACCGTCGCGTCTCGACGACGCGTGCGAGCTCACGCTGCTCGATGGCGGGAAGCATCTCGAGATCCTCGAGCACGACGGTCCCGCGCCCGGCGCTGCCGAACGCCCCCGCCCCGACGCGATGCTGTCCGTACAGGGAGACGTCGAAGGTGTGGGTGGTGGCGAGGGGCACGGTCTCGACCTGGGGACCCGGCTCGAACCGCCGTACGTCGGGGTCGAAGGCGAGGTAACGACTCGTCCCGATCGCCTCGGCCACGGCTCGACCCTCGGCGCCAGCCGGGGAGCGCACCAGTATGGGGGCGCGCTCGAGGGCCTTGTACAGGAATCGACGGTGCCGCAGGGCGTCGAAGGTGAACACGGACTGCCACACGGCCGCCCGGAGTCGACGAACGGGCAAGGAGTCGCCGACCATCGAAGAGTCGAGGGCCTGTTCGGTGCGCGCGATCTGGTCGGCGCACGCGAACAGGTGGGCGGCGGTCTCCACCTCGGGCATCGGCGGACCACACACCCGAAAGTAGCCTTCGTAGTCACGCAAGAAGTCGTCATAGACGGTGAGCGGCGGCGGCGGCTCGCCGTCGCCGGCACGCGCCTCCCAGGACTCGACGAGCGCGCTCCGGTATCGCTGCCGGAGCGTATAGAACACGACGCCCGCGTACCATTCGCGCTCTCGAGGCGTCGCGGCCTGGCGGGACAGGATCTGGCGAAGGTAGTCGGCGAGCTCGTCGGCGACCTCGGCGAGCGCAGCCCGCACGTCAGAGGCCTCGTCCTCGCCGAGCGCTTCGCGTTCCCACTGCGCGCGAGCGTCGGAAAAGGGGTTGATGCGCCCCAACTGGAAGATCGCCTCCGCGAGGCGCTGAATCTGTGGCTCGAGGTTGCTGGACATGCGAGCATTGTAGTGCAACCGACGCCGTACGTCGGTAGTTGCCCAGGTTCCGGTCCGCGGCATACCCCTCCGAGGGAGGCCTCCTCGTGGACGACCGGCCAGCGCCGCTGCTCTATCTGGCCGACCTCACCCTCGACGACGCTGATCGGGTGGGCGCCAAGGCGGCATCCCTCGGCCGACTCGCGCGCGAGGGCTTCCCGGTTCCTCCTGGTGCCGTGATCCCCACCACGACGTTCGAGCGCGCGCTGCGGGAAGCCGACCTGTGGAAGCGAAGCCAGCGTGCGGTACACGACGCCGAGGTGGCCGCGTCCCTGCACGAAGCCATCCTGGAGATGCCCGTCGGCCAGGACCTCGTCGACGCGTGGACGACACGCGCCCACGCCCTGGGTCCGCGCCTCGCGGTGCGCTCGTCGGCGATCGACGAGGACGGTCGTGAACGCTCCTTCGCCGGCCAGCTCACGACGAACCTCTCGGTCCCCCCGGACGGAGTCGTCGACGCGATTCGAAGGTGCTGGGCGAGCCTCTACGCACCAAGAGCGCTCGCCTATCGGGGCTCGACGGGACCAGCGCCCGGCTCCATCGCTGTCCTGCTCCAGCAGATGGTCGAGCCAGAGTGCTCTGGCGTCCTGTTCACCGTGAACCCGCTGAACGGCTCGTGGCGCGAGATGGTGGTGGAGGCGGTTTGGGGACTCGGTGAGGGCTTGGTGAGCGGGCAGCTCGCGCCTCACTGGTACCTCGTGAGGCGACCGCGCCGCTGGCCCGGCCTGCTGGGCCCGATGGCCGAGCGGGTTCGGGTGAGGATCGTCGACGAGGAGCTCCCCCCTCTACGCGAGCGGGTCGTGGGAGCCCTCGGTGGGTTCACGGTACGCGAGCCCACCCCTTCGGCGCTCGTGCACCGACGCACCCTCGAGCGAAATCAGGTCATTCGACTGTGTCGCATGGGACTGCGGCTCGAAGCCGCGTTCGGCGAGCCCCAGGACGTCGAGTGGGCCCGCACGAAGGACGGACGCTTCTTCGTCCTGCAAGCCAGGCCAATTACCGCCACGGGGTCCCCACGCTCACAGAGCGTTCTGTGGACCAGGCGGTTCATCGGCGAGCGCTGGCCCCAGCCAGCGACTCCTCTGGCCTGGTCGATCCTCGCCCCGATCTTCTCCTGGTTCATCGAGTTCGACGACGCGCAGAACGCACACCTGGGCGGCGGACCACCGCTGAAGCTGATCCAGGGGCGTCCGTACCTCAACACCACGGTCTTCCGGCACCTCGCGTTCAAGCTCCCCGGAACGCCAAGTCCGCGCTTCATGATGGAGCTGATCCCCCCCGAGGAGGAGCGAGCCTGGCAGAAGCGCTTCGCGGTCGCCCCGGACCTCACCGTCTACGCATCGATCCTTCGCCAGGTGGTGCGGGAGCAGCGCTGGCGACGCTTCGAGTTCAACCCGCTCACCAATCCCCGGCAGTGGCAACGGTTCGTCGATCGTCTCTCCGCAGCGCTCCCGGACCTTCAGGCGCGCACCGACGAACCGCGAGCGCTGATTGAGCTGGCCGAGACCCAGCAGGCGTGGATCCGCGAGTACATCGGGATCCACATCTGTAGCCTGCTCTTCGCGAACATCTTCTGGCAGTTGCTCGAGGGCGCGCTGGCCACCACGCTGCCTCAGCACCCGAGGTTGGTTCAGTCACTCGCGGTCTCACCAGCCGGAAACCTGACTACGAGCACCAACCAGGCCTTGTACGACCTGGCGCAGACCGCCACCGAAACCGATCTGGACGCGCTGGCCGCAGGTTCTCCCCGCCGCGGTCCTTTCGAACAGGCGCTGCGACAGTTCCTCGAACGATTCGGGCATCGTGCAGAAGCCAGCTGGGAGATCATGACGCCCCGTTGGTCCACGGATCCCTCTCGACTCACCCCCTTGCTTCGGGCCCTCAGGTCGGGAGAGAGCACGTCATCGCCGCGTTCACGGAGCGACGAGCGAGAGGCAAGGTTCGCAGAGGCCTTGGAGATTGTAGACCGAGAGCTGCGGGGGTGGCAGCACCAGTGGGTGGCCTTCGTAATCGAGAGGACCCGAACCTACCTGCTGCTTCGCGAGAATCAGCGGTTCTGGTTCGACCACCTGCTCTCCGCTGTTCGAGCGACGCTCCTCCGCTTGGGCGCGGGACTCGAACGACGAGGGGTGCTCGAGAAAGCTGGAGACGTGTCGATGCTGACGTGGCCAGAGCTCCGAGCGGCGTCGCTCACGTCGGAGGTGGGCCAAGATCTGCTGGACGTGGTCCGCCAACGCGAGGCGGAGCAAGCCCGCTTCGCTCTCGCTGACCCCCCCACGTTTCTCGTGGACGATGACGACCCCGCGCTTCGAGATCGAGATTCACTGCGCCTCCAGGGCCTCGGGATCTCCGCCGGCCGGGCCTGTGGCCAGGTCCGCGTCATCCACCGAGTGGACGAGGGTAGCCGCCTTCAGCGCGGCGACATTCTTGTCACGCGGGCCGTGGATCCTGGCTGGACCTCGCTCTTTCAGCACGTGGGCGGTTTGGTCCTGGAGCTGGGGAGCGTGCTCTCCCACGGCGCGGTGCTCGCCCGAGAATACGGGGTCCCGGCTGTGGTGAACATCGACGATGCCACTCGTCAGCTGCGGGACGGGGACTGGGTGACCGTAGATGGCCATCGCGGGCTCCTCTGGGTCCATGGAGACGAACCTCCGGAGACGTCGTGAACACATCGTGGTTGCGCTGGGGTGCCTGGAACGTAGGAGGGACCGCCCTGGGCTTCTACGTCGGCTACGGGGCACTGCTCTGGTCTCTGCAAGAGCCGCTCCTGTTCCCCGCCCCAGGCGGCATCAGCCGCGAGTCTCTAGACCTCGGGGCGCGCGAGGTCGGCGCCACGCCTATCGAGATCGAGACCTCGGACCACGTGCAACTCTACGGTTGGCACTACCAAGGAACCGGCCGCAGACTCGTACTCTACTTCCCGGGGAATGCAGAGACCGTGGCCGGGAACATCCCGCTACACCGCCTGCTCGTGAACCACGACTGGGATGTCGCCGTGCTCGCCTATCGAGGGTACCCGGGTTCGCTCGGCTCGCCGACCGAAGTTGGTCTGGTACGCGACGCCGAAGCCTTCTGGGACTGGGCGCTCTCCGCGGGGTACGACCCAGCTCACATCGTCCTCCACGGCCGTTCCCTGGGTGGCGCCGTCGCGGCTCACCTCGCCGAACGACGGAACCCCGCTTCGCTCGTGCTCGAATCGACGTTTCGCTCGATGCGGGCAGTGGCCAAACGCTACGCTCCGCTTCATCCGGTGGACTGGATGCTGAGGCACCCGTTCGACACCGAGGCGCGTGCCCCATTGGTTGGCGTCCCGACTCTCATCGTCCATTCTAGCGCTGATCGGGTGATTCCAGAGGAAGTATCTGCCTTCAGGGTGCGAGACCGGTTCGCAGAACAAGAGTCGATACTCGCAGAAGGCTGGACGCACGGGCATTGTTTGCCAGTCGCCTCCTCGACAGTCCAGCAAGCGTACCTCTCTTTCCTGGATCAATCGGTACCGATTGGCTCCATGTGACTACACGATCGCGAGCCACTGGCCAACGAACCCTCGAGGACGTTGGGAAGACGTGGTTCCATCAAGCACTGCAATCGAAAGACTGCTGTGGAGACATCGACGTTCCCCGTGGAACACTCCGACATCGACTCCGTGACGGTTCGCGTGGACCCATAACCAAGTTAATAACTCATATATTTAATATACATAATTGTATATGACATGACTGTGTTCCACCGAATTTTCATTGAACGATGTCTATACATCCTACTTCGAATGTCTTTGTGACATCCTTCCAATGCATGAGCACGTTCACCAAAAATACTGCATGTTTGTTCATCTCTCTATCCACACCAGATATCCGTGAACCTGATTCATCGAAAGAATTGAAATACCCATGTCGTCGGAGCAAGGCTCAACCGTGATCACAGGCGGTTATCGCCCATAATATAGCTGTCAACTACATTATCAGACATCGCTCACAATGTTGGGACCCTCAATCAGCGTGCGTTGGTCTCTGTGTTGAGCAATCGCTCATCAAAGACCGCGCGCCGGATACGTAGGTTAGATACTATGGCACCTTTATTACGACTCTTTAACATACTTTATGGAGATCTATTCTGATTGATAATGCAAGCTCCGCAGATAGTTACTCACGATTTCTGGAGGTCCACCAGATCTGAAAGTCTCGTGGCACAGGTGCCTCGATCTCGAGCCAGGACCCAGAGCTCGGGTGACGGAAGCGCACTCTTCGGTGATGCAGTGCGTGGCGTTCCGCTCCCGTGGCCTCGACGACGGCGTCGCGACCGCCCGGTTCGAGCGATCGGATAAAAACATCAGACGAAACACCATAAAGCCGATCGCCCAGGAGCGGGTAGCCGACCGCGGCCAGGTGGACGCGAATCTGGTGGGTCCTCCCCGTGTGAAGAATGCACTGAACACGCGTGAGACATGGCCCACGCTCGAGCACCCGGACGTCTGTTGTGGAAGGAAGACCATCTTCCCGGACAGCCATCTGTATTCTGATGGGTCCTGAAGCAGGTCCAATGGGGAATTGGAGCATCCTGCGGCTCCAGGGCACCTGACCCCGAACCAGTGCCTCGTACTCCTTGTGGAAATCTCCGGCCTTCATGCTCTCCTTCAACACTCGATTGGCGTCGCGCCGTCGTGTGAGGATCACCAGGCCGGAGGTGTCGCGATCGATCCGGTGAACCAGATCGATCTCGTCCTCAGGGTAGCGGCCCTTGGCTAGAGACACGAGGGCCCACTCGAATCGCGTTCCCGAAGGATGACACAGCATCCCGGGCGGCTTGTCGATCACCAGCAGCGTGTCGTCGATGTAGCGAATGGGAGGAAAGGGCGGCGGCGGTGAAGTCGGGGCAATTCCCGCGATGTACACGCGCAGGGTCTGCCTTCCGCGAACCCGGCTACTTCGAGCGAGCGCACTACCATCGAGCCGCCGAACTTCACCGCGATCGATGGCTCTCGCGAAGAAAGACCTCGAGCGATCGGGGAAGCGCAGCGAGAGGAAGCGGTCCAGTCGCATGCCGTCGCACACCTCCGCGACCTCGACATCGCGATGGCCAGGGTAGTCTTCCTCCTCGTTAGCCAAACCTTTACCCCTGATGGAGGCTCTCTCGTGCGATCATGGCACACGTTGGGAGAGACGATGCGTGTGCCATTGGTGATTTGCTCGTACGCAATGGGAAGCGTTCAGGCCTGCAGTCACCACACCATCGAACCCCTGGACTACCTTCCCTTCGCTTTCGAGGCGCGCCCATCGCAAGGAGAAGTGTGGGTTCTGCCTGTGCTTGCGACACACCACCCAGTTCACATCGCCGAACGTCACCTACTGGGCCAGGCTCTGCCGAGACCCCAACGGAAGATCCGGGACCAGCGAGCCGCCGAGCTGGCCATGCTGCCGTCTTCGATCGCTCTCGCGCTGCCAGGCGAGCTCAACGCCCGGTTGGGCGCGCAGTGGAAGGGGGAGTTCCGTCATCGTCCCACGGCCAATCCCCTGAACCGCGTTGCAGACGCGGTCGCCCATCGTCGACCCGACCTCCATGCGGTGCTGGAGCATTACGGCGCTGCGTTTGGTGAGTGGGCCCTGCTCACGTGGGTGAACGGGATCGCCTGCGAACCTCTCATCGCCCGGGCTCTGCCTGGCGATGTCGTCGTGACGCCGGCCGGTCCCGTTGTCGTGGATCTGGACGACGATCCGCAGCTCATCTCGGTACAACTCGGCACGGCACTCCTCGCTCCAGACGGGGAGGTCGTCCTCCGCTACGAAGACCGCTTCGTGACGGTGCTGACGGGTCGTGCTGCGAAGCAGGACGCGGCGCGTGACATCGCCGGATCGTTGGCTGACGAAGTCGCGATGGTCTGGATGACCGAGCAACGGCTCGCAGGGACCCGATAGTCGCCTCAGCGACGAGGCTACCGGCCGAGACAGCGCTCTAGAGCGTCTCTACGAAGGCAGCAATGTCTGCGATCTGCTGGTCGGAGAAGAACTCTGCGTAGGCAGTCATCCCCGTACGGCCGTTCAATACGGCGTCGACCACCACATCGATGTCGGTTTCCTGGATGTTCGCGCCAAGATCATCCACTCCCGCGCCATCGGCGGCGTGGCACGACTGGCAGTTCGAGGTGTAGAGCGTTCTTCCGGTGGCGACGTCGCCAGAAAGGGCCAGGATGTCATCCCCTCGACCGTTCGAAATACCATCATCACAGCCCACGACAAGGGCAAGACCGGTCGCCATCAGCGCTCGAAGCATCAAGCATCACCTCCCGGCCCCTTAATAGCCCGAGCAGCCGCCACAAGACAGCGTGCTCCCCTCTAGTGCCCCGACAATCGGCAGTCGCCAGCTGGGCAGCCCCAGCCTCGAGACAACCAGGTTGTAGACTTCGACATCGTCGTCAAAGCCAAAGGGTGAGAGAAGATCATCCTCACCATCGCTCGGCGTCACGAAGTAACGCGACGCGAGCACCGCCAGCCGCCGGTCGCCCGAGCCAAGTGTCCGTGCTCGACGTAGCAGTCGAGCGTTGGCCTCGGCTAGGCGCCTGGCCTGGAACAGGTCCGTCACGGGGCCGGCCTGCTGTTGCAACCAATCCAGGTAGTGCTCTACTTGGGACTCCAGGTCCTCCAGAGCGAGCTCCGGTCCTGCCTCGAGGGCGGTCAGCGCCTGTCTGGCATCACTGAGGAGCTCATTCCAATCCGACACGCTTCCTCCCCAGTCAACCTCATCACCATCGACACCACCGGCCGTCACCAAGGGTCACGGGTGTCCTAGCGCCGGAGGTCGCGCCACGATCGGCCCCACGATACGGAGCGACCTGTATTGGCCTGCATCTCCCGGGGAATCCGTGAAAAAGCCGTATGACGTCGTAGTGGTGGGAGGGGGCCACGCAGGCTCGGAGGCGGCGGCGGCAGCATGCCGTTGTGGGGCGAAGACAGCGCTCGTCACTCTGCGAGCATCCGAGATTGGGAGACTCTCGTGCAATCCTGCCATTGGTGGCCTCGCCAAGGGTCATCTCGTGCGAGAGATCGACGCGCTGGGCGGGCTGATGGGCATCGTAGCCGATGCGACTACGATTCAGTTCCGTCGTCTCAACACACGTCGAGGATTGGCAGTTCAGGCATCACGCGCCCAGGTGGACATTGATCGCTACCCCAGGATCCTCCAGGCGGAACTCGCGAAGCTCACAAACTTGGACGTCATCGAGGACGAGGTCGTCGACATTCTCTTGGCGAGTGGACGCGTGATGGGCGTGACGGGAAGCACCGGCGAGCTGCACGCGCCAAGCGTCATCGTGACTACCGGCACCTTCCTCTCTGCCATCATGCATTGCGGCGAGCAGCAGACAGCGGGCGGCCGGGTAGGCGACGGCTCGTCCCATGCGCTGGCGCGAACGCTGAAGGCGCTTGGACTACGCGTGGGACGGCTCAAGACGGGTACGGTGCCCCGCATTGATGGGCGTACGGTGGAATGGAGTCGCACGAGAGTTCAGAGCGACACCGTTCGCGGCGCCAGGTTCTCCTTTCGCCAGACCGGCTATGAGCCACTTCGGAGGGTGGACTGCCACATTACGCACACGAACGAACGGGTACACGACATCATCCGCCGGGACATGCATCTCTCACCGATGCGAACGGGAGCGATCCGCGGTCGCGGCCCTCGCTATTGCCCGTCGATCGAAGACAAGGTCGCTCGCTATCCCGATCGTGATCAGCATCTCCTGTTCCTCGAGCCAGAAGGTCTGGACACGCACCGGATCTACGTCAACGGGATCTCGACTTCATTGCCCACAGGCACGCAGTACGAGTTCGTTCGTGAGATCGACGGACTGCGGAACGCCACAATCTTGCAGTACGGGTACGCCGTCGAGTATGACTTCGCCGACCCTACTGCCCTGGATCACGGCCTTCAGCACCGGGAGATTCCCGGCCTGTATTTCGCAGGCCAGGTGAATGGAACATCGGGATACGAGGAGGCCGCTGCGCAGGGGTTGGTAGCCGGGGTTTCCGCTGCTCGGGGGAAGCCAATGCAGCTTCTCCGCTCACAAGCGTACATTGGAGTGCTCGTTGATGACCTCGTGACCAAGGGCATCGGGGGTGAGCCCTACCGCATGTTCACGAGCCGAGCAGAGCATCGCCTGATGCTGCGAGAAGACAATGCGGATCGGCGCCTTCTGCCGTTGGCACATCAACTGGGCTTGATCGACGGCCACACATGGAGCAACTTCGAGCGCAAGTCATCCGCCATCCAAGGCATCCGTGAGACTTTGGAGGATGCCCTTGTCAATCCCAAGGCTTCGACGCTCGAGTATTTGCGAGAGCATGGATTGGGAACGCTTCGCAGCCCCATCACCGCCGCCACGCTCCTTCGTCGACCAGAGGCCAGCTTGGACGTCGTATGGCCGTTGATCTGCAGTGAGCCCCTGCCCGACCGTGACGCGGCGCTACAGGTAGAGATCGACATCAAGTACGAAGGGTACATCGCTCGGGCAGAGCGAAGGGCTACGGCAGCGACGGAGCTCGAGCGGGTGAAGATCCCCGTAGGAACCGACTGGCGCGCCATGAACGGGCTCTCGACAGAGGTGAGAGAGCGCCTGGCGAGCGCGAATCCGACTACGCTAGGTCAAGCCGCGCGTCTTCCTGGCGTCACACCTGCCGCGGTCAATGCGCTGACTGCTTGGCTGGCGAAGGGCCGCGCAGCGAGCGGTGGTAGTACATGACTCTCGGAGAGGTACATCATCGTGAGCTCGAGCGTTTCAGGCACTCGATGAATCTGATTGGCCCCGGGCCGTCTGCATTCCACTTCGATGACTGCAGCAGAGGTCTGGAGGGGCTGTTGCTGCGTGGCCATTGGGCCGACCTCGGATCGGGAGCAGGCTTTCCTGGCCTGGTGATGGCCGACATTTTTCCCGAGCTTCAGGTCGACCTGATTGAGTCTCGACAGAAGCGCGCCACATTCCTCCGACACGTGCTCATGAACGCCCCCACTCCAATCGACCGCGTTCGTGTGGTTGAGCAACGCGTCGAGAGATTGGTTGGCGAGCGGTTCGATGGCGTGACTTCGAGAGCCTTCGCACCGCCCCTGGTCATGCTCGAGCATGCGCGTCGACTCACCAAGCCGGGGGGCCAAACTGTGCTGTTTCTCCAAGAAGCGCCCGATTCGTCATCGTTCGATGGTTGGGAGCACAAGCACACCAACGTGTACCGCGTGCAGGGCAGAGAACGTGCGACCGTATGGCTGGCCCGACAGCGCTAGAAGCGAGATGTTCCACGTGGAACAGCGCTGAGTTCCGTAGCGTCGTGCAGAAGGCCGCAAGCATGTTCCACGTGGAACCTGGTACCAGCCATGACTCTTGGCGACGGAGACTGTTCCACGTGGAACACTTGACGATGATCCATCGGGCGAACTCGCACCACGCGATCCAATTACTCAGACGCCCAATATCGGCAGCCTACGTGAACGCGCTCCCCGCGACGTAGCCCCATTCGGAAGCGGGCGGTAGACTACACACTGACGCATACTTCCGCGTCAACCCCCGAACTCCGTCAAGGGATGGCCCATGGCTCGCATCGTCGCAATCTCGAATCAGAAGGGTGGCGTTGGCAAGACCACCACCACGGTGAATCTGGCGGCTGCGCTCGCAATGCGTGAGCGTAAAGTACTGGTAGTCGACGTCGACGCCCAGGGCAACGCTTCCTCGGGACTTGGCTTCCCGCTGGGTAGCATCAGCGCAGGTCTGTACGACCTTCTGATTGGCGAGCTCGAGTTCGAGGCTGTTCTCACAAAGACAGAGAACGAGCGGCTTCATCTCATTCCGGCGTCCCGGGACTTGTCAGGAGCAGAGACCGAGCTCGCAATACAGCCAGATCGGTCTGCGCAGCTTCGGCGCCTCCTTACCATCCTCGGAGAGCATCGAGACAAGTACGATGACATCTTGATCGACTGCCCCCCGTCGCTCGGCATGCTGACGATCAACGCTCTAGTCGCTGCGGACGCAGTTCTCATCCCGCTTCAGGCCGAGTACTTCGCTATGGAGGGCCTCGGTGAGCTCCTTCGCACGATTGCTCACGTCCGCAAAGGTCCGAATCCCAAGCTGGAGCGCGAGGGGATTCTCATCACCATGACCGATCAGCGAAACAACCTCTGCCGTGAAGTCGAAGAGCAGGCCCGCAAGCTCTTTGGCAACGGCGTTCTCACCACGGTGATCCCCCGCAACGTACGGCTTGGCGAAGCTCCTTCGTTCGGCAAGTCGATCGTGGACTACGACTCGAAGTCGATTGGCGCCCAGGCGTACCTCGACCTGGCGGATGAGCTTCTTCAGCGCCGCCAGGAGGCGGGTGTCGCATGAGCAAGCGTGTTGGGAGGGGACTAGCATCCCTCATTCCGGAGAGCGCGCTTGACGACACCGCGGCTCCCGTCCTACCCCCCGCTCCACCCACCGGCGGGGTGCTGAAGGTGCCGTTGGCCGAGCTCCAACCGAATCCAGAACAGCCTCGCGAGGTATTCGATCCCGAGGAGCTGGAGGAGCTGACCGAGTCCATTCGAGTGCACGGGGTGCTCTCTCCGCTCGTCGTTCGCAAGGAGGACGGAAAGTACATCCTCATTGCCGGCGAGCGCCGAATGCGCGCGGCGGGCCAAGCTGGACTCACCGAAGTACCGGTCATCGTGCGCGAGGCCGCTGATAGCAAGGAGCAGCTCGAGCTGGCACTGGTAGAGAACCTCCAGCGTTCGGACCTCGATCCCATCGAGGCAGCGCGAGGGTTTCAGCGTCTCAAGAAGGAGTACGGCTACACCGACCAGCAGATCGCCACTGCAGTGGGCAAGAAGCGGACAACGATAACGAATCTCATTCGGCTCCTTCAGCTTCCGGACTTCGCGCTTCAACGACTTCGGGACGGCAAGATCGCGGCGGGACACGCGAAAGCGTTGCTCTCCCTCAAGGATGACGACGCCAAGCTAAAGGAGGTCCTTCGGAAGATCGATGACGAGGATCTCAATGTCCGTCAGGTCGAGGCATTGATTTCCGAGCTCGAGAACCCACCCGCCGGTCGAGGAAGCAAGGCCAAGCCTCGCGATGACCGAATGGCCTATGCAGAGCGGCTGCTCGGCAACTCTCTTCAAACGAAGGTGTCAATCGCTACCAAGAGTCACGGCGGTGGCAAGATCACGATTGAGTATGCGGACGAGGAAGATCTCGACCGTCTAATCGAGATCCTGCAGCATGAAGAGGGGTAGTCGTGGGTCGGTGGACGGTCCACGGCCCCCACCCTTGCTCGGAATCGCGGGTGGTTCGGCCTCCGGCAAGAGCAGGCTGGCGAACGCGCTGGCGGAGGCTCTGCCAACCTACGGTGTGCTACCCCAGGATGCCTACTACGTGGATCCCCTCCCCGGTCACACGTGCTTCGACCATCCTGACGCTATCGACTGGTCGCTCCTCGTGGAACATCTCGGCCGATTGGTGCGAGGAGAGGCTGTGCGTGTGCCTTGCTACGACTTTGCATCGCACTCTCGAAGCGGAAGCCGACCGGCAATGACACTGCAGACGGGGCTGATCCTGGAGGGCCTGCACATCCTCTCACACGCGGACACGGCAAGGCTGCTGACTGTCCGCCTCTTCATCGACACGCCGGCTGATGTTCGACTCATCCGCCGACTGCGTCGGGACATCCGCGAACGTGGCCGGACAGTCGAATCGGTGCTCCGTCAGTACGAAACCGAGGTTCGACCTATGCACGTGGCCCACGTGCAGCCGAGCCGGAAGCTTGCCGATCTCGTACTCGACGGTACGCGCGCACCAGGCGATAACGTCGCCAGCATTCTGCGGTTCCTCGAAGCTCGCGGACTGCAGATCTAACAGGAGATACCAATGTTATCCCTCCTCCTGCTCGCCTGCGGAGCCTCCTCGCCCGAGAGTGAGCAGGCTGTCGAGCAGCCGACGCCCCCATCGATCGACGAGATCAGTGACCCAGTGGCCGAGCTGCGCGAGCGTCTCCAAGATCCGCCCGAAGATGTGGGTGCAATGGGTCAGGCATTCGCCGCACTTGCGACGACACTGGGCGTCGGCACCGTTCGATGTCCCAGTGCTGGTGCGGGTCGCGTGAGACGGATCTATGGTACACCTCGCGATCGGCTTGACCTGGGCATTTCCTACCGGATCGCTCAGCCAGAAGACCCAGTTCCGTGGAGCCCGTCGTTCGACGAAGTGGCCATTGAAGACGGATGGGTGACCATGCTCGCCCAACCAGGCTCCACCGAGGGCTTCGTTCGCGCCACCCACGGCGTCCAACGCGTTACCTGGCCCCCCGCGGAGGCTGGCAAGACCGTCACGTGCACCTCCATCGAGTTGGTGGCCAAGCGTGCTGTCGTCGGTCGGATCGAGCCAGCCGCTGCCGGAATCGTGGACGGTTCCTGCTTGAGCGACCTCGTGAAGCTCGGCAAGGACGGCACCTTCGTCGTCGAGGCAGATCCGCCTTGCACGCTCTGGCTGCTCACCGAGGATGGCCGACGGTCGGCGGCGCTGCCCGTTCCGCCCGGAGATGGAAAGCTCGACCTCGGTCTCGTGGACCTTCCTTCGGACCCTTACCAGGACTCCGATGGGCACTGGACCGAGGAAGGTCGGAAGCGGATTCACGAGCTGATCGAGGTCGCCGAGGCGGACATCGCCGCTCGAGAAGCGCTCATCGTCTCTCTCGACGACGACGCACCCACCAGCCTCGTTCGCTTCTGGCGACGGACCTTACACTCTTCGAAGCGAGATGTCGAGAACCTGCGGCGCATGCTCCTGCAGCGGTAGGCCCCCACCCGATCGCTAGCTTCCGCCCTCGACCTCGGCGTCATCGTCGTCTTCGGCGAGCAGATCCTTCAGCCAGGCGGCCGACTCTTCGTCGAGTTCGAATTCCTCCGCCACCTCGTCGACGACCTGGTCCGTCGTGGGGGTCGAGTCGACCACCCCGAGCTCACCTGCCGAGCGAGAGATCCGCGGCTCTTCGACCCAGGGGTAGCTTCTGGCAAGGGTGGCACGCTCGGTGTCCGAGAGCACCTGAAGTTCGAGATTCGTGTCGCCCGGATTGACGACCTTCCGCGCTCGGACGTGCACCTCGAGCTCGGTGAAGGGATCCGTCGGGATCGACGACTCCAGCTGCGACGTGCCTGCCCAGGCGGTAGCAACGACCCGACAGCCCGGCTCGATCGGACGAAACGCGTGCAGCACGACCGACGAGACCATGGGCTGCGGGACCGTTCCCGCGATGGGTAGCAACAAGCGCGCCGAGATGGGCTCACCTTCGGCCGTCTTCCACTGAAGCGCCACCCCTTCGACCGAGACCGGCTCCCCCAGAGGCGCGAGAGCAACACTCACCACGACCTGCTCGTTGGCGCGCTCCTCCAGCCGAAGCTCGAAGTCCAGGTTCAACGACATCAATGCTCCTAGTGCACCGCAAGGGCGCTCGCCCTCCCGTCCGCGGCTTCGGCGATGACAGGGTACAACGTGCGGAGGGCCTTGCCATGCTGTGGATCGCCATTGCCTGCCGGGTGGACGTCGCCCCTCTCGTGGATGCGCGAGGCGGCGGTGGTGGCTACTGGCCCCGCCACAGCGCGAGCGCGGTGCGGGGCGCGATAGGAGCCGGCTTTGATGGACTCGAGGTCGACATCACGCCTACCGAGGATGGCGAGTGGCTGCTCCAGGGCGGCCTCCACTGGCAAGGCTGTATCGATGTGCGCAGCCAGCTTCCCCCCGATCCGCCTGCGGTTCGCGATTGGGTCCTGGACACGGCACAGTCTCACCTTCGTTGTGGAGCAACGCCCGATCCCCAGCGACCGAACGCACTCCTCGTGCCCGAGGCTCCCTGGTCCCTCCAGCAGCTGGCCATGGCAATCCGAAGCGGCGGTCACGCAGAACAACGCATCCACCTGCACCTACGCATTTCGGAGCTCGAGCCCTTACTTGTCCGGGACGTTCTGGAAATCTGGCATCTCGCTGACCTGCCAAATCAACTGGTCGTCTCCACCGACGAGATCGCGACCCTGGTCGAGGTCGAACGATCGAGCAGAACCCTCAACATCGAGGTGTCGACATCACTTCGGTTGGCGGACGAGGAGGACGACGAGCTCGTCTCGACCGTCGACGACGCCCTGTGGAACGAGCTCGAGAGCGTTCGAGCGAGCGCGATCGCCGTGCCGGTGGCGGCGTGGAACCGACGGCAGCTACGAGAGGCGCACCATCACGGGCTTCAGGTGTGGGTGCTCGACCCGGGCCATCCATACGACTGGCCCGCAGGGGCGGAGGTGGTCCTCACCGATTTTCCAGGCGATCTGCCGTGAGCGCGCCCATGCTCGATCCCACCAGCAGGCCCGCGACGTGTGCGACGGCGTCGATGCCAGGAACCACGAAGCTGAGAACGAGGTTGAGGATCGCGAGCCCCTGAAGCACCGGTCCGAGGATACGCGCATCCTGTTCTTCCAAGCGGCTCTTCCAACGGATACCGACCATCAGCGCGACCCCGAGTAGGGCGAAGGCTCCGCCAGAAGCACCGTCGGACTGGGCAGCGCCCGTGACGTGAGAGGCGCCGGACGCCAAGGTCCCGCCCAGCACGAACCAGCCGACCATCCGCGACGCTCCGAACCAGGGCTCCAGGACGCGGCCCACCGCGAGCACGGCGAGACCGTTCAGCACGAGGTGCAACAGGTCCACGTGCACGAAGACGCTCGTGACGAGCCGCCAGAGCTGACCGCCCTGCACGAGCTCGGCGGTCTGCCCACCGGCCGCGATGCGCAACCAGTCCGGACGACCGAGCACCAGTGCCTCGAGCACCGATAGGCGGCCCCGCGCCAGCATCCCGGTCGTCAAGTGGACCAGCGACAGCGCAGCGACGATCGACCACGTGCCGGGCAGGGGTCGTTCGAGGTCAATGGCGAGTCGCTCAGACGGAGACAGCGTACTCACGGAGCACGGACTCGAGTGACGTCTTGCGATCGGTCGTGGCAGAGCGTTCGCCGATGATCAGCGCGCAGGGCGTCCAGTACTCCCCGGCCGGAAACCGCTTCGGACGCATACCCGGGATCACCACGGCTCTCGGGGGAACGACCCCCTTGTGGACCACCTCGTCGGGCTTGGTCACGTCGATGATGGGTGTCGACGCCGTCAGCGTGACTCCCGCCCCGATCACCGCCTCCTCCCGCACCCACACCCCTTCGACGACGATGCTTCGGGAGCCGACGAAGGCGCCATCTTCGACGATCACGGGCCGGGCAGCAGGAGGCTCCAACACACCGCCGATGCCGACGCCACCAGACAGGTGCACGTCGGCGCCGATCTGCGCACAAGAGCCTACGGTCGCCCAGGTGTCGACCATGCTTCCACGGCCCACACGCGCGCCGATGTTCACGTAGCCGGGCATGATCACCGCACCCGGCTCGACGTGAGCGCCGTACCTCACCGTTCCTGGAGGAACCACGCGGATGTTCTGCGCTCGAGGGTCCGTCTTGAGCGGAATCT
The DNA here is from genome assembly GCA_964655065.1 of uncultured Enterobacteriaceae bacterium. GTDB lineage: Bacteria > Myxococcota_A > UBA796 > UBA796 > DRPG01. The sequence continues at coordinate 47,510 of CAZZLC010000018.1, read as the reverse complement.
TGTCGTGGAACACGTAAGTGCCCCAGCTGTGCTCCTCCATGGGAGCCATCCGGAAGTAGAGGAGAATGGCCTGCTTTACCCAGCCGTGCACCACCCAGCCGTCGGCCGTGGGCTCCGCGACCCGCAGGGAACCACGATCGAGGCCCTCCAGAGCTGCGTGGACCGCCTCCTCGTCTACGACGTCGCCTTCCCACGACTGCTCGATCCTCGACTTCAGCTCTGCGTGGTCCATGCACCCTCCGTCATGACGGTGACCACGACGTAACCCCGCCCATCGTGGCATCGAAGCCCACGTGCACCGGACGACTTGAACGCAACATTGGTGGTATTTCCGGACGTGGAATCTGGGAGGACCGGACAGACTTGCTCTCGATGAGGTGTTTCACGTGGAACCTCACACGCCGGACACCTTCGAGTCAGGACACTGGATGGTGTGTCCGGACGGGTAGCGCTCTCCAAGTCATCCTGTCCGGGAGATTTGAATGGCTTACGCAAAGGCGGTCCGCCCAGAAGAACGCTCACGAGAACCAAGGTATTTCCTTTGTTGTGCACGATAGCCCCCCGCCGAATTATGGGGGCCCGTCGAAGGAGGGCCCGGTGCGCCGATGGATCGTGCTGTGGTGCGTGTTCTGGACCTTGGCGTGCACCTGTGGAGGCCTGGGGGGCTTGTCGGGCGAGGATCCTCCGGAGCCGTTCGTGTTCGAGGTGCCCAGAGGGGCCTCCGCGAACAGCCTGGCGTCGAAGGTGGTCGAGGCCGGCTTCTTCTCCACCGAGTGGGAGTGGAAGCTGTTCGTCAGGCTCCAGGACGCGTCCTGCATCAAGGCGGGTCGACACGAGGTGTCGCTGTCCATGTCCCCGGTCGAGCTGCTCGAGACCCTGTGCGGTACGCCCCTTTCTGACGACGTCCCCTTCACGGTCGTGGAGGGATGGCGAATCGTCGACACGGATCGGGCACTCGCCGCCCGGGGGCTGATCATGCCGGGAGAGTACGCGGCGATCGCTCGGAGCAAGGGCGTGGAGCCGCCGTTCGAGGTGCCCTCGAGATCTTTCGAGGGCTATCTCTGGCCCGAAACCTACATGATCGATGAGTCCAGCTTCGATGCCGCGAGCTTCGTGCTTCGGCAGCTCCAGACCTTCGAGGCCAACTTCCTCGACGCGCATCCCGACCTTCGAGGTGAGAGGCTCCACGAAGTGGTCGTCATGGCGTCGATGATCGAGCAAGAGGAGCGAGATCTCGAGAACCGTCCACTGATCTCGGGGATTCTCTGGAATCGGATCCGGCGGCCCATGCCACTCGGGGTCGACGCGACGAGCCGCTACACGCTGGAGCGGTGGAACGACAATGTCCTTCCGAGGATTCGGGATCGCAGCGATCCCTACAACACGCGGTATCGGGAGGGGCTGCCCCCCACGGCGATTGGCGCGCCTGGTCGCGACGCCCTCCAGGCGGCATTGAACCCCCGGGACAACCCGTACTACTACTACCTGCACGATAGGACGTGCGTGCTGCGGACCGCCAAGACGCACGAAGGCCACATCCGAAACAAGCGAACCTACGGGATCTGCGAATGAAGCGTGCCGCCTGGGTGTCGATCTGTCTCGTCGTGCTCACCTTCTGCCTGGCCTGTGCGGGGCTCGTTTCCCCGGGCACCCCCATCGACCCGGACGACACCACCACGTTCGTGGTCGAGGTGCCCAAGGGGTCCACGCCCAACAGCATTGGCGCGCTGGCCGTCGAGCATGGCTTCGTCGGCAGCGACCTCGAGTGGAAGCTCTACGTCCGCACTACCGACCTGTCCTGCCTCAAGGCTGGCCGCTTCGAAGTCAGCCGGTCCATGTCGCTCGACCAGTTCGCCGAGACTCTCTGCGGGCCTCCGATCACCAACGAGATCAGCTTCACCGTGCTCGAGGGCTGGCGCATCGCCGACACGGACCGAGCCCTCGTGGAGCAGGGGCTCATCGAGCCCGGCGCCTACGCGAAGCTCGCTTACGAGAAGAAGGTCGAAGCGCCGTTCCCCGTCGAGGGCCCCACCCTCGAAGGCTACCTCTGGCCCGAGACCTATCGCCTGAATGCCGATGACTTCTCGCCACGACAGCTCATCGAGAAGCAACTGGCGACCTTCCAGCAGCGATTCCTCGACCAGCACGACGACTACGGCAAGCGCACGCTGCACGAGATCGTGATCATGGCGTCCATGCTCGAGCGCGAGGAGCCCAATCCGGACAACCGGCCGTTGGTGGCGGGGATTCTGTGGAAGCGAATCGACCGCGGCATCCCCCTCGGAGTCGACGCCACGTCCCGCTACGAGCTCGAGAAGTGGAACGACCGCAGGGCGTTCCTGGCGCGGCTACGCGATCCGTCCGACGCCTACAACTCGCGACACAACGCCGGTCTTCCGCCGACTCCGATCGGCGCGCCCACGCTCTCGTCGCTCGAGGGTGCGATGAACCCGAAGCCGACGAACGCGCTTTACTACCTTCACGACCACGAGGGTCGACTCCACACCGCCCGCAACGGGGACGAGCACGAGCGCAATCGAGCCAAGTACAACGTCTACTGACAGGAGGCTCAAATCCCGTCCCCGGGGGGACGATGAGGGGAGCGGGAGCGTACCCTCACCTCATGTCTCAGCAGTCCTTGCCGGCTCCACCGCGGACCCTGGCGGCGATTCTGGATGCCGCCTCGGACCCCAGCATCGACGTGACCAAGCTCGGGAGGTTCGTCCAGAGCGACCCGAGCTTCGCGGGACTGGTGCTGAAGCTCGTCAACACGACGGCCTACCAGGGCACCCGAAAGACGGCGATCACTGACCTCCGGGCGGCATCGCTACGACTCGGCGTGCGAACCCTCCGCAACCTGGCGCTCTGCCACGCGGCGAGGTCCTGCGTGTCGACGAAGCGCATCGGTAGCTTCGACCTCGACGCCTTCTGGGAAGACAGTGTACGCAGGGCCGTGGCAGCGACGCTTCTCGCCCGACAGTCCGGAGCGGTCGACCCTTCCGAAGCCTTCACCATCGGGCTGCTTCAGGAGCTCGGGGTGCTCGCGCTGCTTCTCGAGCGTCCAGACCGCGCCGACCAGTGGAAGGAGATCGCCGAGTCCGACGCCGCTGTGCGGTTGGTCCACGAGGTCGACCTGTTCGGCACCGACCACGCCGCGATGAACGCGACCATTGCCAGCGACTGGAAGCTCCCTGACGAGATCGCGCTGCCGCTGCGCTATCACCATCACCCGGAGGGCGCGCCCGAGCCCCTGCGCGACGTCTGCCGGCTCGCGGGAGCGGCCGAGTCTCTTGGCGCGGTGGTCTCCCACGAAGACACGAGCCGAGCGCTGCAGCGTGCCCAGACCGAGCTCCCTGGCCTGGTGGACATCCCCCCGGACGCCATCGATGGGCTGATCGACGAGCTCGGCGTGGAGGTCGGCGAGACGGCTCGGGCCATGGGCATCGCCGTCGGTCCCCAGCCGACCCTCGAGTCGATCCTCACGAAAGCCAACCGATCGCTCGTCGACATGAACTTCTCGTACGAGGAGCTGGTCCGCAAGCTCGAGCAGACCATCGCAGAGAAGAAGGCGATGGCCGCGGAGCTAGAACAGAAGAACCGCGAGCTACAGCGCATCTCCATCACGGACGTCCTGACGGGGCTACCCAACCGCCGAGAGCTCTTCCGGCGCCTGAGGCTCGAGGTGCTCCGGATCGCTCGTCACGGCGATCCCCTGTCCGTGGTCGTTGCGGACATCGACCACTTCAAGCGGGTCAACGACAACTGGGGACACGTCTTCGGAGACCTGGTTCTGCAGAAGACGGCCGAGGCCCTTCACAGCTGCTGTCGAGAGAGCGACCTCGTCGCCCGCACCGGTGGAGAGGAGTTTGCCGCCATCTTCCCGGCTACCGACCTTCGGGGAGCGAGCCAGGTCGCTCGACGCATGCTCGACCGCGTGGAGAGGGGGTCGTTCGCCAGCCCCACCGGCGAGTCGGTCTGCGTCACGATCTCGATTGGGATCGCGTGGATGCAGGGTCCTCATCTGGGCACCTTCGACCCCGACGTCCTCGTCAACCGGCTCTACACCACCGCCGACCAGGCCCTCTACCGGAGCAAGAGCGGCGGACGCAACCGTGCCTCGCGGTATCCGCAGCCGCTGGGTTGGACGAGCGGCGGCGTCGAGGAGCCGGAGCAGGTGAGTCCTGGCGAGACTCCGAGGTGAATTCGCGTACCCATCGTGTGTGGTAAACTTCCGCCCCGTCTGTGGAAAACCTGTGGACTGATCCGACGACACCCTGTCTCCCGCACTCTTCCACACCTGTGGACAAGCTATGGACGAGCCGGATCCTCCAACCGGGGACGATGAATGAGAAATCGAGATCGCATCCGGTAGGAACGCCCCGCCCGACGCACCAGGAGATCCCCCCGACGAGATTTTCCGGGGACAGATCCTGACCGACGGACGGTCCCGATCGGAGTCGGGACACCCAGGGAGCGAAGCCGAAGGAGTTCGGCTGCCATCCCCGGTCACTTGCCGATGCAGAACCGCTGGAACACGCGATCCAGGACTTCCTCGCGGGTGTCGGCCCCGGTGAGCTCGTCCAGCCGCTCGATCCCCTGGGTCAACAGGTCGGCTGCGACTGCAACCCCCGCGATGGGAAGCGCGACCAGCGCTTCCTCGGCGGCGCTCGCCACTGCCAGGAGGAGGTCTCGCTGCCTGGCGGAAGCCACGGCCAGCTCACTCAGGTCGGCAATCCCCAGCTCGGCCACGATCGAGTCGCCAAGCCGTGCAAGGCCGGCTCCGGTAATCGCCGACGTCTCGATGGCGTCATCCACGGGAACAAAGCCGCCACGGTCGACCCCGTTGAGGCACACCACCCGGATCCGGTCCTTCGTGCGCTCGAGCAACGACCGCTCGACGGCGTCCATTCCGGTGGACTTGGCCCGGATCACGACGACGAGAAGGTCAGCGCTCTCGACGAACCGCTGCGCCAGCTGAAGACCTGCCAGCTCGACCGGATCGTCGGTCGCGCGATCTCCCGCCGTATCGATCAGCGTGATCGCGAGTGGACCGAGCGTGGTTCGAGCCTCGACGACATCGCGCGTCGTGCCGGGTCGTTCGTGAACGAGGGCTCGCGCCTCGCCGAGGAGACCGTTGAACAGCGAGCTCTTGCCTGCGTTGACCGGCCCGACGAACGCGACGCGGGCCCCTTCCACGAGGACTCGGCCGTGCCGGTGTGTCGCGGCGAGCGCCCGACACTCCGAGGCCACCCGCGACAGCACCTCGATCAGCCACTCGTCAGTCTCGTAAGCAAGCTCGTCTGCTGGATAGTCGAGCCGAGCCTCGAGCTCCGCCGTCACGTCGAGCAGTCTCTCGCGAAACTCGTCGATCCGCTTCGTGAGACGCCCATCCAGACCCGCTCGACCCACTCGCAGTCCGCCCGGACTGGTCGCCCGGATGGCTTGGTTCACCGCCTCGGCCTCGAGGAGGTCGAGACGGCCCGCGAGCACCGCGCGTCGGGTGAACTCGCCGGGCCACGCCACCCGAACGCCGACGTCTATGCAAGCCGAGACCAGCCGGTCCACGATCAGGGGGTTGCCGTGGACCGTGACCTCGCACAGGTCTTCGCCGGTGGCGGTGCCGGGGCCCCGCTTCGCTACGAGCACCCCGTCGTCGTACACGCCGTCCGCGTCGACGAGATCGACGCGGCGTGGCCGTCCCGAGAACCAGGGTCCCGCGACGTGCGGACGCACGACACGGTCCAGCACGTTGTCGAGGCCGCTACCCGTGAGTCGGACCACGGCCAACGCGGAGTGCCCGGGTGGGGTTGCGGCGGCGACGATGGCGTCGCCCACCGGTCAGTCGCCGTCCGGGACGACCTGGACGAACTTCAGCGTCTGACCATCGACCTCGCGCTCCTCGGAGTGACTGTCCACACCCGCGATCTCCGAGATCTCGAGGTGCACGACACGGCGGTCGTACGAGTTGAGCTGGAGGTTGATGGTGAAGGTCTTGCCCGTCTCGATGGCCTTCTCGGCGGCACGGCGCGCCAACGCACGAAGCTTGTCCTCGTCGTACTTGCCCTTGCCCCGGCCGCCGCGATCTCCTCGGCTCCCGCGATCTCCTCGGTCGCCACGGTCGCCACGGTCCCGGCCACCACGGCCACCGCGGCGACCAGACCGCTCGCGGTCGTCCCGGTCCCGCTTGCCGCGCTCGGGCTTCTCCGACGCGGGCTTCTTGCGGTCGCCTTCGACGTCGACGTCGACGGTGAGACCGCCGAATCGGCGCTCCAAGGCCAGGGCGAGCAGGTGCCGAATGGCGCCCAGCGTGGCTCCCCGCTTACCCACGATGCGTCCCGCTCGTTCCGCCTGGATGGCGAGGTGCACGCGCTGCTCGTTGCCGGTACCTACGACCTGACCCTCGACGCCCATGAGCTCGAGCAGCTTCTCGAACCACTGCTGCGCGAATCTCGACGCCTCCGTCGTATCGGCTTCCGCGCCGCGAAGCTGTTCGGGCTTGTCGGACTCGGCCTCGACCGCGTTCTCGTCCTCCTCGCTCGGCTTCTTGCGCCGCTTGCGCTTGGGCTTCTCGTCAGCCGCATCGTCGTCGTCCACAGCGACGTCGTCGCTGGCCTCCTCGCCATCCTTCTTCTTCTTGGTCGTTCGCTTTCGCTTCGGCTTCGCTTCCTCGGCCGGCGCTTCATCGACATCGACCGCCTCGGGCTCCTCGGAGGGAGCATCACGATCCGACTTCCACGCGACGATCTTCACCGTCGCACGGGCAACCGAAACGCCGCTCGTACTCCGAAAGTGAGACATGTCGAGCTTGTAGTCGACCTGGGCCGGGTGCAACCCCAGCTCCTTGGCCGCTCCGGCGATCGCACGCTTGAGATCCCTTGCTTCCGACTCGATGGTCTCGACATTGTCAGGCACGCTCATCCGACCTCCCATTCGCCCGACTCCCTTGGGCGAATCCTCGCTCCCTCACGTCGCCGCTGCGGCCGCCGGAGGGTCGGCGGTGTCCAGGTTCCGCTTGATCCACCATTGCTGGAGATTCGACAGCAGGATGTTGACGAAGACGTAAACCGCCAGCCCCGACGGGAACGCGAAGAACAGCAGTCCAAAGAACAACGGCATGAACCGCATGATCTGTTGCTGCTCTGGACTCACGTTGCTCGGCGTGCTGAATTGCTGCTGGATGAACATCAGCGCCATGATGGTGATCGGAAGCACCAGATACGGATCCGGCTGCGTCAGATCGCGCAGGTAGAGAAACTCGGTGTGGTAGAGGTCAACGCTGGTCAGCAGCACGTTGTAGAGTGCGATCCAGACCGGCATCTGCACGAACATGGGCAAGCAGCCCGCGGCGGGGTTGACCCCCTGCTCCTGCATCACCTCGAACACCTTCTTGTTCATCTCCTGCGGGTTGTCCGCGTACTTCTCGCGGATCTCGTTCAGGGTGGGCTGGATCCGCTGCATCTTCTGCATCGACTTGAAGGAGCTCTGCGTCATCGGGAAGAACAGCGCCTTCACCACGATGGTGAGCATGACGATGGAGATGCCCCAGTTGCCGACCGCAGACTGGAAGAACCGGAGCATGATGAGCAGCGGATAGCCGAAGAACTTGAACCAGCCGAGGTCGACCACCCGCTGGAGTTCCTCGTCGACGCGGCCGAGCGCGTCCATGTCGTTGGCTCCGAGATAGACCCGGAACGATTCGGTGTGCGTCTCCCCGGCACCGAGCGTAGCGGCAGCCAGCCAGTGGGAACCGTCGAGCGCATTCTCGCCTTCGTCGACTCGCGAGAGATAAGCAGCACCCGCGTCGGGGTCGTCGGGCAGCACGTAGAAGCCGAAGTACCGGTCGGAAACGCCGAACCACGACACGGGACCTTCGAGGGGGAAGACCCGCTCGTCATCTTCGAGGCGAGTGCCGGACGTTACGCAGCCCGCCCCGTTCGGCCCACCATAGTGGAGGGTCTCGTCGGTCACCGCCGTAGGCTGCTTCTGGCTGTTGTAGCGGGCCGTCATGCCGCCACCGGCCTCGTTCGCGACGTCGTGCACCCCGACCCAGAGACCCTGCTCGACCGACGACGACGTGGGGTTGCGCCACGACACGTTCATCCCGACGAGGCACACACCGTTCCCGGACTCGGCCAGGGCCCGGTAGCCCTCGGTGCCGCGCCGGTAGAGCTGCGGCTGGTCTGCCTCCCAATCGTAGAGGCCCTCGAAGATCTCCTGCTCGACCTCGATGCCGTGTGCGGTGCGTCCCTGGAGCGTCACCGCGTGAGGCTCGTGGTCGACCACCTTCATCTTGGCCCGTTCGCCACCGTCCGGGCCGCGACCGGTGCCCAAGGTGAGGCCGCGAGCAGCCGGAGTCAGGACTTCGGCGGGACCAGGCTCCGCGCTACCGTACGGATGCCAGCCTCCCTCGACCCCGCCCGTGATCTTGCCCCACAACCAGCTGTAGAGGGGCATCACCTGGTAGGGCCCCTCGTGGTCTCGTAGCTCGAGGCTCGACAGCCCGGTGAAGGACGACAAGCGCGCGTCGCCACCACACAGGGAGACCACCACCTCCTGCTCGGTGATCTCGGGTTCGACGATCTCCGGAACTGCTTCCTGGACCGAAACGGGAGACGGCGCCTCTGGAGACGGCGCGGCGTCCGCCGAAGCGGTGCCACCTTCCTCGACCCCGACCTCCTCGGCGGCAGCGGCCTCGGCCAGCTCCTCCTCCGTCGGCGGCTCGGGCCCGAACAAGGCAGACCAGACGCTGAACACGGTCACGCTGAGCAGCACGGCGAGGAAGGTACGGCGGTCCATCAGGTGGCGTCTCCGGAGCGGGGTGCAGCGGGTGGCTCATCCTGACCGAGCCGAGCGACGACTTCGCTCACCTCGCCGAGGAGGACCGCGAACCCAGCTCCGGCCGCGACCGGACGAGCGATCACCACCACGTCCACCGGCGGCAGCACGAGCGTGCCCACCGTACGCCGCAGCGCTTCCCGGAGCCAACGCTTCACTTGGTTGCGCACGACAGCGTTCCCCACCTTGCGGCTGACCGTATGACCGAAGCGCGGTGCGTCAAGACCATTCGACCGCACCACGAACACCAGGTGACGAGTCTTGATTCGACGGCCACCGTGCTGGACGTGCCGATACTGTGCCGTCTTTCGGAGACGACGCGATTTCGGCCACGACTGATCGCTCAGTGCCGCTTGCTGGGCGTGGTCGGCGTGAGCCGCTTGCGGCCCTTGCGACGCCGCCGCGCGAGCACTGCACGACCGCTCTTCGTTGCCATGCGAGCCCGAAAGCCGTGGCTCCGGCGCCGCTTGATCCGTGAGGGTTGGTACGTCCGCTTCATCGGGCGCCTCCGTGATGGCCCAGTAGCGAAGCTCCTTCCGCGAGCTCCGTGTTCGTTCGATATGGGTGGGCAGGACACCAGCGGTGTCGCCCCGACCCGGAGCTTGTATCGCAAGGGTCCAGGGGCCGCAAGAAACCGGGATCTTGCCTCGTCCGCCGCCCCCACCCCTCGTCGCGACTACGGCTTGACCTGGAGTCCCTGCTCGATCAACCGTACCTTGTAGGCGAGATCGGGATCGACGGTCAGGTCCGACTTCACCTTCTTGAAGCCGTGCTGGATGGTGGAGTGGTCCCGGCCCCCGAACTCTCTCCCGAGCTCGGGAAACGACAGACTCGTGTGGGTCCGCGCGATGTACATCGCGATGTGCCGGGGCCGGGTGAGCGCACGAGTACGCTTCGACCCGGTGATGTCGGCCGACCGGAGGTTGTGGAACTTGGCGACCGCCTCGATGATGGCCGCGACGGTGACGGTGGCGGGAGGTGGGTCGAACACCCCCGGAAGGCGGCGCCTCGCCCACTCGAGCGTCACGGGCTCGCCATAGAAGTTGTGCAGGGCGCTGATGCGGTTCAAGATGCCCTCGAGCTCTCGAATGTTGCCCGCGACGATGTTCGCGATGGCGTCCGCGAGGTCACCGGGCACGTGGAGCCTCGCGCTGTCCGCCTTCTGACGGAGGATCGCGAGCAGCGTCTCCTTGTCGGGGGCCTGCATGTCGGCGAGCAGTCCGCCTTCGAAGCGCGTCCGGAGGCGAGGCTCGAGCTTGTCGATGTCGCGCGGCACCACGTCCGAGGTCAGGATGACCTGACGGCCGGTGCTCTGCAGGGCGTTGAACGTGTGGAAGAACTCTTCCTGGGTTCGTTCCTTGCCCGACAGGAACTGGATGTCGTCGACGAGGAGGACCGTCGCCCGCTGCCGGTACTTCGTCCGGAAGTCGTCCATTCGCTTGTAGCGAAGGCAGTTGATCATCTCGTTCATGAAGTCTTCGGCGGTGACGTACATGATGCGAGCGGCGGTGTCCTGCATCAACACCCGGTTGCCGACGGCGTGCATGAGGTGCGTCTTGCCGAGGCCGGTCGAGCCGTAGACGAACAGCGGGTTGTACTGCTGTGCGGGATGGTCCGCCACGGCCAGGGCGGCGGCGTGAGCGAACTTGTTGCACTCACCAACCACGAAGCTCTCGAACGTCTGTTCGTGATTCACGTTGAGTCCGCGGGGCATCCGCTCGGGGTCGTCCCCCTGGCTCTCGTCGGTGAGCTCGCCGTCGTCGGGTGCGTCATCGGGCCAGGTGAAGCGGATGGTGATGGGACGCTCCGCGTACCCGCTCGCTGACGTCGTCAGCGCGTCGACGTAGTTCTCACCGATCCACTCGGCGTAGTAGCGGTTGGAGACCTCGACGAGCAGCGCCCCATCGTCGTCGAGCGAGATGGGCTGGGCCGACCGCAACCAGATCTCTACGTCCTGGTCCCCGATGCTCCGGCGCATGGCGTCGAGAACCCGATTCCACAACTCGGTGAGCTTCATAGGCACGTTTCCCTGGATCCCACGCACGCGCAGCGACTCTCTGGAACAGGTGAAGAGGCTCCGAGAGGGGCGCGGGGACAGGGGTGGAGACCTATCCGGTGGGCCCCGGATCGAAAACCGGCTCCGTGAACCGAGCTCAAAAGCCAAGTCAAGACCATACAAAACGCGCGATCCATGCCCAAGCTGGTGCCCATACGCGGGTTCCGGGTGAAGAGTGCGTCAGCAGGGACACCGTGGCCGACGACTCTGAACTGATCGCGCACATTCATCGCCAGCGGGCACGAGATCTCAAGGCTCGCATCTGGCAGGGTGACGTGCAGCTCGGCCATCTGGACCCCGAGGCCCCGCAGCGCATGCTGGACCACCTCCAGGCGGCGGCTGCCGCTGGGGATGTCGAGGCGTTCGTCGAGCTCGGAGAGGTCTACGCGGACGGGGTCGGCTTCCAGAACGAAGTGCCGGTCGACCAGGACCGAGCCTTGGCCGCGTTCGAGGCTGGAGCCGAGCGAGGCCTCCGCGCCGCTGCCCGAAGCTACCTCCGAATGTGCCTCCAGCGCCGCCCGGAGGCCAAGGGCGAGGCTCGGTTGAAGCGCTGGATCGACTGGCTGCTCGAGGACGATCCGGATGGAGAGGCCCACTGGATCGCTGGCGCGGCGATGCGCCGGGGCTACGGACTGCCCCAGGACGCGCCGGCCGCGGCCCAGTGGCTCGAGGGGGCGGCCGAGCGTGGACACCCCGAGGCTGCCTGGGAGCTCTACCAGCTCCTCGCCGAAGGAGCGCCTGGCGTTCCTGCGGATCCCGACGCAGCACGAGCATGGCTCGCCAAGGCCGCGCAGACCGGCCACGTCGACGGCGCCTACGCGCTCGCCCAGCGACTCGCCCGGCACGGTGACGGCATCGATGACCTTGCCGAAGCGGCCGAGTGGTTCACCCGAGCTGCCCACGGAGGCCATCCCGAGGCCCGACTCGCGCTGGGCATTCTGTACCTCACCGGCGCCGGCGTCTCGGCCGACCCCACCACGGCTGCAGCCTGGCTCGACGAAGCCGAGGAGTCGGGCATCGACGTCGACAGCGCCCTGTCGGCCCGGAACCTCAGACGTCCCCGTTGACCCTGGGGACAGCCCTGCGGAAATCCTGTGGATCCCCTTGGGGAGCGACGGGGGACGGACCGTGGATGGACTGGGGAAGACCCGTCCCGTTCTGGGGAGAGATGCGAGCCACGGTTCGACTCTTCCCCAGACCAGGGCGCTCGTCCCCAACTCGTCCCCAACTCTCGTACACAGCCAAGGGAGTGCTCTCTTCGGGGTCCAGGTGGGTTTTCCCAAACATCCACAGGCTCTATGTACGATCGACTCGATCCTGATCTTCTGAGAGATCTCTCGTCTCAGGGGCGGGGGTCCAGGTCAGCCCGTGGCGCGGGACGCGGTCTCGGGAGCGGCGAGGCCGTTGCCGGGCTACGAGGTCGGTGCCACCTCGATCTGTGGACAACCCTGGGGACCTCCTGGGGACGGCCTGGGGACAACCATCGCCCGGATTCGGCCCTCCGCCTGGCGATCGCGCGATCCGGACCGTGCAGCAGAGACTGCTCCACAGGCCTGTCCCCCGAGCTGCCCACAAGGCTCACCCAGGCCACCGGCGGCCAATGGACGGTTTTCCACAGCCCGCGGCGCCCCCCGGGTGTGCAGCGACGTCTGCCGACGCTCGGGACACTCCGCATTACAGGGGCATGGTTCGGAGTGACAGATGGACTTGTTTGTCGAACGTGACGAGCTCGGTCGCGGCCTCGCGCGGATTCAGGGCATCATCGAGCGTCGGGGCATGCAGCCCCTGCTCTCGCACGTGTTGATGGCCGCGAGCGAAGGTCAGCTCCGCATGACCGCCACGGACACCGAGATCGCGTTCATCGGCGACCTCGAAGCCAACGTCCGTGAAGCGGGTGACATCGCCGTCGACGCCGCCAACCTGTTCCAGATCGTCCGGGCGTTGCCCGAGTCCACGGTTCAGCTCACGCTGACCGAGAACAGCCGACTGCTCATCAAGTGCGGGCGGTCCGAGTTCAAGCTGCCTGGCTACCCCGCCGAGGAGTTTCCGGCGCTGCCCACGTTCGATGCCAAGGGGTCCGCGAAGATCGGCGAGGGCGTCTTGCGCCGCATGGTCGAGCAGACGGCCTTCGCGGTTGCGGTGGAGGACGTGCGGTACGGTCTGAACGGAGCACACCTCGAAGAGGTCGACGAGAACGGTCAGCGACACCTGCGCGTCGTGACCACCGACGGGCACCGACTCTCGGCCTCGCAAGGGGCCGTCGCGGGCGAGGTCATGCTCATGCCCAAGATGCTCGTGCCCCGCAAGGCCCTGGGCGTCCTGCGCAAGCTCCTCGACAATGACGACAACGAGGTCGAGGTCTCTTTCGGAGACGGAGCCATCCGCCTCGACCGTCCGGCACAGCGAGTCTGGTTTCGGCTCCTCGACGGTGAGTTCCCGGACTACAAGGGCGTGCTGCCGAGCGAGCACAAGCACCGTGTGATGGTTCGTCGGGCCGACCTCGCGTCCACGCTCAAGCGCGTCGGCATCCTGGTGCAGGACAAGGGCCGATCGGGGCGGGCCGTGCGTTTCGCGTTCGGTCCGACGGACCTCGAGATCGACGTTCACGACGTGGATCGTGGCGAAGTTCGGGAGTCCGTGCCCATCGAGCTCGACGGAGAACCGATCGAGATCGGATTCAACGCGCGGTACCTTGGCGAGGTCCTCCAGGCGATGTCGGGCGAGCGTGTCGCCCTCGAGTTCGCTCACGCGCTGGCCCCCTGCCTCGTACGCGATCCCGACGACCCGGCCGCCTTCTTCGTCGTGATGCCCATGCGGCTCGACTGACGTTGCGACCGGGCGAACCGCGCTTCGCAGTGGCGATGGGGATTCACGAATCATGAGGCTTCGTCGCCTCGTCGTCGACCGGTTTCGCAACCTGGCTCCTGCCGACGTCGTCCTCGATGCCCCGTTCGTGGTCCTCCACGGCCCGAACGCCCAGGGAAAGACCAACACCCTCGAGGCGGTTCACGTCGTCGCTACCCTGAAGCCGCTTCGAGGCCGGCGGCTCACCGAGACCATCGCGTGGGGGGCTCCGGAGGCCCACCTCGCCGCCTGGGTCGCCCACGATGGCCAGGAGCGCCACCATCGCATCGATCTCGATCGCAGGCGCAAGACGCGAGAAGTGCGGCTCGACGGCAAGAAGATCCAGTCGCTCGAGGATTACTTCGCGACCATCCGAGCCATCGCGTTCACTCCGAAGGACGGTCGAATCGTCTCGGGAGAGCCTTCGTTCCGTCGCAACTGGATCGACCGGGCCACGTTCACTGCGTCACCCTCGCACCTCGAGCGAGTGAGGGTCTACCGCCAGTGCCTCTCGCAGAAGTCGTCTCTGCTCCGGGCGGGTCGACCCGACCCTCAGCTGCTTCGAGTCATCGACGACCAGCTCGCGACCCTCGGCGCCGATCTGGCGGAGCGCCGGGCCCGCATGGTCGACGAGCTGACGCCTCACGTCACCGCGCTCCACGAGTCGATCGCGATGGGCCACGGGCGAGTGGCCATCGAATACCGTACCCGGGCGACGGGCCACGACGTCGCGGCCCGGCGGGAGTCGCTCCGACAGCGGATTGCGGAGGTGAGCGCCCGGGAGGTCGAGCGCGGAACCACCTTGGCAGGTCCCCAGCTCGACGACGTCAAGGTCACGCTCGATGGCAAGTCCGTTCGTGACTACGCCAGTCGCGGCCAGATCCGATCCCTCGTGCTGGCGTTGAAGCTCGCCGAGATGGTGGCTGCCAGAGAGCGCGATCAAGTCCCCCTTTTTTTGATCGATGACGCGAGTACCGAGCTGGATCGCGATCGAACCGGACGGCTGATGGGATTGCTCCAGGATCTTGGTGCACAGGTGATCGCGACGACGACGGATCCCGCATCGCTCACCGCGTCCCTTCCCGGATCAGAGGTGATGGAAATCAGCGTAGATGCTGGGAATCTCGGCGGCTCGAGGGGCCTGGATCCTCTGGTCGAAGACACCATCGAGGAATGAGAAAAGCGGAGTAAGGAACAAGATAATTATCAGCACCGCACGGGGTTGAGAAACTGTATCCGAAGGGATAAGAGGCGTTACCGGGCCCGACTGGCAGCAGACGTCGAGACTGTCCCGGGCTCACCGACGGAGAGGGTGGATGGAAAGGCCACAGGTTGACGAGTACACTCAGGACAGCATCCAGGTCCTCGAGGGACTGGAGGCAGTGCGGCTGCGACCCGGGATGTACATCGGTTCCACTGGTCCCCGCGGCCTCCACCACCTCGTCTTCGAGGTCGTCGACAACTCGATCGACGAGGCCCTGGCGGGCCACGCCGACGAAGTCCACGTGATCCTCCACGAGGACGGATCCGTGTCGGTCAGCGACAATGGTCGGGGGATTCCCGTCGGCATCCACGAGACGGGCCGACCGGCGGCCGAGGTCGTGATGACGACACTCCACGCGGGCGGTAAGTTCGACTCGTCATCGTACAAGGTGTCGGGGGGGCTCCACGGCGTCGGTGTGTCGTGCGTGAACGCGCTGTCGGAGACCCTGCGGCTGGACATCTGGCGCGAGGGCCAGCACTGGCACCAGAGCTACACGCGGGGGGTTCCTGCGTCCGACTTTGCGAGCCTCGGCACGAGCGAGGGCGTCGACGGTCGCGAGCGTCGGGGTACCCGTGTCCAGTTCTGGCCGGACTCGCAGATCTTCACCGAGACCACCGTGTTCGAGTACGAGGTGCTCCAGGGGAGGCTCCGGGAGCTCGCGTTCCTCAACCCGGGAGTCCGAATCCGTCTCGTCGATCAACGCGACGAGCGCGAGGACGACTTCCTGTACGACGGCGGCGTCCGGAGCTTCGTCGAGTTTCTGAACGAATCCAAGACGCCGCTGCACGAAGACGTGATCCACATTCGCGGTGAACGGGAAGAACTCCAGGTGGACTGCGCGTTCCAGTGGACGACGGCCTACAATGAGACCCAGTTTTCTTTCGTGAACAACATCAATACCGTCGACGGTGGGACCCACGTCTCCGGCCTCAAGGCGGCTCTGACCCGTACCATCAACACGTACGGCCAAGAGAACGGACTGTTCAAGAAGGAGAAGATCACGTCGCTGTCCGGGGACGACATTCGGGAGGGACTCACCGTCGTGCTCTCCACCCGAGTGCCGGAGCCTCAGTTCGAGGGCCAGACCAAGGCCAAGCTGGGCAACTCCGACGTCAAGGGACTCGTCGAGAGCGTGGTCGCGGAGCGGATTACGGACTTCCTGGCCGAGAACCCGGCCGTCGCCAAGCTGATCGTCGTCAAGGCCATCGAGAGCTCGAAGGCGCGAGAAGCGGCCCGCAAGGCGCGCGATCTCGCTCGTCGAAAGGGCGTGTTCGAGGGTGGGTCGTTGCCCGGCAAGCTCGCTGATTGTCAGGAGAAGGACCCGGCGAAGTGCGAGCTGTACCTGGTCGAGGGTGACTCCGCCGGTGGCACCGCGAAGCAGGGACGGGATCGGAAGTACCAGGCCATCCTTCCCCTTCGCGGCAAGATCCTGAACGTCATGAAGGCCGGTCTCGACCAGATGCTCAAGAACAACGAGGTCCGCACCATCATCAGTGCGCTCGGGTGTGGCATCGGCGAGGAGTTCGACATCGAGAAGCTCCGCTACGACCGGATCGTGCTCATGACCGACGCCGACGTCGACGGTAGCCACATCCGGACCCTGCTGCTCACCTTCTTCTACGAGCAGATGAATCCGCTGCTCACGGGGGGGCATCTCTACATCGCTCAGCCACCGCTCTTCAGGGTGAAGCGCGGTCGGCAGGAGAAATACCTCAAGGACGAGCAGAGGCAGCAGGAGTTCTTCCTCACCCAGGCGGTCGAGGGCGCGGTTCGAATCCGCTCGGCACCGGCCAACGGGAGCAACGGCGTCGACGACGAAGACGGTTGGTTGTCCGACGAGGCGTTCGGCAAGTTCACCGAGGTCCTGCTCGACTACGTGGCGCGGCTCGACAAGCTCGAGGAGCGCAGGTACCCGGCCCCGCTGGCCCGCGCGTTCTACCACGTCACCTCGGGCCAGCTCGCCAGCGACCTCGAGGGGCTCACCCAGCAAGGCGAGGAGCTTCGCAACCACCTCACCGAGGCCGACAGCCGAATCCGCGTGCTGGCGGTGATCCCCGAGGTATCCCCCGAGGGCGAGACGGGGCCGAGGCTCCGTCTCGAGCTCGTGGTTCGCGGAGAGGGCGACGTGGTCGACCTCAAGTCGGATCTGGAGAACCACCCCCGAATCACCGAGCTGCACCGCGCACTGGGTGACATCGTCTCGCTCCCGATCGAGCTCCGGTCTGGCAACACGATCAAGGTCGCCACTTCGTGGACCGAGACGATGCAGGCGTTGATGGAGCTCGCGCAGCGCGGGTACGACATCCAACGATACAAGGGCCTCGGCGAGATGAATCCCGAGCAGCTCTGGGAGACGACCATGAACCCCGAGACCCGCACGCTGCAGCAGGTGGTGGCGGAGCCGGGCAGCGCGGAGGTCCAGAAGACCTTCGAGTCGCTCATGGGCGACCCGGTCGAGCCGCGGCGGGACTTCATTCGCCAGAACTCGAAGTCTGCCAACAACCTCGACATCTGAGCAGCGAAGGCTTTGGACGAAGCGCCACCGATCGGACCCGACGCCCCCACGCCACAACAGACCACCAAGGGTCTCCTCGACGCGCACCTCATCTTGGTGACCGGCAAGGGCGGCACGGGCAAGACCACGTTCTCGACCGCGCTCGCCATGGTCGCGGCAGCGAAGGGGCGTCGGGTCCTCCTCGCGGAGCTCGACAGCCAGCGGCCTTCTCTCGTTCCCATCTTTGGGGTGGAACCGGGGTTCGAGCCGGTTCGGGTCAACGACAACCTCGACGTGGCCAACCTGACCTGGCAAGAGGCGCTCCAGCACTTCCTCACCGGCCTCGTTCCCTCCCGACGCATCGTGAAGCTGATCCTCTCGAACCGCTTGGTGGGGCGGTTCCTGGACTTCACCCCGGGTTCGAGGGAGATCGTCACCCTGTCTGCTCTAGGCGATCTCGTGGCGCGCTACGATCTGGTGGTGGCCGACCTGCCCGCCAGCGGCCACGCCTTCTCGCTCGTGGACATCACCCGCTCGGCGCTCGGGCTGTTTCGGTCAGGGCCGGTGCGAGCTCGCGCTCAGGAGCTTCGCGAGCTCATTGGAGCCGAGACCACGCGCACCGTGCTGGTTGCGCTCCCCGAGGAGATGGTGGTCAACGAGACCATCGAGACCTACCAGAAGTTGAAGCGCTTCGAGCACATCTCCGGTCCACCCGTCGTGTTCCTCAACCGGGCGACCCTCCCCACCCTCACCGAAGAGGAGCGAGAGTTGCTGGCTCGTCTCGGTGAGGCCGAGCTCTCGTCCGACCAGCGCGAGTATGTTCGAGCCGGACGATGGGAGGACGAGCTCGAACAAGCCACCGAGGAGAGTCGAGATCGACTCGCCGACGCGATCCCGCGTCCACCACTCCTCGTCCCGCCCATGATGGCTGGCGGCTCACTGCGCGACGTCGTGGCCCGAGTGGCGGCCCACCTCGGTCGGTGGGTCGGGGTCACCAAGCGGGAGCTGACGTGGCGGTGATCAGCGAGCCTTTCGACATGAACGCCTGGCTCGAGCGTACCCGGCTGGTGGTGTGTGTGGGAGCGGGAGGGGTCGGAAAGACCACGACCGCGGCTACGATCGGCCTCGCCGGGGCGTTGCGGGGCCGCAAGGCGATGGTCCTGACCATCGACCCCGCTCGCCGGCTTGCCAACAGCCTCGGGCTCACCACGATCGGGAACGTGGGTACGCGCGTCGATCTCGAGGCGCTGGGGCTGGATGCCGAAGGCGAGCTCTGGGCGATGATGCTCGACTCTCGGGGAACGTTCGACGCGCTCATCGCGAAGTTCGCTCCCGACGAGGCCTCACGCGATCGCATCCTCTCGAATCACGTGTACCGCCACATGGCCGACACCTTCGCGGGGTCGCAGGACTACATGGCGACCGAGAAGCTGTACGATCTGGCGTCGAGCGGCGACTACGACCTGATCGTACTCGACACGCCACCGGTCAAGAACGCACTCGACTTCCTCGAGAGCCCAGGTCGGCTGGTCAACTTCCTCGACGAGCGTGTCCTGAAGTGGTTCCTCCGCCCCTACGACGGCTCGATCTTGAGTGGCCGGTTCATGCTCGGAACCTCTGCCGTCGTGTTCAGGCTCCTCGGGTACGTCTTCGGGCAGGACTTTCTCGACGATCTCGCCACGTTCTTCCAAGACTTCCAGGGGCTCTACCAAGGGTTCGTCGACCGGAACAACGCCGTCGTGGACCTGTTCCGTGACGAATCCACCAGCTTCGTGACGGTCACCGCACCCAACGAGTCCAGTCTCGACGTCGCGACCTTCTTTCAGGACGAGCTCGCCAAGCGTGACCTGCCCCGAGGTGGCATCATCGTGAACCAGGTCCACGAGTGCAGCGGCGACGACCACGATGCCGAGGCGGCGCTCGGTGAGCTGGTGCGGGAACGGTTCAGCGACGTAGACGAGCGCGTTGCCTCCAGCGTCCTCGCGCGTCTCGGGATGGCCCACCGTCGACTGCGGGCCCTTCACCTCTCCGAGCTCGAGCTGGCCCAGCGGGTGCGTGAGGCGGGACGGGGCGGCGGGTTCTATCAGGAAGTGCCGCGACTCGACGGCAACGTGCACGACATCACGGGACTCTTCAAGGTCGGACGTCAGCTCTTCCGTCGAGCGAAGCATCTCCCTCCCGCTCGCTGACGGCTGCGATCGGCTCGGGAGCTCGTCTTTGCCGACAGACCTCTCGCGCCGATGGCGTAGGAGGCTCGATCGGCTGGTGAGCGAGGCGTACCCACCTCGAGTGTCGTTCCGTTGACGCGAGGTGTCGTTGTCGCGAGGTGAGCTGGACAACGATCTGCGAGCCTGCATGTTTCTTGGAAAATAAGCAGAGAAACCAAACTTTGCCTGGGCTCGTGTTCTCTGGTCTCCGATCCGTGAAACCGGTGAGCAACCAAGATCCGCCTGGACGGTCGATCGTAGAAGATCTCTCGCGTTTGCGACGACGAGGCGCTTCGCTTCGGGATGGGATCGCGGACCGTTGCGATCCAGTCAAATCTGACCGAACGGCTGGTCAGAATCGCTGCGGTCGTTACCTGTCTCGGGGCCTTCCCATTCTGCTAGGTGAGGCGTATGTTTTTGGTTCTTCCTGGTTTTTTTTCAGGTTGTAGTGTCGAAGACCCGTTTGACGACGGGTCAGTGAGAGCGGGCGACGAACTCGGTGAATGGGCTAGCCCGACTCTCGATTGTTCAGGTCCTTCCGATTGCCTCGTGAGCGAGGTGTGTGTGGACGGGTCCTGTCAGGTCGACCGGTGCTCGGCGAACATCGAGCCGACCGAGCCACCGATCGGGCCCGTGCTGACGTTCTTGCAGGACGCCGAGTTTGCGGTGGCCGACGCGGAACCGCTCGACGGACAGTACTGGGCCACGGAGCTTTCGCTGAACGCGATCGGGGTCGACTACTACGAGACCGTGGACTCTCCCATTGTCGACCTCTTCGGAGGAAACTTCGGCATCACTCGTGCGGAGCTCTACGGGTTCCTCGTCGATGACGGCCGGGCCATCACCATCCCGGGAGCACTCCTCGATCTCCCGCTGGACGGCACGGCGATCGCCGCCGCGGCCGGGGACGTCGACGGCGATGGCCTCGACGAGATGGTCGCCATCGACGCCACGAACCGGCTGTGGGTCTGCGAGGCGACCGTCGATGGCTGCGTTGCCTACACGGTCGACGATGCCCTCCAGCAGATCGACGTCACCGTGGCCGACATCGACGGCGACAGCATCGAGGAGCCTGTCCTCCTGCTGTTGGGCGACGACGCGAGCTTCTTGTTCGGGTTCGACGTCCACGCCGACGACATCGGTTTCGTGGGCTCGTTCTTCGGGCAGGTCGACGACACCTGGGTCACCCGCGTCGCGGGAGGCGACGCGGACGGCGACCTGGTGGCGGAGCTCGTGGTCCTGCGCGACGCGTGCTTCTTCGACCTCTGCGATGACGAGATGTTCCTGGTGCGTTCTGCGATCGTCGAGGACGAAGGCGTGTTCCAGGTCGCGTATCGGTCCTCTGTGCCCGACGACAACCTCGTCGACGTCGCTGCCGCCGACACCGATTCCGACGATCGGATGGAAGTGCTCGGCCTCTCGAGCGACAACCGGGTCGTCGTTCAGCGGGCTGGCCAGACCTCCTTCATCAACGTCGACATCGTCGAAGACCTGTTTGAAACCGTCTCGTCGACCCACATCGCGATGGCGGACCACGATGGTGACGCGCCCCGAGCCACGCTCGTCGACGGCCCGCAGGCGGTCGAGGGCGATCTCGTGCCCCTCGCCGTGATCGTGATTCCGCCCTACGAGCGGCAGTACAGCGAGGGGGATGCAGGCATCTCCTACGGCACGAGCGAGTCTTCGACCATGGGGGAGAGCGAAGGCGACAGCTTCGGTGTGAACTTCAGCATCGGGGCGAGCGGCTCCATCGTTCCTGGCCTCGTCTCGGTCAAGGCAGGAGCCAAGTTCAGCCAGAAGACCAGCACCACGCGTCGATTCCGGGAGACCTACAAGGTCGGCGCGCGTCACAGTGTGCAGGGCAATCCCGATCTGCTCGGGCCGAACCACGCGGGCGTGGTCCTCGCCTGGGGGTGCTACGACTCGTACCTCTACACGGTCGACGATCCCGACGGGAAGCTCTCCGACGGGAAGGTCCTCATCAACAACGGGCAGATGCTGCTCAACGTGCCCACCGGCGGTGGCGAGGCGCTGTACAGCTCTGCCCGGTACAACGCGATGGCCGAGAAGCTGGGCTCCATTCCCGTGATCGACATCCCGTACGAGGTGGGCAACCCCGACACCTACCCGCCGGGCCCGGAGATGCTGGACGGTACCCCGCTCCAGCGCGACGACCTCGTGTTTCCAGAACCCGGCATCTACGAGGTGTCCGACATCGGTGACACGAGCTTCACGCTGTCCTACTCGCAGTCCGAGACCACGAGCACCACGACGTCTCGGAGCGTGGGGATCAACGGCGGCGTGTCCGTGGGCAGCAAGATCTTCGGGATCGACGTCGGCGCAGGCGCGGACTGGTCCTGGACCGACGGCTACTCGGTCGGGGTCGGCGAGGGCGCCTTCTTCCGGGGCGGCTCGCCACCCATCCCGGACAACCCCGACACTCCCGAGGACGAGTTCGCCGTGCACAAGTTCCGCTACCAGCCGTGGGTCTACCTCCAGGAGTGGACCAACCCGTTCGGCGAGCCGACCAACTACGTCGTCATCACCTACAGCGTCGAACGATGAGCCGCACAATGTCGTGGGGGCTGCTCTCGGCTCTCACCATCGGCTGTGCCGACACGCCGGTCGAGCCCGGCGAGTGGGGCACGGTCCGCTACTTCGCGAACGTGCTCGGAGAGCCGCCGCTGCGCCTGATCCCGCCGCTCGCTGACCGGGCGGGCAACACCTACGTGTTGTACGGCGCGCCGGACTGGTTCAACACGCTGGTGTCGAGGCTCTCGGTCACCGGAGACCGCCCCACCACCTGCGATCCCGATCCGGCCGACACGGATCCTGGCGTATACGGCCTGCACGGCTGGGTCGGACGCAGTCTCGACCGCGTGTGGTACTGGACGGGCACCGCGCTCGTGGAGGTCGGGAGCACAGGTTCCTGTGAGTACGTGCTCCGAACCGACCCCGTCTCCAACACCGAGGTTCGGTTCGTCGGCGTCGCTCCGGCCGTCGACGACACGCCGTCGCGCCGATTCGCCACCGCTCTCGTCCAGGGCGGTACCGGCGCCTACAGCTTCACGCTCGTCGACCTCGATCGACGTCTCCCCTTCAACACCGAGGCATTCCCGCCCGGCCAGAACGACGTCGAGGTCGACGATCTCCGGGTCGTGGCCACGGGGGCCCTGGAGGCGGAGCGACAGTCGGTCTTCGTGGTGGCCTACTCGAAGCAGGTCCAGGCGTTCTTCCTGGACCGCCTGGGGCAGGAGGTCGCCCGGCGCGACGTGGCGCTCCCTGTCGACACTCCGGCCTACGCGGTCCTCGGCTTCCTCCAGTTCGACGATGGAGGTCGCGGGGCCGGGCTGTTGCCCGATGGCCGCCTGTTCACGCTCTCACGTCGGGACAGCGCGGTCGTGACCCCACCGTTCGATGCCCAGGGGATTCTGCGCTGGCAGGGGGAGCTGTTCGTGACGGGAACGGAGGGCGGCACCCCGGTGGTCGCTCGGCTCGATCCCAACGGCGATCTCACGGGCACGGTCGACTTCCGGACGGTGATTCGCGCGGAGGAGGCACTGCTCGACGGGAGCTTCGTCAACGACGAGCGCTCGCGACCTCTCCGTCGAGATCGCTGGGACATCGTGCAGAGCGGCATCGGTGAGCGACCCTTGATCACGCCCTGGCCCGTCGATCCGTACACCAACGCCAGCGTGGGCTGGCTCCTCGCGGGACCGAGCTTCGCGACGGGGATCGAGCCCGTCACCGCGGTCGGCTTCGCGCCGCTCGGCGTGGAGGTCCCGTGATCCTCGTCGTCCTCTCCACCATCGTGGCGGCCGCCGAGCCTGCCGATGCCCTCGAGATCACGGGGTTCGTGCAGCCGAGCTTCCTCGTTCAGGTGACCCCGTCCGCTGTGCCGCGGGATCGACTCACCTTTGGGCTGCGCGACAGCAAGGCGGGCATCACGTTCGCGGGCCAGCCGCTGCCGCAGTGGCGGTACAAGGCGTTCCTCTCCATCGGGGCGCCGGTCAGCGTCGTGCGCGACATCTCGTTCGTCGACACGAACGACAACGGCTTCGTCAACAGCATCGACGTGGCGCGAGCGTCTGTCGTCAGCGACATCGTGCGGGAGATCTCGGTCACCTGGGCTCCTTCGGCAGGGGCGCAGATCCGGGCTGGTCAGATGCCCGTCCCCTTGACGGCGACTGCCCAATCCGCGGACGCGCGGCTGCTCTTTCCGAACCGCGCCAACCCCAACCGGCGGCTGCTTGCCGACGACGATCTCGGTGTCCTGTTCGAGGCCCAGGCTCCAGAGGGGGTCGTGTCGACGAAGATCGGGGTCTTCAACGGGCGCAACCTGCCGGGGCGCCGGTCGGGCGAGCGAGGCCTGGCCTACCTGGCTCGAGTCGAGCTCGCCCCGCTCGGCGAGCTCTCCTACGACGAGGTGGACCCTCTTCGCTCGGAGGTCCGGTTCTCGCTCGGCGCAGCGGTGATCTGGAACCCCTACCGGGTGTTCGACAGCGTCGGATTCTCGCAGTCGCGGGTCAACGACATTCGCGGCAGCGTCTCGGCCCGGCTCTCGCTCCTGGGCTTCACGCTCGCCGCCGAGGCCCTGCACCGCTACCAGCTCGACACGCTCTCCGAACGCCCCGTCATTGCGACGGGCGCGTACACCCAGGCCTCCTGGAGGCTTCCCCTGGCTCTCGAGCCCATCGGGCGCGTAGGCTGGGTGGCCGAGGACCGCAGCTTCGATCCCCGCACGACCATTTGGGGGGCAGGCGGCTTCAACGTGTACCCGGCCTTTGGGAACGAGGATCGGGACCGCCGTGACAAAGTACGTTTTGGTCTAGTATACGAGGTCCAGCGCCGGGTCACCGAGGGAGAGACGATCCAGGGTCTACAGGCGTTTGCGGTCGTCCGGTTTGAGTGAACCTTCGGCGCTGTCCGTTCGATTTGAGTGAAACTAAATGCGAAACCTCGCCACTTTGAGAGGCGAGCGTCGCATCAATATGATCGAATCGGCAAAACGAGGAAAGGCGTGGAAAAGGAGAGCGCAAGCAAGGTGGCGAAGGCCCTGGTGGCGAAGCGAGAGAGCAGACGAGGGCCGAGCGCCAGGGAAGTTGCTCTCGACGTCGTGCTCGAGCTGGACCTCCGGCAGGAGCAGGCTTCGTCACTCGGGAGGACCGGTCGACGAATCGAGAGGGCGCTCCGACAGATGCGAGCGGCGGCGGAGGCCTGGCGGGCCGACGGGAACCCCGAGCACGCCAGGACGTTCGACGAAGCCCGGCGAAAGGCACGTCAGTATCGGTGGGAGCTCGTCGTTCAGCGCGAAGCCATGGGCCTCACCGACCATACCGCCGTTCACCAGGCTTACCCGATTCCGCAAAATCTCCTCGATGGGTAGGGTTTCGTGCACTTGCGATTCACTCGTGGTACCCTATCCGTAACGCTCGATGCCAGGCTCGAGCCCTTGGGTCAGTGCGAACGTGCCAAGTCGCTCGTATCGCCGACGGAGGCGCCAGGGTCTCCTGCTAGGGTATTTGATCGAGCATCCCCCAGGAAGGCGTACATGTCACGGTCGAAGGCGAAAGCGCTACCGCTCGATGAACGA
>CAZZLC010000018.1:0-22117 GCA_964655065.1 uncultured Enterobacteriaceae bacterium | reverse complement strand
CAGGAAGGCGTACATGTCACGGTCGAAGGCGAAAGCGCTACCGCTCGATGAACGAATTGCGCAGCTCGTCGACGAGGTCGCGAGTCGCGAACCCATCACGGTGAAGCAGCTTCAGGAGTCCCTGCCCTGGTCGCGTCCGACCCTGCGTCGAGTGCTTCGCGAGGCCGAGCGCTTGGGGGTGATCGCTCGGGTGAAGGGGGCCCACTCGACCCAGAATCCAGGTCGTCCCTCCGATGTCTGGGCGCTTGCCTGATCGGTAGCGGGCGCGTACGATACGAGCCGGCAAGGCTCCCTCTCGAGGGGGATCGAGGGATGGGGCATGGGACGATTCGTGATGACGGGGGGACTCGCCCTCGCCCTTGGGTTCGCCTCGGGCTGCGGCAGCCCGGCGGACAATCCGGAGTCCGCACTGGGCTCGGTCGCGGCCAGCGTGGGGGCGGCGCCAGAGTGTGAGCTCGGGGGGAGGCGCTGCGAGGGCCGGCAGCGATGTGTCGACATCGACGACGACTGCGACCCCATCGAAGGTGACGCTGTCTGTCCCGGTGCCTGCCAGAGCTGCGACGACCCGTCGCTCGAGCGCACCTACGCCGAGACGAGCCGGATGTCGTGCGCGCGGATCCGCTTGCGGTGTGACAGCGCACAGCGCCCCTTCAACGACACGTGCGGTTGCGGGTGCGAGCGGGCCCCAGGTGCCGCTGATTGATCGGGTAGAACCCTGAACATATACCCGTGACGCGCGAGGATCAGCGCGTTACGGAGGGGGGACGCAGCGAGTCCAACGACTGCGCGGGGGCCCATGTCCGACGTACCGAGTTCGATCACGCCGATCCGCATCGAAGTCGAGATGAAGACGTCCTATCTCAACTATTCGATGTCGGTCATCCGCGGCCGGGCCCTGCCCGACGTCCGAGACGGCCTCAAGCCGGTCCACCGCCGCATCCTCTATGCCATGCACCGCGAGGGCCTGGCTTCCAACAAGAAGTACAGCAAGTGTGCCGGTGTCGTGGGCGAGGTGCTCAAGCGCTACCACCCCCACGGCGACAGTGCGGTCTACGACGCGCTGGTCCGCATGGCCCAGCCGTGGAACCTGCGCTACCCGCTCGTCGACGGCCAGGGCAACTTCGGCTCGATCGACGGGGATCCGCCGGCGGCCTATCGGTACACCGAGTGCCGCATGACCAAGCTCGCCGAGGCTCTGCTCGTCGACATCGACAAGGAGACGGTGAGCTTCGAGCCGAACTTCGATGGGACGACCGAGGAGCCCGAGGTGCTCCCCGCCGCGTTCCCGAACCTGCTCGTCAACGGGTCCGAAGGCATCGCGGTCGGCATGGCCACGAAGATCCCGCCCCACAACCTGCGCGAGGTCATCGACGCCTGCGTCGCGCTGATCGACGATCCACGGCTCCCCGACGAGCGGCTGTTCGAGATCGTGCCCGGTCCCGACTTTCCCACGGGGGGAACCATCTTCGGGCGCGGTGGGATCCGCCAGGCCTACAAGACGGGTCGCGGCCGCATCCGGATCCAGGGCACGGCCCACTTCGAAGACGTGGGCTCGCGCCGCGCGATCGTGATCACCGAGATCCCCTACCAGGTGAACAAGGCCCGGCTCATCACCCAGATCGCCGAGCTCGTTCGGGACAAGAAGCTCGGGGGGATCTCCAACCTGCGCGACGAGAGCGATCGCCGGGGGATGCGCGTGGTCGTCGAGCTGAAGACCGATGCCGTCGAGGACATCGTCCTCAACCACCTCTACAAGCACACCCAGCTCGAGGTGACCTTCGGGGCCATCATGCTGGCCATCGTCAACAAGCAGCCCCTCGAGCTGCAGCTGCGGGAGATGCTCCAGCACTACGTCAGTCACCGCCGCGAGGTCGTGCTCCGGCGCACCCGGTACCTCCTTCGCAAGGCGAAGGAGCGGGCCCACGTCCTCGAGGGCTATCGGATCGCGCTCGACAACATCGACGAGGTCGTGGCGCTCATCCGGGCCAGCCAGACCACCGAGATCGCTCGCGACGGCCTGATGTCGCGGTTCGGGCTGACCGAGATCCAGGCGCAAGCCATCCTCGACATGACGCTGCGCCGGCTCACCGGGCTCGAGCGCGAGAAGATCGAGCAGGAGTACAACGAGATCGTGGCGCGCATCGCCGAGCTCGAGGCGATCCTCGCCAGCGAGGAGCGCCTCATGGAGGTCGTGAAGGAGGAGCTCCAGCAGGTCGGTGAGCAGTTTGCCGACGAGCGTCGCACCCGCATCGTGGACGCGGTCGCCGAGCGCAACGAGCTCGACTACGTCGCCGAGGAAGACCAGGTCGTGACGCTGTCTCACCTCGGCTACATCAAGCGCGTGCCCCCCGACGAGTGGCGGATGCAGCGGCGCGGCGGCATGGGCAAGAAGGGCATGGACACCCGCGACGAGGACTTCGTCAGCTCGATCATGGTGGCGAACACCCACGCAGTGCTCTTCGTGTTCACGACCCAGGGTCGCGTCTACCCGCTCGAGGTCCACCGCGTCCCGCAGGCGAGCCGTACCTCGCGGGGCAAGCCGATCGTGAACCTCGTGCCGGTCGAGCCCGGTGAGGCCATCGCCGCGGTGGTCTCGGTTCGCGACATCGACGACGACGACACTCGCGACCTGTTGTTCTGCAGCCGGTACGGGCTCATCAAGCGTACGCCCCTCACCCAGTTCAAGAACCTGCGGCAGGGCGGGCTGATCGCTTGTGGGGTCGCCGAGGACGACCAGCTGTGCGTCGTCAAGCTCATCGACCCCGAGCGCGACGAGGACATCATCGTGCTCACGCAGCACGGCAAGTGCATCCGATTCCCCAAGGCCGGGCCCAAGGGGGCGCCGGTCTATGGGCGGACCGCCCGCGGCAACAAGGGCATCAACCTTCAGGGCGACGACTTCGTGGTCGACATGCTGCTGGTGCCCACGGACGAGGATGCGGAGCTGCCCGACGACGAGGAGGACCTCGCCGAGGAGATGATCAGCGTCGAGGTCGAGGAGGTCCTCGACGAAGACGAGCTCGTGGATCCGGTCGAGGACGATGCGGGCCCCGAGCCCGACATCACCCTGCTCACGGTGACCGAGCTCGGCTACGGCAAGCGCACGCCGCTCGGGGCCTACCCCCGCCAGGGGCGCAACGGGAAGGGCGTCATCAGCCACAAGACCGGCCCGGGGATCGGTGGCGTGGTCGGAGCGCGCGAGGTTGGTCGCGACGACCAGCTCATGCTCGTGACCGACACCGGGCGGGTGATTCGCATCGCGGCGGAGGGCGTGCGGCTCGTGAAGAGCCGGAGCTCCCGCGGTGTGCGCCTGATGCGGCTCGACAAGGACGAGCGCATCGTCGATCTCGAGCTGCTCCCCGCCGAAGAGGCGGAGGAGTAATCGCTTCTGCCGACCGGGTGGCGGTGGCCGCGTTCGCCCTGACGGTCGGGTTCGGGGCGGTCGCCGTGTGGCTGCACCCTGCCTCGCCGCTCGCGCTCGGATGGGGTGATCTCGCCGTGGGGCGAGGGCGTCCGCAGATCGCCGTCCGCGCCTACGACGCGGTGGGTCACCGTCACCCGTGGGCTTCGGTGCGAGCGGAGGCCTTCCTGCGCAGCGCACGGGTGTGGGCCGTAGAGCTCGGCGATCCCGAAGAGGCGAGGGTCCGGTACGAGTGGGCCCTTCCGCTGCCCATGTCGGCCCCGGATCGGGCGGACATGCTCGAGCACCTGGCCGAGCTCCTCGACGACGTCGGGCGACATCGGGATGCCGCCCAGCGCTTCCGTGAGGCGCGCGACCTCGATCCCGCAGCGCCACGGGCGGCGACGCGGCTGGTCCGATCCGCGCGATCCGCGGCTCGCGGCGGCGATCGGGCCACCGCCGACCGGACGTGGCGCCGTCTGGCCGACGAGCATCCGGTGGCCGCGGGACGGGCCTTCCTCGGTCGCGCGAACCTCGAGCTCGCCGAGGGGCGGACCGTCCCAGCCCTCCGCTTCTACGAGCGCGCGGTCGACCAGAGCTTCGATCCCTCCGTCACCGCCACCGCCCAGCTGGGGATCGCCACCTGCCTCGAGCGTCTCGGTGATCTGGACGAGGCGATCCGGGAGCTCGACGAAGCCGACCTTCCCCGGTCGATCGTGGAGCGTCGCGAGCGCTCGATCCGGGCGCGGACGCCGTAGTCAGAACGCCTCGGCTCGAAGCCGACGGGACGCCACGCGGAACCAGACCATCATCGCGACACCGCGCGCGACCGTGGTGAGCCCGATGCTCCACCAGATCCCGTCGATCCCCAGGCCGAGTGGCCACGCGAGCAGCCACGCCAGGGGAAGACGCACCACGGCGCCCGTCGTGGTGACCCACAGGGGTGGCA
Organism: uncultured Enterobacteriaceae bacterium; assembly: GCA_964655065.1. Taxonomy (GTDB): domain Bacteria; phylum Myxococcota_A; class UBA796; order UBA796; genus DRPG01. Next base: position 17,768 of record CAZZLC010000018.1, on the reverse strand, counting down.
CCGTGTTGCCCGCGCCGGTGAAGGCTCCGGAGTAGGTGGACTCCAGCGTCATGAACGCGAGGACCAGCGCTTGGATGCGGAGGTACGACGCCCCGCTCGCGATGGTCGCCGCGTCGGAGGTGAACGCGGTCATCAGCGGCGCGGCCGCGGCCATCAGCCCTACGCTGATGGGGAGCGTGAGCAGGGCGCACCACCAGGACGCCGCGTGTGCGGCGGCTCGCGCCTCGGCGGGAGCGCCGGCCCCCAGGCGCTGGCCCACCATGGTCGCGGCGCCCACCTCGAAGGCGACGCCGAGCATGTAGGCGGCCGACTCGATGCGATGACCGACCCCGAGGGCGCCGAGGTGGAAGTCCCCGAAGACGGAGATCATCGCGCCGAGCGCGACATAGACGAGCGAGAACGCGATGCCGCGCACCGTCATGGGGCCGCCGATGCGACCGATCCGGACCAGCAGCCCGCCCGACAGCGGCGTGCGCACCGGGCCGAGGCCCCGCCGCACGAGCAGAGCCCAGCCCACCGCCGCTCCGACCGCGTTGGCGAGCACCGTCGCCCAGGCCGCCCCGGCGATGCCCATCCGTGCGATGAGCAGCGGGTCGAACACCAGGTTCACGGCAAACGCGACCGCGGTGGTCAGCAACGCGGTCCGCGTATCGCCGAGCCCCCGAAACACGCCGCCGACCACGGTGCTGAGGGTCAGGGTGAGGCTGCCCAGGAGGCTCGCACCAAGGTACTCGCTCCCCATCTGGTGGACCGCGCCTCCCGGCGCGAGCGCCATCATCTCGAGGTAGCGGCCGGCCGCGGGCGCCAGCGCGGCGAGGCCCACCGCCGCACATCCGGCCCCGACCAGTCCGTGGGTGAAGATCCGGCGGATGGTCACCCGATCGCCCGCCCCCACCCGCTGAGCGGTCAGCGCGTGGACGCCGGTGGCGGGGAGCTCTGCCACGAGCACGATCATCCACCATCCGAAGGCGCACGCCCCCAGGGCGGTCAGCGCGTCGACCCCCAGCTGACCGACAAAGTAGCTGTCGCAAAGCAGGAGGCCGGTGCGAAGCCACCCCATCACGGCGATGGGCCACGCCACGGCCCACACCTCGGCCCCGATCGACCTACGCACGGCCCGCGCTCGGCCAGATCTCAGAGGCCGGCCACGACCCACGCGGCGGCTGCGGCGCTCCCCACCGCCGCGAAGACGGCGACGGCGAACACCAGGGGAGAGCGCTTGCGGGTGCGCGGGAACCGGTTCGCCTCGGCGCCGGGTCGGGGGAACCGACGCAGCACCTCGGAGACGGGCAGGTTGCGCGTCTCGCCCGCCGTCGCCATCGACGGTGTGTTCCCCATCGGCTCGGATGGCGCGTCGGAGGGCTCGTCGCTGGCCCGCTCCGCGCGTACGTCCCACACGAAGTCGCCGTGGGGCAGCTCGTCGGAGTGAGCCCGGTCGCGGATCTTCTTGTACGGGGGATGCTGGGTGGCCATGGGTCCTCTTCGAGGAGGATCATCGGTTCTCCGGGGCCGTAGATTTCGAGCTGGGAAACCCCCGCGAGACGACAGGCCGGCCTGGCGAATCGCCTAACCCCGGGCGGTGTGCGTCGGCCGCTGGGCCTGCCCCCTCGCCGTGGATAGAGGTCCCCGGCATGGACGACTTCACCCCGCTCGCGACGCAGGCGCGCCTGATGTTCCACCTCCAGTCCTTCGCGAGGTGGATCTTCCTGTGGATGCCCACCGTCGTCGTCGGCACGGTGGCCGGATTGTTCTTCATCGACTGGAAGATCGCGGTGAGCCTCGGCGCTGGGGTGCTGTTCCTGCGCTTCCTCGTCGCGCTGTGGTGGCCATGGTTGTCGTGGTCGCGCTGGGGGTATCGGTCCAGCGACGAAGAGCTGCTCATCCGCCGCGGCGTTCTGTTCCGCAGCGTGACCGCGATTCCCGTCGAGCGCATCCAGCACGTCGACGTGCGCCAGGGGCCCATCGAGCAGTGGTTCGACCTGGCTCGAGTGCACGTCTACACCGCGAGCGGGCTCGGTTCCGACGGTGTCGTGCCCGGTCTGATCCGGGCCGACGCCGAGTCGCTGCGCGACCGACTGGTGGCGGGCGCGCGCCGCGGTGACGACGGTGTCTGAGGCGGCTGTCTCCGACCCGTGGCTCGTGTGGCGCCGACTCCAGCCGATGTCGCTCGTCGTCAACCTGGTCCCGCGAACGTGGGCCACCCTGCGGAGCGTGTGGCCCCTGCTCCTCGCCGCGTTTCTCGGTCGGGGCGGACGCGAGGGCCTCGTCGACCTGTTCATCGTCCTCACGTTCTTCGCGCTCGCCGTGGGCAACACGGTCGTACACTTCCTGACCCTGCGCTACCGCGTGGCGGGCGATCGCCTGGAGCTCGCGCACGGGCTCCTGAACCGGCAGACCCGGGTGATCGGGGCCCAGCGCATTCAGAACCTCGAGATGGTGCGCAACGTGTTCCACCGGCTGTCCGGGCTCGTCGAGGTGCGCATCGAGACCGCGTCGGGCACCGACGTCGAGGGCATGTTGTCCGCCCTCTCGGTCGAAGAGGCCGAGGCGCTCATCTCGAGGCTCGAGCAGGCTCGCGGCGAGGCCTCCACCGAGGAGGAGGAGCTCGGCGAGGTCGTCGTCCAGAACGGCGTCGTGTCCCTGCTCCGCTTCGGGGCCACCGCGATGCGCTTCAGCGGTATCGCGGTCCTCCTGGGACTCTTGATCGACGCGTTCGCCGTGGGACCGCCCGGCCAGGTCGAGGAGGCCACGCGTGGATTCTCGGGCTTCGGCGGGCTCGCGCTGCTGGTTGCGTTGGGAAGCGGGGCGTGGATCGTGGGCACGGTCTCCGCGGTCGTGACCCACCACGGCTTCACGCTGCGTCGCACGGCATCGGCGCTCGTGGCCAGTCAGGGACTGCTGACCACGCGGCAGGCCGTGCTTCGCCTGTCCAAGGTGCAGCTCGTCTCCATCGTCGAGCCGTGGCTCCGGCGTCTCTTCGGGTTTGCATCCGTCACGATCGAGACGGCCGCGGCGCGTGAGGGGGGTGACGGCACCCAACAGTCCGAGGCCATGGTCCCCTACGCGGAGCCTGTCCACGTCGACGCCGTCGTGGAGGCCGCGATGCCCCACGTCCGGGGCTTTCGCTCCACCGAGCTTTCGCTCACGCCGCCCCACCGGCTCGCCCTCGTGCGCTCCGTCGCCGCTGCCGTCACCCAGAGTGCCCTCTTCGCGGGCCTCGTGGCCTGGTGGTTCCAGCCGTGGGGACTGCTTGCCTTGCTGCTCGTGCCGCTCGCGATCGGCAACGCGATCCTCGACCACCGCTACCAAGGCTGGGCGCTCGACGAACAGCTGATCGTGAGCCGGCGCGGGTACCTCGATCGCCGCACCTGGCTGCTCTCCCGGGACAAGCTGCAGAGCACGGCGGTGGTCCAGGGTCCCATTCTGCGCCGCTATGGCCTGGGGATCCTGCAGGTGAGGGTCGCGGGCAGCGTGGTGTCCCTGCCCGCCATGGCCTTCGACGAGGCGCTCGCTCTGCAATCCCGCCTGCTCGCCGAGCGGCGGCGATGATCAACGCGCGATGCGCTCGCGGTAGGCTCGCCGAGCTTCGGCGTCGACCCGAAAGACGTCGTCGAGGCCGAACCACTTGCCGATGCGCCGCATCACGCCGCGGGGGAGGACGGCCGGGAGGATCCCAGTGGTGCGCGCGAAGCCGGGCACGAAGACCTCGGGCCTGCCGGTCTGCAGAGCGTAGACCACCGCTTCCGCCACGTCACGCGGCGTGAGGGGCGGTGGATATCGCATGGCGGGAGCACCGGCGGTGAGGTCCGTGCGCACGAGCCCCGGCATCACGTAGCTGACGTCGACGGGCGAGTCTTCGTACTCCGCGACCAGGGCCTCGGAGAACCCGACCACCGCGTGCTTCGTAGCGCAGTACACGCTGCCCCCGGGACCTGCGATCTTGCCCGCGCTGCTCGCCATGTTCACCAGGTGCCCTGCGCCTTGCTGCTCGAAGACGGGCAGGGCGGCGCGAGCGCCGTTGAGCACCCCGCGGAGGTTGATGTCGATCATCTTGTCGTCGAGCGCGGGATCCGTGTCCACGAAGCGCCCCACGGCCATGATGCCGGCGTTGTTGACGAGGATGTGCACGGCCCCGAGGTCCGAGGCCGTTCGTGCGACGATGCCGCGGAATGCGTCGAGGTCGGTGACGTCGAGCGGGTAGGTGACGACCGTGGCGCCCCCCTCGGCCAGCTCGGCGCCCGTGCGATCGAGCTCCTCCTCGTCGATGTCGGTCAGCGCCACCCGGACCCCTGACGCAGCGAGAGCGAGTGCCGTGGCGCGGCCGATCCCGCGCGCGGCTCCCGTCACGATGGCGATTCTTCCGTCGAGCTTGCGTCGCGCCAAGGGTCCTCCGAGTCAGGCGGGCGAGGGGCGGGTCGAGAGGTCGAGCAGGGGCACGCCGGCACTGCGGAGGACGCGCTCGGCGAGCGGGGCCCAGCCGGGGCTGCGGTCGAGCAGGGCGGCATCCGCACTCGCGAGGACCCCGTCGAGCTCGAGCAGCGCGGCATCGGCGTGGGATTCGAGATCGACCTGGCAGGGAACGCCGTGGGCGGCACAGGATCGGCGGACGAGGTCGGCGAGGCGGCCCGAGTTCGAGATGGGGGCGTCCAGGACCCAGTGGGCGTGCTCGACGTCGACGAGGGCCTGACAGAGGAGGTCCAGAGCGTGGGCCGTGCCTTCGGTGCGCCGCCAGGTTCCGTGAACGCTCGCCACGTCGCGGACGGCGGTGTCCTGGCCGACGAAGGCCGTCCCACCGGCGAGCGCCCGCTCCGTGGTCACGATCTGGTTGAATCCGTCGATCTTCAACCGGAGGCCGGCGAGGGACTCTCTTCGACGGGCCCGGCGGAGCTCCGCCTCGCGAGGGGCGGCAGCGGCGCGTCGCACCGCCATGCGCTGGCGCTTGGTGAGCTGGAAGCGGTCGCCGACCACCGTCACCGCAGCGACATCGGCGTAGCCCCGGCCGAGCAGCCACGACACGTCAGCGACGGCGATGCGAAGTGCTTCGTGGTGTTGGGGGGCGAAGTCGACGGCGTCTCGGGGGTCCGCTCCGGCCAAGGGCTCTCCGGTTGCTGAACGCAGACGGGGAGCTTACCGCAGCCGGATGAGCGATTCCGATTCGAGCCCGCCCGACGGCGGTGAGTCCCCCGATCCGCGCCATCCCACGAGACCCCTGCTGGGCATGGCTCTCGTGCTGATGCCCGTGCTCGGGGTGATCGTGGTCACCCTCGCGTATGTCGTCACCTTCGGGTTCGGGGTCGCGGGACGCCAGGCCAGGGGCAGCGAGATCACCTGGCGGTTCTCGGGCTGTCCCGAGGCCCGGCCCCTCCTCGAGGCCCGTCTCGCCGACGTGGGGCTGCAGGCCGACTGGTCGGACGAGCGCGGCGGCTTTCTCGTGACGACCCAGCTCACCGGGGACCCGGCGGTCGATGCGGGTCTGCCCGCCACCCTGACCACGCCGGGCGATCTCGAGATCCGGGCTGGGCGCACCGTGCTCGGGACGACCGACGACGTGACCGATGCCAGCGTTCGGATGGACCTGTTCATGGTTCCCTACGTGCTGCTGTCGCTCGACGACGATGCGGCGCAGCGCGTCAAGGAGAACGTCCGCGCCGACCCACAGGGAAAGATGACGTTCCACGTGGATGGCGAGAAGATCGGCTGGCAGAGCAACACGAATCCCGTTTCGGTCGGCAAGCTCGAGGTCAACCTCGAGATGGACGGGGACGAACGGGCGAGGATGCACGCGGTGGCCAGCTGGTCGGTGGTGCTCGACCACGCACCGCTGCCCTGTCGGGTCACTTTCGAGGGCGAGGTGGCTCCGGCGGGTGGGTCTCGAGGCGGAGGCTGACCACGAGCCCGGGGAACTGCGCCCGCCTCCACCAGCGCTCGAGCCGGCGCTCGAGCAGCGAGAGGCGCTCGTCGATCTCCTTGCTCGCACGCAGCACCGGGGCGGGCCGCCGCTCCAGCGACTCGAGCCGCTGCAGGTAGCGACGCCCGGCCAGCACCGTCTCACGGGGATTGCTCTGGGTGGCGACGAGCTTCTTGAGCTGCTGGTCGAGGTTCGTGTCGACTGCGGCCTCGTCGGTGACCGCCGGGTTCCGCATCGCGTACACGAGGAGGGCCCGCTGTGCCCTGGCGCAGCTTCCCTTGGCCGTCGCGACCCAGAGCTTGTCGAGGGTGAGCCCGCAGACGAGAATGCCCAGGAGCGTCGCCGCGACGATGATGGGTCGGGTGCGCTGTCGCGGCCGGTTCGAGATGCGGACGTCTTCGTCGCGAGCGTCGCTCAGGATCAGGTTCGTGCGGGGCCGCGAGCTGCGAGACGACATCGGCGTTCTGCCCGGCTCGACCGCGTGCTGGGCGATGGGGGCCCCCGGGACGGGCGGGGCCCCCGGAGGGAGCGAGCCCGGGGGCAGCGAGCCTGGGGGCAGCGACCTGGGCGGCAGCGAGCCCGGGGGGAGGGACCCGAATCCGCCGGACGTGGAGCCCGAGTGGTGGGTCGAGGGGTCCGAGTAGCGGCTGTCGTTGGGGCCGCTCACCTCGGGGGCGAGCTGTGGGGCGAGCCCCGGTGAGCCAGGGGGGACCGAGGGGAGCAGGTCGCGCGTGTCGAACAGCGCGCGACGGAGATCCCTCACGTTCTGGTACCGCTCTTCTGCGCGGAACTTCGTCGCCTGGACGACCACGGGGACGAGGTGTGGGTGAACGCCCTCCATCAGCCCGGGGTCCTGGTCGACCGCGAACAGGTTCGTGTCGACGCGTCCCGTGAGCAGCGTGTAGAACGTGGCGCCAATGCCGTAGACGTCGGTGCGCTGGTCGGCGGCGAGCCCGTTGGTGCGTTGCTCGGGCGCCATGTAGCCGCGCGTGCCGGCGATGCTGCGGGACTCGTTGAGGTGCGTCTTGGTCCAGTCGGGCACGTCAGTGGTCCCGTCCTGACGGATGAGCTGCGCGATGCCGAAGTCCGTGACCTTGCACAGGCCATTGCGGGTCAGCAGGATGTTGTGGGGCTTCACGTCGCGGTGGATCACCCCCATCTCGTGCGCGGCCCCGATGCCCTTGCTGATCTGGATGGCAGCGTCCACCGCGAGGCGGGGCGGCATCGGGCCGTGGCGGCGAACCCAGTCGCGCAGCGATCCCCCCTCCGCGATCTCCATCACGAGGAAGGGCTGGACTGCATCCTCGACGAGGTCCCAGGCTTCGATCACGTTGCGGTGGTTCAGCCGGATGACCATCCGGCCCTCCTCGATGAACCTCCGGCGGGCCGACTTCTTCTCGGCAAAGCGCTTGAACAGCACCTTGAGCGCACACCATCGCTCGGAGTGCCGGTCCCAGGCCCGCCACACCTCCGCGGTGCCGCCCTCGCCCAGACGCTCCGTCGCGAGGTAGCGACCGGAACCGTCTTGTGGGGAGGGAGTCATGGACATGCGACCTACCCGGGACCGAGGCACCATTGCCTATCCAGAACTCTACGCATCGGCAGCACGCCGACGGGGTTCACCCCGCGGACGACGAGCCCTCGAAGACGAGCTCTCCATCTCGGGCATCGACCATCACGGTGTCTCCCTTGACGAACCGACCTTCGATGATCAGGGAGCTCAGAGGATCGAGGAGTTGCTGGGTGAGGACCTGCTTCAGCGGCCGGGCACCGAACGCGGGATCGTAGCCCTCCTCGGTCAGGATCGCGCGCGCGGCCGGCGTGAGCCGAAGCCCGAGCTCGCGGCCCTCCAGCAGTCGACGGATGCGGCGGAGCTGGATCTCGAGGATGGCGTCCATGTCCTGACGCTTCAGGCCGTCGAACACGATGCGGTTGTCGATGCGCGCCAGGAACTCCGGCCGGAGGTGGGCGAGGAGCTCCGACTCCACGGCGGCCACCGCCTTGGCCCGATCGCCTGCCGCCTCGAGGATGCGGTGCGAGCCGATGTTGCTCGTCATGATCACGACCGTGTTCTTGAAGTCGACCGTCCGACCCCGGCTGTCGGTGAGCCGGCCGTCGTCGAGCAGCTGGAGCAGCACGGTGAGCACGTCGGAATGCGCCTTCTCGATCTCGTCCAGGAGCACGATCGAGTACGGCCGCCGTCGCACGGCCTCGGTGAGCTGGCCGCCCTCGTCGTGGCCGATGTACCCAGGCGGGGCCCCGATGAGTCGGGCCACCGAGTGCTTCTCCATGTACTCGGACATGTCGATGCGCACGATCGCCTGCTCGTCGTCGAAGAGGAACTCCGCCAGGGCCTTGGCGAGCTCGGTCTTGCCCACCCCGGTGGGACCGAGGAACAGGAAGCTGCCGATGGGCCGGTTCACGTCCTGCAGTCCCGCCCTCGAGCGTCGAACCGCCCGCGAGACCGCGATGACGGCTTCGTCCTGACCGACGACCCGCGTGTGGAGGTTCTCCTCCATCTGCAGGAGACGGTCCATCTCGGACTGCTTGAGGCGGTTGACCGGCACTCCGGTCCAGTTGCTCACCACCCGGGCAATGTCGTCCTCGGCGACGACCTCGGACAAGATGGAGCCGTCGGCTTGCAGCTGTGCGAGCTCCGCCTTGGTCGACTCGAGCTTGCGCTGGATCTCGGGGATCTCACCGTGGCGAATGCGGCTCGCCTTCTCGAAGTCCCCCTCCCTCTGGGCCCGCTCGGACTCGAACGACAGGGTGTCGACGCGCTCCTTCAGCTCGCCGATCCTCTCGATGTGCGCCTTCTCCCTGTGCCAACGACCGGTAAGGCTGTCGAGCTGGGCCTGTAGGTCGGCGATCTCGGCCTCGGTCTGCTTCAGGCGCTCCTGACTGTTGCGGTCGCCAGCGTCGGCGTCGCGGTTGATCGACACCAGATCGACCTGCAAGCTCGCGATGCGGCGCTCGAGCCGGTCGATGTCGGCCGGCTTCGACTCGATCTCCATCTTGATCCGGCTCGCCGCCTCGTCGATGAGGTCGATCGCCTTGTCCGGGAGCTGGCGGTCCGTGATGTAGCGGTCGGAGAGCACCGCGGCTGCGACCGCCGCCTCGTCGGTGATCTGGATGCCGTGGTGGGTCTCGTACTTCTCCTTGATCCCCCGGAGGATCTGGATGGTCGACGCCACCGACGGCTCGGTGACCATCACGGGCTGGAACCGTCGCTCGAGCGCCTTGTCCTTCTCGAGGTGCTTGCGGTACTCGTCGAGCGTGGTCGCCCCGATGGTGCGCAGGCGACCCCGGGCCAGGGCCGGCTTGAGCATGTTGCCGGCGTCCATCGAACCCTCGGTCTTGCCCGCGCCGACCAGGGTGTGGAGCTCGTCGATGAACAGGATCACGCGGCCCTCGGCCGCCTCGATCTCGGAGATCACGGCCTTGAGGCGCTCCTCGAACTCCCCGCGGTACTTCGCGCCGGCGAGCAAGGCGGGCAGATCGAGCGCGAGTACGCGCTTGCCCTTCAGCGAGTCGGGTACGTCACCGTCGGCCACGCGCTGCGCGATGCCTTCGACGATCGCCGTCTTTCCCACGCCGGGATCCCCGATCAGCACGGGGTTGTTCTTGGTCCGGCGCGCCAGCACCTGAAGGGCGCGGCGGATCTCCTCGTCGCGTCCGATGACGGGATCGAGCTTGCCCTGCTCGGCCTCTGCGGTCAGGTCCTGGGTGTACTTCTCCAGCGACTCGTAGTTCGCCTCGGGGTTCTCGTCGGTGACCGGTCGTCCGCCGCGAATGTGTTGAATCGCCGGCTCGAGCCGTTCGGCCGCGAAGCCGAGGGCCCGCAGCGCCTGGCCGGTCTTGGACGATCCGGCGGCGAGGGCGGCAAACAGCACCTCGGCGGAGATGTGGGTGTCGCCCCGTCGCTTGGCGTCGTCGCGTGCGGCCTCCAGCACCGCCGTGGCCTCCCGGGACAGCCGAGGCGTGCTGCCTCCGCTGACCCGGCTGTAGGCTTCCACGAGCTGGGCGGCTTCACGGGCGATCGAGGCCGCCGGCACGCCGACGAAGTTGGCGATCCGCTCGACCACACTGTCTTCTTGCGTGACGAGCGTGGTGAGGAAGTGCCCAGGGCGAATCTCGGGATTTCCGAGTCGGACCGCGAGGCGTTCGGCCTCCGCGACCGCCTCGCGAGCCTTCAACGTGAACTTGAACTGCATCGTCCCCCCTTGTGGGACCCGTTGTGGTCGTGAGGGGGAGTCGCCGACCCGCGCTCTCGGGTCGCGTCGGTTCCCCCGCTTCTCTTCGGAAATCTGCGCACGCCTGGTCCGGGTTCAAGACCCGAGACGTGGAGTCACGAGGGAGGGCGAGCGGGGAGGGCCAGGCGGAAGGTGCTCCCTTCGCCGAGCGTCGACCGCACCTCCAGCCGACCGCCCATCCGGCTGGCGAGGTCGTGCGAGATCGCCAGCCCGAGCCCGGTTCCCGGCACGTGGACCTCCGAGCCCCGCGTGAAGCGCTCGAACACCCGCGGGAGCAGCTCGGGCTCGATTCCCGGTCCCTCGTCGTGGACCTCGATCCAGGCGGTGTCACCGTCGATTCCGGCCGCGAGGGTCACGCACCCGGTCTCCGTGAACTTGCTCGCGTTGGAGACCAGGTTGATGAGGATCTGCCGCACCCGAGCGGGGTCCGCCCACATCGAGCCCGCGCTGTCGAGCCGCAGCTCCAGGCGATTGTTCCGGTTGGCGAGCACGGGTTGGAGCAGGCGGGCGCACTCCTCGACCAGCGGAGCGACCTCGAGCTCGGTGGGGTGAATCTCGATCTGCCCCGCCTCCACGCGGGCGTACTCGAGGATGTTGTCGATGAGGCCCAGCAGGTGGGCGGACGCGGCCGTGATCTGGTCGAGGTCGCGCCGCAGGTGGTCGGGAACCCCCGACACGTCGCCGAGCTCCTCCCCGACCAGCTCGGCGTAGCCCTGAATCGCGTTGAGCGGCGTGCGCAGCTCGTGGCTCATGTTCATGAGAAACGAGGTCTTCGCGTGGTTGGCTTGCGCGGCCCGATGTTCGGCGGCACGTCGCTGCTCGACCTCGAGCTCGAGCTCTGCGGTGCGGGTGATCACGCGGTCTTCGAGCGACTGCAGGGTCTCGTCGAGGGCCGCCTCGGCCTTCAGTCGCTCACTGGCGAAGGAGGCGACCGCGGCCTGCACCAGGGCCCCCGTCGTGGCGAGCATGCCGATGGCGACCCAGCCTCTGGACCACGGAGAGACCACGACGGAGTCGAACGCGCGATGGAGCGCTGACCCGTGGATGACGGCGAGGACTCCCATCGCGATGACGAGCCAGATCCAGCCCATCCGGGGGCTCATCGTGAGGGTGGCGCACGCCGGCACGAGCAGCACGGTGACGATGGAGAGTCCCCCGAGCCCGTTCGTCGCCGCCACCACGATCCCGATGTGCAGGCACCCCGTCGCGCACAGGAAGTTGGCGGCGAGGAAGGGGCGACCGAGCTGTTGGGCCAGGACGACCGGGACGAAGTAGAGCGCGGCGAACACGATGTCGACGATGGCGACCGACCAGATTCCGAGCCCAAAGGCCGGAATGCTGAACACCAACACGAAGATGGACACGAGGCTCGCCACGGTCGCGGTCCGCGTGGCCTCGGGGGTGACGGTCGCCGACATGGTGGACTCCCGAGCGGAGTCTCCCGGGGTAGCGCCCGGTCAGCCGAAGGGCCACCAAATGGGCACGAGGACGACGGTCACGACCAGAAACAGGACGTTCAGCGGGAGTCCGACGCGGGCAAAGTCGAGGTAGCGATACCCCCCGGGTCCGTACACCAGCAGGTTGGGGGGGCAGCCGATCGGGGTCGAGAAGCCCGCGGATGCCGCCATCGCGATGGCGATGGCGAAGGGCACCGGGCTGTGACCGCCGATCGAGGCTGCCTCGAGCGCGACCGGGAGGACCAGCGCGGCACCTGCCGCGTTGCTCACGAACGCCGCGAGGGTGACGCCGAGGACGTAGACCGCGGCCAGCGTGCCCCAGGGGCCCAGGGGGGCCGTCAGCGTGAGCAGGATCGTGGCGAGCGCCTCGGCGGCGCCACTGTGCTCGAGGGCGGAGGCCAGTCCGATGGCGCTGCCGATCATCACCAACACCGGTCCGTTCACGCTGCTGCGGGCCGTTCGCACGGTGAGGCAGTTTCCCACGAACAACACCACCAGGGCGCCCATGCCGGTCACCAGGAGCGGGACGTCGGTGAAGGCGGGAACCAGCACCATCACGCCCATCGTGGCGACGACGAACCGGGCCTTGGCGAATCGTGGCGTGCCCGCTTCGCCGAGGGCCCCGATGAGGTAGAAGACCGGCGAGCTGCGGTGGTTGCGCCCAAAGCCAGCCGACGCCCACAGCATGAGCGTGTCGCCCGGTTCGAGCACGATGTCCCCGATCTTCTGGTCGATTCGCGCGCCTTGACGGTGGACGGCGATGATGGCGGCATTGAACCGGCGGCGGAAGTCCGCGTCACGGACCGTGAGACCCACGAGCGGAGAGCGGTGGCTGATGACCACCTCGTAGAGCTCTTGCTCGAAGAGCTGGACCGGCTCGTCGACCGGCTTGAGGCCGGGCACCTGGGACAACAGGTCCTGAACCGTCGTCGCCACCCCCGTGAACACCAGCAGATCGCCCGCGTGCAGCCGGTAGCTCGGGGCGAACGCGGTGAGCAGGGTGCCGTCGGGCTGACGGATCCGGGCGAGGAACAGGCCCGGCAGGGACCGCAGGCCGGCGTCCTCGACGGTGGCTCCGACGAGGGGCGAGTCGGGGGCGACCTGGAGCTCGACGAGGTAGTCGCGGACCTCGGCTCGTGCGGTGGACAGTGCCGCCGTCCGATCCGGGATGAGCCGGTAGCCCACCGTGACGAGGTACACGATGCCCACGATCGTGGTCGGAATGCCGACGAGCGCGATGTCGAAGATGCCGACCGAGTCGATTCCCTGCTCCGCGAGCATGCCCTGCACGACGAGGTTGGCGGAGGTGCCGATCATCGTACAGGTGCCGCCGAACATCGCCGCCCACGCGAGCGGGAGCAGCAGCTTCGACGGCGGAAGCCCGATGGACTTGGCGTGGCTCCGGACGACGGGGATCAGCATCGCGACGATCGGGGTGTTGTTCAGGAACGCCGACAGCGCCGCAGTGGGAAGCATGAGCCGAAGGAGCACCGACCCGGGCTGTGCACGACGTCCGAACAACGAACCCTGGACGAGCCGCAGGGCTCCGGTCTCTTGCACCGCCCCCGCGACCACCAGCAGCACGCCGATGGTGAAGATGGCCGGGTGCGAGAAGCCCCGCAGGGCTTGGGGGGGAGTCAGGACCCCCGCGACCACCAGAACGCAGAGCGCACCGAAGAGGACCACGTCGGGGGAGAGTCGCTCGCGGGCCATGGTGAGGGTGGCGGCGCCGACCACGGCGAGGGTCAGCCACGCGCCCCCCGAGAGACCCGCGATGGTCTCGAACAAGAGCTCCATCGCGTAGGCTTAATCGAAATCGGCTGGTCCAGGGCTCGCACTACTTGCCGGTCCGACCCTCTCCCGCGGGCACGGCGTCGACGAGCAGCGCCTCGACGAAGCGCCGACACGACCCCTTGCCGCAGCTGATGGCGGCATCGCTTGCCATGGCGGGTGCGAGCTCCGCCAGGACGGCCACCGTGGCCCGTCGAAGCGACTTCGGGAGGCCCTGGAGCCTGGCCGTGGTGGCGGATGCGTCGGCCGTACCGGCGTCGCGCGTGCACGTCGGCAGGGCCCACTGACGAACCTCCGTGGCGTCCTCCAGGGAGGCGGAGCGAGTCAGCCCGAGCCGGGTCCGGGTGGTGACGACGCCGTCACGCCCGCTCACGGTGACGTCGAGCGCGAAGTCGACGTCGTGATCGACGAGGAGTCGGGAGCCCGGGGCGTGGACGATGGCGGGGACGGCGTCGATGGCGGGAGCCGCGGTACCGAGGTCCAGGGAGCCGCGGCTCGGGAGCCAGGAGCACCCCTCCGGCTCGGCGACCACGATCACCTCGCCGTCGTAGGTCACGGTGGATCGCATCCACCGCTCCTCTCGAGGGGTGGTGCCCGGGGTCAAGGGCACGGCCACCGAGTCGGCGTCGCCCCCTTCGAGCTCGCGTCCGAACTGGACGGGCAGGTAGCCGTCGTACTCGACGATGAGCTCGTGGTGACCGGGCTTCAGCGCGAGGACCAGCGGGGTGGTGCCGCGCTCGCCGAGGTCCCGTCGCCCGACGTAGACGCGGGCGCCCGGCGGGTCGCTGTCGATCGACAGGCGACCGATGAGCGGGGCGAGTCGGGCCATCGCGGCCTCGGCGTCGCGGTCGGCTTCCGTGCCCTGGAGCGAGGCCGCGTAGAACCGCCACGCCTGCGCGGGTTGGGCGAGCCGGTCGTAGCAGAGGGCCACGTTGAACGCGGTGTTCGAGTTGGGGGCGAGCCGGTTCGACTGCAGCAGGTGGGCTAGGGCGGTGGGGAACTTGCGGGCCCGATAGGCCTGTAGCCCGAGCGTGAAGTGGAGCTGTGCCTCCTCGGCGAGATCGGCCTCGAGAGGTGCGGCCTGGGCGGCGTCCGTCGTCACGGGGCTCCCGAGGAGCCCAACCAGGAAGATCATCGTTCCTTGCGGGGGTCTGGTACGTTGGTTTCGTCCGCGTCGTCACTCGGGACCTCGAGGGGCCACTCGGGCCCGACGTGGACAGGCACGGGCACGGGCACGATGCGTGAGGTCTCGGGGGTGAGCACCCACTGGCGCAGCGTGTTCTCCTCGACCCAGGGCTGACGGACGCTCTGCGACGCGTAGCCCTCGAGCTCGAGGCGGAACTCGCGAAACTCCGAGCGCGGTCGGGCGTCGAGCACCACCTCCATCGGGGTGGTGCCGATCACCTCTTCGTCCTCGTAGACGGTGGCGCCCGGCGGATCCGTGGCGAGGGTCACAATCGCGGGCACCACGGTCTCCGTGGGGGGGACCTCGGCGATCTCCGTGGCCGGGGCCGGGGCATCCATCATGGTGGCGATGATGGAGACGCCGCCGAGCACGAGGAGGGCCATGAGGCTGGTTGCCGCGAGGTGGGACGCGATCGAGGGTCCCCGTGGCGCGCGGACGACGCGAGCGGGAAGCTGGGGGACGCTTCCGGCGGCGATGCCCTGCGGTCGCACGGTGCCTCCGCTCACCGGGGGAGGCGAGGGGGGCGGCGACCCCGCTCCGTTGCGTCGGGCCATCACCGGGCTCGCGGTGCGGCCCGACCGGGGGACGTTGCCGATCGTCGAGTCGATGCGCAGGTTCGATGACTTTCCGTTCGGCGCGGGGGGCGCGCTCGGGACCGTCCGGACCGGGGCGGGGGTCTCGGAGCCGCGACGCGGGGCTTCCTCCGAGCGCCACTTTCCGGGGCTCGGGGCGAGCTGGCGCTCCGCGACTCGCAGCGCTTCGATCCACTCCGTCATCGTAGGTCGCTTGGCGGGATCCCGACCCAGCGAGGCCGTCAGCGGCCCGGTCAGCGCCGGGGGGACGGCCGAGGGCAGCCTCTCCAGGGCCTCGCTCGGGTCCAGCCCCGGCGGAGGTCCGTTGCGGCGAACCAAGAACGGGGAGGTCCCCGCCAACATGCGGTAGAGCAGGGCCGCGAAGCTGTAGACGTCCGATCGGGGATCGATGCTGCGGTCGCGGAGCGTCTCGGGGGCGATCTCGGCCAGCGAGCGGGTAGGGCCTCGTCCCGTGTCGAGCCCCGCTTGCTCGAGGCGCACGGCCAGTCCGCCCCACGAGAGCTTCACGCGGTCCTTGCCGAGGATCTTCACGAACTCCGGGTCGAGGTCGCCGTGAACCAGTCCGGCCCGGTGGATGGCGTCGATGCCGAGGGCGATCTGCAGTGCGATGTGGACCGTGAGATCGGGAACGACCACCGAGCGTTCGTGGAGGTGCTGCAGCAGGGGGACCCCGCCCGGCGACTCCTGGACCCAGTAGCAGGTGAGCTCGTTCGGGATCCGGCCGATGTCGAAGGTGCGGCAGATCTGGGGGTGGACGAGGGCGGTGAACCGCTGGCGGTCTGCATCCAGTGCGTCGAGGAACTTCGGGAGCGGCTGACTGCCCTGGTACCGCCAGGCGGCGACGTCGCACTCGAGCTCGGACGTCGCGCCGTGGAAGTGTACGTCTCCGTGAATCGCCCAACGGGCGCCCACGGACCAGTAGTCCGCGATCCTCGAACCAGGTTCGAGGGGCGAGGGGGGAGGCGATGGGGTCTTTCGGCTCGCGTCCACGTCCATCCTACGCATCCTGCCCCGACATCGGTCGCCGGGAGTGGATCTTGCCATCCTTGCTTCGGACGTGGGGCGGGCATCCTGGAAGGAGGCCGCAAGTCCCGGGGCACACTAGGGAGACGGCTGTGAACCGCTTTCCTTTTCAGGTCGACGGCGCTGACGGTCGTGCGCGCGCCACCACTCTCGAGCTGCCCCACGGCGTGGTGCGGACCCCCGTGTTCATGCCCGTGGGCACCCAGGGGGCCATTCGCGCGGTCCCTGCCGATCTCGTCGGGCCCACCGAGGCGCAGATCGTGCTGGCGAACACCTACCACCTCTCCCAGCGGCCAGGAGAGAAGCTCGTCCGCAAGCACGGGGGCCTCCATCCGTTCATGGGCCTGTCGCTGCCCATCCTCACCGACTCTGGCGGGTTTCAGGTGTTCTCGCTCGACAAGGAGGTCACCGAGGAGGGGGTGCACTTCAAGTACGAGGTCGACGGGCGCAAGACCTTTTTGTCGCCCGAGCGCTCGATGCAGATCCAGATGGATCTCGGGGCCGACGTAGCGATGGTCTTCGACGAGTGTGTCGCGTTCGACACCTCGCGGGAGTACGTCGCGGCGTCGGTCGAGCGGACCACGCGGTGGGAGGCGCGCTGTCGCGGGGTGCACGACCGAGACGACCAGGCGTTGTTCGGCATCGTGCAGGGAGCGAGCTTTCCCGAGCTCCGCCAGCGGTCCGCCGAGCAGATCGTGGAGCTCGACTTCGACGGCTACGCGGTGGGCGGGCTCTCCGTCGGGGAGGGTCACGAGGAGATGATGGCCGTGCTCGACGTGACCACCCCGCACCTTCCCGTCGAGCGTCCGCGGTACCTCATGGGGGTTGGTCGTCCCATCGATCTCGTCGAGGCCGTGGCGCGCGGGGTCGACATGTTCGACTGTGTGATCCAGACCCGGCACGCCCGGTCGGGGGTGGCGTGGACCTGGGGGGGTCGTGTGCGGCTGTCCGACAAGCGCTACCGCAGCGACATGTACCCCATCGACACGAGCTGCCGCTGCCCCGTGTGTCAGGCCCACACCAGGGCCTACCTCAACCACCTGCTGCGGGTCGGCGAGGTGTTGTCGGCCACGCTGATCTCGGTCCACAACATCGCGTGGTTCCAGCAGTTCATGGCTCAGATGCGCAGTGCCATCCTCGAGGGATCCTTCGAGGCGTTCAGGGCGCGGGTCCGCGAGGTCTATCCGCCCGACGCGCCGCAGCATCGTGCCACCTCGCGCAAGCGCACCAGTGACGACCGCCGCCCGCGACGTTAGCTCGCTGGACAACGGAGTGATTCGAAGTTTGGCGTCTGACGACCTGATTGAGATCGAAGGAATCATCAAGGAGGTGTTCCCTGGGGGGCACTTCCTGGTGCAGACCGATGCCGAGACCGAGGTGCACGCGCACTTGGCCGGCAAGTTGCGGCGGTATCGGATCCGGGTGGTGCTCGGGGACCGGGTGACGGTGGCGGTGTCGCCGTACGACTTGACGAAGGGGCGGATCGTTTTTCGTCACAAGTAGCGTCTTGCAGGCGCGAAGCGCCGAAAGACGCAACCGGCCGGCGAAGCGAGGGCC